>NZ_JALNUR010000002.1 GCF_026540895.1 Sphingomonas sp. GM_Shp_1 | reverse complement strand
AAGCTCACGCTTCCGGGGACTTTTCGCGTTCACCCCAACAGCACTGGCGATGTAAGCGTCCGGTCGGAGACGTATCCGGTCGTCGCAAAGTGAATCGATCCTATGCGGACGGGGGGAGGCGCAACTCGCAAGCCTGCATGGACGAGAGGTCACCGCGCCATTCAAGCGATCCGCTCTCAGCGAGCACGCACGCGCGGGCGTAGAGAACCAGATCTCCTGTCTGATGCACGCCGTCCTTCAGAAAGCTGGCAAGTGCTTCGCCGACGATGCGAGCCATCTTCTGCCAAGCTGACATTGCGCATGAGAGCATAAGAGGGTCGAAATAGCTGATCGGTGCTGAGGTCAGCGAGCCGTCCCGGTCCACAATACGAAGCGGTGCATTGTCGGAGAGCAACTGCCTCCATCGAGCCTGATGCTCCGCTCGTTTTACCAATTCAAGGTCGCGCTGAGGGCAGCGGGGCTGATCGCCGGACGTAGTACCGTATTCGTTTCATCGCCGCTCACCATCAAATCGGTAACGTCGATGATCTTGCAGGGCGCGTCACCCAGGTGCGAAAGCCACCAGAGGAAGCTGGCATAGCTCCGGGCATCACGGCGCGAGATCCAGGCGACCGGCAAGACGCCGTTCGAGCAGGATGCTTCAAGGAATGGCACTGTGTCCGCCACTACGCTTTCCCAGTCGGTGACGCCCAGCTCCTGCTCGACCTACGCAACCCTGGCAGCGTCGTCAGCCTCGACCGGCCCGAAACTGAAATCATCGAACGAGCACGCGACCTGCTCAGTTCGACCTTTCTGAACCAAGGTCTGGCGCAGTGTCCCAGCGCCAGACGGGTTGAACAGAACGTGGAACAAGGGTTTGGACACATCGTTCCTCACGAATTGGCACGTTACTCATATTCCCAGGGCGTCAATTCCGCCATGCGGTTTACCGGGTGCCCATCGGCGATGCGGGTGAGCACGTCGCGCAGCCAGGCTTCAGGGTCGAGGAAGTTGAGCCGGGCGGTTTGGATGAGCGTGTAGATCAGCCGTGGCAGACGGGACGGCTACGCGCGCCATTCTCTCCGATGAAAACCCATCGTGACTGCATCACGAGCACGTTGGTCTGGGGTAAAGCGGCAGACATGGTGGCATGGGAATCGTCTGGCTGATCGTGGCGCGAATTCGGCGCTCCCCTGTCTGCGCTGCCATGGAAGCCGACAGTTCTGATGCGCGGCGTGTTCTTACAACCCGACGCGCCGTCGTTCGATTTCCAGGAAAGGACCGGCGACAGGGAGCGCGAACACCCGGTGCAGGTCGTTCACACTCCATGTCGGTCAAGCCGCCACGGGGGGCAGGGCCGGAGAGGCCAAGACGCGGTTAGAGCCGATATCCCAGCAATAGCATCACGTTGCGCGGTGCCGATACGAAACAGTCGCCGCGGGCGAGGCAGGAGGCATAGCCGCGGTTGTCGAGAAGGTTGGTGGCGTTGAGGCGCAGCCGCCAGCGGTCGCGTTCCAACTCGACCAGCGCGTCGACCATCGTGCGTGCCGGGGTGACGATCGTCCAGGCGGCGTTGCCCGACACCTGCTGCCCCAGATAGCGGACGCCTGCGCCCAGCCGCAGCGTCGCCCAGTCCCCCTGGAACATCTTCGTGCCCCATGCCGACGCGGTGTGGCGTGACAGATAACCGATCTGGCCCGTATCGCCACCCACGTCGTTGAAGCCATAGGCAAGCGACAGGTCATAATTGCCGGGCAGGGTGCGCGTCGCCTCCAGCTCAAACCCCTGGGTGGTCAGCTCGCCCGCCTGGATCTGGCCGAGCGGGTTGCGGGGGTCTGGGACAGGGCGGTTCCGCTCCTTGATGCTGAAGCCGGTGAGCGTGACGAGCGTCGCACGGTCGGGTTGCCACTTCACGCCGCCCTCGAACTGTTGCCCGGTCTGCGGGCGGAAGGGGGTGCCGGCGCTGGTCTGGCCGGCGACGGGCTGGAAGCTTTCGGTATAGCTGAAGAAGGGCGACAGGCCCGCGCCCGCTTCACCGATGATGCCGGCCCGGAAGGTCGTGGCGGCGTCGGTGGTTCGGCTGATCGCGCCGCTCGTCGTGTTGAGACTGGCGGTGCGCACATGGTCGCGCCGGGCGCCCAGCACCACAGAGACGCGGTCCCAAAGTCGGATCTGGTCCTGGACATAGAGGCCGAGCTGCTTCTGTGTGTCGCGGGTGAACGGCGCGGTCAGCGGCGGCTCGACGATCGACGCATAGTCGATGTCGTACAGGTCGATGACCTGCGAAAAGTCGTAATTGTCGCTCTTGCGGACCTGGTTCCAGCTATAATCGACGCCCGCGAGCAGGGTGTGCTCCACCGCCGCGCCGGTGTTGAAGCGCCACTGGACATTGTTGTCGGTGGAAAAGACGTTCAGCCGTGCGACCGACGATCCTGCGATCAGCGGGATCAGCCGCCCGTTGCTGCCCGGGAGATAGGGATTGGTCGGATTGCCGTAGCTGTTGGTGTAATGGGTGAAATAGTCGAGGTCGCTGTCGATATAGCGTGCCTTCAGGCTGAGCTTCAGATCGTCGGCGAAGCGATGGGTGATGAGGCCCGATCCCTGAAGCAGCCGCCCGTCATAGCGGTCGTAACCCGGCTTGCCGACGAACAGATAGCGCGGCAGGCGCGGGTTCCCGGGATTGTCGCGCAGCGTGCCGATGATCGGCAGGAAGTTCGCGGTCGAGCCGCTATGGTCCTTCTGATAGAGACCCAGCAGCGTCACATCGGTACGCGCGCCCGGCCGCCAGGTGACCGATGGGGCGATCATCACCCGGTCGTCGGCGACATGGTCGACATAGGTGTCGGCATCCCGCACCCGCGCGACGATCCGCGCGGCCAGCGTATCGCCCAGCGTCCCGTTGACGTCGGCCAGCACCTCCTTGCGGTCATAGCTGCCATAGACGAGGCTCATATCGGCGCTGTTGGTGAACAACGGCGTCTTCGACACGAGGTTGACGATCCCGCCGATCGAGCCCTGTCCGAACAGCACGGAGGCGGGGCCGCGCACCACCTCGACCCGCGAGAAATTATAGGGGTCGGACGTGATGCTGGCATAATAGCTGAAGATGTCGCGCATCCCGTCTCGGAATTGCAGCGCTTCGACCCCGCGGATGGTAAGGCTGTCGACGCGGGTGTCGCGGCCATAGGCGTCGGAATTGACGCCGGCGGCATAGCGCACCGTGTCGGCGATGTTGATCGCACCTTGCGCCAGATAGACGTCATCCGGGATGACGGTGAGTGGCTGCGGCACCTCGATCAGCGGCGTTTCGGTCTTGGTGCCCGCAAAGGCCTGATCCCGCCGCCCCTCGACCAGAATTTCGCGCTGTTCGTCGGCTTCCACCTCGGCGGGGGTGCGGCGGTCGAGATCGTCGGGCGTGGCTGCCCAAATGGGCGATGCGACCAGAGCGGCCAGCGCCGTACCGGCCAGGATGATGGGCTTCATGATGCGGTCCCCTTTGAATCTTGAGGGCCGATTAGTGATATTGATAACGAATCGCAAGATTGAATAGGGTCATACGCCGTCGTGACGGTCCTCAATCGCCTGTGATGCGGTTCACGATCTCGGTGATGGCATCGCGGTCCAGCGGGTCGGGGTCGATCGAGTTGTGGATCCCGATCCCCTCGACCAAGGCGTCGAGCGCGCGGGTCGTCAGCGGATCGAAAAAGCGTTCCAGGGCGGCCCGGCTGTTGTTCATCCATCCCTGCATCACGCTCGACACGGACCGGTGCCGGGCCGCGAAGGCGTAGAGTTCGTAGCTGAGCAACAGGGTGCGGGGCTCGGCCCAGACCGATCCGGCGATGATGTCGATGATCGCCGCGCGAGCCCCGGCGCGGTCCCGCGCACCGGCCAGACGGGCGCGGAAGGCGTCGGAGCTTTCCTCGGCCAATTGGGTGAAGGCGGTCGTCAGCAATTCTTCGAGCGACGCGAAATAATAGGTGACCGAACCCAGCGGCACGGCCGCCGCCGCCGCGATCCGGCGATGGGTGGTGCCCGCTACGCCATGTTCGGCGATGACATCCAGCGTCGCGGTGACGATACGCCGTCGCCGGTCGGGATCGTTTGGCCGCGATCGTCCTTCCGACATACGAAAACTCCGTTGCATAAGATGTGTACATTTGTACACATGTTGCCCGACTGGGGCAGAGGCTTTCCGCCTGCCCTAACGCAAAAGAGGGAGAGGGCCATGCCGGAAGCGCATCCGTCGCGGCGAACGATTTTGGGCAGCGCGGTCGCCCTGGGTGTGCCGTCGATCGCGGCCGCCGCGCAAGGACCGCAGACGGCGACCGATATCATGGGGCGTCGGGACGGGCGGTGGCTGAACACGCCCCGATCATGGCGGACCGGGCCGAATGGCGAGATGACGCTGGCGACCGACCGGGGCACCGATTTCTGGCGCGAGACCCATTATGGCTTCACCCGCGACAGTGGCCATTTCCTGGGCTTTCCGACCGGCGACGCCTTTACCGCGCAACTGCGCATCCGGGCGCGCTATGAAAAGCTGTACGATCAGGCGGGCATCATGGTCCGGGTCGACGAGCGGCGCTGGGTCAAGGCGGGCATCGAATTGTCCGATGGCCGGGCGATGCTCAGCAGCGTGCTGACCGATGGCCGTTCGGATTGGGCGACGGGGCCTTATGCGGGCGATGCCGCCGATTTCTGGATGCGCGCGACCGTCGCCAAGGGCGTGTTGCGGTTACAGGTGTCGGCGGACGGCCAGAGCTGGCCCCTGGTCCGGCTGGCCCCGTTTCCGGTGGCGAGCGCCTATCAGGTCGGGCCGATGGCATGCACACCCGAGCGCGAGGGGCTGGAGGTGCGGTTCTCCGACCTGCGGATCACCGCGCCGCTCGGCAAAGACCTGCACGATCTGAGCTGATGGCGATGACCCAGAAAGAACGGATGCTGGCGGGCGAACTCTATCGCGCCGACGATCCCGAGCTGAGCGCGGACGCGGTGCGGGCCGCGGCCTGGATGGCGCGGTACAACGGCGCGGCCGGGGCGAGCGCGGAGGATCGTCATGCGATGCTGGCCGAAGGACTTGGCCAGGCCGGAGCGGGGGCGGTGGTGCGGTCGCCCTTCCACTGCGATTATGGCTATAACATCCATCTGGGCGAGCGGGTGTTCCTCAACTTCGGCTGCGTCATCCTCGACGTGGTGCGGGTGGAGATCGGCGCAGGGACGCAGATCGGCCCCGGCGTCCAGATCCTGACCGCCGACCATCCGCGCGATCCGGCCTTGCGCGGCGAGGGATGGGAGTTCGGTCGCCCGATCCGCATCGGCGCGAATGTGTGGATCGGGGGCGGGGCGCTGATCCTGCCCGGCGTGACCATCGGCGACGACGCGATCATCGGCGCGGGCAGCGTCGTGACCCGCGACGTGGCGGCGGGCGCGACCGTGATGGGCAATCCGGCAAGGCCCGCTCGCGGATGAGCGATCCGGCCGTCCTCGCCACGGAGGCGCAAGGGAGCACCAGACAGCATTTCCAGGTGCTGGACGGCCTGCGCGGCACCGCCGCCCTGCTGGTCGTCGCCTTTCATATCCAGGGCATCACCGTCCTGTTCGCGCCGGACCGGCTGTTGTTGCCGCATGCCTATCTGGCGGTGGATTTCTTCTTCGCGCTGTCGGGCTTCGTCGTCGGCTATGCCTATGACGACCGGTGGGGGCGCATGAGCGTGCGGGACTTTCTCGTACGGCGGTTGGTGCGGCTGCATCCGCTGGTCGTGCTGGGTGCGATTCTGGGGCTGCTCAGCTATCTGCTCGATCCCTTTGCCGGGGATCGGCAACGCGCGTCGGGGATGCTGGTGGCGTTGGCCTTTGTCGCGGGGCTGCTGGCACTGCCGTCGGGGCCGTTGCCCAACCGGCTGGGGGACAGCCACCCCCTCAATGCGCCCGCCTGGACGCTGTTTCAGGAATATATCGCCAACCTGGCCTATGCCCTGGTGTTGCGGCGGTTGAGGCTCCCCTGGCTGGTCGGATCGACCGCGATCGCCGCGCTGGTGTCCGCCGCGACGGCACTGACGCTCGGCTCCTATGATACGGGCTGGGGGCTCACCAATTTCTGGGGCGCGTCGGTCCGGCTGGCCTATCCGTTTCTGGCGGGGCTGTTGCTCTATCGGCTGGGCGAGCGGTTGCCGCGTGTGCGGCTGGGCTTTGGCGGGTTGAGCCTGATCCTGCTGGCGGTCTTCGCCGCGCCGGTGCTGCCCGAGGCGGGTGGGGTGAAGTGGAACGGCGTCTATCAGGCGGCCTGCGTGCTGTTCCTGTTTCCCACGATCCTGATGCTGGGACGGCATTCGGACGGGGGCCGGGTGACGCAAGCGCTGTGCCGGGCGGCGGGGCGGCTCTCCTATCCGCTGTACATCACCCATTATCCGTTCGTGTATGTCTATATGAACTGGGTGGCGAGCGAGCCCGCGAGCGGCGGCATGACGGCGATGGTCGCGGTGTCGCTCTATCTGTTCACTATCGCCTTCGCCATGATCGCGCTTCGCGTCTGGGACAGGCCGATCCGCCGGTTTCTGGCGCGGAGGGACGGCGCCGCGTAGCGCCGCCCCGCTGACGCTCAATAGGTGTAGCGCAAGGTCGCGAACACCGTGCGCGGGCTGCCGTAATAATTGCCGCGCGCGGTGGAGCTGATGCGGGCATAATAGGTCTTGTCGAACACATTGTTGACGTTGACCGACAGGCCCAGCCGCTCGTTCACTTCATAGCCCGCGCGCAGATCGACCACCGCATAGGCACCCTGCCGGACGATAGTGGAGGGGACGAACGCCCCTTGCGCGTTGCGGGTCGCCGCCGCGCCGCCATAGGTCTCGCTGAACCAGGTCACCCCGCCGCCCAGGCTGGCCCCCTGAAGCACGCCGCCCTGCGGCTTATAGTTGGTGAACAGCTTGACCATATGCTCGGGGATGATCGGGGTCAGGGTCAGCCCTTCGACCACCGGATTGATGTCGGAGAGATATTTGGTGCGGGTCAGGCTGTAGCCGCCATTGATCCGCCAGCCCGGCAGGATCTCGCCCGATGCCTCCGCCTCGATGCCGCGCGCGCGGACCTTGCCCAGCTGATAGACGATCAGCAGGTTGTCGGGATCGTTGATCGTCCGGTTGCGCTGCGTGATCTGATAGGCCGCGGCGGACAGCAACAGGCGCTTGTCCATCAGGGCCAGCTTGGTCCCCGCCTCATATTGATCGCCGACCAGCGGCTCGATCGGGCGGCCGTCGGGGCGCTGGCGTCCGCCCGAATTGACCGGGCTGAAGCTGTCGGCATAGCTGGCATAGACGTTCCAGTCGGACGTCACATCCCATACCGCACCCGCATAGGGGGTGAAGCGGCCGTTGAAGCCATAGCGGGTCGGGGCGGGGATCGTGCCCGAGGCGACCAGCAGGGTGCGGATCGTCGTGTCCCACCATGTCACGCGCCCGCCACCGGTCAGGGTCAGCCCCGCGACCGGGCTCAGCCGCATCTGGCCGTAAATGCCATATTGCTCGACGTCGGTTCCGCTCGCGCCGTAAACCTGCGTGATGAAGCGGTTCGTCCCCGGCACCCGGTAAGGCGCCGAGGGGCCATAGGGGTTGAGCGGCGGTTCGGGCGGCGAGACGGGGTCGAACACATCGATCGTCGCGAAGTTGGACAGGCGGCTGTAATAGGAGGTGCCCGAACTCGCCTGATAGTCCCAACCCAGGATCAGCGTCTGGTCGCGGCCGAACAGCGGAAAGCTACCGATCGCATTGAAGTCGAAGGCGCGGGTCTGTTGCTTGCTGTCGCCGCGATAGGCGATCTGGTTGGTGACGCCTTGGTTGGCGGCGGTCACCGGCTGGCTGCCGATATAGCTGTAGATATCGATGCGATCGACATCGGTGTAGAGCCCGGTCGCGCGCAGCGTCCAGCGATCGCTGACCCGGTGCGCCAGTTCGGCGAACCCGCTCCACGTCTTCGATTCGAACCGGTTCCAGTCCGCGCCGAGATAGGTGGAGCGATCGACCGACAACAGCCGCCCGTCGCTGCCGTCGCTGCCGCCCGCATAGCCGGGCAGGCCCGACTGGATCGCGGGGCGGAAGCGATCGTAATTGCCCCCGACCGTCAGGGTGGTGCGCTCGCCGATCTTGAGCGCGCCCGTGGCATAGGCGGCGACGCGGTTGCGGTGCGCGGTGTCGTAGAACTGGTCCTGATCCTGGCCCATGACCCCGAAACGGAACCCCAGCCGCTCGCTGGCGGGCAGCGAGGCGTCCAGTTCCAGCCGGACATTGTCGAAGCTGCCCAGCCCGGCCACCGCCTGCACCCGCGCGGTGTCGAGTGGACGCTTGCGGACCAGGTTGATGCTGCCCGCCGGATTGCCCGCGCCGCTGAACAACCCGGCGGGACCGCGCAGCACCTCGACTCGGTCATAGAAGAACAGGTCGGGCACCACGGCGGGGAAGGCGAGGGCGAAGGTCGGGACGCCGTCGATCAGGTAATTGTTGATCGCGAAACCGCGCGAGAAATAGGACGGGTCCTCGCTGCCCACGCCATTGACCGTGATGCCGTTGGTCGCGGTCAGCGCATCCTCCAGCGTGAAGAGATTCTGCGCCTCGATCTGGTCGCGCTCGATCACCGTGACGGTGTTGGGAATGTCCTTGAGCGGGGTCACGGTCTTGCCGACCTCGCGGCCATAGCTTTTGCCGAGCACGACGATGTCGTTGCCGGTCTGGTCCGCCGCGCCGCTGTCGGTCGACGGCGTGGCACGGTCCGCGACGATGGGCCGGGCCCCCTCGGCCAGCGCCGGTGCCGCCACCCCCGACAGAGCGAGCACAAGCGTCTTCAATGCCGAACCAGCCAGCATGTCGTTCCCCAATCTTCTATTGATATGCAGTCGCAATAGTCGTGGGGTGACCGGGCGTAAAGCCCCATCATGACAAAATCATCATCTTGGGGGTGGCGGCGGGTCAGCGGCGGCGGCGCGCCTTTCCGCCGGAGGGGGCCATGCCTTCGGGCGGTTCGCTCGATTCGACCAGCTCGACGACCTCGAACGCATAGCCGAGCCAGCCCCGCTGGCGCATCGCCTCGGCCATGGCGGCATCGTTCGCCTTGGCGTCCTTGCGCGACTTGGCATGGCCCCAGAAGACTTCGGTACGGCCGCCGCCCAGATCGGCGACGATCCGCCAATAATGGGTGAAGGGCGCGGCGGTCGGGCCGATCGCCTTCACATAGCCATCGGCCATGGTCGCGGTCAGATAGCGGGTCTTGCGTGCCATCATGCCGCCATAGCGCGGTTCGGCGCGATGCTCATCCCGCTTGACGCCGCCGCCGACGGCCCCCTACCGATAGGTCGCCGGAATGATCCGGCAATGATCGCGCCGGTTCTCCCGACAAGGGGGATTAAAAGGGAACGCGGTGAGGGCGGCGACGCCCGAATCCGAGGCTGTCCCTGCAACTGTAAGCGGTGAGCGGATACGCACGGGGCGGCGATGGCCGGTCCAGCCACTGGGGCGACCTGGGAAGGCGCGTATGCCGCGATGACCCGTGAGCCAGGAGACCTGCCGGCGTCAGGTCGCTCATGCCTGGTCCAGGGGATGGCCGAGGCTAAGGTCTTTTCCGACGAGCGACGCCAATGATGGCGGAGGCGCAATGGTTTGCCATGGCGAGTGCGGAAGAGCGTCCAGTACGCATGGCATCCGGCCGTTCGGAAAGGAACGGAAAGGCCTCGGCTTGTTCGCGACGAGACGCTAAGGGCAATAGAATGTTATATCGTAACGGGTTCGGGCAGGCGCTATGGGGCGGCGCCGCGCTTTTGCTGGGGGTCGGTGAGGCCGGTGCGCAGAAGCTGGAGGGGCAGGGGGCCGATGCCACCGTCCTGGTCGTCGGCACGCGCGGGAAGCAGGCGCTGGATACGCCCAATGCCACCGCCAGTCGACTGGGCCTGACCCCGTTGGAGACACCCGCCAGCATCGTGTCGCTGGATGGCGATACGATCCGCGCGCGCGGCGACCTGTCGATCGTCGATGCGCAGACGCGGGCGCCGGGCATCGCCAGCGTCGCCAATCCCGGCAATGGCGGCACGGCGCTGTCGGCGCGCGGCTTTTCGGGGCAGGGATCGGTGCTGCAACTGATCGACGGGGTGCGGCTGTTCCCGGCGGCGGGGACGATCACCTTCCCGACCGATCCCTGGATGGTCGAGCGGATCGACGTGCTGAGCGGCCCCGCCTCGGTGCTGTACGGACAGGGCGCGCTGGGCGGGGCGGTCAATGTCGTGATGCGCAAGCCGACCGCCGAGACTCATGGCCAGGCCGAGATCGGTTACGGTGCGCAAGACAGTTTTCGCGCCGCCGCCGGGATCGGTGGCCCGCTGGGGGATACGCTCGGCTATCGCGTCGATGCCAGCTATCGCCGCTCGGACGGCTATGTCGATCGCGGGCATTCGGACAGCGTCGCGCTGTCGGGTACGCTGAAATGGACGCCATCGCCGGTCTTCGCGGTCACGGTGCGCGGCGATCATGGAGACCAGCGGCCGATTACGTATTTCGGCACGCCCTTGATCGACGGGCGGCTCGACCTGCGGGTGCGGGAGCGCAACTATAATGTCGGCGATGGGCGGATGCGGTTCCGCGACGACCGCGCCTCCGTCCGGATCGACTGGACGCCCGGTGCGGACATCAGCCTGTCGAACATCGCCTATTATCTGACCAGCGACCGTTTCTGGCGCAATCTGGAAAGCTATTGCTGGGTCGCGGCCAGCGGCAGTTGCGCGGACGGATCGGCGGGCGCGCCCGGCACGATCCGGCGGAGCAGCAATTACGGCATCCGCCACGACCAGACCCAATGGGGCGATCAGGCGAGCGTGACGTGGCGGACCGGCATCGCCCCCGGTATCGCCAATGCGCTGGTGGTGGGCGGGGACGCCAATCTGGTCCGCTTCACCCATGAGAACGACTTCGGTTCGGACGCGCAGGTCGATGCGGTCGATCCCTTCGCCTTCGATCCCGGCCGCTTCCTCGATACGCAGGGGATCGCGCCGCGATACCGCACCCGCACGACCGCGCTGGCGGTCTTTGCCGAGGACCGGGTGACGCTCGGGCCGAAATGGTCGGTGGTCGGCGCGGTCCGTTACGAGGAGAATCAGGTCCGCCGCTGGGCGATCGCCTATCCCGGTGGCGCGCGGCAGGACAGCTTCGTCTTCGAAAAGACCTTCCGCAACGCGACCTGGCGCGCGGGAATCGTGTATCAGCCCATGGCGACCCTGTCCCTTTATGGCCAATATGCCACCGGGGTCGATCCGCTGGGCACGCTGACTACCGTCTCGACCGGGCAGGTGGCGTTCAGCAACGCGCGCGGCCACCAGATCGAGGCGGGGGCGAAGTGGCTGTTCCTAAACGGGCGCGGCACCGCGACGCTGGCGGCGTACCGGATCGTCAAGACCGGCCTGCTGGCGCAGCGCACGCTGTCGAGCCCGGTCGAGCAGGTCGGCCAGCGTTCGGCGCAGGGCGTGGAGGCGGCGGTGACGCTCGACCTGCCGCAGGGCTTCGGGATCGACGCCAACGGCACGCTGCTGGATGCGCGGTTCGACGATTTCCGCTCGGGCGGGGCGGACTATACGGGCCGCACGCCGCCCGACGTGCCCGAGGCGCTCGCCAATCTCTGGCTGCGCTGGGACGCGACGACGCGGGTACAGGTGCGTGCGGGGCTTCGCTATGTCGGGCGGCGCTTTTCGGACAATGGCAATGGCTTTCCTGTTCCGGCCTATGCCACGGTGGACGGTACCCTGTCCTATGTCCTGACCCCGCGCATGGCGGTCGATGTCCGGGTCTATAACCTGTTCGACAAGGCCTATGCGGTCACCTCTTACGGCGACCAGCAATGGATATTGGGGCGGCCCCGCTCGCTGGATGTGGGGCTTCGTGCGGCGTTCTGATCGACGCTGGGGAAGGGCGGCGGTCCGGCTGGCCTTCCTCACCCATCGCTGGGTCGGGATCGTCGCCTGCCTGTTCTTCGTGATGTGGTTCGCCAGCGGGCTGGTGATGATGTACGTCCCCTATCCCGCGCTGACCCCCGCCCAGAGCTGGTCGGGGGCGGAGCAGATCGACTGGGGCCGCGTGCATCAGGCGCCGGTCGGGGAAGGAATGGCGCGCCGCATCACGCTGGAAATGCGCGACGGTTCGCCGGTCTGGCGGATCGAGGGGGCGGAGGGTGACACCCGCCTCCTGTCGGCGGCGACGGGCACCGTACCCGCCGCCGTCGATGCCGCACTGGCGACCCGTGTCGCGGCGCGCTTCGGCGGCGCGGCGGTGCGCAGTGTCGCCCCGATCGCGGACGACCAATGGACCGTCGCGGGCGGATTCGACCGGCACCGTCCCTTGTGGAAGGCGACGCTGGCCGATGGTGCCGGGACCGAACTCTATATCTCCAGCCTGACCGGCCAGCCGGTGCAGCGGACGACCGGGCGGCAGCGTTGGTGGAACTGGCTGGGGTCGGTGCCGCACTGGCTCTATCCCACCATGTTGCGCCGCGACCGAGAGAATTGGCGGCAGGCGGTGATGTGGGTGTCGGGCCCGTGCATCGCGGTCGCGCTGACCGGCCTGTGGATCGGCCTGTTGCGGATGCGGCCGGGGCGGCGGCGCTATCGGGGCGGGCGGGTGACGCCCTATCATGGCTGGATGCTCTGGCATCATGTCAGCGGGTTGCTGGGTGGCGTGATGCTGACGACCTGGATCGTCAGCGGATGGCTGTCGGTCGATCCGGGGCATGGCTTTGCCGGGGGGAGCGCACCCGAGGCGGCGATGCGCGCCTATGCGGGCCAGGCGGGCGAGCCGCATGCGCTCGACCGGCTGCGGCAGGTCGCGGAGGGCGCGCGCAGCGTCGAATGGAGCGGCGATGCGGGACTTCGGCGGATCGCGATCGACCGCGCCTCGCCGCATCCGCGCTGGCTGGAGCAGGCGGACCTTGCCCCGGCGCGGCCCGCCGATCCCGCCCGGGTGGCGGCGATGCTGGTTCCGGGCGGCCATCTGATCGGCAGTGAGGTGCTGACCGCCCCCGATTTCTATTGGACCCAGCCCTCGGGCCTGCCGCTGATCCGCCTGCGCTTCGACGATGCCGCGCAAACCTGGCTCTATGTCGATCCGATGAGCGGTGCGCTGGTCGAACGGCAGGACCGGGTGCGCCGCGCCTATCGCTGGGTCTATACGCTGCTCCACACCTGGGACTGGCCGTGGTTGACGGTGCATCACCGGGTCTGGACCGGCTGGATGTGGCTTTGGTCGATCGCCGGGCTGGTTCTGTCGATCAGCGGCGTGGTGCTGGGCTGGCGACGGCTGCGCCGCCCCGTCGCGCGCGGGCGTTGAAAACATTCTTGCCGGGGTTGGCGCAAAGGCGTCGCGCCGCTTAGATGGGGGGTATGTGGCAACTCTATCAATTCCCCCTCTGTCCCTTCTCGCGCAAGGTCCGGCTTCTGCTGGGCGAGAAGGGCGTCGGTTATGAGTTGGTGCGCGAATCGCCGTGGCAGCGGCGCGACGAATTCCTCGACATGAACCCCGCCGGGCAGACCCCGGTGATGGTCGATGAGGAGCGCGGCGTGCTGCTGGTCGATTCCATGGCGATCTCGGAGTTTTTCGAGGAGACGGTCGAGAAGTCGGCGATGATCAACGGCACCGCCGTCAATCGTGCCGAGATAAGGCGGCTGGTGACGTGGTTCGACACGCATTTCTATCAGGACGTGACCGGCCCCCTGCTCCACGAGCGCATGGTCAAGCGCGTCGCCCGTACCGGCAGCCCCGATGCCAAGGGCCTGCGCGAGGCGATGAAAGCCGCGGTCGGGCATCTCGACTATACCGACTATCTGCTCGACCATCGCAACTGGCTGGGCGGGGCGACGATGAGCCTCGCCGATCTGGCGGCGGCGGCGCAGATTTCGGTCGCCGATTATCTGGGCGGTATCGACTGGAAGGGGCATGAGCAGACCGCGCGCTGGTATCGCGGGTTGAAGAGTCGCCCCTCCTTCCGCCCGCTCCTGTCCGAGCGGATGGAAATGGTCACCCCGCCTTCGCATTATGACAATGTCGACTTCTGACGCGCCTGCGCCCCGGATCGGGATCGAGGATTTCCTGGCGGTCGACATCCGCGTCGGGACCGTCATCGCCGCCGAACCCTTCCCGGAGGCGCGCAAGCCCGCGATCAAGCTGACCATCGATTTCGGCGAGGTCATCGGCGTCAAGCGCTCCTCGGCGCAGATCACCTGGCATTATACGCCGGAGACGCTGGTCGGGCGGCAGGTCGCGGCGGTGGTCAATTTTCCGCCGCGCCAGATCGGGCCGATGATGTCCGAGGTGCTGACTCTGGGTTTCCCCGATGCCGATGGGCAGGTGGTGCTGATCGCGCCGGATCTGGCGGTGCCCAATGGGGGGCGGTTGTTCTGAGGGAATTCCCTTGGCCTTCGACTTCGCTCAGGCTGAACGGGGTTTGAGGGCAAGAGTCAGATACTGAAAGCCGTTCAGGCTGAGCGAAGTCGAAGCCCACGCCTCACTCCCTGTTAGCCTTAACATTTCCCTTGCACCCCGCGCCTCGAAGCGTACCATCCCCGTCCGACCGTAGGGACATAACCCACGGAGGACAGGAGGGGATATGAAGTCCAATCGCTGGATCGGCCATGCGCTGGCCGCCATGCTTGCGCTATCAGTGGCGGGACCCGCCATAGCACAGAGCGACAAGATGGCACCGATCGCCATACCCGCACAGCCGAACGCCATCGCGCTCGACACCGGACCCTTGCCGGGCGCGAAGAACAAGGAAAGCTGGCACAGCCAGTATAACAGCGTCTTCGTCCGCAACGTGACCGAGGCGACGCTGACCCCCTTCCTGCCCGATCCGGCCAAGGCGACCGGCGCGGCGGTGATCGTGGCGCCGGGTGGCGGTTTCCGCACCCTGTCGATGCAGAATGAGGGCTGGGACGTCGCCAAGGCGCTGGCCGATCGCGGTATCGCCGCCTTCGTCCTCAAATATCGGCTGAATCAGACGCCCGCCGATATGGGGGAATTCGAGAAGTCGATGGCGGCGATGTTCTCCAGCGTGGCGCGCCCCGCCGCACGGCCCAGCCCGGAAGACGCGCTGAAGGGCCTAGCGCCGCAGATCGCCGACTCGCGCGCCGCCTTCGCGCTGGTCCGTCAGCGCGCGGGCGAGTGGAAGGTCGATCCCGACCGGATCGGCATGGTCGGCTTTTCGGCGGGCGCGATGCTGACCGTCGCGACCGTGCTCGACGGGCAGGCCAAGCCGGCCTTTATCGGCGACATCTATGGCCCGCTCCAGCCGATGACCGTCCCCGCCGACGCGCCGCCCATGTTCGCGGCGATCGCCGCCGACGATCCGCTGTTCGCGGGCAAGGGCTTCGGCCTGATCGACCAGTGGATGGCGGCGAAGAAGCCGGTCGAGTTCCATCTCTATGGCCAGGGCGGGCACGGCTTCGGCATGTATCCGAAGAAGACGACCAGCACCGGGTGGTTCGACGCCTTTTACCGCTGGATCGTGATGGAGGGGTTCCTGACGGCGAAATAATCCTCCCCTGGAAGGGGAGGGTGACCCGCGAAGCTGGTGGAGGGGGAGTGCGACACGGGACTCGGTTTGCCGAAGCCCCCCTCCACCACCGCTTCGCGACGGTCCCCCTTCCCGTGCCGGGGAGGATCACTCGAGGCTCTTCGACGCCTGCTCGAACAGATCCTTGGACAGGCCGGGCGTCCCGACGATGCGGATCAGCTCCGCGCACATCAGCCGCGAACGCTTGGTGTCGAACCGCCGCCAGCGGCCCAGCGGCGGCAGCAGCTTGGCCGCGGTCTGCGGGTTCAGCCGGTCGAGCGCGATCAACTGGTCCGCCAGGAAGCGATAGCCCGAACCGTCCGCGGCGTTGAGCGCGCGCTGGTTCATCCCGAACGCCCCGATCAGCGCACGTGCGCGGTTGGGATTGGCGAGAGTGAAGTCGGGATGCTCGACCAGTTTCGCGACCACCGCGCCGGTGTCGCTGCGCGAGGATAGCGCCTGGGTCTGGAACCATTTGTCCAGCACCAGCGGATTGTCGGCATAGCGGTCGTGGAACCGGGCCAGCGCGATCTCGCGTTCGGGTGCGTCCGAACTGACCAGCGTGGTCATCGCCGCCTGCCGGTCGGTCATATTGTCCGCAGTCTCGAACTGCGCGAAGGCGAGCGCGGCGGCGTCGGGCGCGCCGCTCGCCGCGATATAGCCGAGCGCGACGTTGCGCAGCCGCCGCCGCCCCTTGGCGTCGGGCGAATAGACATAGGCCCCTTGCGCCATCTCGGCATAAAGCCGCCGCCACACCGGCTCCAGCGCAAGACCCAGTCGTTGGCGCAAGGTTTCGCGCGCGACATGGATCGCGTCCGGGTCGACCGTCACCAACTGGTCGCCGATGAAATTCTCGGACGGCAGCAGCACGGCCTCGGCGAGGAAGGCGGGCTCCAGCCCCTCGGCCTCCAGCGTCCGCGCGACCGCGTCGATCACCGCATCGGCCTGCACCTCGCCATCGATCGTGCCCGCGACCAGCGTATCGAGCATCAACTGCTGCATCGCCTCGTACCGGGCGAAGGGGTCGTCGTCATGCGCCGACAGGAACGCCAGGTCCGTCGCGCTCCGGTCGCTTTCGATCACCACGGGGGCGGAAAAGCCGCGATTGATCGACAGGACGGGCCGCTCTGTGACGGCCTCGAAGACGATCGTCTCGGCCACCTGGTCGAGCAGGATCAGCCGCTCGTCGGTCAGCGGACGCCCGGTTTCCGCGCCGAACAGCCGGACCTTGAGCGGCAGCAGCATCGGCTGTTTGACGCTCTGTCCCGGCGTGGCGGGGACATGCTGGGCCAGGCGCAGGGTCGCGCGCCCGCCGCCGGGCTCATGGCTCAACCCCGCCGAGACGCGCGGTGTGCCTGCCTGGCTATACCAGAGGCGGAACTGGGTCAGGTCGACGCCGCCCGCTTCCTCCATACAGGCGACGAAATCCTCGCACGTGGCGGCGGTGCCGTCGAAGCGGCTGAAATACAGGTCGGTCGCGGCGCGGAACTTCACCGGGCCCAGGATCGTCGCCATCATGCGGATCAGTTCGGCCCCCTTGTTGTAGATGGTGGCCGTGTAGAAATTGCTGATCTCGATATAGCTTTCGGGGCGCACCGGATGGGCGAGCGGCCCCGAATCCTCGGGGAACTGGCTGGCGCGAAGGCCGCGCACCTCCTCGATCCGCTTGACCGCCGCCGAACCCTGATCGGCGGAGAAACACTGGTCGCGATAGACGGTGAAGCCTTCCTTCAGGGAAAGCTGGAACCAGTCGCGGCAGGTGATCCGGTTGCCCGACCAGTTGTGGAAATATTCATGCGCGACGACGGCGGCGATCGCGTCGTAATCGTAATCGGTCGCGGTGTCGGGATCGGCCAGGATGTAGCGGCTGTTGAAGATGTTCAGCCCCTTATTCTCCATCGCGCCGAAGTTGAAATCGTCGACCGCGACGATGTTGAACACGTCCAGGTCATACTCGCGGCCATAGACCCGCTCGTCCCAGGCCATGGAGAGCTTCAGCGCGTGGAGCGCGTGATCGGTCTTGGGCAGGTCGGCGGCGCGCACCCAGATGCCGAGTTGCAGCTCGCGCCCGCTCATCGTGGTGAAGGTGGAGGCGTTGACCGCCAGGTCGCCCGCCACCAGCGCGAAGAGATAGCAGGGCTTGGGGAAGGGGTCGTGCCACTCCGCCCAATGGGTGCCGTCGTCATTCTCGCCGCTGGCCACCGGATCGCCATTGGCGAGCAGCACCGGATAGCGGTCCCGGTCCGCCGTCATCCGCACGCGATAGACGCTCAGCACATCGGGACGGTCGGGGAAGAAGGTGATGCGGCGAAACCCCTCCGCCTCGCACTGGGTGCACAGATTGCCGCCCGAGGCGTAGAGGCCCATCAACTGGGTGTTGCGATCGGGCGCGATCGTCACCTCGGTCTCGACGACATGCGCGTCGCCCGACAGCGGCACGACGAGTTGCTCCCCCTCGATCCGCCAGTCGTTGACCGCGACGCCGTCGACCACGACCGACAAGGGCGTCTGGCCCGCACCGTCCAGCCGCAACGGTTCGTCATGCGCGCCGCTGCGCGTGACGGTCAGCGCGGCGCGGACCCGCGTCTCGCTGGGGTCCAATGCGAAGTCCAGCGCCACCTGCGGCACCGCCCAGGCGGGGGGCGTATAATCCTCTCGCCGGATCGCGGCGGGGGTCATGCTGGGTTGGGCGGCGCTGCGCTGGTTGTCCATTTCGGGAATATAGCCGTGACGGACCCGTCCGACCACCGGTGAGGCCGGAAAAACCGGGACATAGGCCGATCGGCGGGTTGATCGGGGCAGGGGGCATGATACGCCTGTGTCCTGTCATCTCCCCGAAAGGTCCTGCATGTCGCGTTCGACGGCTCTGCTGCCGCTGCTTCTCCTGTCCACCGCCGCTGTCGCGCACGATCACGATCACCTGCATTATCAGGCGACTAGCCCCGCCCCCGCGCAAAGCGCGCCGCAGCGCACACCGGCAGAACGCAACGCCGTCATCACCGCAACCCTGCCCGAGGATCAGGCGGCGATGAAGGCGCATGTGATGTTCCTGGCCTCCGACGCGATGGCGGGCCGTGAGGCGGGGACGCGCGACTATGATATCGCCGCGCAATATGTCGCGGCGCAATTCTATGCGGCGGGGCTTCGTCCCGGCGGCGACGAGGGCGGCTATCTGCAAAAGGTGCCGCTGGTCGCCTATCGGGTCGCCGACAAGGGCAGCGCGATGTGGACGCCGGCGGGCGGCCAGCCGCAGGAGCTGGTGTTCGGAGAGGATTTCGTGCCCTCGCCCGTGCCCAATGCCAAGGAGACCAGCCTGTCCGCGCCGGTCGTCTTCGTCGGCCATGGCATCGATGCCGCGCCCTATGGCCTGAACGATTACAAGGGCGTCGATGTGCGCGGCAAGATCGTCGCCTTCCTCCCCGGCACGCCCGAAGGGCTGGGCGGCGAGGAGCGCGCCTTTTTCGGCTCGGCGGCCAACAAGGCGGCGCTGGCGGCGGCGCGCGGTGCGGTCGGTGCGATCCAGATCGATATGCCCCGCGCGGGCGGACGGCAGCGGCCCTTCGCCACGCTCGCCCGCTATTATGACGCGCCGCGCGTGACCTGGGCCAATCCGGACGGCACCGCGCATGCGATGACGCCCGCGACCCCGGTGCTGGGCACCCTGTCGCAGGCGGGCGCGGCCAAGCTGTTCGGCAAGGGCTGGGACGCCGTCGTCAAGGCCGCCGCGAGCGCCAAGCCCGCCTATAAGCCGCTCGTCGCCAGGGGCGCGCTGACCGTCGCGTCGAAGACCGGCTTCAAGCCGATGGACAGCGGCAACGTCATCGGCCTGATCCCCGGCAGCGACCCCAAGCTGAAGGACGAGGTCGTCGTCCTGTCGGCGCATCTCGACCATATCGGCACCAATGACGGCGGCGAGGGCGACCGGATCAACAATGGCGCGCTCGACAACGCCATCGGCATCGCCAGCCTGATCGAGGAGGCCAAGCGCTTCAAGACTGCCGCCACCCCGCCCAAGCGTACCGTGATGTTCCTGGCGGTGGCGGCGGAGGAAAAGGGGCTGGTCGGCTCCGACTATTTCGCCAACCACCCGACCGTGCCGCTCAAGTCCATCGTCGCCGACGTCAATCTCGACATGCCGATCCTGACCTACAAGTTCGAGGATATGGTGGTGTTCGGCGCCGACCGATCGACGCTGGGGCCGATCGTGCGCAAGGCGGTGGGGGCGATGGGTCTGCCCGTCTCGCCCGATCCGATGCCCGAGGAGGGGATCTTCGTCCGCTCTGACCATTTCCGCTTCGTGCAGAAGGGCATCCCCTCGGTCTTTCTGTGGCCGGGTCAGGCCGGGCCGGGCAAGGCGGCGGTCGCGGATTTCATGAGCCACCGCTATCACAAGGTCGGCGACGAGATCGACCAGGGCATCGACTGGAGCCAGGGACCGCGCTTCGTCAGCGTGAACTACGCCATCGCCCGCGAGATCGCCGATGCGCCCGAGCGACCGGTGTGGAACAAGGGCGATTATTTCGGCACGCTCTACAAGGGGCCGATGGCGGCGAAGTGATTTGCGACCAAATTATCCAACCTCCGTTCAGCACGAACGGAGGTTGTGGAGTGAGGCGGGCCATCATGGACGGCGACCAATATCCCCTCCAGCCGTTCAGCCTGAGCGAAGTCGAAGGCCAAGCGATGAACTTCGCCAAGTTGCTAGTCCTGGGCGTGCACTTCGACTTCGCTCAGTGCGAGCGGAGGTTGTTATTATGACGGCGGGCAGTTTCGAGGCATGAGTAGGTTGTTCGTCTTCGGCTTGGGCTATGCCGCCGGGCATCTGGCCGCTCTGTTGGAGGGCCGTGGCTGGTCCGTCGAGGGGACGACCCGCGACGGGCGTGGCGGCACGCTCCGTTTCGACGACCGCGACAGCGTGGAGGCGCAGATCGCCGCCGCCACGCATATCCTCTCCTCGGTCCCGCCCGAGGGCGAGCGTGACCCGGTGCTCGTCACCTATGGGGAGCGACTGGCGCGGTCGGATGCGTGGCTCGGCTATCTCTCCTCGACCGGCGTCTATGGCGATACCGGCGGGGCGTGGGTGGACGAGACCGCCCCCATCGGCTCGGGGCGTCGCGCGGCGCGGGCGGCGGCGGATGCGGACTGGCAGAGCTTGGGTGCGCGGGTCTTTCGCCTGCCGGGCATTTACGGGCCCGGCCGCTCGCCGATCGACCGGGTTCGGGCGGGACGGGCGCACCGGGTCGGGCTACCCGGCCAGGTGTTCAGCCGGGTGCATATCGCCGACATCGTGTCGGGCGTGATCGCAGGATTCGACGGTCCGGCGGGGGCGTACAATTTGGCGGACGATCACCCGTGCGACCAGGATGCGGTCGTCGCCTATGCCGCCACGCTGGCCGGGCTGGAGCCTCCGCCTCTGGTGCCGCTCGAAAGCCTGTCGGCGGCGGCGCGCGGTTTCTATGCCGAGAACCGGCGCGTCGCGAACGGCAAGGCCAGGCGGGTGCTGAACTGGCGGCCCCGCTATCCCGATTACCGGTTGGGCCTGCGTGCCTTGAGCGCGATGACCAGCCCGGCGGCCGTCACCGCTGCCCCCGCGCCCGCCAGCAGCGACCAGCGATAGCCCTCGAACACCGTCGACAGGCTCATCGCGATGACCGGCACGATGACGCTGGAATAGGCCGCCTTGGCCGGGCCGATGGCGCGCAGCACCCGGTAATAAAGCGGGAAGGCCAGCGCCGAGGCGAACAGCCCCAGATAGAGGATGCCGAGCACATAGCCGGTTCGCATCTCGAACACCGGCGGCCCGTTCAGGCTATAGGCGATGATCGCGTCGAGTGCCGAGCCGACCAGCATCGCGACGCTGATCGTCGCGTGCATCGGGAAGCGCTTGGCGGTCTTGGTCGCCTGCATGACATTGGCGATGGAGGCGGACAGGATCGCGACGATGGTCAGGGCGATGCCGGTCAGCGCGCGGGCCGGCCCCGCCGGATCGACCCGCGCCTCGTGCACGAACAGCAAGGCCGCCCCCGCCATCGCGATGGTCGAGCCGACCAGTAACTGCCGCCCCATGCGCTGCCCCAGGAAGATTCGCGCGAACCCGGCATTGGGGATCAGCAGCATCGCAAAGACGACCGCGACCAGCCCGGAGGTGATGTACGCCTCGGCATGATAGACGAAGTTGAAGTTCAGGACGAACTGGAACAGCCCGATCCCGGCGGCGAACAGGAAACCGGTGGTGCCGAGCCGAAAGCTCTCCCGCTTGGCGAGGGCGAAGGCCCCCATGGCGAGCCCGCCGATCAGGAAGCGATAGCTGACCGACCAGGTGGCGGGGACGACCGTGATCTGGTCGCGGATGACCAGCCAGGTCGATCCCCAGATCAGCGTGACGATCGCGAACGGAATGAGGATCGCGGCGCGGGTGGAGCGGGGGGTGGTGTCGAACTCGCTCATAGGGCCGCGATCGCATCGGCGAGGCGGGCGACGTGGCGGCCGTCGCTGTCCCAGGCGGTGACCAGCCGGATTTCGCCCTCCGCCCAGTCATAGAAGTCGAAGCCCTGTGCGCGGAGTTTCGCGGCCTCATCGGGCGTTGCGCGCAGGAAGACCTCGTTCGCCTCGACCGGGTGGACCAGCCGGTCGCCCGCCGCCCCCGCCAGCCGCTCGGCGCAGGCATTGGCCAGCGCGCCGTTCGCGATCCACAGGTCGTTCTCGACCATCGCCAGCACCTGTGCTGCCAGATAGCGGCCCTTGGACATCAGCAATCCCGCGCGCTTGCGGCGGCGGCGGGTGACGTCGGCCAGGCCGGGCTTGAAGAAGACCAGGGCCTCGGCACTCATCGCGCCGTTCTTGACGAAGCCGAAGGACAGCGCGTCCACGCCCGCCTGCCACGTCAGCGCGGCGGGCGTGCAGCCCAGCCGCGCGATCGCATTGGCGAAGCGCGCGCCATCCATGTGGAACCCGAGGCTCCGCTCCTTTGCCAGCGCTCCGATCGCGGCGACCTCTTCCGGGTTGTAGACGCGGCCATATTCGGTGGCGTTGGTGATGGAGATGGCGTGCGGCTGAACCCGGTGGACGTCGTTGGCGATGGCGTCGATCACGGTTCGGATCGTGTCGGGGGTCAGCTTCGCCCCCTCGCCATCGGCCAGCATCAGCTTGGCGCCATGGGTGTAGAATTCGGGCGCGCCGCCCTCGTCATTCTGGATGTGCGAGTCGCGGTGGCAGACCACGCCGCCATGAGGCGGGCAGAGCGCCGCCAGCGCCAGGCAGTTGGCGGCGGTGCCGGTGGGAACCCACAGCACCTCCACGTCATGGCCGAACAGGTCGGACAGCCGCTCGTCCAGCGCCTTGGACCAGCGATCGCCGTCATAGGCGGTGTCCATCTGGTCGGCCCCGGCGATGGCCTCCATCACCTTGGGGTGGATACGGGCGGCGTTGTCCGAGAAGAAGCGCATGGCTCCTGCGTTTGGGGGAGGCGGCGGAGCGCGTCAACACCGCTTCCCCCTGCGTGCCGTCAGTGCGGTGTTACGCCCAGTTCGACCCCGGTCTTGTCATGCAGCGCGAACCGGTCGACCAGGTCGGCGCTGGCGCGGTTATAGCCGATCACCTCCACCGCCGATCCGTCCCGCCGCAACCGCGCGACGATCTTGTCGAGCGCGCCGACGCCCGAGATATCCCAGAAATGCGCCGCCGACACGTCGATGGTCACGCCGCGCCCCTGCTCGGCCTGGAAGGCGCGGGTGAAGCGATCGACCGAGGCGAAGAAGATCTGCCCCGTCACCCGGTAGCGCACGGCGCCCGCTTCCTCGACCCGCTCGACCGCGAACAACCGGCGGACCTTGCCCGCAAAGAAGATGCCGGACAGCAGCACTCCGGCCGCCACGCCCTGCGCTAAATCGCGCGTGGCTACGACAACCGCCACCGTGACCAGCATGACGACCGAGGAGGTCGGCGGATGGCGGCGGAGATTGGGGATGGAGTTCCAACTGAACGTCCCGATCGACACCATGATCATGACGGCGACCAGTGCGGGCATCGGAATCCGCCCGACCACCGGCCCCAGCCCGGCGAGCAGGATCAGCAGCACGACCCCGGCGGTCAGCGTCGACAGCCGTTTGCGCCCGCCCGACGTGACGTTGATCACCGACTGGCCGATCATCGCACAGCCGCCCATGCCGCCGACCAGCGCGGCGGCGATGTTCGCGCCGCCCTGTCCCATGCACTCGCGCCGCTTGTCGCTGTCGCTGTCGGTCATGTCGTCGACGATCTGCGCGGTCAGCAGCGATTCGAGCAGGCCCACGGCGGCCATGGTCAGCGAATAGGGCAGGATGATGCGCAGCGTCTCCAGGGTCAGGGGGACATGCGGCAGCGTCAGGCTGGGCAGCCCCTCGGGCAGGCGGCCTATGTCGCCGACGGTGCGCACCGGCAGGCCCATCGCGATGCTGATCGCGGCCAGCACCAGGATCGCGACCAGCGGCGAGGGCACCGCCTTGGTGACGCGTGGCAGCAGATAGATGATGGCGAGCCCGGCGGCGACCATCGCATAGCTGTGCCAAGTCACGCCGGTCAGCTGCGGCAGTTGCGCCATGAAGATCAGGATGGCGAGCGCATTGACGAAGCCGGTGATGACCGAGCGCGAGACGAACTGCATCACCAGGTCGAGACGCAGCGCGCCCGCGACGATCTGGATCAGGCCCATCAGGATCGTCGCGGCGAACAGGTAATCGACGCCATGGTCGCGGACCAGCGGCGTGACGACGACCGCGACGGCAGCGGTCGCGGCGGAGATCATCGCGGGCCGCCCGCCGAGGAAGGAAATGACGATCGCGATCGCGACCGAGGCATAGAGCCCGACGCGCGGATCGACGCCGGAGATGATCGAAAAGCCGATCGCCTCCGGGATCAGCGCCAGCGCGACGACCAGCCCGGCCAGCACGTCGCGTTGCGCCTTGCGGGCACCGGTGAACCATTGGGTTCGATAGGAGTCGGAGGTCATGGAAATTACCAGAATAGGCACATGGCAAAACGCTCGCGCCGACAGGGCGGCGGGCGGGATCGGGAACCATGCATTCTGTTGTCCGGCGGATCGGCGGCCGGAATAGCCACCCGGAATTTCACCGGGTCCTTGCGAATGACCGGGCGTTTAGCGGGCGAGGGGCGGGAAGGGCAAGCCCCGCGTGGGTTTGCGGTCCAATCGACATTCCTGCCACGCCTTCTTCCCTCTCCCCTGGACAGGGGAGAGGGTTAGCGGAGCTTGCCAGCCTGCTGGCTAGCGCAGCTTGGGTGAGGGGTTGAGCGAGCCACCGGCTCGCGCGCTCGGCTCGCGAGCGCAGCACCCCTCACCCAGCTTCGACTAAGCCTTTGCTTCGCAAAGCCTAAGTCTGCGCAACCCTCTCCCCTCAGAGAGGGGCGAGGGAAGAGAAAGGCATATCTGCATGTCGATCCGGCCTGGGATTGCCAACCCAGCCTATGCGCCATCGAGAGAAGCCCCAGCTTGCGCAGGGGCGACGGTAGGAGACGCAGTGCCCGCGCCCCTATTTCTGGCCGCTATTCCTGACCTTCGTCGCCATCGCGTTCGTCGGGCGGGCGGCGGTCGTCCGGGCCGGGGGCGGGGCGGTCGCCGCGGCGGCGACCGGGGCCGACGGTGATCGAGCCGTCCTCGCCCATCCGCATGTCCAGTCCCATGCCCTGGATGATGTCGCCCACCGGATCGCTTTCGACCGGCATGGTCTCCTCGTCCATCCCGTTGGCGAGCGCGTCGGGATCGACCTCTTCCACCACCACCGGTGCGGCGACCGGCGGGATGTCGAGCGCGGACTGCATGAAGGCCCGCCAGATCCGTGCGGGCACCCCGCCGCCCGACAGGCCGGGATTGGGCTTGTTGTCGTCATTGCCGACCCACACGCCCACCACCAGATCGCGCGCGAAGCCCATGAACAGCGCGTCGCGCGAATCCTGCGTCGTGCCGGTCTTGCCATAGGCATCGACGGTCAGCAGCGCCTGCCGCCCGGTCCCCGTCTTGATGGAGGAGGAGAGCAGATCGAGCATCCCGTCATGCACGGCGGAGGAAAAGCCGGTCTTGCGATCGGTCAGCGACTGGTACCAGGCCTTGTCGCGCACCTCGGTCAGGCCATGGGGCGTGACCGGATAGCTTTCATTGGCGATGGCGGCATAGGCGGCAGTCAGCTCCAACAGGCTGACGGTCGAGGTGCCCAGGGCGATGGTCGCCTCATTGGGGATCGGCGTGGTGATGCCCAGATCGCGCGCCGCCTTGATCACGGACTTGACGCCCACCGCCTGGGTCAGCCGCGCGGCGGCGACGTTGGACGAACGCGCAAAGGCCTGTCGCAGCGTGATCTTGCCCAGATAGCGACCGTCGCTGTTGCGCGGCTTCCACCCGGCGATGTCGACCGGCTCGTCCTCGATGGTCGAATCGGGCGTCATGCCGGAGCGGAGCGCGGCCAGATAGACGAACAGCTTGAACGCCGATCCCGGCTGGCGCCGCGCCTGCGTCGCGCGGTTGAACGGGCTCTTGGAATAATCCTTGCCGCCGACCATCGCGACGACGCGGCCATCGGGGCGCATCGCGACCAGCGCGACCTGCGCCTGTTGCAGACCGGCGCTGCGCACCGTGCGCTCGGCGATCCGCTGGAGACGTGGGTTGAGCGTGGTCTGGACGGTCGCCTCGGTCTTGATCTCGCCCGCCTGGTCGCGCGCCTCGGGCAGGACCCAGTCGGCGAAATAGGTGCCGCTCGGCAGGGTTTCGGGCCGCGAGGCGAGCACGCGCTGCGGCTGGACCGAATCGGCCTCCGCCTTGGTCAGGAAGCCCGCATCCTCCATCGCCGCGACGACCACCGCTTGCCGCGCCCGCGCGCCCTTCAGATTGGTGGTGGGGGCGAGGCGGGAGGGCGCCTTGACCAGCCCGGCCAGCATCGCCGCCTGACCGATGTTCAGCTTGTCGGGCGTGCGGCCGAAATAATGTTTCGAGGCGGCGGTAATGCCGTACACATTGTCGCCGAAATAGACGTTGGACAGGTATCGCGACAGGATCTCGTCCTTGGTCAGCCAAGCCTCCAGCCAGAAGGCGATCATCGCCTCGCGGATCTTGCGACCCGCCGTGCGGTCGGAATCGAGGAATGCGTTCTTCGCCAATTGCTGGGTGATGGTCGATCCGCCTTCGCGCACCCCGCCCGATCCGACATTGTGCCAGGCGGCGCGGAGGATGCCGCGCGGATCGATGCCCCAATGGGAATAGAAGCGCCGATCCTCGATCGCCATGAACGCCTCGCGCACATGGGCGGGCAGCTTGGCGGCGTCGACCGGCGCGCCGATGATCGCCCCGCGCCGCGCGATCGGCGTGCCGTCATCGGCGGTCAGCGTGATCGAGGGCGGCGTCGGCGGCTGGAGCGAGCGCGACAGCGGCGCGGTGATCGCCAGCCAGATGATCGCCAGCACCAGCAGGATGATCCCGACCCCAGCACCGCGCGCGATCCACCGGCCCCAGCGGATCGGGCGACGCCGCGCCTCCGGCCCGACCTCTTCCTCATCGGGGCCAAAGGTCCAGCTTTGGCTTTCCGCGTCGTAGAGCGGATAATGCGCCCCCACCGGCTCATAGGGTCGGTCGATGGGGGTACGATCGGGATTGAACGGGTCGGGGCGCATCACAGGGTTCCGGTGGTCGGCCACTCGCGTGTATTACTTCACCAGAACACCGCGCGCAAGCTCATGCCCGCGTTTACCCCGTTTGCGGCACGTCCGGCAAGCGCTCCGCCGGGGGCGTGTCGGCGATGAGGCCCGCACGGTGCGCGACGATGGTGGGGACCAGCGCCTGGCCCGCCACGTTGATCGCGGTCCGCCCCATGTCGAGGATCGGATCGATGGCGAGCAGCAACCCCGCCCCTTCCAGCGGCAGGCCCAGCGTCGACAGGGTCAGCGTCAGCATCACCACGGCGCCCGTAAGCCCTGCGGTCGCCGCCGAACCCAGCACCGACACCAGCACGATCAGCACATAATCGCCGACATGCAGCGGCAGGCCATAATATTGCGCGACGAACAGCGCGGAGATCGCCGGATAGATGGCGGCGCACCCGTCCATCTTGGTTGTCGCAGCAAAGGGCACCGCAAAGGCCGAATAGGCGCGTGGCACGCCCAGCCGCCGCTCCACCGCATCCTCGGTCACGGGCAACGTCGCGATCGACGAGCGCGAGACGAAGCCCAGCTGGATGGCGGGCCAGGCGGCGGCGTAGAAACGCTTGGGCGACAGGCCGTTGGCCAGCAGCAGCAGCGGATAGACGACGAACAGGACCAGGCCGAGCCCGATATAGACGGCGAGCGCGAAGCTGCCGAGCGCGGACAGCGACTGCCAGCCATAACGCACGATGGCATTGCCGAGCAGCGCGCCCGAGCCGATCGGGGTCAGGCGGATCACCCAGGACAGGATACGCCGGAAGATGGCGAGCGCCGAGGCGTTGAACGACAGGAAGCTCTCGCCTTTGTCGCCGACCCGCACCGCCGCGACGCCGATCGCCACGGCCATGACGATGATCTGAAGGATGTTGAACGACAGCCCGGTCTTCAGCGCCCCGCCGTCACCGGCACTGGTCGAGGCGGACAGGCCCAGAATGTTGGACGGGATCAGCCCGCGCAGGAAATCGAGCCAGGATCCGGCGGTATCGGGCCGCACCGCGCTGCCCGGCGCGACGCCCGCATGCAGGCCGGGTTGCAGGACGGTGCCCAGCGTCAGCCCGATGGTGACCGCGATCAATGCGGTGATCGCGAACCAGATGAAGGTCGCCGCGACGAGGCGTGCGGCGTTGTTCAGGTCGCGCAGCGCCGCGATCGATGCGACGATCGCGGTAAAGACCAGCGGCACGACCAGCACCTTGAGCAGCTGAACGAAACTCTCGCCGACGATGCGCAAGCCCTCGGCCAGCCCCGCGATATTCTGGTTCCGCGCGAACAGCCCGAGCAGCAGGCCGACCGCCATGCCGACGAACACCTGCGCCCCGAAGGAAAAACGGAATTTCATGGGATGATAGCTAGCGAACCGCCGAAACGATCCCAACCAAGATTTGCAAGGGGGCGGGATAGTTCAGGGATCGACCCCCTCAACCCGTTGTCCGGGCGCCCATTTTCGGGGCGGGAGGAGAATGGTGCTGCCGGTGAGGATTGAACTCACGACCTCAGCCTTACCAAGGATGCGCTCTACCACTGAGCTACGGCAGCACTCGCGTCTCGACGCGGGAAGCGCGCCTAAAGAGGATCGGGCGGACATTGTCAAGCGCTTGTTGTTGGGATTAAGCCGATCGCATGGCAAAAGACGAACGCGCGGAACGGCTGGCGGCGGCGCTCCGCGAAAATCTGAAGCGTCGCAAGGTCCAGGCGCGCGGGTTGGACGATGGGCCGGACGGGGAAGGCAAGAATGCGCCCCCGGCCGCCGATCGCAGGCCTTGACGCGACGCGATCACCGTCAGGATCAGCGCCACGTACATTATTCGGGCAGAAACCCTGCGATGCTCCAACACGGCCCTAAAAACCGACATAGTAAAACAAACAACCGATTCGGTTGAAATATAACATCAGTTTCAACCATCGTTTAGATGATGAATGAAGGGTTAACCTTCATTTCGCATCGCAGATGAAAACGATTTTACTATTAGCGCGGCGTGGGGAGCCGTTCGAAACCGGGGATAGCCGCGCTACGGCTATATGGCAGTGCCGCGTTGGCCGTTTCGGTACCTTTGCCGGTCGTTGCCCAGACCGCGCAGATGGACCGCGAGGCGCAGCGGATCCAGGAGCAGCAACAGCAGCAGGCGCGTGATCGGGCCGAGCAGTTCGATCGCTCGCAAAGCCGCGCTCCGACCGGCGAGGAAATCCGGTCGCCGGAAACCACAGGCCCCGATGGCGGCGGTTATGCGGCGATCAGGTCGGTCCGACTGGTCGGGGCGAGCCGTTATCCGCTCAAGAGCTTTTCCGCGATACTCGATCCGCTGCGCGGGTCATGCGTCGGTATCGCGGCCATCGATGCAGCGCTTCGGACGATTACCGACCGCTATGTCCGTGACGGGTTCGTCACCACTCGGGCCTTTGTCGGGCCGCAGGATTTAAAGTCGGGGGCGCTGACGATCACGGTCATCGAAGGCCGGGTCGGCGGTTTCAAAGGGGCTGGAGACGGTCGGCGCTACGGTACTGGCGAGATGGACGCGGCCTTTCCCGCGCGTCCCGGCGACCGATTGAATCTGCGCGCGCTCGAACAGGGCGTCGACCAGCTCGCGCGTCTGGCCAAGGGCGATCCGAAGATCGACATCGCGCCGGGCGACGTGCCCGGAACCAGCCTGATCCTGGTGGATCGCCAGCCGCTGTCGCGCTGGATACGCCCGTCGATCACCATCAATGATCAGGGCGCGGCCAATACCGGACGGTGGCAGGCGTCCGCCGGATTGGAGATCGATTCGCTGCTCGGCGTCGCCGATAGCTGGTCGCTCTACTATCAGGGCAATGCCAGCCCCGATCGCGAACGGCGCGCCTATGCCTATGGTGGGTTCCTGTCCCTGCCGCAGGGTTGGTGGACGGTATCCATGTCGGCGGGGACGTCGGGCTATCGCTCGGTGCTGGAGGGCAACGGCCTGCGCTTCGCGGCGAGCGGGCGGACCCTGACCGGCTCCGCGACGCTGGATCGCATGGTATTCCGCGACGCCCAGACCAAGCTGTCGCTGTCCGCCGGACTGTCGCTGCTCGATACGCGCAATCTGGTCCAGGGGATCACCCTGCGATCGGGCAGCTATCGGATCGTGACGGGCGAAGTCGGAATACGTTGGCAGCGGCGGATTGCGAAGACGCAGCTGAGCGTGTCGGGCGGCTATGACCAGGGACTGGGCGCGTTGGGCGCGCATACGGTCGACACCGGACCGGGTGGGGCGACGGGGCGCTTTCACCGATTGCGGCTCGACACGATGGCGCAGACGCCGTTCGCAATAGGGAAGTCGCGACTGACCAACGCCTTCGTGCTGCGCGGGCAATGGTCGCTCGACAATGTCTTTCCCGCCGACCGGTTCAGTCTGGGTGGCCCGTCCACGGTCCGGGGGTTCCGCGATGACGGGATTTCCGGGCGGACGGGCATCGCGTTTCGCGATCAAATGGGGATCGGCCTGATCGATCTGGGCAAGGCGCATCCCGAGTTGGCGACGGCGGTGTCCGCCTATCTCGCCTATGACGTCGGAGCGATCCGGCCCGTTCGCGGGGACCCGTTCGAGCGCGGATCGCTCCAGTCGCTCAGTGCCGGGCTGATGGCGCGCGGACGGCATGTCCAGGCGGAATTCACGCTCGCGGTGCCGCTCTCCGCACCGGTCTGGGTGCGGCATTCCCCTACCTTGTTCAGCACCAATATCAGGATCACCTTGTAATGTCGGCGATGGTCGTTCGTGCCCGGGGTTCTTCTTGGGCCGGGGAGCGGCGATGCGGACGCCGAAGGGCCCTTCGCGCCCTGGTCGCGACCGCGCTGGCGTCCTCGGCGCTGTCGCCTGCGCTGACCCAGACCACCGCACCGGTCGCGGTGGCGCCCGTTCAGCCCGCCAATGCCCGAACGGGGATGGACGTGACGGCCGGTGGCACGCCGATCGTCAACATCGCGAAGCCTGATGCGAACGGCACCTCCTATAACGTCTTCAACCGCTTTTCGGTGGGCAAGGAAGGGCTGGTCTTCGACAACAGCCCGACGACCGGGAACAGCGCGACCAGCGGCTTCCTGCTCGCCAATCCCAACCTGGTCGGCGGCAAACCGGCGTCGCTGATCCTCAACGAAGTCACCGGCGGCGTCCGCACCACGATCGCGGGGCCGGTCGAGATTTTCGGGGGCCGCGCCGCGCTGGTGATCGCCAATCCGACCGGCATCACCTGCGACGGTTGCGGTTTCATCAATACGAGCCGGGTCAGCCTGGCCGCTGCCACGCTGCGCTTCGGTGCGGACGGGACGTTCAGCGGCTTCCGGATCGCCGAGGGCGGCGACGTGACGGTGGAGGGGCAGGGGCTGCTGGCGGGCAATGTCGACTATTTCGACATCATCGCCGCCGCCACGCATATCAATGCCAGCCTCTATGCCAAGGACGTGGTGATCGCCGGCGGTACGGGCGTCTTTGACTATGCCGGTCGGGCCATGAGTGCCGACAATGGCGTCGCGCGCACCGGGGTCGCCATCGACTCCTCCGTGCTCGGCGGCATGTACGCCAATCGCATCCGCCTGATCGGAACGGGCGCGGGGCTGGGCATCAATCTGCGGGGGACGGTCGCCGCGATCGACGGGCCGCTGGTCATCACTAGCGACGGCGATATCGCGCTGGGCTCGACGACGGCATCGGGTGACGTGTCGCTGACGGCGGGGCGATGGACGGTGACGCTGTCCGACCTGACCTATGCCGGTGGAGCGCTCGACATCACCGGACGATCCATCCGTCAGGGCGGGGGCTTTGCCGGAGCGCGCGGCTATGTCGCCTGGCGCGCGGAAGAGGGCGTCACCCTGGATGGCGGCAAGGGCATCTATGCCGGGCTCGACGATCAGGGCACGCTGACCGGAACCGGTACGCTGTCGATCGGGGCCGGAGGCGCGATCGGATTGGGCGGTGCGACGCTGGCGTCGGCGGGCGCGACACGGATCGATGGCGGTGCGCTGAGCCAGGCGGCGGCGGGGCGGATGTTCGCGACGGACATCGCGCTCGGCACGACCGGTGCACAGTCCCTGACGGGCACGCTCAGCGCGAGCGGAAGCCTGACGCTGTCAGGCGGGCAAGTGGTCGTCGGCGGCACCGCGACCGGCCTGACCTCCGCAACGGCCAGGGCCAGCGACCATTTCACGATCGCCTCCGGGGCCAAGTTCCAGACCAATGGCGCGGCGTCGCTGACCGCGCCGACGCTCGATATTGACGGAACCTTGCTAGGCGGCGCGGGGGTGGCGCTCCGGGCGACGGGCCTGAATGCCAGCGGGGCGGTGCAGTCGGGTGGCGACTTGAACGCCACCGTGGCCGGTGACGCAGCGCTGGGCGGCAATTGGACGGCGAACGGCGATGCGACGCTGGCCATCGGCGGCGCGGCATCGGTTAGCGGCGCGATGCTGGCGACCAGGCGCTTCGGCTTGCAGGCGGCCACCGTCAGCGTCGGCGGTTCGGTGCAGGCGGGGGGTACGCTTTCGCTGCAAAGCCGGGGCACGCTTATCGCCCGGGACGGTGCCAGGCTGTTGGCAAATGGCGCGGTCGATATCCGCGCGGCTGGAGCGATCGCCCTGGCGGGTCAGGTCGGTGCGAACGATACGCTGACCATCCGCACGGCGGCGGGGCTGGACGCTGGCGACGCAACCCTTGCCGCGACCCATGGGCTCGACCTGAACGCTGCGTCTCTCCATCAGGGCCAGGGCGGGCAGATATCAGGTTCAGGCATCACCCTGACCACGACCGCTGGGCAGGTGCTGGGAGGTGCGGTCCGCTCCTCGGGTGATGCATCGCTGACGGGGGACGGGATCGACCTTTCGGGCACGGTCGGGGCGGGCGGCGTGCTTGATCTTTCCGCGCGTCGGCTTGTCGTGTCGGGCACGGCGAGCGGGCTTGGCGCGGTTGGCCTGGCAGCGGGCGAAAGCCTGACGATCCGGGCGGGCGGCACGGTCGAAACCAATGGCGTCGCCACCCTGTCGTCGTCGGCCTTCGACCATGCCGGGACGATCCTGGGCGTGGGTGGGGTTTCTCTGCGGGCGAGCGGATTGACCGGTAACGGCGCGGTCCAATCGGGGGGGACGCTGACCGCCGCCGTGTCGGGCGATGCGATGCTGGGCGGAAGCTGGACGAGCCAAGGCGATGCGGCCCTGTCGGTCGTGAACGCGAGCGGATTGGTGCAGTCGGGCGGCGATCTGACCGCCACGTTGACTGGCGACGCGGCGCTGGGGGGTAGCTGGTCGGCGACCGGCAATGCGACCTTCGGTGTCGGGGGGACCGGATCGGTCAGTGGCACGATCCTGGCGGCGAAGGCCTTCGACCTGCAAGCGGGCACGATCGCCATCGGCGGTTCGGTGGAGGCGGGCGACACAGCGTCGCTGACGAGCCTGGGCACGCTGACCACATCCGGGGGGGCCAAGCTGCTGGCGAATGGCGCGGTCGATATCCGCGCGGCGGGGGCGATCGCCCTGGCGGGTCAGGTCGGTGCGAACGATACGCTGACCATTCGTGCGGCCGGGGCGTTGGAGGCGGGGAATGCGATCCTCACCGCGACCCATGCGCTCGACCTGAACGCGGTGTCCCTGCACCAGGGGCAGGGCGGGCAGATATCCGGTGCGGGGATGACCCTGACCACGACCGCCGGACAGGTGCTGGCAGGCGCGGTTCGCTCGGCCGGTAATGCCGTGCTGCAAGCCGATACGATCGACATGCCGGGTATCGTCGAGGCGGATGGTGCCCTGACGCTGTCCGGGCGCGTCTTGTCTGTGTCGGGGGCGGCGACCGGGATCGGAGCGGTATCCGCCCGTGCGAGCGAGAGTCTGTCGATCATGCCTGGCGGGGCGGTGCAAACCAATGGGTCGGCGACCCTCGGTGCACCGAGCTTGGTCCTTGCGGGGACACTGCTTGGCGGGACCGGCGTGTCGGTCGCCGCGACCGACCTGACCGGTAGCGGCCTCGTCCGGTCGGGCGGTGACCTGAGCGCGACGCTTGCCGGTACGGGGTCGATCAGGGGGCAGTGGACGGCGAGCGGCGATACGCGCCTGACGGTTATCGGCGACCTCGCTTTGTCGGGTGGCCTGCTGACCGGCAAGGCGCTGACGGTCAGTGTGGCCAGGGTCACGGTCGATGGCGATGTCGAGGCGGGGACGACGCTGTCGCTGGATGCGGCGGGTGATCTGTCGAGCGGCATGGCGGCCAAGATCCTCGCCAATGGCGCGATCGACCTGACTTCGGGCGGCGCGGTGTCGCTCGCCGGACAACTCGGCACGAACGATGCGCTGACGATCCGCGCCGCCGGGGTGCTCGACCTGGGGGCAACGGCGATCACTGCTGGAGGAGCGCTGGGTCTAAGCGGCCTGTCGCTGTATCAGGGGCAGGGCGGCACGATCAGCGCCACTGGCGACGTATCGCTGACGGGGGACGGGATCGACCTTTCGGGCACGGTCGGGGCGGGCGGCGTGCTTGGTCTTTCCGCGCGTCGGCTTGTCGTGTCGGGCACGGCGAGCGGGCTTGGCGCGGTTGGCCTGACGGCGGGCGAAAGCCTGACGATCCGGGCGGGCGGCACGGTCGAGACCAACGGCGTCGCCACGCTGTCGTCGGCGGCCTTCCACCATGCCGGGACGATCCTTGGCGTAGGTGGGGTTTCTCTGCGGGCGAGCGGATTGACCGGTAACGGTGCCGTCCAATCGGGGGCGGCGCTGACCGCCGCCGTGTCGGGCGATGCGATGCTGGGCGGAAGCTGGACGAGCAGCCGCTGAGCCAGTCGGCAGGCCAGGCACGCGACGCGCTGGTATCGACACTGGTGGCGGCGGTGGCGTCGGGCGCGGGGCTGGATGCCGCGAGCGCGACCACCGCCGCGCAGATCGAGACGCAGAATAATTCGACCATGACGCCGCTCGGTCGCTACGGCCCGGACAATAAGCAGGGCCTGCCGGTCGCGGATGTCTACAAGTACGATCCGGCCTTCCGCGCTGCGGTAGACGCGATGGGTGGCCTGGAGGCGTATGAGGCGGTCACGCAGTGCGTGCATGCCGGTCCGGTTTGTCCGATGACGCCAGCCCAGCAAGCCGCGCTAGATGCTTATTCGCTGGGCAGTGGCCGGCTGGAAGGGCAGGCGGATCTACTTCCTCTGGATTGGGCCGCGGGTATTGCCCAAAATCCGGGAGCGGAATTCTTCGGCAGCAGCATGGGGACGCTGCGCATCGCCAATACGCTGTCATCCGATTCGCCTGCTGCCAAAGCGGGCTTACTGATCGGTGGTGGCGCAGCGCTTGCGATGGGGGCGTGGAATGCGCTGACGTCGATCGACCCGACGGTGGCGGCGCAGGCGCAGTCAGGTTCAGCGGGCACGACCACCTGGAACGAGGGCCCGTTCCTGCCACCGCCGCTGATCACGCCGCTGCCCGATCCGACGAAGCCGCTGATCGAGAGCGTACCGATCCAGACGCCGCCGACCTATGCCGAGAGCTTCCCCGCTGCGGAGCCGGGGAGTTTGAACCCGGCCAATCCGGGCTATGGTACCACCACCCCGGTCGATAGCGGGACGATCCTGGCTAACCAGAATGCGGATGGAGAGTTCAACGGCGATGGCTTATTACAATCTGTCGAAAATAGGCGTCGTTATTCACCTGGTGTCGCATCTAGTGCTGGCAATTTACCAACAATATCGCAGGACGATGACTGGCTGCGCGGTACCAATCAGAATGCTGGCCGAGTGCCTCAGCAGATTGCAGACAAGTTGAGTGGGCAACACTTCGAAAGTTTCGATGATTTTCGCAAGATGTTTTGGAAGGAGGTCGCTAAGGACCCTGTCTTAACTCGCCAATTTGGCGCAAAAAGTATTGATAGAATGAAACTAGGGTTGGCACCACTTGCTCATGAAGCCGAATGGGCAGGTCAACGAAAAGTATACGAGCTTGATCATATGGAGCCAATTGGAAAAGGCGGAAATATTTATGATATGAACAACATAATTATAAGAACTCCATATAACCATATTAGAGGCAAATAGAAATGAATGACGCCGATTATCTAAAGATTCTACTGCGTAGATTTATTGATGTTCCTAAAGATGAAGAAGAGGACATGTGCTTATCAAATGAAATATGCAGATTAAGTCCGGATCCAAAATGGTCAGACTATATTTTCTATTCACAAGAATTTGTTGATGGCAATGGCAACATCGATATTGACCGTTTGGTAGATAAGCTCATGGCATTTAAGCCTGTGTCTATGCCTGACTGGTCAAAAGATAAGATATCATAGCTGTAGTATTATTAATTTATATAAACAATAAATGAAGAATTTGATTTGCTAAGGCGCATTTATTTGATGCATGCTATGATATAAAAGCGTATTTACGGTAGGTGGCATGCTTAGGTGGCCTAGAAGCGATTCATTATATGAAGGATGAAATTAAGGCGTGCATCTTGATCGCCTTGTCTGACCGGCTCGATCCTTATATGCAATAACATGGTTTCTCTAGACCAAAGATAAGCTTAATTTACAAACGTTCGCTCAGTGGTTCGATGCAGAAGGTTGACCTGTTGTTACAGATTCATCTGCAGGATAATCCTAATGCGACTGCAGCTGTATATCCGTGGATGGAAGTATTAATTCCGTCTGTTGATGCCATATTAGCAGAAATGATTGGAGAAAATCTCGGCCTTTTAGAGGGGGTGACGGGTGGGGCGTCAAAGCATCCTATAGCTTTTACGGCAAAAAGGGCTCATAATAGCCGTTGGTTCATTTATCAACCAGACTCCGTTCCTGATGCGATTAATGATATTAAGAATCTTATAGATCGATGGACCATGCCTCTTCTTAAAGAATGCTTTAGTGCTGAGGTTTTTGTTGCAGCTGATCAGAGAGAAGACGGCAGGCTAGCGCGTGACCGAGCTCAGGGGATGCGGGTTGCTGCTGCTGCACTGGTGAGTCAACGCAAAGACTATGCGCAGGCAATGATGGAGAGGTGGCTTGGGAGTCCCGGCACACGTCGCCGATATCAGCAGGTTTACGAATATATCCAGCAGGCAGTCTGAGTTTCTTGGGTAGCGCTATGTAACCAGCGCCCGTCATATGCCTACTGTTTAAATGACGGATGAGCTGATCGGCGTGTACTTAGTTGCCGCGACCGGCGTGTAACTGTCCGTGCGCTCGGCGATCGGGGCGGGGACGATCGAGGTCACGGGCGACGCGGCGAGCCGGTCGGTGGCGGCGACGATCTCGCGCGACACGGGGACGGCGAATGACGGGGCGCTGATCCGCCAGTTCACCGATGCGACGCGGGCGGAGGTGGCGCAGGGCTTCCAGGCGGCGCAGGTGCTGGCGACGGAGACAAGCGCGTTCTTCGCGTCCAAGGGGCGCTGAGGGTGAAGGGATTTGTGCGGCGCGCTGCGCAGGGGCAATTCACGATTGTTGACTGGTGCCGGAGGTTGCGCCGGTCCTGACCGGGCTGATGGATCGTACGAGGCAATGTGCCCGGCAACGCGCCGCGGGGTCGGGTGGCGACTACTTGCTGCGACCCGGAATGGCCGCTTGGGATGTGCCTTTCGAGGGAATCGGTGCTTCTGCTGCCACTCGAGGCGCTGCGGTGGAGAGCGTAGCTCCGGTGAGGGCGGCAGAACTCTCCTCTTGGGATCGTAGCAAGCGTTCGGCCTCGGAAAAGGCAAAGTTGACGCGGTGGAGGCGCAGGCCGAAGTCATGCTGCTGGATCCCCGCTATCCCGGCACCGAAAAGAAGAGCCGGTACGCCGGCCTTCAGGGCCTCGCTGATCGATAGGCCGCCAAGGGGAAGTGACGGGGCCAGTGCGATGGCCGCAGCGCCCAACCCGGCCAAAATGGCGATCCCCGCCTTGCGTTGATCCATGATCTTGAGTTCGAAGGCCAGTCGACGATCATAGCGTTGGATATCGAGCAACGAGCCCTTCTCCACGAGCATGTCGATTACTCCCTGTTCTCGAGACATTGTTGCTTCTATTTCGTCGCAAAGCTTCGACTTCCCTAGTGTCAGACATCGAAAGGCATCAGCGACGATGATTGATACCAATGCAGTAGCCGTTAAGGCTGCTACGATTAGAAGAGCTGTAGCAATAACAGTTGCAAGATATTTCTGATTTTCGGTAATTTTAACTATAAGGGCGACAATGACTGCCAGCGAAGAGGAGGCTGCAGAAATAAGAGTAAGGTAATTAATAGCAGAATAAAAACGGTGAGGAGGCGGAGTGAATGCCTCCATGCTAATAATTTCTTTAATTTTGGGAATATTTTTCATTTTTAAAGTCTTTATGCCGACATGGTAAGGCTTATAATTCAAGATAAAATCTAAGAAATATTTAAAAAATATAGTGTATCAAATGGTACAATAAGATTACAATTAGAAATTCTGCGATTTTCAGTTATCTGATTTGCCAAAAAATTTGCGGATAGTATGCGTCCGCCGTTTGCGGCACTATGTTCGTCGCATTGGCACATCGATCCTGCCAACTCTTCAATGCCTGTGGCCCCCAACAAGTGCGTTCCGCCAGACTGCGGATTTCGCCCTTGACAGCCGAATGGATATCATACCGTATACCCGTTAACCATAAGTGGTCTGGCACATCCCAGGGGGTGAACGGTCAATGGCGATGAACTCCCTGCAGAGTTCTGGCTTAGTGGTAGCCCGAGCAAATTTGCCTGGGTTCAACCTCCGCGCGGTGTCGTGTCCGATGCCGTCAAAGGCCGAATCACGCACGGCGCGAATGGCGCCTGCCGCCGTCCCGATCGCCGCTCGAATGACGGCTCCGTCGGTGCCCGACGCCTAGGCCAACCTATCACCACATAAGGCGACCCGTCAGAGGTCGCCAACGTCCGCAGCAGGAACAGGAGTTGCATCACGCTATAAAAAGGGGGAAAATCATGGCATATCTATCGGGCCAGATGCGGCGATGGGCGCTGACCGGCGCGGCCATCGGCTCGCTTGTCATGGCGGGGCAAGCGCACGCCCAGACCAGACCGACCGGCGGCACCGGCACGACCGGTACTGCCGCCAGCGACGACACGCCCTCGGGCGACGATACCATCGTCGTGACGGGATCGCGCATCCGCCGCAGTCCGCTGGATCAGAGCGCGCCACTGACCGCGATCGACGGCGCGGATATCGCGCGGACCGGCCTTTCCTCGATCGGCGACGTGCTGCAACGGTTGCCGGGGGCTGCGGGCGGCCTCAATTCCCGCTTCAACCGTTCGGGCAACAACGGCAATCCGCCCGATGGCGGCGGGGTGGGCGCCGGGTCGGCGGAGATCGATCTGCGCTATCTGGGCAGTCGCCGCACGCTGGTGCTGGTCGACGGCCTGCGCTTCATCAACGGCAGCGCGGCGAGCGGCATTCCCGGCGCGGTCGACCTCAACGCCATTCCCGACGGCATGATCGAGCGCGTGGACGTGCTGCGCGACGGCGCATCGACCATTTACGGCTCGGACGCGATCGCGGGCGTCGTCAACATCATCACCAAGAAGCGGCAGAACGGTTTTCTCGCCACCGCCCAACTCGGCGGATATGACAAGGGCGACGGCGTCACCCAGAATTACCAGCTGAGCTGGGGCCATCGCACGGCGGACGGTCGCGTCTCGGTCGTCGCGGGTGCCAATTACATCAACCAGGGCTCGGTCTTCGCGGGCGACCGCCCTTATTACGCCTTCCCCGATCCGGGCGCGACCGCCTGCTCCAGCAGTTGCAGTTCGGGCACGCCCAATGGCCGGTTCATCATCAACAACCCCGTCACGGGCGAGGCGATGAACCTGACGCTGAAGAGCAATCCGCTGACCCGGCCGCGCTTCGATCCGTCGGACCCGACCGGTGCGAACAGCGATTTCAAGTCCTTCACCGTCGCCGACCGGTTCAATTTCCGCCCCTATAACTATCTGCTGACCCCGCAGGAGCGGTTCGGGGCCTTCGTCAACTTCACCGGCCAACTGGCGGACAATGTCCGGTTGAGCACCAAGCTGATCTACAACCGCCGTACCTCCGATAACCAGGCGGCGCCGCTGCCGCTGTTCGTCGGCCCCGATGCGGGCAACGGCAATCTGCTCGACACCATCTCGATCGACCGGACCAACCCGTTCAACCCGTTCGACGTGACGCTGAGCGCGGGCAACAACGGCACGCCCGCCAATTACGGCTTTATCGGGCGTCGCTTCGTCGAGAACGGTCCGCGCCATTACAGCCAGCGGGTCGACACCATGTACATGTCCGGCACGCTGGACGGGCAATTCGCGATCGGCCAGGGCACCTGGTACTGGGACGCCAACCTCATCTATGCCGAGAACCATGCCAAGCAGGTGGCGCACGGCAATGTGAACGCCGCCAACCTGGCCCTGGCGCTGGGGCCGGTGGCCAACTGCACCGGCGCGTGCGTGCCGTTCAATATCTTCGGCGGGGAGGGATCGATCACCCCGGCGATGATCGACTATGTCACCTTCACCCAGCGCGACCGGTCCGAACAGACGATGACCGACGCCACGCTGAACCTGACCGGCACGCTGTTCCAGCTGCCCGCCGGGCCGCTGGGCCTGGCGGCGGGGTATGAGTTCCGCCGCCAGACGGGCTCTTTCCAGCCCGACGCCATCGTCGCGGCGGGGCTGGGCTCCGACATTCCCGCGCAGCCCAGCTCGGGTGCGTTCGACGTCAACGAGGTCTACGGCGAACTCAGCATCCCGGTGCTGAAGGACGTGCCCTTCTTCCGCCTGCTCGAAGGGTCGTTCGCGGCGCGCTATTCGGACTATTCGACCAGCGGCAACCGCACGGTGATGAAGGGCGGGCTGAGCTGGAAACCGTTCGAGGATCTGCGCCTGCGCGGCACCTGGGCGCAAGGCTTCCGTGCGCCCAGCATCGGCGAGCTGTTCGGCACGCCCTCGCGCTTCGACGGCGGTGTCATCGATCCTTGCTCCGGCCTGGCCAGCCTGCCCGCGAACAGCACGGTGCGGCAGAACTGCATCGCGCTGGGCGTACCGGTCAACTACGTCCAGAACGGATTGCAGCTGCCGATCCTGACCGGTGGCAACCGCGCGCTGAAGCCCGAAAAGTCGGAAAGCTGGGTGCTGGGCGGCGTCTATAGCCCAAGTTGGGCGCGCGACGCCGGGTTCGCCAGCCAGTTGAGCCTGGAGGCGGATTACTACACGATCAAGGTGGACGACGCGATCGCCTCGATCGGGGCGGACGTGCTGCTGGCCAACTGCATCAATCTGCGCGATGCGGTCAGCTGTGGCGCGATCACCCGCTCCGCGACGGGCAGCGGCCAGATCACCCAGATTCGCGGCCTGCTCCAGAATATCGCCTCGCTGAAGAGCGAGGGGATCGACATCACTCTGGTCTATCGCAGCCCGCGCGTCGGGGCGGGTACCTTCGGCCTGAACTGGGCCAGCAATGTCCTGCTGGAATATTCGACCACGCTGCCGACCGCGACCGGCAGCAGCACGCTGGAGCGCCAGGGCACCGAGCGCGGCGACCAAGCCTATCCGCGTTTCAAGAGCACCGCGACGATCGACTGGTCGAGCGAGACGTTCCTGGCCTCGCTGACCGGGCGCTATATCGGCAAGGTCACCGAGCCGGCCTATGACAATCGCGAGATGAAGCGGATCCTCTACCTCGACGCACAGGTCGGCTGGACCATGCCCTGGCTGTCGCAGCGGCTGACCCTGACCATGGGGGTCAACAATATCCTGGGGCAGCGGGCGCCCGACTGTCTGAGCTGTGGCGGGTTCGATCCCACCACCTATGACCTGCCGGGCCAGTTCGGCTATGCCCGCCTGGGCTTCAAGTTCTGACGAAGCGGCGGCCGGGGATGATTCCCCGGCCGCCTAGAGCGGGATGACATCAGGTCGATCCACCCCTCCCCTTCAGGGGAGGGGCTCGGCTCGGGTCGACTCCATGTCATCCCGCTCTAGCGCCGGTCGACAATCATATTCGCGCGAAGACGCGAAGACTGTGTTCGCGCGGAGGCGCGGAGAACGCGGAGATGTCGTGCCTGACGCGACGGCCGTCCGTTTTTGCCATGCGACGATGAGTGAGGCGCGCTGCCGCTCATGGGCTCGACCATGGTCAACCCGGCAGCATCGTCCCGGTTTCCATGAAGCGACGATGCCAGGACAGCGCCTCGGCGGGGAGCGAGGGGGCGTGGAGGCCGTAGGAACCGCCCTCGGCGCGCATCGCATAGTCGGCGAGCATCGGGCGGTAGGCGGGATGGGCGCATCGTTCGATCACCGCCCGCGCGCGCTGGCGCGGGGAGAGGCCGCGCAGGTCGGCCAAGCCCTGTTCGGTCACGATCACCTGCACGTCCTGCATGATATGGTCGACATGCGAGGCCTGCGGCACGATGGCGGAGATCTTGCCGCCCTTGGCGGTGGAGGGGGTCATGAAGATCGAGACATAGGCATTGCGCGCGAAATCGCCCGACCCGCCGATGCCGTTCTGGATGCGCGATCCCATTACCAGCGTCGAATTGACGTTGCCGTAAATGTCCGCTTCGATCAGCCCGTTCATCGCGATGCAGCCCAGGCGGCGGACCAGTTCGGGATGGTTGCTGATCTCTTGCGGGCGCAGGATCATGCGGTCGCGGTAAGCCGCCATGTTCGCATTCAGCCGCGCCGCCGCCTGCGGGCTGAGCGAAAAGGCGGTGGCCGACGCCATGCGCAGCTTGCCCGTATCGAGCAGGTCGAGCATCCCGTCCTGGATCACCTCGGTATAGGCGGTCATCGGCTCGAACGGCGCGTCGACCAGGCCGGACAGCACCGCATTGGCGATATTGCCCACCCCCGACTGGATCGGCAGCAGCGCGGGGGGCAGGCGTCCGCGCGAAACCTCATGGGTCAGGAATTCGATGATGTGTCCGGCGATGGCGCGCGCGGTATCGTCGGGCGCGGCGAAGGGCAGGTTGCGGTCGAGTGCCTCGGTCTCGACGATCGCGACGATCTTGTCGGGATCGCAGGCCAGATAGGGCGTGCCGATCCGGTCGTCGGGCCGAACCAGCGGGATCGGCACGCGGTCGGGCGGCAGGCGGGTGCCGTAATAGATGTCGTGCATCCCCTCCAGCGCCGCGTCCTGCCAGCGATTGACCTCCAGGATGACCCGGCCCGCGCGGTCCAGCCAGGTCTTGTTGTTGCCGACCGAGGACGAGGGGATGAGCGATCCGTCTGCGCGGATGCCCGACACCTCAACGATCGCGGTGTCGAGCGTTCCCAGCACCCCCTCCCAGGCCATCGGCGCGACCTGGCTGAGATGCATGTCGAGATAGTCGATCTCGCCGCGATTGATCTTTTCGCGGGCCACCGGATCGCCGCTATAGGGCAGGCGCTGCGCTATGCCGTCGACCGCCGCCAGCGCCCCGTCGAGTTCGGGCCCGGTCGAGGCACCCGTCCACAGATTGACCCGGAAGGGCCGCCCCTCGGCATGCGACGCCGCCATCCGCCGGGCCAGCGCCTGCGGCACCATCTTGGGATAGCCGGAGCCGGTGAAGCCGCTGGTCGCGACCGTCTCGCCTGGACGGATCAGCGCGGCGGCGGTGTCGGCATCGGTGATACGCGAACGAAGGGCGGCACAAGCGATACGGTCGGGTCATTGCTTCTCCAACGCTGGCAGGCAGGGGCAGAGCCGCCGCCCGCCGCGATTTCATACCGTCAGGTCGAGGACCATACGACCCCTGATCTCACCCCGACGCCGGGATCGCGACCAAGATCATCCCGTCCTTCACTTCGGGCTTGGGGACTTCTCCTGTCGAATGATGGGGCAGGGATGGGCGCCGCCGCCGACACGCGCCTTGACCATGGTCAAAAAAGGGCGAGGCGCGCGATTTGACTATCGTCAATGCGAGGACCGCCGTCCGTCGCCACCCGGGGCGGCGAAGGAGACGACCCATGATGGACCGCAACCCGCTTCAAGGCAGCGTCGTGCCGTTCGCACGTCGCTGGCACGTCATTCACGAGATCGACCTGATCCGTCTGCTCCAGGAACATCGTCGTCGCTTGATCTTGTGTCGACAGGCGGAGGCGATGGCGGACGGCTTGCCCGACCGCCCCGAGCGGGCCGCCATGACCCTGTTCCTGAAAGCCCTCGAAACGCTGGTGACGCGGGGTGAGCGGACCGATGGCGCTTATCTGGAGGCGATGCTGTCGAACGGGCATGACGATCCGCTGATCGACACGCTGCTCGACCATGTCCGGCACCGGCACGAGGCCGATGCGGCGGCGGCGCGCGAGCTGGTCGCCGCCTTTGCCGAGGCGGATGCGTTCGCCGCGCCTGAGACGCTGGGCCATATGCTGCGCAGCTTCTTCACCGGCTGTCGCCGCGCGGTCGATTTCGAGCAACTGGTCATCATCGCGCTGGCCGGGCATCGCCTGACCCCGGAGGCGCGTGGCCTGCTGGTCGATGCGCTGGCGGAGAGTTTGGCGGCTTAAGCGGCTTCCGCCCGTGCCGCCAGCGCCTCGCGGTCGCTGATCGTGATGGCGCGGCCGCCGGGCAGGCCGATCAGGCCGCCCTGTTTCATCCGGGTCAGTTGGCGGCTGACCGTCTCGATCGTCATGCCGAGCACATCGGCGATCTGGCCGCGGGTCAGCGGCAGGTCGAAGGTCACCGGCCCGTCGCGGCTGGCCCGGCATCCGCTGGCCCCAGCCCGTGCCGCCATGTCGAGCAGGAAGCCTGCCAGCTTCTCCCCCGCCGACTTGCGCGCCAGCACCAGCATCCGCCCGCGCGCCTCGTTCAGCGACTCGAAGGTCCGCTGGAGCAACAGGCGCTCCATGCGCTGGTGATCCTCCAGCACCCGCTCGAAGGCGGCGCGGGGAAAGACGCACAGTTCCGCCTCGGTCAGCGCGGTCAGGGTGAAGTCGACATCGCCCGCATAGGGCTGTCCGAAGAAATCGGCCGGATAGAGCAGGCCGACCGTCTGCTCGCGCCCGTCGGCGGTGGCGGCGACCAGCTTCAGCACGCCCGTCAGCAGGTTGCCGCAGATCACCGCTTCGTCCCCCGCCCAGGCGATGGTCTGGCCGCGCGCAACCTTGCGACGCTGGCCGATGGCGTTCAGCGCGAGCAGCTCCCGGTCGTCCAGGCTGCCGCACAAGGCCCGGTCGCGCACCGCGCAATCGGCACAGATGTCGTTCGGGATCATGGCCTTGCCTTATAGCGCGGCCATGATCCCCTGTCGTCGGACGGATTGTCCTATCTGTCAGTGTCGCGGCGACACGTCATCCTCCTGTGGCAGATGGAACTCATGCCACATCCCGTTGAGGATGCCGAAGCCGATGGCGAGGCCCAGGCCCAGAACCCAGGAAAAATACCACATGGGTCGTTCCTTTCTCAGTAGAAGTCGGGGTTGGTGCGCACCGCCTCCGTCGTCACCCGTCCGAACATCACCCGGTAGGCCCAGGCGGTGTAGGCGAGCACGATCGGCAGGAAGACGAGCGTGACGAACAGCATGATGCCGAGCGTCTTCTGGGTGGACGAGGCGTTCCACACCGTCAGGCTGCTATGCGCGTCGATGCTGGACGGCAGGATGAAGGGAAACATCGCGCAGCCCACGGTGGCGATAATCCCCGTCGCGGCGAGCGACGATCCGGCAAAGGCCAGCGCCTCGCGTCCCGCCCGGATGCCGGCCAGCGCCAGCGCGGCTCCGGCAAAGCCCAGCGCGGGCAGGGCCATCATCCAGGGATAGCGCGTATAATTGTCGAGCCATGCGCCGCCCGCTTGCTCCGCCGTCATGCGCAAGGGGTTGGAGGGGCCAAGCGGATCGACCGCGCCGACGATCCGATAGCCGATGTCACCCCAGGCGACGAAGGCGAAGCCGACCGCGAACAACAGGATGGAGGCGACGGCCGCCACCGTCCCGAAACTGCGCGCCCGATCATGGACGGGGCCATGCTCGACCTTGATCGACAGCCATGCCGCGCCGTGCAGCACCAGCATCGCCACCGACAACAGCCCGCAGACCAGGGTGAAGGGCGTGAACAGCCCGATGAGCGTCCCATCGTAAAAGGCGCGCAGGTCACCATCCAGGCGGAAGGGCGCACCGAGCAGCACATTGCCGACCGCCACCCCGAAGACGAGCGCGGGCACCAGTCCCCCGACGAACAACGCCCAGTCCCAGCGGCTGCGCCAGGCCGGGTCGGGCCTTTTCGACCGATATTTGAACCCCACCGGCCGCAGGATCAGCGCGGCCAGCACCAGGAACATGGCGAGGTAGAAGCCCGAGAAGCTGACCGCATAGACGAAGGGCCAGGCCGCGAAGATCGCGCCGCCGCCCAGGATGAACCAGACCTGGTTTCCCTCCCAGGTCGGCCCGATGGAATTGATGACCATCCGCCGCTCGGCATCGTTTCGCGCGACGAAAGGCAGGAGGGCGGCCACGCCGAGGTCGAACCCGTCGGTCAGGGCGAAGCCGATCAGCAGCACCCCCAGCAGGGCCCACCAGATCAGGCGCAACATCTCATAATCGAACATGTTTTGGCCTCCTTCAGGCGGTGACGGGAATGGCGGCGGGGATCGGGCCGGGCGCGGGCTGGTCGTCCCGCTCCTCCGGTCCGTGCGCGATGGCGGCGAGGATCAGCCGGACCTCGATCACCGCCAGCACACCATAGAGCGCGGTAAAGCCCGCCAGCGTGGTCCACAGCGCCCCGCGCGACAGCGAACTGGTCGCCAGGAAGGTCGGCAACACGCCCTCGATGGCCCAGGGCTGCCGACCCAGCTCGGCCACGACCCAGCCCAGCTCGATCGCGATCCAGGGCAGCGGGATCGCCGCCACCGCCAGTTTCAGGAACCAGCGCGAATCCATGTGCATCCGCAGCGAGCATAGCGTGAAGGCGGTGGCGAACAGCGCGATCATCGCAAAGCCGATCGCCGCCATGATGCGGAAGCTCCAGAAGAGCAGCCCGACATCCGGCACCGTGTCCCAAGCCGCCGCCTCGATCTGCTTGGGGCTGGCGGCGCGCGGATCGGCCATTTGCCGCTTGAGCAGCAGGGCATAGCCCAGGTCGCGCTTGTGCGCCTCGAACCGGGCGCGCTGGGCGGCATCGTTCGGGTTCGTCTTCAGCCGCTGAACCGCGTCATAGGCGATCACGCCGGAGGCGATCCGCTCCTGCGCCTTCAGCACGAGTTCGGACATGCCCGTGACCGTGCCGTCCAGGCTGCGCGTCGCGATCAGGCCGAGCAGCCAGGGAATCTCGACCTTGTACCGCGTCTCGCGCGCGACCGTGTCGGGATAGCCGAACAGGGTCAGGCCGGAGGGACCGGGCTCGGTGTGCCAGACGGCCTCGATCGCGGCGAGCTTCATCTTCTGGTTGTCGGTCAGCGCATAGCCGCTCTCGTCGCCCAGCACGACGACCGACAGCGAGGAGGCGAGGCCGAACGCCGCCGCCACCGTCATCGACCGGCGCGCGACGGGCAGGAAACGCCCCTTCAACAGCCAGAAGGCGGAAACGCCCAGCACCACGACCGAGGCACAGACATAGCCCGCGCTGACCGTGTGGACGAACTTGGCCTGGGCGACGGGATTGAACAGCACCGCGCCGAAGTCGCTCACTTCCATCCGCATCGTGTCGGGATTGAAGCTCGCGCCCACCGGATTCTGCATCCAGCCATTGGCGACAAGGATCCACAGCGCCGACAAATTGGTGCCCAGCGCGACCATGAAGGTGACGATCAGATGGCCCAGCTTCGACAGCCGGTCCCAGCCGAAGAACATCAGCCCGACGAATGTCGCCTCCAGGAAAAAGGCCATCAGCCCCTCGATGGCCAGCGGCGCGCCGAAGATGTCGCCGACATAATGCGAGAAATAGGACCAGTTGGTGCCGAACTGGAACTCCATGGTCAGGCCGGTGGCGACGCCCAGCACGAAGTTGATGCCGAAGATTTTGCCCCAGAAGCGCGTCGTTACCCGCCACACCGGGCGGCTGGTCATGACATAGACGGATTCCATGATGACCAGCATCATCGACAGGCCGAGCGTCAGCGGCACGAACAGGAAGTGATATAGCGCGGTGGCCGCGAATTGCAGTCGCGACAGGTCTACGACGCCGGGGTCCATGGCATGTCTCCATAAAAGGAGCCGCCCCCCGGCCCCTTGCTGGCCGACTCGCTAGGCCCGCCAGCCGGTGCCGACATTGACCGCGGTCAAAGACTAAGGGGGCGGTCGGGGCGACCGTCGCGGCATGACGATGATCGCCGATGCTCCCTCGATACCCAGGATGCGCAACCGCTGGTTGAAGGGGGCGGCCGGGCGACGCGACGGCGTGGCGGGTCTGTTGCTCCTCGATACGCTGGCGGCGGTCGGCTTTGCGGCGGGTGTCGCGGGGGGCGTGACGGCGGTGACCGGGCAGGGGACGGTGTGGCCCTGGGCCCTGGCGATGCTGGGCATGGGTGCGTTGCGTGGGGTTTTTGCGACCTTGGCATTGCGGCGGGGCGCGGTGAGGGCTGGGACGGTCAAGCGGGCGCAGCGGCTTCGCGCCGTGACCGCCTCGCTGCGTCGAAAGCCGGGTGTCCCGGCCGATAGCGGCCTGCTCGCCACGCAGGCCGTCGATGCGGTCGAGGCGCTGGACGGCTATGTCGCGCGGTTCCTGCCCGCGCGCCGGGCCGCCGCCATCGCGCCGATTCTGGTTTTGGTCGCGACCGCTTGCGCCAGTTGGGTGGCGGCGGTCATTCTCGCGGGCACCTTGCTGCCCTTCGTGGCGGCGATGATCCTGGCGGGCGGTGCGGCGGCGGACGAGTCGCGTCGGCAATTCGTCGCCCTGCACCGCCTGTCGGCCCGCTTCGCCGACCGGGTGCGCAGCCTGCCGGTCGTACTGGCCTTTCGGGCCGAGACACGTGAGACCGAGGCAATCGGCGCGGCGGCGCAGGAACTGGCCGAGCGGACGATGCGTGTCCTGCGGGTCGCCTTCCTGTCCTCCGCCGCGCTGGAATTCTTCGCGGCGCTGTCGGTGGCGCTGGTCGCGGTCTATTGCGGTTTCGCCCTGCTGGGCCTGCTGCCCTTCGCCGTGCCCCAGACGTTGACCCTCTCCCAAGCCTTTTTCATGCTGGCGCTCGCCCCGGAATTCTATGCGCCGATGCGCCGCCTGGCCGCCGTCTATCACGACAAGCAGGCGGCGGAGACGGCCGCCGACACCCTGATGGCATTGGCCGAACAGGAGCCTATGCCTTGGGTCCGGGGCGCGGCCCCGCTGGTCCTGCGCGATGTCGCCATCCATCATCCGGGCAGCGACGCCCCCGCCGTCTCGCACCTGTCGCTGCGGATCGAGGCGGGCGAGACGGTGGCGCTGCTCGGCCCCTCGGGCAGCGGCAAGACCAGCGTGCTGCACCTGCTGCTAGGGCTGGCGCCGCTATCGGCGGGCACGATCGAGGCGGACGGCGCCCCCCTGGTCTCGCTGGCGGGACAGGCGAGTTGGGCGGGGCAGCATCCCCTGCTGATTGCGGGCAGTATCCGCGACAATCTGATGCTCGCCCGTCCCCAGGCGGATGAGCTGGCGATCCAGCGTGCGGTCGCGGCGGCGGGCTTGGGGCCGATGCTCGCGGCCCGGCCGGGTGGCCTCGACGCGAAACTGGATGCGCGGGGCAGCGGCCTGTCCGGCGGCGAGCGGCGGCGGATCGCGCTCGCCCGCGCCTTGCTCAACCCTGCGCCCTTCCTGCTGCTCGATGAGCCGACCGCGCATCTGGACGCTGTCGCCGAAGCCGCGCTGACCGCGACCATCGCACGCGCCGCGCACGGACGCACGACGCTGATCGCCACACACAGCCCCGCGCTCGCCGCCATCGCGACGCGCATCGTTCATCTGGGACCGGCGGCATGACGTTACGCCATCTGATCGCTGCCGAACGCCGCCGGGAGCGTCGCCGCCTGCGACAAGCGGGGATGTGCGCCGCGCTGGTCGCCATCGCCTCGGTATGGCTGCTCGCCCTGTCGGGCTGGTTCCTGACCGCCGCCGCGCTGGCGGGGGGCGCGGGGATCGTCGCGGCGCAGGCGTTCAACTATATGCTGCCCTCCGCCCTGATCCGCTTGCTGGCGATCGTGCGAACGGCTGGGCGCTATGGCGAGCGGCTGGCCAGCCATGGCGCGGCGTTCGGGGCGCTCGCCCGGCTGCGGCCCGCGCTTTACCGTGCGATCACCGCCGCGCCGCCCTCGGTGGCGCTGGCGCTCGGCCGGGGGGAGGCGACGGCGCGGCTGATCGGCGATGTCGACGCGGTGGAATGGCGCTTCGTCCGTCTGTCAGGGCCCTGGGGTGGCGTGGCGGCGCTGGCGTCGGGCGCGGCGCTGACCGCGCTCGGCGGATGGCCGGCCATGGTCGCGACGCTGGCCTGTGTCGCGGCAGTGCTCGGCCTGGCACAGCTCTGGGCCCGCCGATTGGATCAGCCCGGCCGTGCCGTACAACAGGCGATGGGGGGTCTGCGCGAAGAGGTGGCGACGATGGGCGGCGCGGCGGCGGAACTCCGCTGTTTCGCGCTGGAGGATTGGGCGGCTGCCCGGATTGCGGCGGCGGGAGATCGGCTCGCCGAAGCGCAGGAGCGACAGGCGGCGGTGGTGGCGCGGTTCGAGGCGCTGCACGCGGTGAGCATCGCCCTGGCGGCGGCATCGGCGCTGGTGCTGTCGGCAGGGGCTGGCGCACCGCTGGCGGCGCTCGCGGCCCTGGCGGCGGCGATGACAGCCGATGCGACCGCGCCGATCCTGCGCGCGATGACCGAGAGTGGACGGCTCCGCGGGGCGGAGGCTCGGCTGGAGACGGTGTTCGACGCGGTGGAGGCAGAGCGTCCGGCTATCGAGGTTCCGCTCGACACGCACCTCGTCATCGACGGCCATGCCTTCGCACCGGGCAGCCGGATCGCGCTGACCGGACCATCGGGCTGCGGCAAGACGACGTTGATCGAGGGATTGCTGGGGCTTCGTCCGCTACCGTCCGGACGGATCATGATCGGTGGCCGGGATGCGGCCACGCTTCCGCCCGCGACCTTGCGTGCGACCTTCGCCTGGGCTCCGCAGGACGCGGGCCTGATGGCGGGCACGGTTCGCGACAATCTGCGGCTGGCGGATGCTGATGCGACGGAGGATCACCTGTGGCAGGCATTGCACGACGCCGCGCTCGATGCCGTGGTGCGGGCGCTGCCCGAGGGGCTCGACACATGGCTGGGCGAGGACGGGGCGCGGCTGTCGGGGGGAGAGCGTCGGCGGCTGTCGCTGGCGCGCGCCTATCTGGGGCATGCGCCCTGGCTGCTCCTCGACGAGCCGGGCGAGGGGCTTGATGCCGTGGTCGCGGCGGAGGTCGCGCGGCGGCTGGACGCGCGATTGAGGCGGACGGGGCAGGGGATGATCCTGGTCAGCCATCGCCCGGTGCTGTCGGCCCTGTGCGAACGGCAATGGGCGGCGAACGGGCAGGCCCGGTCCGCCGCCTAGCCTGCGATGATCGCGAGGCGGGTCCGGTCGAGCAGGCACACCCCGCGCAGGCCGGACAGCACGATCAGCCCGTCTTGCGAAAAGCCGGTCATGTGACGGCTGACCGTCTCGACCGCCAGGCCCAGGGCCTCCGCCATCGCAGCCCGCGACAGCGGCAGGTGGAATAGCGCGTCCCCTTCCACCTTGCACCGCCGCGCCATGTCGAGCAGCAATGCGGCGACCCGCGCCTCGGCCCGCGCACGGGCCAGCATCGGCGTCCAGCGCCGCACCTCGGCCAGCGTCGCCATCGTCCGGCGCAGCAGCCATCGCCCGGCGGCGGGGTGGCGGACCAGAATCTCCTCCAGCGCCAGACGCGGATAGACGCACAGATCGGCATCGCTCAGCGCGGCGATCATGTCGGTGGAGCGGTCGGTAAAGAGCGTCCCGACGAAATCGCCGGGGTAGAGCAGGCCGACGATCTGGGCACGGCCATCCGGCTCCATGCGGGTATCTTGAGCACGCCCGAGACGAGATGGGCGCAATGGCTTGCGGGGTCGCCGATCCAGCCGAATGCCTGTCCGATGCCCAACCGGCGGCGGCGACCGATATCATGGAATGCGGCAAGCGCCGTTCCGTCCAACCCGTCGCACAGCGCCATCCCGCGCGCGGCACAGGCGGCGCAGCGCGGCGGAAGGTCACACCGCATGGCTGAAGCGCATGTCGTCCGTGCTGCGCCAGGCGTCGAAGGCGGCGGCGATGCTGCGGGCATAGGGCAGCGCGTCCTGCGTCAGGCGCAGGCGGTGGCCTTCCCAGCCGAGCAACCCCGCCTGCTCGAAGCCGGAGAGCCGGGTGCGAATGGCATCGCGCTCCGGCAGGCCGTTCGTCTCCGCGACTCCTTGGCACAATACCCCCGCAATCGCCGCGCCCCGCCGCCGGTCGAGCGGTGTCCGATGGATGCCCCGCGCGGTCGCGAAACGGCCGGCCCCGATCGCCCGATGCCAATCGCCCGCCTTCTTCGCATTCTGAAGCAGGCGGTCGGGAAATTCGCTGATCGCGCTGGCCCCCAGCCCGATCAATATGTCGGCGGGATCGTCGGTGAAGCCCTGGAAATTGCGGCGCAGCGTTCCGCCCGCCGCCGCCCGGGCTAGGGAATCGTCCGGCTTCGCGAAGTGATCGAATCCGACCGCCCGATAGCCCGCCGCCGTCAATCGCTCATGCGCCAGCGCCGCCTGCGCGAAGCGTGCCGCCGCACCCGGCAGCGCGGTCGCGTCGATCCGGCGCTGGCGTGGGATCAGATGCGGGACATGGGCATAGCCGAAGACCGCCAGCCTTTCGGGCGCCAGCGCGATGCTGTCGCTCAAACTCGCCGCAAGGGCCGCGTTGCTTTGGCCGGGCAGGCCGTACATCAGGTCGAAGTTGATCGACCCGACCCCGGCCTCGCGCAACAGCGTGACGGTGCGGACGATGTCCTCATGCGGCTGGACCCGACCGATCGCCGCCTGAAGCACGGGATCGAAGGTCTGCACGCCCAGGCTGACCCGCGCGACCCCGGTCTCCGCGATGACGCGCGCCCAGGCGGCATCGAAGCCGCGCGGATCGACCTCCAGCGATAGCGGTGCATCCTCGCAGGCAAAGGCCGTACGCAGGTGCGTGACCAGCGCGGCAAAGGCATCGGGCGCGATGGCATTGGGGCTCCCGCCGCCAAAGGCGATCCGCCCGATCCGTCCCCGCCCATCCAGCCGGGCGGCGACCATGCCGATCTCTTCATGCAGTCGCGTCAGATAGGCATCCAGCCGCGCCGTCCGGTTCGCCGCCCCCGTATTGCATCCGCAATACCAGCAGATCGCCCGGCAATAGGGGATATGCAGATAGAGCGACGCGATGTTGTCCGCCCCGACCGCGTCGAGCGCGGCGGCCATGTCGTCATGATCCACCCGGTCGCCGAACTCGGCGGCGGTGGGATAGCTGGTGTAGCGCGGCACGGGCCGGGCGAGCAGGTCGGGATGATAAGGCCACATGCCGGGCACTGTGCCCTAAGGGTGCGGACGTGCCTTTGACCGCCGTCAAACCGGCCTTTCCTGATCGTTCGGGCGGCGGGTGAGGGTGGCGACGGGCGTTTTGGAAGCGCGCTGTTCGCCGGTCGGCGATGCAGGTCATCCACGGTTGACCCCTTCCCAATGCATGCTAATGCGAGCCCATATCATTAAGAGGGGTCTCAATGACGGGTGGTGTGTCTGCGGCAGCCTATGGCTGCCGATCGGTGCTGGCGTTGATGCTGGTCGGTTGTGCCGTGCCTTCGATCGCGATGGCGCAGTCGGCACCGGCGCGCGAGACCGGGCAGGCGGACCGGACGACGGACGATCGCTCACGCGAGCGGGACGATATCACCGTCATCGGCCGCTACACCACCAATGACCGTTTGGATTCCGCCACGGGCCTTGGCCTGACGATCCAGGAAACGCCGCAATCGGTGACGGTCGTCACCTCGCAACGGCTCGACGACCAGCAACTGCGCAGCCTGACCGACATCGCCAACAATGCCGCCGGTATTTCGGCCAAGGCGTTCGACAGCTCGCGCAACGTCTTCGCCGCGCGCGGTTTCGATATCGAGAATTATCAGATCGACGGCATGCCGTTGCAATTCCAGGCAGCCTATAGCGCCGGCGAATCCGAACTGGACCTGTCTCTCTATGATCGGGTCGAGATCGTGCGCGGTGCGACGGGGTTGCTGACCGGCGCCGGCAATCCGTCCGCCTCGATCAACCTCGTCCGCAAGCACGCCACGAGCGATCACCTGACGGGATCGTTCACCGCCTCGGCGGGGCGCTGGAACGACTATCTGCTCCAAGCCGACGTCACCAGCCCGGTGACGCGCGACGGCAGCGTCCGCGTCCGCGGTGTGGCCCGGTTTCAGGATTCCGATTCCTATGTCGATCTGCTCGGCAACCGGAAGGTCGTGCTGTACGGGGTGCTGGATGCGGACCTGACGCCGTCGACGCGGTTCAGCGCGGGGGCGAGCTATCAGGACAACGATCCCCGGGGGACGCTGTGGGGTGGCCTGCCGATCTGGTATGCCGATGGCAGTCGCACCGACTGGCGCCGCTCCAAGACGATCGGCGCGGACTGGACGAGCTGGGGTTCGACGCAGCGCACGGCCTTCGTCAATCTGGAACAGGATTTCGGGCGCGACTGGACGCTGCGCCTGTACGGCAATTACGGCCGGAACAGCGGCGACATGCGGCTGCTGTACCTGACCGGACAGCCCGACCGCACGACCGGGCTGGGCATGGCCGCCATCCCCGCCCGCTATGACAGCCGGCTCTCGCAACTGGACCTGACCGCGCGGCTGACCGGCACGTTCGAGCTGCTCGGCCGCCGCCACAATCTGATCGCGGGCGCCAGCTATGCGCGGCAGGGTCTCGATTTCTATGGTTATGACAGCAGCCCCGCCGCCGCCGTGGGCGATTTCAACGCCTGGGACGGCTCCTTCCCCGAACCGATTTGGGGCGCACGATCGCAGGTGGTGGACGTGCGCACCAGGCAATGGGGCTATTTCGCGGCCACCCGCCTGTCGCTTGCCGATCCGCTGAAGGTGATTTTGGGCGCGCGTCTCGCCTCCTGGGAGCGGGACGGCCTGTCCTATGGCACGGTCGCCGATTATGGCAAGCGTGGCGAGTTCATCCCCTATGCCGGTATCCTCTGCGACCTGACGCCCAATCACACGGTCTATGTCAGCTATACCGAGATCTTCCAGCCGCAGGACGCGCAGGACCGCAATGGCGGTTATTTGCCGGCGGTGACGGGCAAGAATTACGAAGCGGGCCTCAAGAGCAGTTTCTTCGCGGGGCGGCTCAAGACGGCGCTGTCCGTCTTCCGGGTGGAACAGGACAATCTGGCGCAGGTCGATGCGGGTTACCTGATCCCCGGCACGATCAACCAGGCCTATTATGCCGCCAACGGCGCGCGCAGCACGGGTTTCGAGGCCGAAGCCAATGGCGAGATCATGCCGGGCTGGGCGGTGAGCGTGAACTATACCCAGTTCAAGGTCCGCGATCGCGACGACAAGCGGGTGAACAGCAACTACCCGGATCGCCTGCTGCGCCTGTTCACCACCTATGAGGTGCGGGGCGGCGGCTTGAGAGGGCTCACCATCGGTGGCGGCGTCAACTGGGAGGGGGAGAGCTATACCGACACCACCAACCCGGTGACGAACGCCCCCGAGCGGTTGCAGATCAACGATTATGCTCTGGTCAACCTGATGGCACGCTATCCGGTGACGGAGCGGTTGTCGGTGCAGGTCAATGCGGACAATATCTTCGACAAGACATATTACTCGCAGATCGGCTTCTACAATCAGCTTGCCTATGGGCGCCCGGCCGACGTGAAGGCGACGCTGCGCTACGCCTTTTGATTCAGGAGACTTCTTCGCCCGCCGAAGGGGCCGCGCTGATCCAGACCCCATATGGGGCATGGCCCGATGCAGCAGTGCGGCCGATCCGGTTTGATCTTGGTAAGCCGCAAGTCCCTCGCTAGGGGATGCGGCGGGGGCAGACATGCGGAAATGGGCATTGATGACACTCGCGGCCTTCGGGTTCGCGGGTGAGGCAGAGGCGCAGCGCGCCGACCAGAACGCCGCGCGAGCGGCCGAGGACGCGTTCGGCGTCAGCTACGCCAACGAGTCCGTCGGACTATACGATGAGGAGGACGTGCGCGGCTTCTCACCGATCGATGCGGGCAATGTCCGTATCGAGGGGCTGTATATCGATCAGCAGGCGGACGTCAGCTATCGCATCGTTGACAGCTCGATCATCCGGGTCGGCCTGACGGCGATCGACTATCCATTCCCGGCGCCGACCGGGATCGCCGATTTTCGCCTGCCCGAGGCGCCCGAGGCCCTGGTCCTCAGCCCCCGGTTGAACGCCGGCACGTTCGGCGACGCCAGTATCGAGTTCGACGTTCGCGCGCCGATCGCCGGTCGGACCTTGTCGGCGGCGGGCGGGTTCGGCCTCTATCGTGACGATGAATGGTTCGGGGGCACGCCGAAGGTCTTCTCCGGTGGGATCAGCCTCCGGTGGCGGCCCGCGCCCGATACCGAGATCATCCCGTTCTGGAGCCTCGACTCGATCTGGAGCGAGGAGGCCCTGCCGACCTACTTCACCGGCGGCGCGTTCGTCCCGCCGCGCGTGCGTGATCGTCGGCGCTATACGGGGCAGGACTGGGCGACCAACACCGGACGCGGCAGCAATACGGGCCTGATCGCACGGACGAAGCAGGGGGACTGGTCGGTGGCGGGCGGTCTGTTCCGCTCGATCTATGCCGTCAGCCGCGATCGGACGACCCTGTGGCTCGATGTGGACGAGGCGGGCACCGGCACGGAAACCGTCTATGCGGCCCCGCCGTCGCGCTATGCCTCCACTTCCGGCGAGGTGCGCGTGTCCCGCACCTTCACGGACGGTCCGCGGCTGCATCGCTTCCATGCCTCGGTGCGCGCCCGCGATCAGGCCCGCCTCTATGGGGAGGCGGAGGCGGTCGAACTGCCCCGACGCAACATCGCGACGCGCGCGCCGATCGCCGAGCCGTCCTTCACCTTCGCGGAACGCACGCCCGACGACGTTCGACAGGTGACGGGCGGCATCGCTTATGAGGGGCGCTGGAAGGGGCGGGGCAGCCTCAACATCGGTATCCAGAAGACCGATTATCGCAAGCATGTCCGTCCGCCCGGGCGCGAGGCCATCCTGTCGCGCGACCGGCCATGGTTGTTCAACCTGATGGCCTCGATCGACGTGGCGTCCGGCCTGTCGGCTTATGCCGGGGTGACGCGAGGGCTGGAGGAAAGCGAGGTCGCCCCGGATATCGCGGTCAACCGCAATGCGGCGCCGCCCGCGCTGCGGACGCGGCAGGTCGATGCCGGCGTGCGCGCCTCGCTGGGCAAGCTGCAAGCGGCTGTGGGCGTGTTCGATGTGCGCAAACCCTATTTCAATCTCGACGGTGCGAACCTCTACCGCCGGTTGGGCGAGGTCCGCCATCGCGGTATCGAGGGGTCGTTGAGCGGGGACATGACGCCGTTCGCCAGCATCGTTGCGGGCGCGGTCCTGCTCGATCCGCGCGTCACCGGGGAATTGGTCGAAGACGGAACGATCGGCCCGCGCCCGGTCGGCACCAGCCGCAGTCGCATCGTCCTGGCGCTGGACGTGCATCCGGAAAGCTGGCGCGGATCGTCCTTCGATCTTCAGGTGACGCGGCATGGCGGATCCTTCGCCGACCAGGCCAATGCCGTCCGCCTGCCGTCGCGTCCAACCGTCGCCCTGGGCGCGCGTCACCGGCTCCGGCTCGGGCAGCGCGAGGTGATCGCCCGCGTTCAGGTGATGAACCTGTTCGATAGCTATCGGTGGATCGCCGACTCCTCGGGGGGCCTGACCTACAATGCCGGCCGCTATGTCGGCTTCTCCCTCGCGACCGATCTGGAGACATAGGCGGCCCAGGTGAATCGGGAAAATGGTCCGATGCTCGTCATCCCTCTGCCGCTCCATCGTCCTTGGCCAGGATCGCCGGTTGCGGGCACCGGCCCGTCTGATATCATCCGGCCATGACCGCGATTGTCCGTTGGTTTGCCATCAAGGCGGAAGTCCCCGACCCCGACGCGGCCTCGTTCGTCTTCGTCGCCCAGAAGACGATGTACGGTGGGAAAGGCGCGAAGGTTGGCGACGTCATCTTCATCTTCGCGAGCGAAAACCATGGCGGCACGGGATTGGTGGCCAAGGGGGTGATAACGGCCTGCGAAAGCATAGCGAAAACGGCCGAACGACAGACCCCGCGCATCTCGATCGCCGTCGAGCGAAGTGGATCGAACAAACGACCGCTGGGACGCGCACAGCTTCGTTCGTTTCGTGGGCAGGCTGGTGATGCGCCGGAGGCGGAACTGGACTTCAAGCTTTACCGGCAAGCCACCGATAAGATCGTGGGATTGACGGACGGCACGGGAAAATTCCTGAACGGCCTGTTCTGACGGAATCGACCGGCATCGGATCGGGCATGCCGAGGATGCCGTAAGCGGGCAGCGACCATGGTGCGCCCATCGATGACTTCTGCGATATGGTTTACCCCGACGCCTGCACAGAGCGCCTCGTTGCGGAGTCCCGAATGCTGACGATCAAAGCCATCGACCATATCGTCTTCAACGTACGCGACGTGGAGGCCTCCGCCGATTGGTACGCGCGCGTGCTCGGCATGGAGCGGGTGGACATCACATCGGATTCCGGCGAGCCGCGCACCAGCATGACGTTCGGGCGAAACAAGATCAATCTGCGCCCCATCCATAGCTCGCAGGAGAGCTGGTTCACGGGCAGGGCCCCTTCGGTCGGCGGCCAGGACCTCTGTTTTCTGACCGACGCCTCCCCGGACGCGGTCGCCGCGCACGTTCGATCGTGCGGCGTCGATATCGAACTCGGCCCGGTTACCAAGAGCGGGGCGCTGGGGCCCATTCGCTCCATCTATGTGCGCGATCCGGACGGCAACCTGATCGAGATATCGTCCTACGAATGACCGCGCCGCGCAGGGCCGTTATGCTGGGCCTGCACGTCCGGTTCTGCGCCCGGCCGTCTTTCGGACCGTGTATTTGTTGGAATGGTCGAGGGGCTGCTAGGGTGTGACAGCGGCTCGGCGACCCCATTGGCGCCGGCCCGCAAAGCTGTTGGCGTTGAGAGTAGCGTATCGACATGAGCGATCAGAAATCCGGCGTTGCCGTCCATGGCCGCCTTATCCCTTTCCCGGCGTCGATCAGTCCGGAGGCACGCGCCAGTCTCGAACGACAGGTGAACGACGATGGGGTGCCGCTGAACGCACTCTACGCGATGCCGCTGCCCGACGATCATGCCGGTTGGATGACGATCAAGGCGGCCGCCGACGGGCAATATGCGGCTGCGGTGAAGGCGCTCGCCGGCATCTTGCGGGCAAGCGTCGAGACCGTCCGGACCGATGACGCCACGATCCATATCGCCACGCCGGAAACCGTGCTGAAGCCGGATTGCGCCTATCTCGATTTTCATGGCGGGGCGCTGGTGGTGGGTGGTGGTGAGGCCTGCAAAGCGCAGGCGCGAATGCACGCCGATCAGCATGGGGCGGTCTGCTATGGCGTCGACTATCGCATGCCCCCGGAGCATCCCTATCCGGCCGCGCTCGACGATGCGCTGGCCGCCTATCGCTATGTGCTGGAACGCCATGCGCCGTCACGCATCGTCGTGGGCGGACGATCGGCGGGCGGCAATCTGGCGGCTGCGATGCTCCTTCGCGGACGAGACGAAGGGATGCCCATGCCCGCCGGGATGATCCTGTTGTCACCGCAAGTGGACCTGACCGAGTCCGGTGACAGCTTCCAGGTCAATCAGATGGTCGATGTGGTGCTGCCCGGCTCTCTCATGCGGAACAACCAATTATACGCTGGCGGCGCCGACCTCTCCCATCCCTATCTTTCGCCGTTGTTCGGCGATCTTACCGGCTTTCCGCCGACCTTTCTGCAATCGGGAACGCGCGACCTTTTCCTGTCCAACGCGGTGCGGATGCACCGGGCGTTGCGTCGGGCGGATGTCGATGCCGAACTGCATGTCTTCGAGGCCATGCCCCATGGCGGGTTCCAGGGAAATACGCCGGAAGATCGGGACCTTGCGGCTGAGGTGTCGAGATTTGCGGACGCCCGTTGGCCATAAGGCGCGTTCCCCAAATTCCAATGGGAATGCCCCGTTTTGCTTTCCAGGGCCAATCGACGTTCGGATATGCCCTTCTTCCCTCGCCCCTCTCTGAGGGGAGAGGGAAGAAGGCGTAGCTTGAATGTCGATCGGCTTGAGGACGAGGAGGATGACAGCAGCGACGACGGGGTCAGTCCAGGGCGGGTGCCGGTGCTGCTGGGCGTGGCCGTCTTCCGCCCGCTTCCCTGATCACCGCGACATCGCATGCCATGCATCATTGGCACGGCACGTTGCAAAAACATCATGGTTCTCGAAGGAAGCCAATCCGTTGCCGCCTCGTTTCGCCCTTGCAACGTGAAGACGGTGGCCCTGTGCCCCGACTGATACAAGAAGAGGACGGATTGTGGCCGAGACGATTGCCGACCTGTTGAACCGCACGCTGGTCGAAGCGGGCGTGGAGCGCATCTGGGGCGTGACGGGCGACAGCCTGAACGCGTTCAACGACAGCCTGCGCAAATCGGGCCGGATCCAATGGATGCATGTCCGCAACGAGGAGGCGGGCGCCTTCGCGGCGGGGGCGGAGGCGGCCGCGACCGGTACGCTGGCGGTCTGTGCGGGCAGTTGCGGGCCGGGCAATCTCCACCTCATCAACGGCCTGTATGATTGCCAGCGCAACCATGTGCCGGTCCTGGCCATCGCCGCGCATATCCCGTCGAGCGAGATCGGCCTGGGCTATTTCCAGGAAACCCATCCGACCGAACTGTTCCGCGAGTGCAGCCATTTCTGCGAGATGGTGCAGGAGCCGCGCCAGATGCCCGAGCTGCTCCACCGCGCGATCCGCACCGCGATCGGCCAGCGCGGCGTCGCGGTGCTGGTCATCCCCGGCGACATCGCGCTGAAGCCCGCGCCCGAGACGCGGGCCGTCGCCTTCCCGCCGCTGGCCACCCCGCGCCTGGTGCCAGGGCAGGCGGAACTGGCGAAGATCGCGGACCTGCTCAACGTGTCGAAGGCGGTGACCCTGCTCTGCGGCTCGGGTACGGCGGGCGCGCATGACGAGGTGGTCGCGCTGGCCGAGGCGCTGAAGGCCCCCATCGTCCATGCCTATCGCGGCAAGGAGTATATCGAGTACGACAATCCCTATGATGTCGGCATGACCGGGCTGATCGGCTTTTCGTCGGGCTATCACGCGATGATGGAATGCGACACGCTGCTGATGCTCGGCACCGACTTTCCCTATCGCAACTTCTACCCTGAAAAGGCGAAGGTCGTTCAGGTGGACCGCGACCCGAGTGCGCTCGGTCGCCGCGTGCCGCTCGACCTGGGCGTGGTCGGCGATGTCGTAGAGGTGGCGCGGGGGCTGATCCCGCTGATCCGGGGCGAGCGGGACGACCGGTTCCTGGAGAAGGCGCGCGCCCATTATCGCGAGGCCCGCAAGGGGCTGGACGATCTGGCGACCCCGCGCGATGGCGACAAGCCGCTCCACCCGCAGTTCGTCGCGCGCACCATCGACCGGCTGGCCGCCGAGGATGCGATCTTCACCGCCGATGTCGGGACGCCCGCCGTCTGGGCGGCGCGCTATCTGACGATGAACGGGCGGCGGCGACTGATCGGATCGTTCAACCATGGTTCGATGGCCAATGCGCTGCCCCAGGCGCTGGGTGCGCAGGGTGCCTTTCCCGCGCGACAGGTCGTGTCGATGTCGGGCGATGGTGGCCTCGCCATGCTGATGGGCGACATGCTGACCGCGGTGCAGATGAAGCTGCCGATCAAGATCGTCGTCTTCAACAACTCCACGTTGGGCTTCGTGGCGCTGGAGCAGAAGGCGGCAGGCTATGTCGACGAGAATGTCTCGCTCCAAAACCCCGATTTCGGCGCGATCGCGCGCGAGATGGGCTATTTCGGGGTCCGGGTGACGCGGTCCGATGTTTTGGAGGGTGCATTGCGCGACGCCTTCGCGCATGACGGCCCCGCGCTGGTCGACGTCGTCACCGAGACTCAGGAACTCATCATGCCGCCCAAGATCCAGGCCGAGCAGGTGAAGGGCTTCAGCCTCTACGCCGCCCGCGCGGTGCTCAGCGGACGCGGCGACGAGGTGCTGGAACTGGCCAAGGCCAACCTGTTCCGGTGAGGCGACCGCCTGCCCTGCGGTCGTGGGTGACCGCGGCCGTGTCCCGCACGGAGGCGATCCGCTCGATCGCCTTCGTCGCGCGCTGTACGGCGGCCGCCGTACTGGCGCTGGTGATCGCCAACCGGATGGGGCTGGACCATCCGGTGTGGGCGAGCGTGTCGGCGCTGGTCGTGTCGCAGGACAGGCTGGGCGACACGCATAGATCGCTGACGTCGCGGATCGCGGCGACGGTCGTGGGCGTGGCGGTGGCGTTGCTGGCCGCCATCATGATGCGCGGGGCAGGGCAGGTCGCGATGCTGGCGGTGGCGGTGGGTATCACCGCCAGCATCGCCCGCCTCCGCCCGGAACTGCGGGTCTGCATGTGGACATCGGTGATCGTGCTGCTGACGGTACCGCCCGGTGGATCGATCGTCACGGCCGCGCTGGCGCGTGCCGAGGAGGTGCTGCTCGGCGTCGCCGTTGGCGCTGCTGCGCATTGGATATCCGAGCGCTTCCTGTTTCGTCGGGGGGCGTGACCTGAGGCGAAACCTTGTTCGCCATGTTGCGGCTTATGGCCGCGTCGTCACAGGCGTTGAGACCGCCGGCAAACCCGGCGCGGTTCAAACCGCCTTGAAGCTAGTGAAATCGAACGCCGAACATAGTAAGTGGCGCCATCACGCTCAAGCAGCTACGCACCCATTCTCGCCTCGCTGCGATTGTAGCAGGCAGCCGTTACGATCAACGATTTTCGTAAATTTCCCAAGTTATCAAAATAACCAGGAAGATGGTGCGCTTACAGGACTCGCAACTGTTCATGCAGGCCGTAGAAAAGCTCAGCTTTTAGCCGGCGCTTTAATCCGTGGCCCCCGCGTGGCCCACACCAAATTCGGTCCCTTTTTTGGCTTCAAACCCGTGCCGGATGGGACACCGTGCATTCCCTTGAAAGCCTGTGAGATGGGTGATTCGTTTCGTGTTTTGAACCGTTCGCTTGTTCGACCACTGACCCTTAATGAAAGTCACTGGATGGTTGCCGGGCAAGCCCCTCCTGGCGCGCGCTGTCGAGCACCGGGACCGTTGTACCCGCCGCACTACAAGCAATACCTCCTAATTGAGCGGGACTTCTAGGTGCTGCAGCTTGTCGGGATTGCGCATCACATAGATCGCTTTCAACGCGCCTTGCTCGACGAGCAGTGCGGTCGTCTGAAGCAGGCCGTCAGGCTCGCGGGTGACGAAACCGGGCAGACCGTTGATGTAGGCGTAGCGGATCAGCCGTTGGCGCGGGCGCTGCTCGCAATTGCCCTTCTCGGCGTGATGGGATTTGTTGTTTATTTTGTCCTGAATTGCTGACCGGCCGATCTCCAGGGCACGCTATCCCAAAACAAGTCCGTGACGGCAAAGCGGCTATGACCCACGTGCGAACGTTCAGCTCCGTTAGAACGCTCGCCGAAACTCGTCATTTGTTCGGGCGGATAGGCTCATATCCCTCGACCAGCCGGCGCAGCCGCATAGAACGGCGGGGATTGGGACAAAGCCGTCTTTTCCAGCTAGCGGCGCCAACGACGATTTCTACTGGCGCGGTCACTGTTACGCCGATCGATCATCAGTGCGGAAGGTGTTACCTTGCGGCGGATGCCCTATTCGGCAGGATCGACATACCGCTGAAGTGACTCGCATTCCGGCCGTAGGGCGGCACGCCGATCATGAAACCTTGCGGACGAACTCGCAACTGGGAGCACCGGGACGTGCGACACCCGCGTCATACGCCTGAACGTCGATGCACTTTCTACTGGGCTGCCGGTGCGGGTTGGACGCGGTTGGTCAACAGGAAGGCGACGCGTTCGCGGTCGGGCATCCTTCGGAGTGTGCCCAACAGGCGGTTCGCCCTCTTCAACGTGCATCCCTCGTCGCCGGCGAGAATGTAATAGTGTCGACCGGGTACGCCCATGTCGCACACCGGTCGCCCCACCGCCGACGCCCCGACGTCAAAGACTCCCCCGCCTACATCCATTTTGTACAGCACGACGCCGACAAGGCCCGATACGCCTGGGTTAGCCAGGCCGATCGCAGCGGCGACAAATGCGAGGCCAGCCAACGGCCAGCGGCGGTCGCGTAGCCGCATCGCGGACTGCACGACGCAGCCAGACAAGACGATTAGGACCATGATCAAAGGTGCAGCATTGGCAGTTGCCTGCGGCAGCCGAAAATTGGCGTTGTGGAGCCACATATCACACCACAGCACTAGCCAGGTCATTGAAAGGAAAGTCCATGTGGACTGGCACACGAGGTTCAAGAGGAACGCGGCCGGATCGATCCCCCCGGCTTCAGTTCTAGATTTCGTATATACGCCGGCGACAATCAGAGGAACGAGAAGAGCGAGCGGTACTTTGAAGTCGAACCAAGGTGCGATCAGGATCGAAGTGGCGATGACGGCCGTCCGCGCGTGTAGAAGGTAGCGAGCCGCGCCATTGTCGGCGATCTGAGGCTCCCACCGCGGGAGCACGAACATGCCGAGGACGCACGCGATCGCCATTGCGCCGAAAAAGGCAAGCCCGAAGAGGGGTTGAGCGTCGCTGGAGAGATCGCCGCCGCTGGACAGCAGCCCGAACACTTCCGCGTATGCGCCGAACGCCATCCAAGACGCGAACGATCCGAATGCGGCCAATACCGCGTATTGTCTGGCCGTCGCGGTACCGACGCGCCGCAACCACCCACGCGCGGCCGACGCGTCCGCATCGAACAGGTCTTCGTCGTACACGGTGAGCGGATCGATAGCGTGAGTCATGCCGGCATCATGGCAGCGGTCGGGCGGTCGGCAAAGATGCCTTGCAATAGTGGCCGGCGCAGGTCGCCTCTCCGGCCTAAGCTCATTCAGTCGTATGTGATTGCCCACAGCCACCAGAGCGGGCAGAACTGGGACGTTTCTGCGGTTCCTTCGCGAGTTAGCGACCGACAGGTTCGGCCCACAACGGTCACTCCCAACATGTCAAAGAGCGACCGCAGGGTGATAGAGATCGGGTCGATGGCGGACTGCCAGCTCTCCTGCGACCGACGTGCGGTAGCTGCCTTCGCCAATCGATATATTGCTCTCGACCCAGGACCTGCCGTCCCACCAACCCGTTAGTAGGCGGATGAAGCGCCCTTGTAAGGCGTTGAGCCTCCACGACGCTGCGCAGCTTGTCTTGCTACGTCCAAATTTTGGGGAAGATCACTAGCGCCGAAATTATAAGGGTGATGAAGCCGCCGATCCCAGCCACCCAGAACAGTGACACTTCGGCTCGACCGGTCGGTGTGAGCACCAGAGCCTGATATTCTGATCGAGGCAGATAGCGATACAGCCGGGATTGCCAACCGCGGCGAAGGTCACGCTGCAGCCAGGTGAACTGAAGGCCTGACAAGATCACCATCGACACGTAAGCCGCAGCGACGATCATGATCGCAATGATCAGGTTGCCAGATGCGGTCGAAGTGACCCGAGCGGCCATGAGGCCGATGCCCACGGCCAGCGCTGCGGCCACGGCTCCCACGATCTGCCGAGTGGCTTCAGTGACCTTGGCGGTTTCCTCGGTCACGGCCTTGCGGAGATCCGCAAGGGCCTTCAGCGTTTCGCTGCTCAGCTGAGCGAGCGAAGCTTGATAGGCGATTTTCGCACCGTCCAAGGCGGCTTCCGCATGTTCGCGTAGATATATCTCGGCGCGATCGGTCTCTATTCCGCTGCGAGCAACTTCGGTGGCGAACAGCGCATGCCGCATCTCTGCTTCGCGAGCGTTTTCAAACACCCAACGGACGCCGCGCTGCAGATTCTTGAAACCATCGATGCCGAGCTCGGAAAGTACCTCGGTGACATCCGTGCTGACGTGGAGCGCCAATCGTGGCGGTCCCTTGAATTTAAGCGAGCCGTTCACCGGATCAATTTCGTCTGGTAGGGCATGAAGCGTATGCATGGCTGCGGCCGCCATCCAGATACGGAAAGTTGAGTTGTCGAAAGGGCCGCCATCAACGTCGCGAAGCAGCCATGTGCGAATATCGCCCGGAGCCCGTGCCTGACCGTTGTATTCGCGCACAAGGGATCGCGGGCTAGCGGTTTCCTCGGCGGGCTCGAACGGACTGACGGGTTCATCCCAGCCTGTAAACCGAACGCCGAGCGTCTCGAAGGGGCGCGATAGCCGAGCGACTTGGCAGACTGATGCGCTGGGCTCGGCGAGCCACGCGGCAAAGCCAACATCCGTCAAGATACGGACCGCGTCGATGCCCGCAGGCGGTTTGAAGATCGTCAAGCGGAACGGAGCTAGATCTTTGTCCAACTCGTCTCGGGTCCATGATCCGTTCGCTTGGTCGAAGATCGTGAGCCGCCAGCCTTCCGCCTCGACGAGTCCGCAGAGCTCGCGCGTTTGTCGAGCCGAGAGGTTCGACGCGCTTACCGTATCAGCGGTCTCGACCACGAAGGCGCCAAGCCCCGGAAGCCGATCAAGCTGGTAGGCGAGTGTTGTCGCGGACAATGCGATCCTCCGTGACGTGTCTCGTCGTAATCGTAATCACCTGGCCGCCGTCGTCAGTGTCGACGCGACGCACCGTTCGTTCGTCAGCGTCGTCCGGATAGATCAGGGTAACGCCCTCGGTCGTCTTCACTTGCCGGGTGGGCGGGCGCTGGAGGATCTGCCCGCTGGGTGGAAAGGCCAAGCCTTCCAACTTAGCGGACCTAAGCTTTCGTCTAGTGCGCGCTTGGAGTTGCGACCGAGTGCTTTCATCCTCGGGATTGCCAGCGGCTGCGAGGATGGCCTCATACACGGCATCCTCATCGATCTGTTGTCTGTCCCGCAACGCAGCTTGCGCGCGCTGGATTGCTCGCGGCACGTTCCGGTCCGGCAGCACGTCCTTGCTCTCGATCAGCGTCTGGCGGACCACGTCTTTTACGGCTTGGGTCAGTTCGCTGTCGCTGCGTTCGCGCCGCACATGGAGGTAGCTGGCGAAATAGTCGCCGATGGCGGGCGCCGCCTTCATCCGGTCAAGAGTCGAAACGGCATCTTCAACAATGCCGTCGACCACCCGGATCATCGCGGACTTCTGAATTGCCTTCTTCTCCGCCACAAACGCCTGAAGAATGCGCCGCAGCAGACTGCCTTCATCCGCATCGGCTTGTTCGATGACTTCCTGATAGTCGTATTTAATCAGGCTGTAGATAGTGACGTCAGGCTCATCGCAACTCAACTCAAATATGAAGAGCGCCCCGGGCTTGTGTCCGCCGTGATGCAGTTTGGCGAACTCTCGCGACAGCGACTGCGCCCCCGCCTCGAAGTTGACCTCCCCTCGTGCCATCTCGCCAATCTTCGCCTTAACCGCAGACTCCGGCTCGAATGCATAGACGCTTGCCGCGTCGGTGTTGCGGATGCGCTCGATGAAGAAGTCGGGATGCTCGACCTCCCGCGCAAGCTCAGGGTTAAAAGGCCCGTCTCGAACCACATGGAGAATCATGTGTTCGATATGCAGCGACGCGAATTGCTGTTCCGATAGAAAACCCATGTGCGACCTCTCCTTGAGCGCTAAACGCTAATGGCAATCCGTTCGCTCTGGCAGCGGCATTCGCAACCAATATGGCAGAGTTCGCTAGAACACAAGGTGAACAAGTGACTGCTTTCAGATTGGGGGGGGCGAACTCGATGAAGGATCGAAACGGGGCGTCTTCCCGACGGTCTGCTTCGCGGCGCTTGGCGGCAGCTTCTATCATAAGCGAACATTCGAGGTGACTGACCTGAACGACGTGTGTTGGTCGATACCGGCCTCGCCTAGACCCGCGCAGCCTGACCCATGTGCGGACGTCCCTCCCATTTGCGCCTCTCGATAGCGGTCATCCATTCACGATGGCCTGAACATAGGTGATGTCTGTTCACCCCATCCTAGACGTTGCTCCATCATAAGAATGGCGTCACGATCTCGACCATGAAGGGTATCTTCGAGATAAGCGGTACGTCGCGCTACGATGACCTGATCGCTGAGCGCTACCATTTTCCACGCATCTACCTTCGCGCAGCGGAGGCGTGCGTCGGCGACTGGATCGTCTATCGGGAAACCGGATCGGCCGGCGGTCGCAAGGCCTATGTGGCGGCGGGTCTAGTGCAAAGCATTGACCCCGATCCAGCCGACCGCACGCTCTTCTACGCACGCATCGGCGACTTCATCGAGTTTGACAGCCCGGTGCCATACCGCGATGCGGACGGCCGCTTTTTGGAGCGCATGCTGCGCGAGTTGGGCAACCCGGCCATTGCCGGACGGGCGCTGCGCGGCCGATCGGTCCGCCACATCGACGATGCTGACTTTGCCGCCATCGTAAATCGCGGCCTTGTCGATACCCTGTCACCCGAGCACGCAATCCGGCTCGAGCTCGATGCACGGCACATCGATGCTTCCACTGCCGCCTTGTTGGCTTCACCGCCTGACGAGCGGCGCGTTGCGCAGCTATTAGTCAACCGAAAGGTGCGCAGTGCCGCCTTCCGATGCCATGTGCTCGACGCGTATGACAACCGCTGTGCGGTGACGGGGCTGCGTATGGTCAATGGTGGCGGCAAGGCCGAAGCTCAGGCCGCACACATTTGGAGTGTCGCCGATGGCGGGCCGGACGCCGTGCAGAACGGCATCGCCCTGTCAGCGACCGCGCACTGGCTATTCGACCGCCACCTTATCAGCCTCGACGACGAGTGTCGGCTGCTGGTGTCGCACAACAAGGTGCCGTCCGAACTCATCCGCCTGTTCCCGCAACCGGGCGAGCGCGTCCACCTGCCCGCCGATCCACGGCTCCACCCGCGCGCGGACTATGTCGCCCGGCATCGTGCTCGCTTCGCAGGCCTCGACGCTTGAGCAGCTACCTTGACGTCATCGCTGCCTATGACGGCCAAGCCAACATTCTCACCGAGCGGTATGAGGCGGTATCATCCGAGCGGATGCTGGCAGATGTGATGCCAGCCATCCCAGGCGGCGGTGCCGGCAGACTGGCTCTCGATGTCGGCGCCGGCACAGGACGTGACGCGGCTTGGCTGACTTCTCTCGGCTATGAGGTTGTCGCGGTCGAGCCGGCTGCCGGAATGCACCGTATCGCAGTTGATAAGCATGGTAGCCGCGGCATTCGGTGGGTGGGCGATGCCCTGCCATCGCTGGACCATGTTCATGGGCTTGGGCTCGCCTACGATCTCGTGCTGCTGTCAGCTGTTTGGCAGCACGTCGCGCCTGCCGATCGACCCCGTGCCTTCCGGAAGCTCGCCACGCTGATGAAGCCAGGCGGCGTACTGGTGATGACGCTCCGCCACGGGCCCGCCCAGTCCGGTATACAGATGCACCCGACCTCGACCGCTGAGATCGAGGGTCTGTCTCGGGCGCACGGGCTGGAGGTGTTACGGGTTGCTGCCTCTAGCGACCAAGGCGGACGCGCCGATGTGACATGGGACGTCATGGCGCTACGCATGCCGGATGACGGCACTGGCGCGCTTCCACTGGTGCGCGGGATCGTCCTGTCCGACGATAAGTCCTCCACCTACAAGCTGGCCCTGCTCCGGGCCGTGGCACGCATTGCTGAGTATGCGCCTGCGGCGGCAGCGGCGGCACCCAATGGCCGCGACGCAGTTGAGGTGCCACTGGGTCTGGTCGCGCTGAACTGGCTTAGAATGTATCTGCCGTTGGTGCGAGCCGGACTTCCGCAGATGCCGGGCAACATCGGCACCGACCGGCTAGGCTTTGCCAAAGATGGCTTCGAAGCGCTGCTGAGGTTTGGTACGGCACCGATTGAGCTACGTGTCGGGGCTTCGTTCAGCGGTGAACAAGCCCATGCGGTTGCGTCCGCTCTCTCTCGGGCCGCTCATACAATCGCCAAGATGCCAGCGACTTTCACCCGCTATCCCAACAGTGACACGCCGGTGTTCGGCATCAGCCGCGAGCGGCGGAACGGTGCATCTGCGACCGTGCTTGACCTCCAGACGCTCCGCGCCTGGGGTTTGATCGAGGTGCCGGGCCACTTGTGGCGAGCCATGTCGCGCTTTGGATCCTGGATCGAACCCATGCTGGTGACTGAATGGTCGCGCCTCACCCGCGCCTACGCCGATCGTATGGGCTTGGCGATCGCTCCCGGTGCTGCAGAAGCGGCCCTGGCATGGGCAGAACCGGTTCGCACCACCGCTATTGGCCGCGACGTCGCTCAGCGGCTTCTCGCTCGCAGGCACCCTATGGCATGCGTCTGGACGGGACGACCGCTCAAGCCAAATAGCTTCGACATCGACCACTGCCTGCCGTGGTCAGTCTGGCCATGCGGTGATCTGTGGAACCTGATGCCAGCGCACACCCGGGTCAATCAGCACGAGAAGCGCGACCGACTGCCATCCGCCGCGGCGATGGCGAATGCCCGGGAACGGATTATCGGGTGGTGGGAAGCTGCCTACCTAGATGATGATGCCCTGCGGCCTCGCTTCCTCCGTGAGGCGGCGGCCGCACTGCCCCTAGGCAGCACCCAGAGCACCGCCGTGGTGTACGACGCATTGGACTGGCGGCGCCTGCGGCTATGGCAAGATCAACAGGTGCCGCAATGGACGCCTTCGGGTTTTCTTTAGCTAGGTTGCGTCTGCAAAGAGACCGGACGTTCCAAGAGATTTCTTCTCCCGCAGGCATTATCCGCAGGCGAGCGTCGCGACGCGTACCGCCTCGTCGACGGTGCCGAGCAGAGCGGCGACGCTACTGACAAGGCGCTTGCAGTCTTGGAGATTCTTGATCTCCTTTTCAACCGCTGGGATCGCGTCAGAAACCGCCTTGGCGTGACGCGTGATCTCCTCGGTCTGCGCCGCCAACAGTACCCGGCCTATCGATGTCACGCGCGCATTTACATCAGCCATTTGCTCTGTGATGGCGACGATCGTTGGCGCATCCGGAGCAAAGTCGATGGATTCTTCAAGCTGATGGACGAGTCCGACGAGGTCGCGATGCATAGCCACTAAATCTGGATTGTCGCCTGACCTGGCCGGCACGCTGTCCACGCTGTTCATCTCCCGTCTCCCGCCTTGTCGATGGCCCTGTAGGTTGCCTCAGTCCTTTCCAGCCGATCATTCACGTCCTTGAGCACTTCGTCGAATGGCCGGCGCGAACCGTTCGCCGCCGCAGTGTGCGCGTCGGCGAGACCGAGCAGTGACGCGCGCAGACCAGCAAGGGCCGCCAACTGCGCATCCCGCTTGTCGATGCCGGCGAGATAGTCCGCGACGATCTGCCTCTGACGGGCATCGGCCCTCTCCGTCGCGGCAACGGCGTAAGTGCGCTGGTAGACGGAGAGGGCGGTGGTCCAGTTCGACGCTACCGTACCCCGCAAGCCCTCCCCATCGTTCCGACCAACGGCGTTCGCCATCGCGATTAGAAGCGCACGCACGTCCGGGTCCGTCCGGCGCAGGATGTCGCGGGCACTGGCCTGAGCGCGCAAATCTATTAGTGCGCCTGCCATGGCGGCGAAGCCAGCGGACACGCCAGGGTCGAGATCTGCCGAGGTCAGCCCCGCATTGAGTTGCACGCCCAGTCCGCGGAAGGCGTCGGTCTGCACGTTGCCGCGTCCACGGCCGGTCAGGGTCGCGAGCAGATTGCCGTATCGAGCAAGATCGCCAAGCGCGCCGCGCCACTTGGCGGCGACCTCCGGCGGAACCGCGGCGGGGAAGCGGCGCTCAGACAGGGCGATTGCGCCGGAGCGGACGAAGCGGTCAACCTCTACCGACCGAGTCAATCTGTTAGCATCGGCGAACGTCGTCGCGGCGTCAGCCTGAAGCGTCGATGCCGCACGTCCAAAGCCGGTCAGATCGGCCGAGGGTGCTGTGGCGCAGCTGCTAACGGTTGCCACCAGCAGAATGCATGTGGTCAGGTGCTGGCAGGGCCGCAGCGGAAACCTGATCATGAACGGCATCCCAGTTCTGGCGAGAGGTCGCGGAAGGTTCGCGTTCTCAGGCGGGGGAACAGGCTGAGCCGCGAGCGTAGTTCCACCTCCTCAACCGTTACCCTCGCATCGCAGTGGTCAAGCGTCCTCGGAGCCGCCGTGTCCATGATGAAGGCGGCCATGCGGCCGTCCTGCGTTGCGACCACCTTCCAGTAACCGGACGGCACGCGATGGCGCTCGTCCGCGTGTGGTAGCGGTGGCTGGACCCGTTCAAACAGCGGCCCGGTCAGCACGTAGACGGCGATGCCCGTCCCAGTCGCCAACTCGTTCTCACGTGCTTCCAAGCGCTGCCACGCACCCTGGTTCAGAGCTGCACCCTGTGGCGTAATGTTGGAGAGAAGGTTCGTGTCTGGAGCAAACGGCGTGCCGGACTGACCCGCAAGCGGCGCTTGGTGTCCCCGGTCAACGCCCAACGCACCAGATGCGCCGTCATAGTCGTCGGGCTCGAGCGTCTCTTCGGGAGCGAGCCAGGGGTCGGCAGACCACTTGCGCTCGCCCGATGGTCCGATCGACGACGGGGTCACGCGGTAGGCGACCCAGTCGGCCATCTTGGTGAGGTCGTTCGACGCCAGGGTGTAGATCTCGCGCACCACAATGTCGTCGATGTCGGCCGCACCGAGCGGACAACCGTGAAGGCAATGGAAGGTGTGGAGCTCGCCATCCCCCGCCGCAGCGGGTGCTGCAACGAACGCGGCGAGCAGGGCTATGATTCCAGCCCCCTTCATGGTGCCCTCTCTGCGGCAAGAGGTGTAGAGACGTCAGCCGGCTGCTCGGGCAGCGGTGCCGGGATGCGCAGCTTCTGCCCGACGAAGATTTCGTTCGGGTCGTCCATCTGGTCGAGATTGGCTTCGTAGATCGCGTCTTCGAGGTCGGCTGAGCCCAGGTAGTGTCTGGCAAGCACGCGCAGCGTGTCTTTTTCCACCACCTCGTGGACGACCGAGCCCGATGCCAGCGGCTGTCGCCGCGGTAGTGCGTCGAGGGCTGCGGCGACCTTTGCAAGGGTTTTAGGGCGATAGGCCATCTGCTCAGGAAGGTTGTTAGCCTCTGCTTGCCAGCGCCGGCGTGCCGCGGCCGAGACCTGGTAGGGCGCTGATGGCCCGTCACGGTTCGTTTTCAGCAGCGCCGTGGCACTAAACTGCTGTTCACGCACGTTCACGAGCGGCGCGAGTGGATCGGGCCGTACTGCCTGAATTCGGGACCCTTGCTCGACATCGAGCTTCAGACCGGCGCGCTTTGCGCCCTGCAGTACCCAGGCCAGTGAGCCATCAGAAAGACCACGGATGTCGCCCCCTCCGCCTACCGACCCGTGTGTCCCGGGGAACCACTGTTCCTGGTATGGAGCGTTGGGATCCTCCGCCCGGTAGTTCCGAGCTTCGTTTATTGCCGACAGGTCGCCCCATGGCTCTGCCGGGAAAAGCGCGCGGTGCTCGTCGATGGCGACAGCATGGCGCGCATTTTCGATAAAGCCAGTTAGCGCGATGTCGTGGAAGCGATGTTTGCGATTGAGCATGCCGCTGAGCGGCAGCACCTTCGGCACCCCCAGGGCACCGACGGTGTCCCACACGCCGAGGTACTTAATCGTCAGCGGCGGTGCCTGGCCAGTCAGGTAATTGGGCACGTTCGAACAACGCCAGGCATCGTCGTCGGCCCCTATGCAGACGTTGCCGGAATAGTCGGCGCGAAAGCGGCGCAGCTTCTCGGTGGCCCCATCCTCGTCCCTCAGCCTTGCCTCATAGAGTTTCAGCGCATCATCGATGCGGGCGGCGTGCAGCCGACGAAGCGGACCGACATGGCGTACGAAGCCGCAGAACGTGCGAGCGCTGAAGGCCCCTCGAGAGAAGCCGAAGACGAAGATCTCGTCGCCGGGATCGTAGTTGAAGATGAGGAAGCGATAGGCCTCGCGGATGTTTGTCACCAGTCCGACGCCCATGGTGCCCCCCGAAACCCGGTCGAGCGTCCCGGTGCCTACGCCCTCGTCGTAATGGATGATCTGGGTTGGGCCGCCATGGGGGACCTGTCTAATTATGCTGGCGGCAGTGAGGACCACATTGGTCGGCGTGTCGGCATCCAGCCTGTTCCATGTGCCATCGAAGCAGAAGACTAGCCTTTTCATCTCTGTCTCCCAGCACGGTCCCTACGGCCGAAAATTTGTCGAATCGGCGCCGAACCCTTCACGGACCGCTCGCGCTTGGATTGTACATTCGTTTCAGAGGTATTCAAGAAGGGCAGCGTTTCGACTTATACGTAGGCGGGCGCAGAATATGCAAAAAAGCTCTAGATTGAAGATTTATGACTTGTAGATATCAAGGATAGATTGGGCGCAAACCGTACATAACGGTGGCCATTCGACAAGATATTACTCTCGCCAGTAAACGTAAGCAGATCGCTGGAGACTCACCCAAATATAAACGTGGGAAGGCCCTTCTCCGATTTCTAACTTCAGACATTCAATCGTCTCCATCCCAGTCGCCGGTCACGACCTGGATTGACAACCAAGATTCAGGAGCTGGGTAGATGGTGGAGGGGCCACTATTTGAGGGGAAGGCTGAGCTGTCATTCAGCCATAAATGGTGAAGTTTACCCCAAGAAATTACGGCCTATCAGCGACATGCATATCAGGGGCATCATCCTGGCGACGCGATCATCCTAACTTTGGTTTAGCAAGATCGCTACTGCAATGGCCGCCGGACGGATGGCGCCGCAGTTCCTTGTCCATGGACTAATCCCACCACGAAATGAGATTATCTCCAATTTGGTTGTGTCTATGCATCAAAGCATCTCTTCGACCGATGATGTGAAACTAACGCATCCATCATGGACGCAACTAAACTCTGCCCAAGGACTGCCAAACGGTAAATTTCTCCTGCCTGATCAACATGATCAGTCCAACGGGGGATGCCATGAAAATGATGAAGATGATGACGGTCGCGATGATCGCACTCGTCGCCGTTCCCGCTTTGGCCCAGCGCTCACACGCAGTTCGCGGCTATACGCGCCGGGATGGGACGTATGTCGCGCCACACCGTGCGACGAACCCGAATAGCAGCAAGCTCGATAATTGGAGCACGAGGGGCAACGTCAATCCCTACACGGGCCGAGAGGGAACGGTTGACCCCTATGCCCCGACACAGCCCAAGGCGCCCGTGCAGCCGGCGCAGGGACAGCGCTGATGTTGGGCAAACGTCTTGGTATCGCCGCGCTCGTCATCGCCGCGATTGCGGCCCCGGCGATTGGTCGTAGCAGCCTGTCCGATGCACAGATCAAGCAGCGGATCATCAAGGAATCGATCGCGTCGTATCCGGGATCGTGCGCCTGTCCTTACAATACGGCGCGGAACGGCTCGTCCTGTGGCGGGCGTAGCGCTTGGAGCCGGGGCGGCGGATATGCGCCCATGTGCTATCCCAAGGACGTGAGCATTGCCGCCGTGAAGGCGTGGCGTAGCAGCAACTAAAACGACAGGGCCGCGCCTTGGCGCGGCCCTACCCATAATTTTCGCCAGCGTTGAACCAGCATAGACGCTTCAAACACGATTAAAGCAAAGACCGTGCCGACAGACATCACCTGCAAGATCGTCGCGGTGATCGTCGTTATGAGTGTCAAACCGGCTTAGCCCCCGCCGTTCCACATTTCGCAAATTTGCCCTTTGCATCCTTGCATCGCACCGTCTTGGCGGGCGCTTTGGGCGGGCATTTGATAAACTTACCCTTGGCGTCGCGGCACGGGGCAGCCTGAACCGGCATTGCAGCACCCAGCATGAGGGCGGTCGTTGCCAGCGCGAAAGAAAGCCGTTTCATAGTGAATCGCTCCTTCCATCTTTTGAGGACGGTAGTGGAGCACGGTTGCCCTCGACGATCAAACCGAACCTTATGCGCGTTTGTTCAGCCGCGACGTTAACCATGTTTGTCCTGATCCATTCTGGCGCTAAAATCGTCCGTTATGGGGGACAATAGATTCGATCTACTGACCGATGGCCAGAAGGAGTGCTTGCGCCTCTTTCATGCCCGTTGGGAGGTAAAGGACATCGCGCGGCATATCGGGCGGAGCCCGGTTACCGTTCATCAGCGTCTAACGGCGGCTCGCCAACACCTTGGCGTTAGTCGTAGCGTTGAAGCCGCACGCCTGCTCTTCGAGCATGAGGGCGGCATATATGATCCGACCATATATGACCCGGCGATAGTGGTCGAAACACAGCCGGACGACGCATCGACCTTGGACCGGACGGCGGGCTTTCCTCTGCCGTTCCCTACCCAAGGGAGACCGCGCAATGACCTGACGTTTGCAGGCAAACTCGTATATTCGCTCGTGCTGTCCGCGATCATCGCACTCGTATTTGGCGGTTCGATCGCTGCCTTGAGCGGCCTTTCCGAATTATTCTGACCGGCCTGCACGGCTGGTCGATTCGCCGCGCAATTGCGCCCGGAGAAATCATGCCGAACATCGTCCAAGAAGCCGCCCGCAGCATCATCACCGATCTTGATCCGTTCGAATCCGCGGTGGACATCGCCATCGCACGCGGTGGCCGGTTCCTCGCAACCCTTGCCGAAAGCACGCTGGAAGCCCGTGTTGGGCCGCAGATGACCCATTCGGCGATCATGAGCACGCTCGCGACCGTGACGGCGCTGGGTGAAGTCCGGAACAACGTGATCAATACGCGGCGCGAACTGGCAATCACCCGCGTGAAGGCCGGTCTGCGGGAAACCAGCTTCGGTAGCTTGCCCGGTTGCCCGCCCGCTGAAGCCAAGGCTGAGCCGAAGATCGCCGTCACGGCGTAGACCATCTTGGGGAAGGAGCATATTCGCGGAACATGCTCGACACCCTGCTGGGGCTCGTCCCGACCTTCTTCCTGCTGCTGCTGATCGCCGCATCGATCTATATTCTCGCCTACGGTGAGACGGATGAACGCCTGTGCATCGTCACGGCGGTGATCAGCAGCGTCGCTACATGGTGGGCCGCAAATGACGGACCAGCTTGGTACCGGGGGGAAATCGGCATCTTCGTCGTCGATGTCGCGACGCTAATCGCGTTCATCGCCATCATGGCAAGGAGCACGAGGTTTTGGCCTCTATGGATCACTGCTCTCCAGACGATTGCGGTCATGACCCACGTTGCGCGGTTCCTGAAACCTCAAACGGTTCCAATGGCCTACGCGGTCGCGGAACAGCTTTGGGCCTACGTCGTGATCTTGATCCTGATCGTCTGCGTGCGGCAACAGCGATTGCGCAACGCATCGATGAACTCAACCAACTCGTAAAAGATTACGTCGAGATAACCCCTTGGTCCGCCAAGCGGATTCGCACGGTCGAAGCGCTCATCTCGGCCAGAGCCAAACGTCGCCAATATCTGCGACCCGACCTGTTCGTCGAGCCGGACTGGGACATGCTCCTCGACCTATATGTTGCTCGGCTTCGAGGACGGCGGGTTTCAGTATCGTCGCTGTGCATCGCCGGGAACATCCCGCCGACGACGGCTCTACGCCATATCGCGGACATGGTCGAGAACGGCGAGATCAACCGCACACCGGACCCGGCAGATCAGCGCCGCGCTTTTCTCGATCTATCCGACGATACCTTCGCCCGGATCACCGATTGGATTGATCACTGCTTGTAAATGATTGAACCGCTCTGCCAGCGGAACGCCGGGGGCTCGCCATCGGCCAGTTGCTGCTCGTCCCGCCGTGCCGCTAATGCCATCCTGACCTCACGTTTGAGGCGGGCGTCGCGCGTCGGCTCGGCGTGGCCCACCGCTGGTTCGCGGTCTAGCAGCTCGGCGCCTCGATCGTTGCTATCTCGCTAAGCTGGTGCGCCGACAGGATCGACAAGGTGACGGGGTGATCGCGTTGCTGCCTCTGCGTACGCTGCCATGCGGGCTAGGTGATCACCGAGAATGGTTTAGCTGCCGTCCGGATTTCGCCTCTGTCCTGCGCCGGCAGACCCCTCCGTTGATACATATCCTAGGAGTCGTCGCGTTTTTCACCCAGGATATATAACAAACAAGCTTGTTACATATCCTGGGTGTATACTATGCTTTCACCCAGGATATGTAACACATGACAGCTTCGACCCAGCGCCAGTTCCTGATGGACCTTCTAGCGAGGCAGCCGATCGTGCGCGCATTCGAGCTGCGCAGCGCAGGCATCCATCCTCCGACCATATCGCGAGCGGTAGCCGATGGCGAAATCGTCCGGATTGCGCGCGGGCTGTACCAGCGTGCCGATGGCGAGGTCGATGCCGAACAATCGCTTGCCGAGGCGTCAAAGCTGGTACCGCGCGGCGTGGTGGCGATGACATCCGCACTCGCCTTCCACGGTCTGACCGATCAGATGCCGCGACAGATCTGGATCGCGATCAGCGCCAAGGACTGGGCACCAGTCACCAGCTATCCGCCGATCCGGATCGTTGAACTGAGCGAAAAGTACATGCACGACGGCATTGAGCTGCACCGCATTTCGGGGATAGAGGTGCCCATCTTCTCGGTTGCGAAGACACTCGCCGATGTCTTCCGAGGAAAGCTGGTCGATCGATCCGTCGCGATCGAGGGGCTGCGGGAAGCACTTCGCCTGCGAAAGGCCACGCCGTCGGAGATCGCCAAGGCGGCGATGTCAGGCGGCGCGTGGAAGAGGATGCGCCCCTATCTGGAGGCGCTCACGTCAAATGGCTGACGAAAGGCGCGTATCGGCTGCGTCGGTCAAGCAGCGACTGCTCGATCTCGCGCGCCGCGAAGGTCGTGTCCACGAGGTAGTTCTCGTCAGATATGCGCTTGAGCGCCTGCTGTATCGACTGTCCATATCGCGGCACCGCGACGAGTTCATTCTCAAAGGCGGGATGCTCGTTACGCAGTGGCTGGGCAGCGCGAGCCGCGAGACCCGCGATGCAGACTTTCTGGGCCATGGCGACGCTGACACCGCACGACTTCGCGAAATCTTCGAAGAGCTCATGGCGATCGACGCCGATGACGCGCTGATATTCGACACCGCCGCGATCCGGGTCGAGCCGATCCGGGAGGAAATGGAGTACGGAGGCATCCGCATTCGATGCGCCGCGCTGCTCGAACGCTCGTGCATTCCCATAGTCATCGACATCGGTTTCGGTGACGCGGTCATGCCGGCGGCGGCGACGATGGACTATCCATCGCTTCTGGGAATGGAGAAGCCGAACATCAGGGCCTATCCGCCTGCCGTCGTGATCGCCGAGAAGTTCCAGGCCATGGTGGCGCTCGGCGTGATCAATGGACGCATGAAGGATTATCACGACCTGTGGGCCATCCCACAGGCACTGCACGTAAAGGCCGATGATCTAGACAAGGCGGTCGCCGCCACATTTGCGCGAAGAAGGACGGCGATCCCGGCGGTGCGTCCGGACGGGCTGACCCATGAATTCGCATCTGACGCAGACCGTCAACGGCAGTGGAACCGGTATGCCGCATCGATCGGACTGAAAGATGTCTCGCTGGAGACTGTGGTCGAGGCAGCCTGGGGTCTGGTCGGGCCTTCATGTGCGCGCATCCTGCAGGGCGCAGATCCAAAATCAGCTGATCGTCGGACCTGATCGCCCGCGCCCGAACTGCCAGCTGATGCCGTCCGTGCGCATGATGCCAGACGCGGTCTTGCCGATGTTGGGCTCCAGCACATCGCGCCATGGTACGAGCGTAAAATCCCGCGACCGTTCGACGACGGCGTAGCTTCCGCTTTCCAGATCAACGCGACGCGCGATCACGCCCTCGATGCGGTCCCCGTTTTGCGCCGGTTCGAACGGCTTGCCGAACTGCCGGGCAAGCCGGCTGCCGGCACCCCGCATCTCACGCCGGCCAAGCTCATCCAGCGCGCCATTGCGCAGCCGAAATTCCCGGCCTTCGCCCGTCGCCAATTGCTGTTCGACCAGCCACTGCCTCCGCGCGATCATCGCAATCCGCACCTCTCGCCCGAAGCCCGCATCGCGCACTGGGGCGCCGATGCCGGTCGCTAGCTCGCTATCGAGCCACGTCGGCGCTTGGACCCTGGAGAGGTCGCCGACTTGCCGTGACGACAATATCGACAGCGTAACCGGACGATCGCGCTGCTGCCGTTGCGCGAACGCTTCCGCGCGGGCGAGATGATCGCTGGGAATGGTCCAGCTGCCGTCCGCCCCTCGCTCGGGACCAGCGCCTGCGCGTCGCATCGCTTCGAGCCGCCGGACGTGGCTGGCCGCGAACGCCTCGCTCGCACCAGGATCATGGCGCAGGTGCAGGTCGACCGAGTACCGACCGCCATTGGCACGGGCGATGGCATCGACCGTACGATCCGCCTGGCTCGCCGCGGCCTTGGTCGGCTCGATCCGCACCGTGGCGCCCTCGGGCACCGATGGCGTCGCGTCGCCGCGCCCGATATCGACATAATGGACACGACCATCGATGCCATCGATCATCATGTAATGGCGATCACGATGCTCGTCGGAAAAGCCACGGTGGATCACGCGTCCGACGAGCGGTTCGCGTAGCTCCGTGGTGATCACCTGCTCGACCCCGGCGCGGTCGAGCCGGCGCCCGGTCAGTTCGCGCTGCATGAGCCGGACGATGTCCCCGCGCTCGCCCATGCGGCGCAGCGTGTGCTCAAGCCCTTCGGCCAGCCGGTATCGGCCGCCACCCAGATCCTCGGCCAGGTCCATCGCCTTGAGCTTGCGCAACCGCCCCGCCGCGATCGACTGTTGGAAGGGATCATTATCGGCCGGCGACACGGTGCGATCGGCATCCATCCGCCGGAGCAAGCGCCGATCGATCGCGGTCAGTCGCTCCTGGTCGACGTCGCGGCGCAGCCGCGCCTCGATCTCCTGGGCGGTGCGTGGCCCGAGGTCGAGCGTGACCAGCTCGGACGCGCGCTCGCGAAGCCCGTGCGAGATATATTCTCGGGCGATGATGAGATTGTCGCCGCGATCATCGACGCCGCGCAGCACGATGTGGGTGTGCGGGCGCTCGGTGTTGAAGTGGTCGACCGCGACCCAGTCGAGCCTGGTCCTGAGGTCCTGCTCGACCTGCGTCATCAGGCGGCGGACATAGGGCTTGAGGTCCGGATATTCGGCGCCGTCCTCGGCCGACACGATGAAGCGGAACTGGTGCCGGTCGCCGGCCGTGCGCCTGAGGAAATCGTCGCCGTCGGCGCGGTCGGTCTCGGGACCATAGAGCTCCCCCGGCAGACCCTCGCGCGTGACCCCGTCGCGCTGGATGTAGCGCATGTGGGCACGGGCGGCCTGGCCGCCTTTCCCGCGCAGCCGGATAAGGCTCGCCTTCACCACCGCCCGCCGCGCGCGCATGCCTGTAAATCGATCGCGACTGGAAAGCAGCCGGCCGACGCTCGCGCCGCGCCCGATCCGGCTGCCATCAAAGCGTCGCGCCTTCACGCCGGTCTTCGTGCCGGCGAGCCGCGCCGCGGCGAGGATGCGCCCGCCGTATGTCGTCGCGCGCTTGCCGTCCTTGCTCCGACTCCTGCCCAGCTTCGGCTTGAAATCATCGTCAGGCATCGAAATGCCCTAGAATCTCGCGATTTCGGGCTGGAAACGGCAAATTTCCGCCATTTCTTTTGCGGCAGTCTCTCAGTTGTAGCCTGCTGTCTCTCGAAAAAAGGATGTGCAGGCAGTCACTTACGCAGTGTCGCGAGACACTGCCTTTATCTTGTTTCCCCTTCCTCTCTTTCTCCGCATCCCCCAGGCTCGAAAATGGGGCAGAACTAATGCCGAGCCCCCGCCGCCTATCCCAGCAAGAAAGCTCGCGATAAGTGCGTCTCGAGCATGGTATCGTGCGCCCGACCCGGCGTTCCTTGCCGCACGTATTCCAGAGGGATGCCGCTTCCCCGGCCGCCAGAAACCGGTGCGCCAATGTCTCCCTGGCACCGTGTCCGAACAGCCATTCCACCCAAGCACGCGATGCGTACGTCTCGCGGTCCGACGCCGCACCTGCGCCCTCGACCATGTTCATGACGACCTTCCGCGTGGTCGTCCTCACCATCAGGAACGGCGTCTGGAGGTTGGCTGAGCAGCTACAACGATGGTGGCGGAATAGCGCGCCGCGGAGCCAATATGGGAGGCTCATCACGCTCAATCCGCCTTCGACAGCGCGACGAAGATCGACGATCCGACAGCCGATTCTTCGCGGCCCGGATCGACCACCGGCACATCCTTGCGCACCGCGAACAGCGATGTCGACGCGACTGCACGCATCGGCACCGTAGCCCGGCCGGACGGCGGCGGCGCGACCCTGGCGAGATAGGCCGCCGTCTCGGCCGGCAGGCGAGCGTGCCCCGCGAGATAGTCGGCATAGCGCCTTGGGCCGGCATTGTAGGCGGCGAACAGGCCAGGATAGCCGAACCGATCATACATCAGGCGCAGGTAGAGCGTGCCGGCGAGGATGTTGTCGCGCGGGTCGTCGGGATTGTCGCCGAGGCCGAGCCGGGCGCGCATGTCGGCCCATGTGCCGGGCATCAACTGCATCAGGCCCATGGCACCCGCCGAGGAGCGGATCGGACGCCCGTCGAGCATCGTCCGCCCACCGCTCTCGGCCTGCATGACGCGCTCGATCCACGCCGTCGGCACGCCGAAACGGCTGGATGCCTCGACGATGGAGGTACGCCAGTAGGCGACCGTTTGCGCCTGCATCGGCCCGGCATGGAAGGCCCACGCGGCAGCGATCCAGAGCCTCACCGTGCCCATAGCAGCCGCGCCTTGCCGACAATGTCGACACCCTCGGTCACCCCAAAGTAGCGTCCGTCGAACGAGTCGGGCGCGTCCATCAGGAGGAAGCGCTGGTCCCCGCGCAGCCGCCGACATCCCGACCAATGCGGCAACGGGCGCCCCGCGCGATCAACGTCCAGTCGCTCGGCGACCGGCCGCCCGTTGACGAAGACGCGGCGCCCCAGCGCACAGATTTCGTCGCCAGCGATAGCGGCGACCCGCTTCACCAGCGGCACGTTCAAAGGCACGTAGCGGCGCGTGGCAGCGAGCCGCCGATAGGGCTCGGGCAGTCGCGCGACCACCATGTCGCCGGGCCGTGCCGCGGTGCCGGGGGAGACCGCATAGAGGCCGATCGGCGCGCTGGCGCTCGCGTTCCAGACGAGGCGGGGGGCGGGCGGCAGCGCGACGGTCGACAGCACGACAGCGATCCCGGCCGCGCCGATCCCGATCCGCCGGACCCGGCGACGGTGCGTTGCCTTGGCGGCGCGCAGCGTGTCGCCCCAGTCGAGCAGCGGCGTGCCCCCGATGCCGGTTCGACGCGCGCTCATCGTTCGAACTCCCGTCCGGCATGGTCTCGGCTCCAGCCGTCGAGGTCGTCGATATGATATTGGACGAAGCGGCTGTGGCGGCGATAGACCGGCCCCTTGCCGGCGCGGCGCAGGCGCTTCAACTGCCGGCCCGACAGCTTGAGATAGGCGGCGGCCTGGTCGGTGTTAAGGAAGGGTGAGCCGCGTTTGGCGCGGTCCGCGCGGGCGATCTCGTCGTCGAGGTCCATGCTTGCGGTGTCCTTAGCAAATCGGCGACCCGGGATCGGTCGCCTGGGACCCCAGGACTGCGGGAACCGGCCTCGCGACGGGAGTGTCGGAAACCGCATCGGCGGTCTTCGACACCCCCCCGGCCGGTCAGCGGGACCAGATGAGTTTCCACTCCGCGCCGTCGCCCTGCACCAGCTGTGCGTAGATGGGTGCGGGCAGCGAGGGATCGTCGATCTTGAGGCTGAGATACTCGGTGCCGCTCTCGCGCGCGGCCTTGGTCCAGGCCGCGCCGATCTCTATCGCACCGGCGTAGATACGGTGGTCGGGGGCGCGGTCGTTGTCGCGTTCGCAGGGGCGGATCGTTGCCTTGGTGTTGAGCGTCAGGGTGCGGATGGTGCCCGCGAAGATACCGTTGTCGTCACGGACGAAGCTGCCAATCTGTGCCATGTCACTGTCTCCTTGCTCGCGAGAGCCGCCCTCTTGCGGCCTCGACAGGCGGTCGACCGGCAGGCGCGCGACGACGCGCACCGAAAGGCCGAAACGGACGTGGAGGACGGCGCAGCCGTTGCGCGGGAACAGGAGCGGACCTGCCAGACCCGCCGTCGGCGAGGCCGTGGGAGGGCGGCTCTTGCTTGGGAGACTTGGACACCGGACGGGTCGGGACGGCTGCCATGATCGATGTCGGATTCGCCAGTCGGCCACCGTTCCATCGGCGCGATCCCGGGCCTGGATCCTGCCGCCGATAGACCGATTACCAAGCAAAGCCACCCCCTGTCCGGCAGCGGTTCGACGGCTGGGAATGACAGACCATAGGCCGTGAGGAGAGCGACCGCCCAATTGGCCTGATCGACCTGCGTGAGCCGTGATCCTCCTGAGTGGTGACATCCCGACGGGCGGAGGAATGCGGTTCAGGTACGTCAGCGCCGGGTCGCATGGTCCGTTAGCCCCGTGCCACCGCCTGCCGTCGCCATGTATGCCGAGCGGGTCGAGGTGATCGTCGTGGCGATGACGCCGGTGATACTCGCCGCAGACATCGATGCTCGCGAGGCAGCACTACCTCGTCGGCGTCGATAAGCGGTCTCTTCGTCAATGGAGGGCATCGCGACCACAGGCGATTGTTTCCTTTTCGACAGCGCGCCGTCGCCCCCGCAGCGGGGCGGCGGCGCGCGATATTTTGTCAGGCCCTGCCGCTTTGGTCGCGCCAGCGCGTCGCGAGACTATCCCGTTGGCCAGCGCCGTATCGGGGGAGCCGGTGCGACGGCGACCGACTCCCCTTCGCCCGGGTCATCCGCCGCCCGGCCCGGCAGGCTGGGGCCGCCGCAGCAGTGCCTCTGCCCAGATGATCGACCCGGCGCTCCGTGCGGTCGCCGCCCAGACCGAGAGCGGGACGAGACCTTCGAAGCCGATGTCGCGCTCGATTTGAAGCCCATAGGGCAAGCGAAGCGAGGCGAGTTCGCGCAGCGAGAAAGCACCGAGCTCGGGACAGCCAAAGCCGAGATCGGCGAGGCCGAACAGCGTGTCGCCGTCTTCCCAGAGCTCGGTCGCCAGCCAGGTTCCGGCGCCCAGCGGGTTGAACAGCTTCACCACCGGCATGGGGTCCGGCTCGGCCTGGCCGGTACGCGTGGCGGCGCGGCGGGCGAGGTCGTTGGTACGCAGGACGAAGCGCAGGTCGGGGGGCAGGAGGGTCATGCCGCCACCCCCCGGGCTTGCGCCTCGACATGCCGGGCAAGCAACCAGTCGGCGGCGCGCGACGCGGCCCCGGCCGCACGGAAGATCGCGCGATTGTCCTCGCGCAAAACGGCGAGCCACGCGGCGATATAGTCGGCGTGGCGGACGGTCGGCACGATGCCGAGTGCGGCGCAGAGAAAGGCCGAGCCCATCTCGGCGACCAGTTCCTCGCGGGCATAGCCGGGCGTCCCGAAGGCGCTGGACAGGTCACGACCCAGCCGCGCGCGATGGCCCGTCGCATGGGTCAGTTCGTGGAGGCAGGTCCGGTAGTAATTGACCTGGTCGAAGAAGGCCGGCTGCGGCGGCACGACGACGATATCCTGCGACGGCGCATAATAGGCCTTGTCGCCACCGACCCGGAACGCGACGCCGGAGGCCGCGATGACCTCCTCGGCAACCGGCACGATCTCGCGCTCGGGCAAGGGCGACGGATCGGCGGCGAGATTGGTGGGCAGCCCCTCGCATTGCGCGGCGTTGAAGACGGTGAAGCGCTTGAGGAAGGGAACTGCGCGGGCGTCGCCGCCCTCGGCGAGCGTACGTTCCTTCTCCGCCTCGGGCACGAAGCGGTCGGCATAGACGACGGTCGTTCCAACCTCGCCCTTGCGGACATGGCCGCCCGCCGCCAGCGCCTGCCGGAAGGTCAGCCAGCCCTGCGACGGATGGCTCCTGGCGATGACCTCGCCCCACAGGATCAGGATGTTGATCCCCGAATAGGGCCGGCCGGTCAGCGCATTGCGCGGCAGGCCGGTACCGATACCCGATCCGTCGGTTCCCCATGGCTGGACCCAGGGCACATGCCCCGCCTCCAGGTCGGCGATGATCCGTCCCGTCACCTTGTCGTAAAGCGACGCGCGATCCCGGTGCGTGTCCCGGCGCTCTCCCGAGACACGACGTTCATGGGTGTTCCTGTGCATGTCCCGATCTCCTTCCCCGCCCAGCATGGCTCCCCGGACAGCGGGGGGTGGGCGGCGACGAGCGACCGGAAGGCCCGGTTCGAGCGGGCGGCGGCACCGCAGGGCGAAAGGCACTGGAGCACCCGCAAGGATTGCGGGTTGCCGCCGGCCGTGCCGGGCCTAGGCGGGCGCGCCGGCCACTCCCGCTGACCGGGGAGGCCCCGACCCACGACGCCGCCGCGCCAGCGGCGACCGCACCCTTGCGCCAGTGATCGACGCCGAATGGCCGAGACGCAGCCGCGGCTCGGCGGCGTGCCGCAAGAGCACGACCGGGTGCGCCAGCGCCCGGGGCGCCAACTGCCTGCTTTACCTGGAGATCAGGCGATCAGCCCGAGGCGAGCCGTGCTTCGCAGGCGTGCTTGACCAGCTGCTGGAGCAGCTCGACGCGCTCGGCCAGCCATTCGAGCTCGGCGGGCGTCACCTTGTAGTGGGGCGAATAGCGCGCGTTGACATAGGCCTGGCGGAGCAGCTCGAAGCAGCGCTGGGCAAAGCGCGTATCGCGCGGCCAGACGGCGATGAGTTCGTGGACCAGCGGCTCGGCCTGGCTGCGCAGGAAGTTCAGCTTGTGCGACTTCGGGCTGTACAGCGTCAGGGTCAGCAACAGGCAGTGATAAAAGCGTTCGGTCGCCTGATGGAAATGGAAGGCCGCCTCGTTGAGCCGCCCCTGTGACGCGGCGTATTTCGCGGTATCCAGTAGCCCGCTAGCGCCGGGAAACCACTGGTCGAAATGTTTCCGCGCCTCCGCCAGCGCGGCCTTGGGCTCGAGCGGCTGGGGCGTGACGAACGGATAGTCCTCGACCTCGTAGAGCGCGATGCCCTGGTCGATCGCGTCGATGAAGAAGGGCCGGCCTTGCGTCAGCTGGTTGTTCACATCGGCAAGGCTGTGGACGATGAAGGTGACCGGTGCCGAGATGCGCTTCGAGATCGTCACCTCGCGGACGAACTGGTCGTCGGCCTTGGACCAAAACTCGCCCGGCTCGGTCAGCCGCTCGTCGCTGACGACGACGAGGATGTCATAGTCCGACTGGTAGCCGCCGATCGGATCGTCGACCCAGTCGCCGCGCGCATAGGAGCCGTACAGGATGACCTTGAGGATGCGGCCCTGTCGCCGCCATTTCTGGGTCGACAGCGACGTCGCCTGCTCGAACTCGGCAAACAGCACTGCGACGATCCGATCGAGATCGCGGCGCTTCTTGTCCGGCAGGTGTTCGAGGTCGCTTCGCATCACGTGCCAATCTAGCCCGCGCAGGCGGAAATGGGAACCAAGCCGCCCGGCAGGCTCAGTCTTCCGGCCTGCGGATGCCGCATCCGTTCGACCGCTGGCCTGCGCCACGCCGGCGCAGCAGGTCGCGATAGCCCCCGGCTGCCATGGCGCTCGCACCGGCCACGAGGCGGCGGACCTGCGAGTGCAGCGACCGTCCGGGCGCATGCCAGTCGCGACGGGTGCGCACCTCGCCGAACAGGACGGCGGCGATGTCCTGGTAGCTGGCGCCGCTCGTCCGGGCATCGGCGACCCGCAGGAACTCGATCCAGCGCGGCATGCGCCGATCCGGGGGAAAGAGCGTCGCGGCAAAGCAGCCGGCGCGGCACAGGGTAACGAGCCGCCTGAGCGGCAGCAGCCGGGACTCGGTGGAGCATAGCCCGTGCAACCGGTACGCCAGGATAACGGTGCCGCCGGCCCTGAGGGTGCCGGCCTCGACATCGACGCGGATGCGGCGCCAGCCATCGGACAGGACGGCATGCTCGCGCGCGTCCCGGCCCTCGACGACGGTCAGCCACGGCGCCAGCCGGTTGAGGTTGACGGCGTCGGGATCCGGACCGGAGGCCGGCATGACGGTGACGGACAGCGTGCCGGGATCGAGCGCCTCGTGCCACAGGATCCGTGCGGCGGGCGCGCCGATCCCCGGGTCCTCGGCGAAAGTGCACCCCCCAGCGCTGGAGCGCGGCGGAGGGCGTCACCGCACCACGGGTCGCGGTGCTGGCGCGGGTGTACCATGCGACATAGGCAGGATCGCGGCGAAGCCATTCCCACATCAGGCCGGCGCGATCGGTGCGGGCAAGCTGCCGGTAGGGCGCGGGATCGCGCCAGTCGATCGGATACGGCCATTCAGTCACGCCGTTGCCAAGCGGGGATATCCGCTTGGTTGCGAGTCAACGCCGTTCCGGACGGGTATTTCGTTTCGCCAAGGTTATGGCTGTGATAGCCTCCCAGGCTCGGGCAGCAGCCGCGCGGCCGGGGTGAGAAGCCGGAGAGGCGCGCGAGGGGGAAGAAAAGGACGGCCGGGGGATCGCCGGTGGCTTGAAACGCCGCCCTGGGCCGGGGTGCCGCGCGATGCAGATGCGTGCGATGGCGTTCGAGCTGATGGACCTGGTGGACGCCGCGCGCGACGTCGACGACCTGACTGGCGCGATGAGGCGGATCACTCGCCATCTCGGCTTCGACCATTTCGCGCTGACGCACCATGTCGACCTGCGCGCGGCACGGGGCGAGGCGATCCTCCTGCATGATTACCCGCCGGAATGGGTCGACTATTATGAGGCGAACCGGCTCGGCGTTTCGGACCCGGTCCACCGCGCCAGTCATGTAACCAGCGTCGGCTTCTGCTGGTCGCGCATCCCGGCGATGATCCCGCTGACCGCCGCCGATCGCCGGACGCTCGCATTGGGCCGCGAGCAGGGGCTCGGCGATGGCTTCACCGTGCCGGCGAACGTCCCCGGCGAGGCGCATGGTTCCTGTTCGTTCGCGCTCGGCGCGGGCCAGACCATTACGCCCGAGGCGTTGCCGCTCGCCCAGCTGGCCGGCGCGTTCGCGTTCGAGGCGGCGCGGCGGCTGTGGATGGCGCGCGGCGCGCGCGTCGAGCCTGCGCCCAGCCTGACCGATCGGCAGCGCGACTGCGTACTGTGGATCGCGCGGGGCAAGACCGATTGGGAGACCAGCCGAATCCTCGGGGTGAGCGAGGAGACGATCACCTGCCATGTCCGGCAGGCCTGCGAGCGATATGAAGTGAACAAGCGGACATTGCTGGTGATCCGGACGTTGTTCGACGGGACGATCAGCTTCCGCGACGTGCTTCGCCCCGGCCATCCCCCTTTTCCGGGATAGGCGGGCGCCGACCCGGCCCGTGATCATGGCGACGGCACAGCAAGGGGAGCCGCCATGATACAGTTGATTTGCAGCGTTCCGCGACCGCTGGAGCATCCGATCCTCCGGCGCATGTTCGCGGCGCGCAAGGCCGTGTTCGTCGACCTGCTCGGATGGGACGTGCCAGTGGTCGACGGCCGGTTCGAGCTCGATGAGTTCGACGACGGCGAAGCCCGCTACCTCATCGTAACCGATGCGGCGGGTGCGCATCGTGCCTCGGCACGGCTGCTGCCGACGATTCGCCCGCATCTGCTCGGTACGCTCTTTCCCGGCTTGTGCGCCGATGCGCCGCCGACGGGGCCGGCGATCTTCGAGATCACGCGCTTCTGCCTTGACCGGTCGCTCGATGCCCGCGCCCGCCGCACGGCGCGCGACGCGCTGGTAGCGGCGCTGGTCGACCATGCCGTGGCCCATGGCATCGCGCGCTACACCGCCATCGCCGGGCTCGGCTGGTCCCGGCAGATCCTCGCCTTCGGGTGGCGTTGCCGCCCGCTCGGGCCCGTGCAGGCGATCGGGGACGAAGAGGTCATGGCGCTCGAGATCGCGATCGAGCCGGACACGCGCGCGAAGCTTGCCGCGACCGGGATCGTCGGGGCGGAAGTGCCCGTGGCGGTTGCGGCATGAGCGGGCTTGCGATGGCGGCCTGGCCCGACAAGGATGCCGAGGCCTGGCGCGCGCAACTGCTGCGAGACGGCTATTGCATCATCCCCGACCTGCTGCCGGGCGAGACGCTTGCGCATCTGGACGACGATCTTGCGCCCGCTTTCGCGGCGACGCCGTTCGGGCGCGGCGGCTTCTACGGGGAGACGACCAAGCGGTTCGGCCGCCTGCTGGCCCGGTCCCGGCATGCCGAGGCGATGGTCATGCACCCGCTGGTGCTCGACGTGGTGCAAGGGCTGCTCGCGCCATGGTGCGACACGCTCCAGCTCAATGTCGCACAGGCGATAGCCGTGAATCCCGGCGCGCCGCAGCAGGTCCCGCATCGCGACCAGGACATGTGGCGGGTCGAGCCCGGCGCGACCGAGTATCTCGTCAACGTGATCTGGCCGCTGACACAGTTCGAAGCCGACAACGGCGCGACGCTGGTCTGGCCGCGCAGCCATGGCCGGCATGCCGCGACGCACGACCCCGAGACGGCACCCTGCGCGGCCACGATGGCGCCCGGCTCGGCGTTGCTCTTCCTCGGCTCGACGCTGCACGGCGCGGGGCCGAACCGGAGCGACGCCATCCGGCGGGGCGTGGTGGTCGGCTATGCGCTGGGATGGCTGAAGCCCTATGAAAACCAGTGGCTCGCCTATCCGCCGGCGGTGGCGCGGAGCTTCACGCCGGAACTGGCCGCGCTGGTCGGCTATCGCCAGCACCGCCCCAATCTCGGCAATTACGAGGGCCAATGCCCCTCGATCCTGCTCGGCGACGACGTCGACGCGGTAATCGGCGCGGTCGACGCGCTCCGGCCCGACCAGGCCGAGATGGTCGCGGCCTTCGTCGCCGGGCAACGGCCGGGCGGATGAACGCTGGAGCCACGACCGAGCGGGTCCATGACGCGGTCCGGCGAATGATCCTGACGCGCGGCCTGCGACCCGGCGCGCGGCTCGACCCGGCCGTGCTGGCGGATGGCCTTGCCACCAGCGCGACGCCGGTACGCGAGGCGTTGAACCAGCTGTGCGGCGCAGGGCTGGTCGATGCGCGTCCCGGCGGCGGCTTCCATGTCCCGATGATCGACGCGCCCGCGCTCGCCGACCTCTATCGCTGGAACGAGGAGGTCATCGGGGTCATCCTGCGATCGGCGGCCCGGACGCTTGCCGTCGGCGCGCGCGAACAGGAGCATGCTGACGATATCGCCAACGCGACGGCAGCGCTGGCCGAGCGGCTCGCCCGCGCGTCGGGCAACGAAGAGCATCTGCGGGCCATGCGTGACATCAATGCCCGCCTGCATGCGGTCCGCCTCGTCGAGGGCAACCTTATCGCCGACACCGACCAGGAACTCGCGCGGCTCGCGGCGGCGGCCGAGCGCGGCGACGTCGCCGCGCTGCGCATCGGCTGGCGTCGCTATCACCAGCGTCGCCAGCGGCTCGCTCCCGAGATCGTCCGCGCACTCCTGCGCGACTAGGCGCAGGGTCGGTCCTATAGCCGCTGTCCCTTTAGGGCCTGCGCTCTCTTCGGCAGGAGGCGGCGGGGGCGGGGCCGAAGCGTCCTTGCTGGAATCCTGCCCGATGACGATCCGACGCCACCGAGACGTCATCCCGGCCATGTTATCTTGCCTGTGATCTGCAAGGAGCATGGCCCCGATGACCGCTCGTGATGGCTGCGGCCGCGACGAACTCTATGACATCATCTGGTCCGAGCCGATGATGCATGCCGCCAAGCGCTTCGGCGTATCCGGCAGCTATCTCGCTCGCGTCTGTGCCATGCTCAATGTGCCGAGGCCGCCGCAGGGCTATTGGGCCAAGCTTGCGGTCGGCAAGGCTCCGCCGCCTCCGTGCTTGCCGGAAGCGCAGCCCGGTGATCAGCTTACCTGGTCTCGCCATACGCAACGGCCAACGGCTGAAGCTGCGGCGCCCCGGCCCCGTACGCCGGCTGCGCCAACAGCAAAGCGGCGCGTGCGGATCGCGGCAGGGACCATCCACCGCATGATCAGCGGGGCACGGCACCATTTCGAAAGCGGCCGACCAGTCGACAAGCATTCCCATCTCAAACCGCACAAGCGCCTGCTCGTTGACGTGAATGCCTCGGCATCGGGCCTCGAAAAGGCGCTCGCCTTTGCCAATGACCTCTTCAATGCCTTCGAATCCAAAGGGCACCGGGTGGTCATGGCACCGCCAGACGAGGAGCTCTGGGGCATATCGGCTGATGAGCGCGAAGCTGTCGGCCAGCCCAAGGAGCGCTGGAGCGCAAGACGCCTTTGGTCTCCCCAGCGTCCGACGGTCGTCTATATCGGGTCGGTGGCCATCGGTCTCGCGATCGTCGAGATGTCCGAGAATGTCGCCGTGCGATACATCGATGGCGGGTATATTCCTGAGCGCGACCATGTCCCGCCCAGGCGAGGGGAGAACTGCTACAGTTTCACCACCACGAAAGACATGCCGTCAAGCCGCCTGCGGCTCATCGCCTACTCGCCCTACCACAACGTCTTCTGGACCAACCATTGGCAGGAAGCCGGTTCAGCCAGCTTGGCATCCAAGATACCCGGCCTCGTTCGCGCTGTCGAAGACATGGCCCCCGAACTGGTGACCCGTATCGAAGCGGCTCGGCTCCGCGCCGAGATCGCTCACAAGAAGTGGCTGACCGAGCTGGAAGCCCGCGATCGAGCTGAGGACAAGAAGCGGATCGAACAATCCAAGGTCGACAGCGCCGCGCAGCTTGACAAGGTCATCGAGCACTGGACCAGAGCGATGAGCATTCGACGCTTCTTCGATGCCGTGGAAACGCAGCTTGCTGGCCTCCTTGAAAGCGATGCTCAGGCTGCAAGGCAACGGCTAGAAAGCGGCCGTGCCCTATTGAGAGGGCAAGATCCTGTCGAGGCGCTCCTTACATGGCGAACCCCGGGCGAAATCTACACGCCGCGCTTTGGCGGCACGGGGGATGAATGATCGCCCCGACGTCGTGCGTCGCCATGTGGCGGTTCTCGCAATCCCCAAAATCAATCGCGTTGGTCGTTCGCGCATCGCTACAATGTCGGCCTGTGGGACAAATCTGCCATCCGCAGCGGCCTCATTGGACGGCGGGTTCAGCCAAGAGCTGCCATTCGCGAATGCCCCGGAACAGGTGGTATTCCGGGACGGGGTCGCTCCCTGAAATACCCATCGCCTGCAAAATCAGGAAGTGAGCCGATCAATCTCCGACAACATGAATCGAGGGTTAAAAGGTTTGTCGGCGAAGAAAGAAAGTTCAGGCAGGTCCGTCGGCATCGGGGTTTCCGTTGGTTGGATATCGCAACCTAACCTGTCCGGAAATGTTCGATGATTACTCCTCACCTACACTACCCCCGTGAGGCACGACCGCCGAGCCTTTGGCAGGAGAAATGCCTTCCATTACGGCGACCTAACGCCAAGATGATTTCCATCCAAAACGCCGCCTTAATCACATGGCAGATCAGGCTCGTTGAAGGAATAAGGCCACGCCGTTCGCCAACGGGCGATCGCCGTACCGTCCGCCCATGGCGACGGCGGTGCGACGACCCCAGCCGTCTCTGCCCAGTCTGCGCACTGCTCCAATGCAAATTCTACCGCTCGTCTCGCCGTAGCGCGTTGGGTCTCGCTAAGTTCTGCCCAAAGGAGATGGGCGAGCGCCAGCCGATTGCCCGGTGCTAATTGTCCCCACTCCAACGGAGGCTCATGCCATTCTGCCGAGGCGATCGACCGATCTTTCGACGACAAGCACACCGCAGTGCCGACGCGACACCTCTGAACCGTCATCAACGTGAACCGCTGCCGCTCCTTGGCTGTATAGCTAGTGACGATCGGACCAAGCCGATCGGTCGTCCCCAAATCGATCATATCTGACAGTTGCAGCCCGCATTCCAGAGCTGCTCGCGACACGAGCGACTGACGTATCAGGTCGAAGCAACCATGATGATTGCCGTTATAGCCAGTCTCGGCGCGTACCATCCCTCCTGGCAACGCCCAGAGCCCGGCGAACTGATATGCCTCGCCGTAAACGGATGCCTTTTGCACCAGCGCCGTGGATGCGCCCGCTCGCGCATACAGGACACTCCCAAGGCGCCAGATATCCCCAGCCTCCAACGCCGCAAAGCCATCTGACAATGGCTGGCAGCGAGCGAGAAAATCGAAGATGCTAACCGTCGCCACCAGGACGTCCTACCGATCAAGCAACAGACGGATCGCGGCCACCGTACTAGCCGTTCGGGTGCGTAGCACGGGGTCAATCTCGTTCAAGGCCTCGATCCAATCGAGTAGCTGCTCGGCAAACGCGCTATCGTCGCTGCTCGCCGACACCTCGGCGAGCCAATGCCCAAGATATGCGCGCCACTCTGACGTATCCGTGCGCGATGCGGCGGCGTAGAGCGCAAGCTGCACTTCCTCCGCCACCGGCCATGCTACTTGATGCCGATGGAGCCGCGCCAGCAACCGAACCGCATCGGCCAACGCTTCGAGACGGTGGGACGCGGCGACAAGCGCCAACCCGGTCAAATGTCCATAAAGTGTTTCTGCCGGTATCAAGGCCAGGAGGCTGAAGCCGGCGCTGCAGATCCGTGCTGAGGCACGCTCGGCAAGATCCGCAGGAATAGTGAACATGGCCGCGGCGTTGACGAGCAACGTCAACATCTCAAGGGTCGGCGTCTCTTGTGCGAGCGCCTGATCAAGCTGGTTGCACAAATCATCCGGCAGAGCGGGCAGACGGTTCCCCCCCTCCAGCGGACCCGGCCAGAATATTTGCGGGAAGGTCATCCGCGCCCGCAAACTTTCATGATCGGCCAACAGGCGTCGCCTGAGCCGCTCGCTCAACACTTCGCCAACGCCACCCGCCGCATTCACGATGCGTCCGATCATCTCATGACGCAGCTGCGAGGTGGCGATGAGATCGGGGCGCCAATAAGGCTCCCGCTGCATATCGACGAGATTCTGCGCGAAATAGCGCCAGCCACGCTCGCGGGTACAAAAACGGGCGAAATGAGCCGTGTCGACCTCTCCGTCGACCACGCGCGAGATCAAGGCGGCTTGCGCCAACGAGGCGTGCCTACGTCGGAATGGCGGCCAGGCCGCCAAAAGCCCCAGGCGACTGAGCTCCCCATCAACAAACATGGCCAGACTAGACAGGAGATGCAGGCTGCTGGTCTCGTCGTCCGCATCGATCGCTTCGATCTCGTCGACAAGCGCAATGATCAGTGTCTCAAGCGCCTCGTCGTCCGAAGCGTGGGGCAGCGCCAGTTCGATGAAACCGACCTTGGCCAAAGGATCTCCCGCGCTCGACGCCCATTCGCCGAGCGCGCACCATTCCTGCAACGTTCGCGTGCCGAATCGGCCATCACCCAGCACCGCGGAATGGGCGGCGAGCAACAGCAGCATCTTGTCCGCATCAATGGCATCGGCGCGGATCCTGGCAATTTGCCTAGGCCCGACGTTTGCCAGATAGTCGTCAAGATGAGATGCCTCGCCCGCACCCACAAGCGCCTCCCAATAGGCCCGTGTCGGCGGCACCAGCAGGGCGATACTGGCTTCATTGGCCGCAAGACTTTCTCGTATCGAGCCCTCAACAGCGCCCGGCAGCGCGCGCACATCTCGGTCCAGCGCGTCTAGCGCCTGCACATCGAGACGAGTATGCTCAAGCCGTTCGCGCCATAATGCGAGCGCTGACGGGGTATGGCCGAAGTCGGCCAGTGCCGCATCCAACATCGTCACGCGCACATCGGCGTCCGGGTGAAGGCCGATAATCCCACGCGTCCGGTATCGGTGGCCGCCCCGGACGAGCAGTAGCGACCAGCCGCCACGTACGCCGTCCGTGCCCAGCGTCCAGCGTCGGCCTTCCTGGTCCCTGATCTCGCGCTTCTTGTCGGGTTTTGCGTAGACCGCGCCCGCGGCCTTATAAAAGACACTACGCAAAAATTGGGCTTCGCCGATCTCGACCGTTGCTTCGATCGTTTGGCCCGCCTGCACCCGGAAAGTATCGTCATCCGCTATGTGAAGCTGCAAAAAGTCCGGCAGCGTTCGCAGTGCAAGCGCCAGCGCCTGACGGAAATCGACCTGCGGGGTTTCGGCGCGAGCCTCATCTGCGATCGAAACCAGCATATGGCGAAGGGTCTGCTTGAAGGGCTCGTCAAGGCGAGGTTCGGATATCAGGATCGGATCGAAGGCTTCCTCGCGAAACCACGCGGCGTAGCGCTCACGCGCGCCCACCTCTATCCGACCATAAAGAGAGGCAAGCTTGACGAGGTCAAGCATCATGCCGTTGACAGCTAGGCCCTCCAACGGAGCACCCATCTCACTTTGTGCCCAATCTTGCGACCGATAGCAGGACAGAAGCCAGCGCGACGCCGCTCGCGCTGTTTCGTCCTCGATCCCCTCGCTCCACTGGGCACCGATCGCATCGGCAAAGGCCCCCTGCATCATGGTGAGCCATCCGATGTCCACTTGCGCATCGAACCAGCCGCGCTTCTGCGCAATGCGGATATTCTCCCGGATTGCGCGGAGCTCCCCCGTCTCGCGAAAGCCTTGCGCGGACGCCTCGGCGACCAGGGCGATAAGCTCGGCCGCCGAGGTGCCGATGAAGGTCACACCGCCTCGTCGCAGTCGCGAGCGCGCCTCCGACACTGCCTGCCCGTCGAGGCGCTCACTGCGCGCCAAGAGGTCGAGCAGATCTAGCGAGGTCAAGATCCGTATGCGCCCGGTCGGGAGTTCGAAATTGGTGTGCCGATTGATGACACGATCATCACTCACCAGTATCTCGCTTCCCGCAGCCAGGCTGGTCACGATGGCTGGAAAAGTACTAACGCCCTCACCTGCGACAGGCGCCGCGTCCAAACGAATTCGACCTGCCGCGAACCCGGGGACGAGCACACGGCGTACCTCGTCGATGACCTCCTCGAGCGCGCGGCTCTGGCCTTCCATTTCGCGGAGTGCTTCAGCCTCGTTGATCTCGGTCCTAGCGACGACGACCGTAAATCCCGCGAAGGCGATCTTATCGATCAGACCGGTATAACGAAAATAGTCAACCGACAGGTCGCTGAGATACAATGTGGCGCCTTGCGTGATGGCGGGTTCGTCGGGCCAGCTGGCGTCATGAAGCGCGAAATAGTCGGCCGCGCGTTTCCGTTCTGCCTGGCTTAGACGGCCGGCACTGTCCAACGCTGCAAGCACCGCCGAACAGCTCACGATATGCGATGCGTAGCGCGTAAGATCGACAGGCTCGGACAACAAGGAGCCGACACGGGTAATCGGGAAAGGATGGACGAGCAGATGCTGGCCGCCTTCCTGCGCCGCAGCTTCGCAAAGCAGGGCCGCCAGGCTTTGTCCTATTTGGCTGACGAGGCCGACATCGGCCAAGACGCTTGCCTCAAACGCTTTGACCCGTCCACGCGCCAGCAATTCGAGAAGTCGATGGGCAAAAGCAACTTTGCTTGGCTGGTGAAAGGCAACCCGTTGGCGCTGTTCGAAAAGGTCACTGAAAAGGTCGTGGGGTACGAGAATGTCGTCCAACGCCGCCACGACGCTGCTCAATACGCCGGTTGCGGCCAGCGTCACGATAGCGTGACGATCAAGCGCGACCCTTCCACCGGTGAAGCGCTCGGTGTCATCGATCCGAACCCTGCCGCTAAACAGCGGGACCGCTTGACGGCGATGATCGGCGCCCTCCGCGTTGTGGATCATCGGGCTCAGCTGCAACTCCAGCCAAGGCCTCGTCAGCATCATCGCGACGCCGACCAGCGGCAATTGTGCCTCGGCCCAGCCGCGGTTCGCCTCGTCAACGCGGGCTTCCCAATCCGGTCGGCTGTCCAGCAATTCGGAAATCGATCGCTTCTCGATCGGTCCTCCCTCGCCCGATAGCTCCGCTGCATGCATGAGCCAATGGCTCGCCTCGGGAATCGCTTCCTCGAGACCCGCAGTCGTCGCCGCACTATAGGCGGCGACCAGCACCTGCGCGTCGTCGGGTGCTCGCGCCACTGCCTCGCGCACGAGATCGACGACACGTTTGGCCCGTATCTGCGCCGCAAGCATCGCACTCTTGGCGAGCTCCTGCGGCGAGCGTGTAGCGCGAGCCTGCCATTGCTCTTCGAGAAAGGCGTCGATCGCCTCCCAATTGCCGCCCGAGACCAGCAGATGGAACCGCAGCGACCTCGCCGCTTCTTCCACCGCCCCGTCCCCGACGCTGGCCAGCATCACTTCAGCACGTTGAAGATTGCCTAGCCTAAAGTAGACCCAGCCCGCCTGTATAGCGAGCAGCGGGCTCTCGTCGACCAACTTGCCCAGAAGCTCGATCAGCCCTGCGGCTTCGGCATCCCGGTTGTGATCGCCAAGGAAGGCAAGGCACGCTAACGCCGAGTCTTGCGTAGGCAGCTCGGTCAGTAATTGGCGAGCATAGACGAGAAATCGCGGGTCATAATCATGTCCGCGAAAACGGCGCACCAATTGATCCAGCAGTGCCGTCTTCGGCTCGGCGGCGTAAAGCTGCTCCAGCACCTCGAGCGAGGGCTCGAAGTCACTCTGATCCAGCGCGCTTTGCAAAACGGCATGCATCTCGGCAGGCAGAGTGGCACTCGCGGCCTCGAGCAGCGCCGTCGCATCGCCATGCCGGCCTGCGCTGATCAGAATGCTGACCTCTAGATTGGTCAGGCTCAGGGGGTCAAGGAAGTCACTGATAAAAAGACGATTCCTGTCGAGAAAGGCTAAAGCCTCCTTCGGATTGTGACGGGCATGATCAAGCAGCAAAGCGAGCGTGGCTGTCGCGACGTCAGTGGCATCACCAAGGCCCCTGGCTATGCGCCGCGTGATGAGCTCCTCTGCCTTTCTACGATCGACCCCGACGTCGAACGGGAGCGCGAGCGGAAGATAGACGAGTTCGCTTCCCGGTATATCGATACGGCGCTTCAGGTCCTTGAGCGCCGCCGGTGCCGTGCGCGGATCGCGCAGGCGAAGCCAAAGGCTGTACCGTGTCGCCGCTTGCGCTTCACGTGAAAGACCAAGATCCACGCATGCCGCTGCGGCTCGTTCCATGAAGGTGCCGGCCAGCTGCCGCTGTTCGCGCGACGCCTCATCGTCCCTGAGCGGGAGCGCGCGCGGATATTGAGGTATATCCTGCAGCACGAGCGACTTGAGGTCGGAGGGAAGCTGGACTGCGACAAGCAGGGTTCCCGTTATCCACAAAAGCGCCGGCGTGGCCTCGAAATCATCAATTTGAAGAGCCCGGGTCGCCTCCAGTGCGCGTTCCCATTGTCCCGTCTCCATCAGTGCGGTGATCAGCGAATAGCGCCCATCGCTGTCGAGGTGAGACATATCGATCCCGGCTTCCTGTGCCCTGACGAGCGCAGCCTGCGTGCCCAGGCCCCGCCGCAAGATCTGAAACACCGCCGTTGCCGCCGTCCCGCTTTCATCGACATCCAGCAATCTTAGCCCGGCTTCAAAGTCAGTCGCCGCCGCGACGAAGGCCTGGGCGATTCTAGCCTCCAGAAGCTCGGACCGTCCCAGCGCGATCACTTTCTCGATCGCGACCTGCGCCAATCCGGGTTCGGCAAACGACAAGACGCGAGCACACCATGCGAGCGCAAAAGCGCGCCTGTCCACGCTCCCGCCACGAAGCGGCCCCTCCAGCAACTCTGCGATCAAAGTCGCAGCATCGGCGCTGCTATTGGCCGACCGGAAGAAACGCTGGGCCCGCAACCGGCCGACCCGCTCGTGGATGTGCGCATCGATCAAGACAGTATTTTCGGGCCAAGCCTCCAACTTCGCGCCCAGGCCATGTACCGCTTGCAATATCGCACGGTCGCCCGGCGTGAAGGCACGCCTCAAGCTGAGAAGCAAAAAGTCCAGCGATTCGCCGTATACCGCTCCGACCTCCGGTGCCGCCGGATCATCACGGGCAAACAGCATATATTGTTTGAATGCGCGTTCGGCATGGGGAGCATCGTCGTCACCGCGAAGCGCAGCGCTGGCCGCCATTTTGAGCGCCGTCTGCGCCTCCTCGGTCGCGATCCAAGCCCGCGGCACCGAGTGCTGAAAAAGCGCAGGCCGTGCAACCAACCCCTTTGCCGCGACCTGAACCGTCCCCCACAAGGTCAAGGCCGATCCCGCCAATACGGCCAGTGCCTCGTCCAGCACATCGTCAAGGCCCGCGAGATCGACTGACTGGCGGTCATCCGATCGCCGTGCCAGTTCATATTGAAATGCGCGGTATCCTGCCAACACGGCAGGTGCCGCGACTTTCAGGCCGATGGCGGTTATGGAGGATGCCATAGGGCCTCAGCGCGACATCAGGTCGATGCGGTCAACGCCGCTCGCGCTCGAGCCGGCATGAACTCGAGTGTCTGCGGGTGCGTCGGAAGTGTACGCGCCTGGCGGCCTGAGAGCCATTCCACGGTATCGGCATGATCGTTTGGCAGAAAAAGATTGCTGATCGAAACGGGGCCGAATAGCGGGTCAGCGGATTTCGGAAGGCACCAGGATCCAGGAGCGGAACATTGCGACTCCCATTCCAGGCTGACGCTGATAACAAGACGCTCCAACTTGGCCAGATCGTCTGCTAGCGATTGCGACACCGGCAAGGCCAGCGTGATATCCTCGCCCAGAAGCACTTGGCTGCCGAACCTTGTCAGGCGGAACTCGGCTTCCTTGCCCTTGTCCCGGCGATCGACGAGATTGTGCGCGACCAATTGGGTCAGCACATTGGAAAGGTTCGAAGATCGCATCTCGAGTGTATCGAGAAGACGACGTCGCGCAACAAAGCCGCCCTCCTCGTGCAGCGTCTGAAGGATCCTCCGGGCATTGGGTCGCTTGGCCACCTCACGAGCCGGGCTCGCCTCCGATAGGCTGATCGACTCGCGCAGAAGATCGGCGAGTGCGGTGGCGCGCTCGGCCGATACCGCATCCACCTTGCGGACATGCGCCTTGAACTGGTTGAGAAGCGCATGCCAGTCGCGGATTTCAGCGTCGAAACGCCGCTCGATCAGCAGGGTCCAGACCTTGTGCGCGAGCGCCGCATAGACCCGGCGACCAGCGCTCGGATCATCCGCAAGCGTATCGCTGATGACCGCGCGTGCTGCGCTTGGGAGCACGCCAGCGAAGTCGAGTCTACGACCCTGCATTAAGGCGACCATTCCAATTCTCCTCGGCACTTCTCGAGTACCATACACTACACTTCACTACACACCACCATATGCGTAGCAGCTAGAGCGTTTCCAACGTGCAAAGGAAAAACGCGTCGTGAACGGCCACGCTTCCCTCGCGCAAAGGCTTTTCCGGCAGAGCAAGAATCTCGCCGACCGCACCTTTTGCCGCATAGGCAGGCTGAGCAACGACGAGAGTCCGTGTCCCGTATCGGACCCGCAACGTGTTCGCCGTCGCGGCATGGCCAGTCATCGTCGCCGCGTCAGGCAGCGCGCCCGTCATCGATGGAACGATCGCTGTGTCAACGTTGAGGTATCGATAGGGAACGTCGCCGGTTTCCTGCAGGAAATCGCGACAGATCGCGATGAGTACCAGTTCGTCCTCCGCAATGAGGAGATGGACCTCCCGGCCCGCCTCGATCGCCTCCACATCGCTGTCGATCTTGAATTTGGCCCATTTGTAGATCTCGAAGAGAGGCTGGCCGCACCCGTCGAGGACCTGCGCGACGTTGCGCATCTTGCCGCCTACCGTTCGATGCCAGCTGCCAGCGATCACATATTGCAACGAAGAAGCTGGCCGGCCCATGCCGCTCATGCGGTCACTGACCTGATCGACACGTTCTTTGGGCATCGTCAGCTCCCCCCAGACCAAAGCCCGACACTGTGATGCTTCGGCCTGGTCGAGATGAAGATCGACCATCTTTATCGCGTCGAAGCCCGTCAAGGCATCGACGAGGAAGAGCTTGTCTCCCGCCGCCACCTTTTTGATCGAAAGGCCCGGGAACAAAGCGGCACCATAACGACGACCTCCCACACCCCGCTCTTCATCCGCATGAGCGGCATCAAAGGCCGTAGTGGACCGGTGAAGCCGAACGGCGAAACCCTTGACGTTCGTGGGAATGACGCGGTGATCGCGAAGTGCGCGCCGCAGGAATGGCTTGCCGTCGATCAACGCCAGCGGCGTCAAGCGCGGAATGACGTAATGCCGACCATCCGTCGTCTGCCACTGGCGTTCAAGCTCTTCGTCGATGTCACTTTCGATGTATCTGCCAAACTCGGAAAAATTCAACTCGAGCGCACGCAAGAGGACAGCGGCATCGCGTAGCGCCGCCGTCAGGTCGCTATCTTCAGCGACCATGACCGTGCCCTGAGCGACCTCGTCGGCTCTGGCGATGGCATCTTTGGCCACCATCGCCTCGCTAAAAGTATCGAAGTCCTGCAAAGCCCATTCCGGGGTGTCGGCGATGGCCTCGTAAACCCATGCGATCGCGTCCCTGAGCGCGTCTTGGTCCTGTGGGTCGCATGCCGCCAGCCTGTCGTTGAGCAGGGCCCAGCGTTCGATCTCGATTCCCCGAGCGGGCACGACTGTCAGCGCGGAGGCAGTCACCTCCGGTACATCCTCGCCTTCGGCTCCTGCTGGGGTCGCGCTATCCATCGAAAATGGCGGCTTACCACAGCCGTCTTGCCGATCGAATAGGTAAGAGTTCATCAGCTCGGTTCAGAGCCGACATTTTGATCCGAAATGGCTCGATTGCCTGATCAGGCTATCTCCGGGCAATGTATTGATCAAGGCTGCCGATCAGTTCCGCACCAAAACCACGTGGAAGAATGAGATGTGGCAGGCCGGTCGCATCGTGTCGGTCACCATCGCGATCGGCCTGAACGAATGGCTGCTTTCGAGCTTTACTGCCGGGCCGATGAATGACCGGGATTGGGGCGCGAAGCTGACTGGGCGTTCTCGAAGCCTTGAACGGCAGCTCTTGGCAAAAGCCGCCGTTTAGTCGGGAATCATCGAATGTCGTTAGCTGGTCGATATCTGCTGTGACCGTCAGACCCAATTATGGACATTCTAAGCGCGCGGGTGCTTCTCCTAAAGTGGCCGTTCGTTCATCGGGCGTTTCGGAGGCCGCGGTCTCATGACCAACGGTGCCGGGTCGAGCCTAGGCCGTATTTGCCCCCGTCAGACGCTCCCAATTTGCGAAGGCGAAACCGCGGCGCGCTGGGTCGTCCAAGTCGACGGTCTCAAGGAAGCGACGTGGCTCGCCGCCCGGTCGGTACTGGTATGGGAAGTCGGTCGAGAACAGCAGACGATCCGGGCCGACGATCTCCAGGCACTGCCGCAGATAGGCTTGGCTCCACATGCCGCTGCCGGTGACGTAAAGGTTGCCGCGTGCGTATTCGTACAGCGACCGCTCAAGTTCAAGGGCCCGGCCCATCACAGCCGAGGTTCGCTCGAGGTAGAACAGCACCACTTCGCCCCAATGACCAAGGATGATCTGCAACGACGGCAGTTCGTCGAAGACACCCGCCGCGGCCAGTCTGATCCATTCCAGGCCTGCCTCATAGTGCCAGCCAAGACCAAAGGCGGCGAGCGCGAGATCCGCCCTGTCGCTGATTCCGGCGTAATTGGACGCGCGCACCTCCGGTGCCGGCGTTTGGGGATGGATGAATAGAGGAACGCCCAGTTCTGCTGCTTTCGCCAGCATCGGTCGCAGCGCCCTATGGTCGAGGTGACGATCACGTGTGCGTCCGCAGAGCAACGCTCCCTTCAGCCCAAGCTCGTTTACCGCGCGCTCCAGCTCGCGGGGGGCGGCATCTGGATCGGATGTCGGGAGAGCCGCGAAACCCTGGAAGCGTGTGGGGTGACGCGCGCATGCATCGGCGATCAAATCGTTGACGCGCCGAGCCATTTCCACTGCGGGTCCAGGTTCCAGATTATGAAGGCCGGGCGTGGTCAGGGACAGCACTTGGACATCGATGCCCTGCTCGTCCATCAACGCCAAGCGACCCTCTCCGAGGTCCGCCAGACGCTCTCCTGTTACGCCCCCGTCTGCGATGGCAGATACGGGGTCGTGTGGGGGCGGCGCCGACGCCCAGGCGTCACGAACAGTGTGTGGCAGGACATGTTCTTCGATGGCGATCAGGCGCATGGACGTCTCGCATATAGCTCGAGGTTAAGCATCAATCCGCGGCTCGGTTTCCTGATGCAAGCTCACCCGCTCGACAACAGTTCGATCCGCCAGTGTGCCACTGTAGTAGATCACGCGGTGGTGATCGCTGAATAGTCCATTGCGGCAAGGTCGGTGAGGAGATCGGGGCCGGTCGGCTCCCACCCGAGTCGGGCGCGCGTCCAGGCGTTCGACGCCGTCATTTCGAGGTTTGCGAACGGTGCCATCCACCCGAAATATTGATCGACCTCATCCGCCGCGACCGAGCACACCGATAGCCCGCTGCCCCTGCCGATCGCCTCGGCGATGGCACGCGCCGTGACGCCCTCCTCCGCCGAGGCATGGTAACGTGCGCCCGGCTCGCCGTTTTCGAGGGCAAGCACATATAGCTTCGCCACGTCGCTGACGTGCGCGGCGGACCAGCGCGCCTGCCCTTCGCCGACATACGCTACCGCTCCCGCCCGCCGTGCTTCGGCGATCAGCGGCGTGATCAGTCCGGCCCTGGTAGTGTCGTGCACTTGGGGCAATCGAATAGTGCGCACGTCGATGCGTTGCGCCAGCAGTGCCGCGCCCGCGAGTTCCGTCGCGATGCGCGGATTGGCGTGGCGCGGGTTCAGCACGTCTTCCGTCGCTGGCCCGCCATTCAGCGGCGTGCCGATGCCGACCCCCGAGGTGATCAGGATCGGCTTTCCCGTTCCCTCAAGCGCCTCTCCCATGGCCGCAATGTTGCGTTGGTCCTTTCTGGTGTTCTCGACGAAGTTTGCGAAATCATGGTCGAATGCGCAGTGAATCACCGCATCGGCCGCCGCGACGCCACGCGCGAGCGTCTCGGGCCTGTCGAGATCACCGCGATGGACGTCGGCACCAACCGCTTCAAGCTGTCGTGCGCCCGCGTCGGATCGCGTGAGACCGAGCACCTGATGGCCGCGGTCGAGCAATTCGGGAATGATATGCGAACCGATGAAGCCGGACGCGCCGGTTAGGAATACCCGCATGAGCTATCTCCTTGCTGTCGGAGCGACGTATCGCTGTTCGCGGAACCCTGTTAAAGTAGTGACCTTATGGTGGTATAAGCTGCAACAGGATCGATGATGGCCAGCGAAGCTCCCAACCAGCTCGGCACCTATCTGCGTGATCGCCGCACCCGCCTCGATCCGGCGGCATTCGGGTTTGGTGGCGGCAGGCGACGCACGCCCGGTCTGCGTCGTGAGGAAGTGGCGAGCCGGGCCAACATTAGTCCGACATGGTACACCTGGCTCGAGCAAGGGCGCGGCGGTGCGCCATCCGCGGACGTTCTCGACCGGATCGCCAAGGGCCTGATGTTGACCGAGCCGGAACGCGAGCATCTGTACATGCTGGGCCTGGGTCGGCTTCCCGAGGCCCGGTATCAGCCGGTCGACGGCATAACCCCGCGCCTGCAGCGCGTGCTTGACGGGATGGTGCTGAGCCCGGCGATCATCAAGACGGCGATGTGGGATGTGGTTGGCTGGAACCGCGCAGCGACGGTTCTCCTGACCGACTATTCCAAGCTGCCGCGCGAAGATCGTAACATACTCCGCCTGATGTTCGGCAACAACCATGTCCGCAGCCGGAACGAAGATTGGGAAAGCATCGCCCGCTTCGTCGTGGGCGCCTTTCGCGCGGACGTCGCGCGGGTAAATGCAAGCACCTGCGCCGAAGTCGCGAGGCTGGTAGGGGACCTCAGCGCGGTCAGCCCCGAGTTCGTTGCACTGTGGCAGGACAACAACGTGGTCGCTCATGGCGAAGGGGTGAAGCGAATCCGTCACCCCAATGCGGGACTGCTCGCGATGGATTATTCGTCATTCGCTGTGGAAGGCCGGCCGGAGCTAGGGATGATAGTCTACAATCCTGCCACGCCAAAAGATGCTGAAAAGCTGCGCATGCTATTGGACGCACATGACGATTGATCCGGAGAATCCAACTCGAAGACGGCGACGACCATATCCAGTCATTCCTCTGCCATTCAGCGCCAATCGAGATCGGACACTGGTTCAGCTGACTCGATCAGTGGGGAAACGCTGGCCCAATGACTAGCATCGGGCTGCAGGTTGACGCTATTCATATCCAGCCCCATATACAGTTATGCTGTATATCCTTGAGCTGAGGAGGAGCTATGTCCATCACCGATGCGAAAGCGGTGGTTCGCCGTTTCAATCGAGATGTCATCGAACGAGGTGATCGGGAAGCTTTCGACGACTTGATGTCGCCGACGTTCATCAATCGATCGGCGCCGCCCGGCGCCCCTTCGGATGGCGAAAGTATGTGGGACACCTTCGATCGGGTTCTTCGCCCTGCGATCGCAGGCCTCACCGTCACCATTCATGATCAGATCGCGGAGGGCGACAAGGTCACAACACGTAAAACCATATCGGGGACCCACCATGGCACCCTCGTTGGCGTGGAGCCTACCGGAAAACCCATTCGGATCGACGTGATTGACATCGTTCGGATCGAGGACGGCCGCTATGCTGAACACTGGGGCATCAATACACTCCCGACCGCGCTTGCGAGTCTGCAACGGGACGAGCCGTCAGATGGGTGATGCTGGCGAGGCGTCGGACGATGCGGCTGAACTGGCCGAGGATCTACGGCAAAGCATAAGCGCGTTTGTCCGTGTCGTACGACAGCGAACGGGTACAGTGAAGTCAGCGCAATCCGAGACACTTGATCTTCTCGATAGCCTTGGCTCGATGAACGTCGCCGCTCTGGCTGACCGACGAGGCGTCACTCACCAGACGATGCGCCTCGTGGTCGCAGGGCTCGAGGCGGAAGGGTCGGTGCGCCAGCTTGCCGATCCCGCCGACCGCCGCAGCAGGCTCGTGTCGATTACATCCGAGGGGCGGCTGGCCCTTTTCCAAGGAAGGTCGAAACGCACCGTCCATATCGAGGAAGCAATCCGCAGATTGCTGTCTCTGGATGAGCGCGAACACCTGAAGGCCGCAATTCCTATCCTCAATCGACTGTCAGATATCTCCTAATGATGCCCTTCGGCTCGCCTGATTTCGGCTGGGCTTGGACAAAGACTGGCGAACGGGATTTAAAAAAGCGATCAGCATGTAATCATCCCGCATATCATGGGTTGGTTGACCCAAACTCGGCCGTTCAGACCGCCTCCCCACTCCCGAACTCCTGCCATTCATTCATGTTCTAAATCGGGTTCGAAGGCCCAGGCCGTTCCCGATGCTGACACGGCGAGATTTGGGACAAACCCGTCATTCCTGCCGAGATCGCCAAACGTCCGGTTTAGACAAAGAGCCGACATATCCGGGCGCCAGGATAGGCAGTTATCGCTGGTGTCCAGAAGTACTTCGCGCAACTTAACGGCAGAAATAACCGTGATGCCGCAGCACGGTGCGACATTCCACCATCGACCGCCACGCCCTCGCTCTCGAAAATCCGTGACAACACTTGGGGCATCCATGCCAGCGCCCTGACCCGGCACAGAACCTAAGTCAGAACCTCTCCCCTGTATGAATCCTCAAACACTCAAAAGACTCCGAAACCGCCCCAGCAAACGCCGCTAACGTCCTTCTGAGCACGTTTTATTTGACGCCCTCAGATAGCCGTAGTCAAGTACGAGCCAGCCGAAGGCGGTGTGCCTCACGCTACGCTTTCGGACTGTGGCTTCGCGAGACCTAAATTTGGCCTCGCCTCTACCTGCATCAAACGTCCGTCGCTAACCAAGAAGACGCGCGACGCGGCCTGGATTGCCAATGGTCGATGTGCGATGATGAGACGGGTGACCGATGTCACACGCACCGCCTCAACAACTTCCGCCTCCTTAGCAGGATCGAGGTTGGCAGTCCCCTCATCCATAAAGAGCACAACGGGTCGCGCATAGAGCGCCCGTGCGAGCATCACGCGTTGCCGCTGACCGCCGGACAAGGACGATCCCATGTCCCCCACCAGTGTTTCAAGGCCCAGCGGCATTGCGTCAATCTCGTCAATCACTGCGGCTCGGCGACAAACTTCCCGGACCCTATCCATATCGATTTCAGGCTCAAAAAACGCAATATTCTCCGCTAAGGAGCCCGCAAAGAGCTGGTCGTCCTGAAGCACGGAGCCGATTGTGGAGCGCCATGCACGTAGGCCGACCCGCTCAAGCGGCTGCCCATCGACCAGCACGACGCCGGCGGTTGGCTCCAGTAACCCCATCATGATCTTAAGCAGTGTCGTTTTACCACCGCCTGATGGGCCCACAAACGCGACCATCTCTCTAGCTTCGATCCGAAGGTTAATGTTTGACAACACAAAGGGATCGCCCACGCCGTAACGGAAACTCACATTTCTCAGCTCAATCACACCTTGGATTAGTCGGTCACTTGAACGTTGCAGCCCCGCCGGCTCGGGACGCGAAAGTGCGATATCGGCGATGCGGGTCAGATGAACGTCGATCAATCGGTAGCGGATGCCTTGGTCGACCAACCGCGAAGCCGCATCCAGAAATTGTTGCTTGTAGGCCTGAAAGGCGAAGATCATACCGACTGTGAAGGTGCCTTTCATCGCCATTTTGATCGCGAGATAGACGAATAATACGCGCTCAAGCGCCAAGATAAATCCAGATATCGCGTCGAACCCCGCGGTGATACGGCCGAGCTTCAGACTCGCATTCACCGCATTTGCTTTTAATGTTTGCCAAACGCGCTGGCGCGAAACCTCTTGCCCGAAGGATTTTATCGTCGAAATGCCGCGCATGGTTTCGATAAAGGCTGAGTTTTCGCGAGCATTTGCCGTAATCGAGCTTGTATTTGCGCCTCTCATCGCTCCAAAAGAGCCGAGTTTTATCGCGACATAGAAAACCCATGCCGTCAGCGCCAATGCCGCTAGTATCGGTGAATAAGCAAACATTAGCATAAGCGTAATCGACGCCATGATGCCGTCGATTACCGCCGAGACCATCCCCTGACTGACGAAATCGGTAATCGGCTGAATCGAGCCGAACCGACTTATCACATCGCCAGTATGTCGCTTCTCGAACCAAGCGAGTGGCAGGCTCATCAATTGCCGGAACAAGTTGTTGACGACCTGAAACGAGAACGCATTCGTCGTATTCAGGAGTGCAATCGAGCGTAACCAGATCGTCAGCATGTTGATGAGAGCAAGGCCTGCGAACCCGATGGCCAGTATCTGGAGGAGTTGATCGTCGCTTGTCGGTAGGACCGTATCGATGCCGAGTTGCAGATAGAATGGCATCACCAGGGAAATGAGCTGAAGGATCGCGGATAACATCAGCACGCCCGCCAGGGTGGTGCCGGCACCCCGAAGGCTCGACCAGAGCTGACCTATCTTCAAAGGCGATTTGGCGCGCTGCGGCTTGAACCGCGCCGTTTTAACCAGTTCGAGAGCGACACCCGAGAATTGCCGCGAAAATTCGCCTTCACCAATCGTCAGGCTACCGCGCGCCGGATCATTGATGAAGAAGCGTAGCCCTTTCCACGTCTTGCTGACACGGGTCAGGACGACGAAATGGTTCAGGCTCCAATGCAGAATGGCAGGCGTTTGAACATCGCCAAGCTCATCGACATCGACCCGGAGCGCACGTGCACTCAGGCCAAGCCGATCCGCTAGGTCCATCAGCGTTTTGAGCGTGGCCCCACGCGAGCCCATTCCGAATTGCCGGCGCAGCAGAGGCATATCTGCTTCGAAACCATGATAGGCCATCACCATCGCGAGACAGGCCAACCCGCATTCGCTCGCCTCGGACTGCCGGACGACCGGTATCTTGCGCGGGCTTCCGAAATCAAGAAGGTCGAGGATGCTCGCCATTTATCGGTCACGCTTCATAACGGCGTTGAGCGGCTCCAGAAGCCATTGGAGAAAGCTGCGGCGCTCAAGGATGATGTTCGCCGATAGCGTCATCCCGGGCTGCAAGCGTACCTGTTCGCCATAGCCCGCGATCCTTTGATGCTCCAGCGTGACGTTTATCCGATACACCGGCTCATCGATTTTAAATGGCGCATCTATTTGGCGAGGATCCAGCGCCACGCGCGACACGCCACGCACTGTACCCTTGAAGCTGCCAAATCGCTGATAGGGAAACGCGTCATAAAGCAAGCGAACCTCGTCGCCAGCCTTTAGAAAGCCGACCGCACGGCTCGGCGCGTATAGGTCGGCATGAACGGCAACATTATAAGGTACGATCGTCATAACCGGCATGGATCCGTCGACCGCGCGCCCCAGGCCGGTTTGTAGCGCTGTAACGACACCGTCGATCGGCGCCGTCAGCACATAGGCTTGCTGTGCCTTTAATCGGGACTGTTCAGCGCGCAAACCTTCCAAGGACGAGCGGGCGTTGGTCGCCTGCTCTTCTTCATCTGCCACTGATTTGTGAAGTCGCGCCGTGGCTTCGGAACGGCTACTATCGAGCGCGATCAGCTGCTGACGAAGCTGAGCGAGCTGTTGGCGCGCACTGAATATCTGTTGCTGACGAACGTCCATCTGACTTTGCGAAATGAAGCCTTTGGCTGCGATCGGCTTGTATCGCTCAAAAGCATCCTCGAGGGATTTTAACGCCGCCTGCTCGACAGCCACCTGGCCTTGGACATTGGCGTACTGAGATTCCGCGCTTGCGATCGTTGCGGCCAGTCCCAACCGTTCACTGTCGCCACTGGTATGCAGCGCGGCTAGCTGCCGCGCCCCCAAGCTCCGCTGAGCCCGCAGAACACTAAGACTGTCCTCGGTTACCCTGTTGCCATCGGCATCTCGCTGTTCGACAAGAATTGTTGCGAGCACTGCGCCCTGCCGGACGTGCTGCCCATCCGTTACAGCCATGCGCGTTACGATGCCTGGATGCGGTGCCACGATTTTTGAAGTTTCGGCATCAGTCGCCAAAACGCCCCGCGCGGTCTCGGTGCGGGCATAATGCCCGGCTCCAACCCATACGGCTAATGCGGTGACACTACACGTCAACAGGCCGATAATCGTGTGCGCGCGAAGTGGTCTCGACAGCAGAACCTCGCCTTCCAAGCGAATCCCACGTGCTTGGAGCGCTTCCTCTCTAAAGAGGTCTGCATAATTTTGATACATCGCCTCTATCTCAGAAAGTCTAACTAACATCGCGGCTTGTTGAAGCTTGGTCCGCCCTAAAATGCCAGCTTTACAATAGCGACTTACGCGCACCCTCATACGTTGAGTTCTATAGCAAACATGGCAGTAGAACTGAACGGTATTTGATAGGAATTCGCCTAAATTGCAGGTCGAAATGCCGGCAATCTACAATCAACAACGGCGCAAGCGCTTACTGCGGGCGCCTGCACAGATTATGCACCGCAAGAGGAACTCTCTCTAGAACAATACCAGAGAGAGCCCCAATCCATCAAAAAATTGCCCATGTTGTGAAAACGATGCAATAGTTAAGCAAGCAACCTTATGAATGACTCACCTAGAATTACTAAAATAAGTCCATATCCAAACATAAGCGCATACCAAAATTGCGAATCCTGGGATCGCCATTAATCTGTATAGTCTAAACTTGATGAAAATTAATAAAGCTATAACGGATAAAATCATTATCGGAATAACTATTACCAGGGCAAACACGGCCATAAAATATCACCACGTGTTGATAGACATCGGGCACATCAATGCGATGGATCATATGTCAATTGGACTTCTCTATAGGCAGGTACACCTGGATCAAATCCGTAGTTGCCCAAGGTGGGCAGGCCATGCTCTGCCCTAAACGCATCTTCTTTCAGTGCCGCCTGAGTTTCAACATTTAAATCCTTAAAGTTGATTTTTCCAAGAAGTAGGTCGTTGAATGTTTGCTCGTTATAGGAGTATGCGTCAGAAAACGCGCCGGCTACTTCATCTTTGCCAAACCGAAACAAACTATAGCCCTCGTTCCATTGAATCACGTGCGTGAATTCATGGATTAGTAGCGCCATTGTAGAATTATCCGTTGAGTAATCGGTTATGGCCGTTTTCGTATTAAAGCTTATGTTATTCTTGCTCCACGTTGTTGCGGAAGCGTCGCCATACGCACCGCCAGATTTTATGATGACGCTATTCATCTGGGCATCAGTGAGCTTGTCACCATAAAAATCTCTCAGTGCAGCCTTTTCTCCGTCTGTGAGATGTCGCGTCTCACCTTCTTTCATGTGAGGCTTATCTAGATATGGCGCGAGCGACTCCCTACGAGAATATGAGTTTGGAAAACTATTATCGCTACTTCCACTCTCGCCGGATGACGCAACTCCATTGGAAAGGATGTTTGAATAGGGATCTCCAGGGGCGTGGCTGGGGTCGACATCAAACGTCCAATGGGTAAGCGCTCCACTTGGGGCTGTGACGACGACATCGAGCTTGCCGGTATCGGGATCGATGGACCCGCTATGATACTTTCCGTCAGCGTGAAATGTACCAATCAAATCAAGGCCATTTACGTTGAAGTGCGCAGTTTTTCCGTCAAAGCCCCCGTCAGCAAGACCCTGGTCACCTGATACGATCACCTGACCCGCAGAGTAATTCGCTTTTATTTCATTAGGACCGATAGCCGTCGCCTGAAATTCGGGATCGATTCCTTGCGTCAAGAAATCCCAGTAGTGAGACTCCGGCATTCTGTCCAATGATGACGGGTTCCCGTACTCCGAGATGAAATCTGCAAATGCCGGGTCAATGGGGCCCGTATTTTCTGGGTTGTCGTGGTCAAATCCGCTGTCTTGAGAGTTTGGGCCCACACGGGGTGCGGCATCTTGCAAACTCGAGAAGAATTGCGAGAGCTGGTCTCCGGCCAACTCCATCGCGAACCTCTTGATGTCACCGATAGTCCCATGCGTATAAAGGCCACCCGCGTCTTGGCTTGCTGACGCACCTTGGCTCCCTCCAGTGCCTTGGCCACTGTTGCCGGCGTCGCCATCGCTTCCAGATGCAACATAGCCTGTTCCGGAGTCCTGGTACCCGGAGTCTTGATACTGACCGCCGGATACCAAGCCGCATTCTTGCAAATTCAGTTCCCGCATTATACCGCCCCTTTTCACCGTTCACCAGGTTTGTCTGACAGAGCGGATAAGGTCATGGGCGATGGAAACAGTTAAACAAGCACCCCCACTTTGGAAATGCCCGCCGCCGCCCCGTGACGCTGAACTTCCGCTTGATCGGATTCAGCGGCTCGCAAATTTATATTACACTTTCGCGTCAAGCTGTTGTCATCTTACGGATGCTGTGGGCAATGAAATTATAGCTTCACTTATGCTACTAGGGGGCGAGGGGGAATTTTCTCCCGATAATCCAGATGTTTGGATCGCAAAGTGCCGAAGGATATGCCTGAGCCCGTCTTTTGAGGTGATGCTTTTTTCGCATTGGGACATCCTCAAAAATTTTAACCTGAGTGAGACGGTTGCCAGAAGCTTGGTCCGAGTCTTTTTAGGAAGGGACATTGACTATAGAAACGCGACTTGTGTTGGTCATTGGCGAGATCGGTCCGTGCGGTTTCCGGAACCATCATATGCCCGATTGGCCATCGGGCGCGTATTGGAGTACCGAAATCGCGCCACCAATTTAGCTTTTGTTCCATTATACTCATTTGCCGAAATTATAATGTCACATCCTTTCATGGATGGTAATGGAAGGCTTGCTAGGTCACTCCTGCATGCAGGATTTTCACTTTGTAGAGAGGTAAGCGTCCCCTCGATACCTCTTGGCCCTGCATTTGCGCTAAATGCGCATGGAATGCACTATGCACTAAATGCGCTATCATCGCACGGGGATTGGGATTCCTATATTTCGGCGATCGAGATCGTTATAAATAATGCGATTTCGCTGCATCAGTTCATTCATAAGGCCTGAGTCAATCTTGAATGAGTTTCGTTATCGTCCCCTGCCTAATGCGAAGCCGGCATCAGATGGTTGCGGAAGAGAGCCTGTCCTCCTCAAGGGTTCGGAGTCCGATAGGAAGCAAGGGTCGCTTTTACATTGGTCGACAACCCTGAAGATTTGCTTGGGACTGCCTATTCCTCACGACATCGACTGGAGCCTTAGCTATGCCGCAAGCCGTCATCGACTGCGATCTCTCGCGCCTTCATCGCCATCTGCGAGCTGCCATCAGGCCGGTTTGGGCAGATCGCCGATGCCGTCGCTGCCTGGCTCGACACGCTCGACCATGATGCTTGTGTCGCCTTTGAAGTCACCCGCGGCTGCAATGGCGAGCTGATTGCGGCGCTTGCGGAGCGCGGCCATCCTTTATCCCACGTCAATCGCGCGAGTTCGCCAGAGCCACCGTTGCCGGGTCAGCGTACGGTAGCTTTTGGACTCATGGAGTGCCGCGGTAAAAGATCACAATGGAGTGCAAAGCTCGCATTCGCTTTGGGACGTCCGTAAGGCAGCTTCTGTCAGGTGCAGACATTCGCGATAGCTAATTTAAATGACCTGGTTTGGTCGACAGCGTCCGATTGACCCTTCTTAAAATGGAAGGCCCGGAACCGGCCTTGACCGGAACACGCTTTGCCAGCCAACCAATTGGCTCGCTTCTCCAAAGATATGCTCCCAAATACATTTTCGAAACGATCGATTGATGGAAAAATGTGATGACGCGGGGAGGGCAATAGCGGCCCTAGTCGCGCCACAAGATTGGCCGAAATCAAACTAGGGCAATCGTACATGCCGTGAACCGCAATCTTTACGGGCTAGTTACGGACGATCAAATTGCTGACATTCGAAATATCAACTCCGTATAAAGTTCGTATATCCAACCGGCCGGCACATTCTCCCAAGGTCGCGAATGATCGCGGCATACCAAGGAGAACGTCATGGAACGCGATACCGACAAGGCACCGACGCTGGTCGACCTGGGCGATGCCCGTGTCCTGACCCAAGGAGCGACCGGGACCCCGATCGACGAGGTCCAGGGAATGCTCGGCGCCGGCTTGGCCGACGACTGAAAGGGTGGCGGGGTGTTCCCGGGAGCAACCCGCCGCTTCGCGATGAGGCTCTTCCTACCCCCGTTTGTCGGCTTCTGCCTGATAGGCGACAGCGTGATCTTCCTCGATGCCCGCTCGGATCGCTACTGGATGCTTCCCGTCGCGACGAGCCAAGCGCTCAACCGTCAATGCGCGGGCGAAGAACTCGTGGGCGAGGAGGCGGCACCGCTCCTCGCACTCGTCCGGGCCGGACTGCTCGACAGCACCAAGGGCGAGCCTCTTGTGCCTTGCGAACTTCCGCGCGCGCGGACCAGTCGCCTCGACCTAATCGACACCACGCCTAGGTCCTCGACGATGATTGCCGGACTGTGCTTCGCGGCGAGCACCTGCCGCATACGCAGGCGCGGCCTGGGATGTGAACTTGCACAACTTCAGCGTCGGCAAGAGCGGCAGGCCGGAACTGTCCGCGATGTCGATCGCCATGCGGGCGCCTTTGCGCGACTGCGCCTGCTGGTCAGTCCGGCGGGAAACTGTCTTCCCCTGTCGCTGGCGCTGGCCCGGCGATGTGCTTCTGCCGATGCCCGGCTTGTCTTCGGCGTGCAGCTGGACCCGTTCGCGGCACATGCCTGGGTCCAGCGCGACACCGAAGTGCTCAACGACGAGTTGCATGTCGTGCACGCGTTCACGCCGATTCTCGTGATATGATCCGGCCGGCGTTCGCTGCATGGCTGGCCAGGTCCAAGCCCTTCGGCGCAGGGGAGCAAGCCCTCTTTTCCGAGGCAGCCGGCCGGGCGGGCCTTGGGCTATGCCACGTCGACGATCGGATGATAATCGCAGCGTCGAATGTGAGCGCGGCGCAGGGACTCTGGATTGTCGGATCGCTGTTCCGGCGCGGAGAAGCCACGCCGCTGACGGAAGCGACCCTTCGCGCCCCGGCCGGGACTGGAAGCGCGGCAAGTGAACTGACGCGCAACCATTGGGGCGATTATGTTGCCTTCGGTACCTTGAGTGACGGCCGCTACGCCTTGCGCGCGCCGTTCGGCAGCTTGCCATGCTATTGGCATGATGCGCGAGACCATGTCGTTGTGGCCTCTTCGGTCCGGCTGTTGGGCGCGTTCGGTGCTTCGGCTCCGGCTGTCGACTGGCATGCCTTGGGCCATTTCCTCGCGGCCACCGACCTGCGTAATGGGCGCACCTGCCTGCGCGGCGTCGAGGAACTCGGCGGCGGCCAAGCAATCCAGATTTCGGACCGCGGCATTCGCCTGGAGCGGTACTGGTCTCCCTGGTCATGGGCCGACCGGGCGCAGGCATTCCAAGGTCGGGATGCGGCGGCGGAAGCAGTGGCCCGGGCGATCGACACTGCGGTCGTGTCACGCCTCCCCATCGACGTGCCGGCGATCCTGCTCCTGTCCGGCGGACTGGATTCGTCGGTCGTGGCGGCGGCGCTGGCATCTAGTGGGCGCCGCTTCACTTGCCTGACAATGGTGGTCGCGGACGCGCAGGGCGACGAACGCGATCATGCCCGGGCCGTGGCGCGCCATCTCGACGTCCCATTGGTCGAGGTCGTGCGCGATCCTCGGCAAGTGAATCTCACCCATCCCCTCGCGCGTGGCTTGCCACGACCGACCGGTGCCCAGTTCCGCCAGGCCACTTTTGCTGCCGCGGACGATCTGGCGAGAGAAACCAGCTCGGCACTGGTCATCGATGGCGGTGGCGGCGACAACATGTTCTGCTCGCTGCAAAGCGTCGCCCCGGTGGTCGATGCCCTGCTCGGAATAGGCAGGGAGTCACGTCCCCTAGCAACCGCGGCCGCGATCGCGCGGATGGCCCAGGTCAGCCTTGCCGCTGTCCTGGCGCGCGCTGGCGTGCGCCTGGCGACGCGTCGCGCGGCCTATCGCTGGCCGGTTGACCACAGCTTCCTCGATCCCGGGATAGTCGATGGCCTTGATCCTTCCCATCCATGGCTCGACGTGCCGCGCGGCACACCGCCGGGCAAGGCAGCGCAGGTCGGTCTTCTTCTTGCCGCCATGGCGGTCGCGGATGGCCTTGATCCGGACCGACATCCGGCGCTTCTGTCGCCTCTCGTCTCGCAGCCTATTGCCGAGGCTGCGCTACGAGTGCCGAGCTGGATGTGGTTCGAGGAGGGACGCAATCGTGTGCTCGTCCGACAAGCCTATGCCGCCCGCCTGCCCGCAGCGGTGGTGGGGCGGCGCTCCAAGGGCACGCCAACCGGCTTCCTGGCGCGACTGGTCGAGCGGGAGGCCGACCAGTTGCGGCCTTTCCTGCTCGACGGATGCCTGGCCGTCCATGGCGTCATCGACCGGGCGGCGGTGGAGGCCGCGCTGGCGCCGGGACCGGCCCGCGACTTGCGCTTTGCCCGGCTGTTGCAACTCGCCGACGCCGAGGCGTGGGCGCGGTCATGGAGCTGATGCCGGGGGCCGGGTCAGGGCCGAATGGTCACGCCAGTCCTGCCACCGCCGATACTGCTCGCGCTTGGCGGGATCGGGATCCTCCTCGCCCCGGAGCCAGAACCGGAACCAGTCGAGATTACGGGCATAGACCGCGGCCCGGTGCGCCGGCTGCCACTTGAAATGATGCTCGTCCGGGAAGATGCGCAGTTCGATGGGCACGTCGCTCTCGCGCAGCGCCGCGAATGTCTCGAGCGCGAACAGGCCTTCCTCGTCGGCCAACTGGAAGAGGATCGGCGTGCGCAGCCGGTGGGCCGCCTGGGGCAAGGATAGCGGCGCCCAGAAGGCGGGATCGTCGTCGGTCACCTTGGGAAAGCCCATGGCACGCATCTCGTCGGCGAGGACGGTGCCTCCGTAGATGAGGTCGCTTCGCAGGTAGCGGCAGCAGGTGCTGAGCGACGCGGCGCGGAACGGCATGCCGGCGACCAGGGCATAGCGCGCCGTGGTCGATCCGTCGCTCAGCCCGGTAATGCCCATCCGGTCGCGGTCGATGTCGCCGCGCGCGGCAAGCTTGGCCAATCCCGCTTCGAGCGACGCATGGGTGCTGCGTCGCTCGTCCCAGTTGCGCAAGACCGCGGCGACCGCCTGGGCGCTCGAGAGGTTGGGCTGGGCCTGCACGACAAGCGGTGGACGCTGGAAGCTCAGCACCGCGATCCCGTTCGCGGCCAGTGGCAGGATCGGATATTCGTCGCCCGTGCCGCCGCGCAGGAAGCCGCGGCTGGTGTACTGGACGATGACGAGCGGCCAGCCGCTGGCGGGTGGACGGCCTACAGGCAGGACAAGATCGCCCCAGGCGGGAAGGCCGGCAGGGTTCGTCCAGCGCAGGCGCTCGACATGGGGCTTGGCTCGTGACGCGAACTCTGGGTTCGGGTCGAGGACGGTTCGTGCGGTACCGCTAGCAAGGTCGATCCCCACGATACGACGCGGCGCCAGCGATGCTTCGCGCAGGCACAGCAGTTCCCGAGGGGCCATGGTGCAGCCGACCAGCGCATCCTCGGTAGTCAAGATGCGGCGGACTGCAGCCTCGCCCGGCGTCCAGCGAAAGAGCGACGTACGCTCGTTGTTCGGGCCCTCATAGCGGAGGAAGAGAAGGGTGCGGCCGTCGGGGGCCCACCATGTCCCGCGGATCGAGCCATGGCATTCGGAAGCGGTACAGGCCAGACGCTGGCGATCGCTACCGTCGGCCCAGATCCGGCGGCCGGCAAAGGGGGACGGACCGTCCACCTCGGCGCCCGCCCTGCGCCCGTCCGACGTCACGGCATTCAGGGGAGAGGGCTCGCTCAATATTGGTTCACCACCCAGGCGTGCGATGTCCTGGCGACCGGCACGCGCAACCGGTCCGCCCTCCCGGGGAACCGACCAAACCATTCGCTCGAGATCGCCTGGTAGCTGCGGTGCAAAGCCGTTGGGCGGAATTACGCGATGGTCGAACAGGAATCCGTTGCGCCCTTCGGCACGCACCGCGTCGGCGAAGGTCGTTCGTCCGGGCCGCGTCGCAAAGACGAGCCTTGACCCATCCTCGCTCCACGCGACGGCCTCGACATCGTCCGGCGCTTCGGTGATCCGGACGGCGGCACCGTCGTCGACCGAGACGCGCCAGGCCTGCGTCCGGCCGCCGACGCGCTTGAGATAGGCCAGATATCGTCCGTCGGGCGACCATGCCGGGACGATGGTTGCGGGGAGGCCGCTGCCGGTCCGCGACCCGCGCACGACGTTTTCCGCGCGTATGGCCTCGCCGCCTTCATCGACGATCCGTGGCCGAGCCTGCGGCTCGAGGTCGAGCACGACCAAGGTCTGGCAGACGCGATTGGCCACGGGGTCGGCGCGCGAGATGATAAACGCGATCCGGCGACCATCGGGCGAGACGGTGAGCGGGCTCGGTCCCCCGACCGAGGGGTCGGGCTGGCCGATGTCGCGCAAGGCCAGAAGATCGTCGAGCGAGACCGGCCGTCCCGCTGCGGCAGCCGAGACAGCCGTCGGCGCCATCCCGGGGCATGGCGGTGGTGCGGCATCGATACCGGCAAGAGCGAGGCCAGCGGCTAACAACATCGCGCTCACCACGACTTGCTCATCGAAACGGCGAGGACACGCCCGAAGGGCGAATAGTTGGTCGAGTCGTAGGGCGTGTCGTATGGCAGGCTCGTCGCGATCGGACTGGGCGTGGCATCCAGGATGTTCTGGGCGGTGACGACAAGGTCGACGCCATGCCACCATGTCGGCCCCGAACCGGTGCGATAGCGAAGCGTGAAGTCGCCCTGGGTCATGCCGCCGACACGGCGCGCCGGCGTGGTCCGTTGGTCCTCGACCCCGCCGATCCGGCTTACCGCGCCGGTCATCGTCAAGCCGCCCTGGGTCCAGCCGAGGGTGGCTCGTCCGCGAAAATGGGGAGGATTGAAGATCGTGCCGGCCAGATCGACGACGGGCTGCGCCGGCGTCAGTTGCTGGTCGCTTTGCAGATAGGCGCCGGAAAGGGTGGCGTTGACCTGCCCGGCGCCAACGCTGCGATCGAGGCGGGCCAGCATGTCGAGGCCCCGTACGCGCTGCCGGCCGGCATTGCGGTTGGCGTTGTCGATGACAGCGACCACGCTCGTGGGGTCATAGGTGCGACCGGTGGCGTTGAGGAACTGCCCCGCCCCGAGACGCAGGCTCTCGAGGGTTGCAAGGCTGGGGGAGCGCAGCACCTGGTCGGCATAGGCGGGATCGGCGAGCGCACGGGCGATGAAGGTGACCGGTGCCACGATACGATCCCGATAGAGCGTCTCGAAATAGCTTATCTCGACGCTCAGCCCGTCGACCGCGCGGGGATGAATTGCCAGTGTCGTCGACCAGCTTCGCGCACGCTCGGGCTGGAGGGAATCGCGTCCCCCGGACAAGAGCATGGCCGTGGCTCCTGGCGGCAGGCCGGTGCCACCGAACACGGTGACTGGAAGTGCGGCGACCACCAGCGGCTGGTAGCGCTGGAGGAGCGTCGGCGCACGGAAGGACCGGCCCCAGCTCGCCTTCACCGCGACATCGGGCGTTGGCGCGTAGATCAGGCCAAGCTTCGGCGTGGTGACCGCGTCGACGCCGGGATAATCTTCATGGCGAAGGGCCAGGCTGGCATCGAGGCGATGGATGGCCGGGATCGCCTGGGCGGGGCCGACGAGCGGCAGGCTGGCCTCGGCATAGGCGTAGCGACTGTCCTGGTGCGCATCGACGTCCTGCGCAATGTTGTCGCCGCGCTGGCTGACGAGCCGGTTGTCACGATAGCCGACGCCCAGCGCGATCTTGGCGGGACCGCCGGGCAAGGCCAGGAGCGGGCCATCGGCCGCGAGCTCGACGCTATGGGCATCGTTGCAATAGCAGCCGAAGGTCCGGCTGGTCAGCTGCGTGCCGGTAAACTGGTTGGTCGCATAATGGACCCGGTCCCGGCCCGCGCTGCCCGCGAGTTCGAAGCGCCACGCGCCGGGAGACCAGCGCAGCGCCGGCGCGATCGCGGCCGAGTCGCTGTCGAACGGCTGCTCGGCGTGTCGAAACGGCGTCACCCCGGCGGCGCTCAACGGAAACTGGGAGAAGCTGCGGCGATTGTTGTAGAGCAGGTCGAGCGACAATTCGACCGTGTCGGCGAGCCCCTGGTGGCCGGACAGTACCACGCTGTGCCGCCGGAGCGATGGGTAGAGATCGAGTCCGACCCGGTCGCGGGCATAGTCGCGGTCGACGGCGCGGATGGCGGTGCTGTGACCAAACTCATAGGCGAGCAGCATGCCGCCGCCGGACCATCGCTTTCCTGCCACGACGCCGTAGACCTGCTCGACATTGCCGCCGTCGGTGGAGGCGCCGAGGCGCGCGCTCGTGGTCAGCCCCTGGGCGTCGCGCCGCAGCCGGATGTTGGCCACGCCGGCGATCGCGTCCGATCCGTAGAGAGCGGAGGCGCCGTCCGCGACGATCTCGATCCGCTCGACCGCGTTCACCGGGATCGCGGAGACATCGACGCTCTGTCGCGAGGCGCTATAGGCGAGGCGCCGGCCATTGAGCAGCGTCAATGTGGCATCGCTGCCCAGGCCGCGCAAGTTGAGCGACGATCCGCTCCCGACATTGACCCCGCTCCTGGCCGGTACATTGGCACCGATGCCGGGGTTCTGGCCGCCGCCGAAATTCTGCGGGATGGTCCGGATGACCTCGGCAAGCGTCGCCTGGCCTTCGCTGCGGATCGTGTCGGCGGTGCGCACGACCAACGTGGAAGCGACCGGTGCACCGCGGATGCGGCTTCCAGTGACCACGATCTCGGTGTCCAGGGAGGGCTCTACCTCGGCCCGGGTCTGCGGCGTGCCGTCCGATCGAACCACGAATCCCTGGTTGATCGGCTCGGCCCGCAGGCCCGACCCGGCGAGCACGCGCGCCAGCGCGCCCGCGGCATCGAACCGCCCCTTGAGCGGCGGCGCGCGGCGTCCGGCGGCGAGGGCCGCATCGACCATGACGGCCTGCCCGGTCGTCCGGGCGATCGCCCTCAGCGCCGATCCCAGCGGCTGGGCTGGCAGGTCATAGGCGTGTTCGTCGCGTGCCTGGCCATTGGCCGGTGCGACAACGGCCAGGCAGGCAAGGCCGGCACCCCCGAGATAGAAGCGATTCATCGTCGTTCCCCCTGCGGCATGATCGCCGCTCCACGGGGTTCAACGACACGCGCTCGATCTACCCCCCTTGCGGCCCACGCGAGGCGCCGGTGGTCGGCAGGAGCAGGATGGCGCCATCCGCTCGCGTCTCGACGCGCAGGCCGAACATGCGGGCAAGGCTGGCCGCCAGGTCCGCCGGCTTGTCGGCCGGGAATGCCCCAGTGACCCGCAGCCGGGCGAGCGAGGGATCGGCGAGGACCAGCCTGGTTGCCGAATAGCTGTTCGCTTCGGCCACGACGCGATCGAGCGGCGCAGAATCGAAGCCGAGCATCCCGCTCGTCCAGGCTGTCGTGCCCGCCGGCACCGTCCTGGGCGCCGAGAGACGCGTCATATCCGCCGTGGCGGTGACCTGCTTGCCGGCCGTCAGGCGGATGCGTTGCTCCGGCGACTTTGCCGATCGGGTGATCACCTCGACGATGCCCTGGATCAGCGTGACGCCGGCTCCGCTCGGTCGGGTGTCGACATCGAAGACCGTCCCGTGTGCAACGACGGTCATCGCACCTGCCGTCACGGTGAACGGGCGATGCGAGTCATGGGCGACCGTAAATCGCGCGCGGCCCCGCTCGAGCACAAGCTGCCGCGCTTCCGGAGAGTAATGGATCGCTAGCGTGCTGTCGGTATCGAGCGTGACGCGCGACCCATCGGGAAGGCCGATGGTACGAAGCTGGCCGACGGCGCTGGCGACGCGCTCCGGCTCGGCGACGCGCGGCGCATGCGAAACGCTCCATGCCGCGACGACAAGGGCCATGGCGGCGGCGCTGCCGAAGGCGAGTCGGCCGGGCGCGGACGCACCGATATGCCACCAGGGCTTTGTTAGCGGTGCGCGATAGCGCAGGCTGCTCCGCGCCATGATGGTGCTGTCCTGCCAGTGCCGTTCGACCCGGGCGAAGGCGGCGGCATGCGCGGGGTCCGCGTTGCGCCATGCCTCGAAGCGGGCACGATCGCGTTCGCCATCGGGCGCCTGGAGACGCGCGAGCCATGCTGCGGCCTCGCGCTGCAGCCGTCGATTGTCAGCCATCGTCGGCATGGTCCAGTTCATGGGCGAGAATGGCGATCGCCCGGCTCATCTGCTTCTCGACCCCTTTCACGCCAATCCCGCAGGCCTGCGCGATCTCGGCATAGCTCATGCCGTCGACGCGGTGCGCGAGAAAGATGGCACGGGTGCGGGGACGCATGGCCTCGACGGCGCGCTCGATGCGCCGCAGTTCGTCGCGCGCCTCGAGTTGCCGCTCGATATCGGGGGCAACGAGTTCGACGCTGTCGAGCGGGACGTGCATGTCCGACGCGCGGCGAAGGTCGCGCTTGGCCTGGTCCAGCCCAACCGATGTTGCGATCCTCCAGAGATACGCCACCGGTCTGTCCTGCGCCAGGGAGCGCAGCCGGTCCGGTCCGAGGCCGAGCAGCCGGACGAACGCGTCATGGACGAGGTCGAAGGCATCGTGGCGATCGGAGCGCCTTGCACGCGATCGCGCCAGGCGAGGCGCCTCGACCGCGTACAGCGTCTCGACGAGCGCATCGTCGCCTTTAGTGCGACGTGCGCGAGGGAGTGCCGATCCACTGCTCATGGCGAGCAGCGGACACGCGCCCGCGCGGCAGCTTCTCCGGAAGACATGGGACGCCTCCAGCGCCGAGGCGAGCCGGCCAGGCCAGCGATCGGGTCACTCGCGCAAGGGACGTGGCGGGCGTTTTTAGCCGACGAGCGCGGCCTGGACATCTACGCCAGCAGCCCGGAACGATCGTTCGTCCCGGCCAAAATATCCCAGGCAAGGTCCTCAAGCCTCGATGCGGACCGGGGCCCGCACGCCGCCAGCTTATCGCGTCCGATGCCCAATGCAAGGCGGGCAAGCGGTGGACATGCTCCGTCGACGGCAAGGCTGTGCGGCCGAACCGGGCCCTGAGACATGCTTGAACATGCGCCGGCGCCTTTAGCCGCGAGGCCTGGACATACGCGCCAGCGACCCGGTCGATGCTCTGTTCGGCATGGGCTGCGACTATTTTACGCATATTCGCGATGTCGACCAAGAGGTCGGCGCATCGCCGGCATCGATAAAATAGTATGTCGCTGCCCGGCAGCACCGGATGCTGGCATTCAAGAACGGCCGCCGAATTTCCAAGGACCGATGGGGCCGCCATCGGCGATGGTCTCGTGCCGGTGCTTCGGTGCCTTGATCGCTTGCATCGGGCCCGTTGCCCCATGCTTCGATTTTGCGTGCGCGACCCCGCTGATTCACTCGCTGGATACGGCGGACGTCGCATCGATGTCCTCCGACACGTCCGTGCCGGCCCCAGCGAGGGTCTGATCGTGGGGCGGCGATGATGCGATCGTGGAGGCGGCCCGGAGGACAGGATGTCCGGTCCCGGGCTGGAGACGCTCGTGACACCGACCAAATTGCTTATCGGACAGATCCTCGTGGTGCTCGCGATCGTCGTCGCGAGTATCTGGATCGCGACGCAATGGGCCGCCGCTCGGCTCGCCTACCAGCCGCAGCTCGGCCCGCCCTGGTTCATCGCATTCGATCGTCCGATCTACCATCCGTGGTCGATCTTCCCATGGTGGTTCTCGTTCGACGCCTACGCGCCGGTCATCTTCGACGAGGCCGGTGCGATCGCTGCGGCCGGAGGCTTCCTCGGGTGCGGCGCCGCAGTCTTTGGATCGATCTGGCGGGCGCGACAATCGAACAACCTCACCACCTATGGCTCGGCTCGCTGGGCGGCCCGCAAGGACGTCGCGGCGGCCCGACTGCTCGGTGATCGCGGCGTCGTCCTCGGCCGGTTCGGCGGTGACGATCTTCGCCACGACGGCCCCGAGCACGTCATGGCGTTCGCACCGACCCGTTCTGGCAAGGGAGTGGGCTTGGTCGTGCCGACGCTGCTCACCTGGACCGGCTCGACGATCGTCCACGACATCAAGGGCGAGAACTGGCAACTGACCGCCGGCTGGCGCGCGCGCTTCTCGCATTGCCTGCTGTTCAATCCGACCGATGCCCGCTCGGCGCGCTACAATCCGCTGCTCGAGGTGCGGCGCGGCGTGAACGAGGTCCGCGATGTCCAGAACATCGCCGATATCCTGGTCGACCCGGAAGGTGCGCTGGAGCGGCGCAACCATTGGGAAAAGACCAGCCATGCACTGCTGGTCGGCGCGATCTTGCACGTCCTCTATGCCGAGGGAGAGAAGACGCTCGCCCGCGTCGCGACCGTCCTGTCCGATCCGCAGCGTAGCTTCGCCGAGACGCTGCGCCATATGATGGAGACCAACCATCTGGGCACCGATGATGCGCCGAGCGTCCATCCCGTCGTTGCCTCGGCCGCCCGCGAACTGCTCAACAAGAGCGATAACGAACGCTCGGGCGTGCTGTCGACGGCGATGTCGTTTCTCAGCCTCTATCGCGATCCAACCGTCGCGGCCGTAACAGCCGCGTCGGACTGGCGGATCGTCGACCTCGTGGAGGCAGCGCATCCGGTCTCCCTCTACCTCGTCGTACCGCCGTCCGACATCAGCCGCACCAAGCCGCTCGTGCGGCTGATCCTCAACCAGATCGGCCGCCGATTGACCGAGGAACTCCATGGCCTTGGCAACGACGGCAAAACCGGTGCCGCAGGTTCCGGAAGCCGCCCCAGCAGCAGGCGGACTCTCTTGATGATGCTCGATGAGTTCCCGGCGCTCGGGCGGCTCGATTTCTTCGAGACGAGCCTCGCCTTCCTGGCAGGCTATGGCGTGCGCGCCTTCTTGATCGCACAGAGCCTCAACCAGATCGAGAAGGCTTACGGCGAGCACAACGCCATCCTCGACAATTGCCATGTCCGCATCGCCTTCGCGACGAACGACGAGCGGACGGCGAGGCGGATATCGGATGCGCTCGGCACCGCGACCGAGCAGCGCGCGATGCGCAACTATGCCGGTCACCGGCTCGCGCCCTGGCTGGCGCATGTCATGGTCAGCCGGCAGGAGACCGCACGCGCCCTGCTGACGCCCGGCGAGGTGATGCAGCTCGCGCCGACCGACGAGCTCCTGCTGATCTCGGGCCATCCGCCGATCCGGGCCAGGAAGCTGCGCTACTATGAGGACCGGCGCTACACTGCGCGCGTCCTTCCGCCGCCGACGCTCGATGCAGGCGGATATCGCGACGTGCCCGCCGCCCGTCCCGACGACTGGGCCGGACGGGTATGCGGGGCCGACCTGCGGCTCGCGGTTGGCACCGAAGCCAGCAACGACACGGAGGACGCCGGGCTCGAACAGGCCCGGCATCCTGCCCACGAGATCGAGCCGACCATCATGGTCGAGCCGGAGATCGCCGACCCACTCGGCCTCGGCGATGACGATGGCGATCAGGCGGCGGAGCGACGCGCGATGGACCGTGCCCAGCAGGTCGGCACCGCTCGCACGGTCTATGGCCTCGATGCCGCCTCGGGCCGCCCCGACGACCTGCTGCTGGGGATTTGAGCGATGGACAAGACGAGCGACAAGGTGCGCCATCAACTCTTTCTCCCGAGACCGCTGTCCGACCGGCTGGAGGCACTCGCGGCCAAACCCGGCGCGACCAAGTCGGCAATCCTCGTCGATGCGGTCACCGCCTGGCTCAACCGGCGCGGGGCGTCCGAGCTGGAGGACCGGTTCGCGATCCGGCTCGACCGGCTGACGCACGCAATCGGGCGGGTCGACCGGGACACCTATGTCATCCTCGAGACGCTGGCGTTGTTCATCCGGTTCGAACTCTCGATCCAGACCCCGCTGGCCGAGAACGATACCGCCGGTCGCGCGCTCGGCGCCAAGCGCTTCGAGGCCTTCGTGACGCAGGTGGGGCGACAGGTCTCGACCGGACGCCGTTCGCTGGGGGGATCGGTGCAGGACGCGGATGCGATTCGTCTCACGCGGGGAAGCGACCGGTGAGCGGCGCGCTGTCCGCGGAGCGTGGCCGCCGGATGCTGATCACGGCGCTGGGGGCCGACATCGCTGCCGCGATGCGCGATCCGCTTGTCGTCGAGATCATGGTCAATCCCGATGGTGCGCTGCGGCTCGACCGGCTCGGCGAAGGCCGGAGCGATACCGGGGTGCGAATGGCGGCCGACCAGGTCGAGCGCATCGTCCGGCTGGTCGCGTCTTATGCCCGCGCCGAGGTCCATGCGGAGCACCCGATCATCTCGGCGGAGCTGCCGCCGCATGTCGAAGGCCATGCCGGCGAGCGGTTCGAAGGCGTGCTGCCGCCGGTGGCGCCAGCGCCCTGCTTCGCGATCCGCAAGCCCGCGACAAAGCTCCACACGCTCGACGACTATGTCGCCGACGGGCTGATGTCCGCGGTCCAGGCCGCGGCGCTACGCACCGCGGTTGTCCGGCGGGACAACATCCTCGTCGCCGGCGGCACCAGCTCGGGCAAGACGACGCTCGCCAACGCGCTCCTGGCCGAGATGGCCGAAGATCGCTCAGGGCAGGATGCCCGCGTCATCCTGATCGAGGACACCCGCGAGCTGCAATGCCCGCTGCCCGACACGGTGGCGCTGCGCACGCGCCCGCCGCACGTGTCGATGACCCAGCTGGTGCGCTCGACGATGCGGCTGCGCCCCGACCGGATCATCGTCGGCGAGGTGCGCGGCCCCGAGGCGCTCGACATGCTCAAGGCCTGGAACACCGGGCACCCAGGCGGGGTCGCGACGGTCCACGCCAACAGCGGACAAGCCGCGCTCTATCGGATCGAGCAGCTCTGCCAGGAAGCGGTCGTCACCGTGCCGCGCCAGCTCATCGCCGAGGCGATCGACCTCGTCGTCTTCATCGCCGGGCGCGGTGTCGACCGTCGCGTCTCGACCATCGCGCGTGTCGCCGGGCTCGACCCCGATACCGGCGCCTACACGCTCGCCGACCTGTCCCCGTTCAACCCGAAGGAGACCCGACCATGACCCGTCTTTCCATCACGCGCCCGACCGCTCGGCGGAATCTCATCGCCGGTGCAGCGATCGGCCTCGCCCTGACCTTCGCGACCCAGGTCCAGGCGGCCGGCTCGGGCATGCCGTGGGAAGAACCGCTGCAACAGGTGCTCGAGTCCGTGCAGGGGCCGGTCGCCAAGATCGTCGCGGTGATCATCATCATAACGACGGGGCTGACGCTGGCGTTCGGCGAAACCGCAGGTGGGTTCCGGCGCCTCATCCAGATCGTCTTCGGCCTGTCGATCGCGTTCGCCGCGTCGAGCTTCTTCCTGTCCTTCTTCAGCTTCGGCGGCGGGGCGCTGGTCGCATGACCGCCCCGGCGACCGATACCGGCCGGCACCTCGATGGCTTCGAGGTGACGATCCATCATTCGCTCGGCGCGCCGCTGCTGCTCGGCGGCGCACCCCGCGGGCTCGCGATCATCAACGGGACACTGGCCGCCGCGGTCGGCCTCGGCCTCCAGCAATGGGTGGCCGGGGTGCTGCTCTGGGCCGTCGGCCACAGCGCCGCGGTGATGGCGGCGCGCCGCGATCCCGACTTCGCGCCGGTCCTGCTCCGTCACATCCGCCAGAAGGGATATCTCGCATGCTGAGCCAGATGGCATGATGTACCTCGGCGAATATCGCGACCGTGCCGAGCGGCTCGCCGATCACCTGCCTTGGGCGGCGCTGGTCGCCCCGGGCGTGGTGCTGAACAAGGACGGCAGCTTCCTGCGGGTGCTCGCCTTCCGCGGCCCCGATCTCGAATCCGCCACCGAGGCCGAGTTGGTCGGCGCCTGCGCACGGGCGAACAACGCGCTCAAGCGTCTGGGCAGCGGCTGGGCCTTGTTCTTCGACGCCGAGCGGCGCGAGGCCCTGGCCTATCCCGACAGCGACTTTCCCGACCCGGCGAGCTGGCTCGTCGATCGCGAGCGCCGGGCGGCGTTCGAGGCCGCGGGCACGCATTTCGAGAGCCGCTATCACCTGACACTGACCTGGCTGCCACCGGCGGACACGGCGGACCGTGCCGGGCGGAGCCTAGTCGAGCGCCCCGACAGCGACCGGGAGCGCGACTGGCGGGGTACGCTCGCTTCGTTCGTCGCGGAGACCGATCGCGTGCTCGACCTGCTGTCGGGCGTCATGGCGTCGGTGCGTCCGCTCGACGACCGCGAGACGCTGACCTTCCTGCATGGCACCGTCTCCGACCGGGGCCATCCCGTCGCGGTCCCTGAGACCCCGATGTATCTCGACGGCATCCTCGCCGACACGCCGCTGGTCGGCGGGCTGGAGCTCATGCTCGGGCAACTGCATGTGCGCACGCTGACGGTACTGGGCTTTCCGAATCTCAGCTGCCCCGGCATCCTCGACGCGCTCAATCATCAGGATTTCGGCTATCGCTGGGCCACGCGCTTCATCCCGCTCGACAAGACTCAGGCGACCAAGACGCTCACTTCACTCCGGCGGCAGTGGTTCAACAAGCGCAAGTCGGTCACCGCGCTGCTGCGCGAGGTCATGTACAACACCCCGGCGCAGCTGCTCGACAGCGATGCCGACAACAAGGTCGCCGATGCCGACCAGGCGCTCCAAGTGCTCGGCGGCGACCATGTCGCCTTCGGCTATCTGACGACGACGATCACGGTCAGCGACCGCAGCCGGGAAGCCGTCGAGGACAAGGTCCGCGCGGTCGAGCGGATCGTCAACGGACTCGGCTTCACCGCCAAGCGCGAGACGGTGAATGCGGTCGAGGCCTGGCTGTCGTCCCTGCCCGGCCACGCCTATGCCAATGTCCGGCAGCCGCTGGTGCACACGCTCAACCTCACGCATTTGATGCCGCTTTCCTCGGTCTGGGCCGGCCCGGCCGGCAACGACCATCTCGCCGCGGTCACGAGCCAGGAAGCGCCGCCGCTGCTCGTCGCCAAGACCGCCGGATCGACGCCGTTTCGGTTGTCGACCCATGTCGGCGATGTCGGGCACATGATGGTGGTCGGGCCGACGGGCGCCGGCAAGTCGGTGCTTCTGAACCTGATCGCGCTCCAGTTCCGCCGCTATCGCCAAGCCCAGGTCTATATCTTCGACAAGGGCTACAGCGCGCGTGCGTCGGTGCTGGCGATGGGCGGGGCGCACCATGCGCTGGGCGCGGCGGAGGCGGACGGCACGACGCTCGCTTTCCAACCGCTCGCCGATATCGACGATGCCGCTGAACGAGGCTGGGCCGCCGAATGGATCGCGGCGCTGCTGGCGCACGAGGGCGTGCCGGTTACCCCTGACGTAAAGGACGCGATCTGGACTGCGCTAGGCTGCCTTGCCTCCGCCCCGCGTGACGAGCGGACCATGACCGGCCTCGCACTGCTGCTCCAGTCCAACGCGTTGCGCCTCGCGCTCCAGCCCTACACACTGGAGGGACCGCACGGCCGATTGCTCGACGCGTCCGAGCAGCAACTCGACCTTGCCGATGTCCAATGCTTCGAGACCGAGGCGCTGATGGGCCAGGCCAGCGCGGTCGCGCCGGTGCTGACCTATCTCTTTCACCGGCTGGAGGCGCGGTTCGACGGGCGCCCGACGCTGCTGGTCCTCGACGAGGCGTGGATCTTCCTCGACCACCCACTGTTCGCCGCGCGTATCCGCGAATGGCTGAAGGTGCTGCGCAAGAAGAATGTCGCAGTCGTCTTCGCGACACAGAGCCTCGCCGACATCGCGGGCTCGGCGATCGCGCCCGCGATCATCGAAAGCTGCCCGCAGCGGATCCTGCTGCCCAACGACCGGGCGGTCGAACCGCAGGGCCATGACTTCTACGCGCGCTTCGGTCTCAACGACCGACAGGTCGAGCTGATCGCCCGGGCGACCCCCAAGCGCCATTACTACCTCCAGTCGGCGCGCGGGAACCGGCTGTTCGAGCTGGGGCTTGGTCCCATCGCACTCGCGCTGTGCGGCGCGTCGGACCCGGCGACGCAGAAGCGGATCAATGCTGTGCTCGCCGAACATGGCCGCGATGGCTTCGCCAGTGCCTTCCTTCGCGACGCTGGCCTCGATTGGGCGGCCGACCTCATGGCCGATGCCCCGCAGCCGGAACCTGGCGGAGCATCACTCTAGCGATGCAGAATTACGCGACGCCTGCTGCGGTCACAGCTAGGCTGCCTCGGTCTGAGATCATCGTGCATTCGAGATGCGCGATAATGGCAAAAATCGATCGCCTTGGGTCTTTCTACCGCGAAAGACGAGCCGTTGGCGATGGGACATGATCGATGGATGTATCCATCATTAACCTTTCTAATGATGGATACATGCAGCAGAAGGATTGACAATGGATGTTTGAGATTACATTTGCCGGATACATCACGCGTTAACCCGCCTGATGCCGGATGGGTGCCACAGATGCCTGCTTCAAAGAAGCGCAGTTACGCACGTTATACGATTGCCGCTGTAGAGCTCCTCGGCATGCTGGTGCAGCTCGAGCGCAAGTCGCGCAGGATGACCGCGCAAGACTTGGCGGACCGGCTCGGCGTCGACCGCAGCACCTTGCATCGGCTGGAAAGGGGTGATCCGAAGGTCGAACTGGGACTTGCCTTCGAGGCGTGTGCCATCCTCGGCATTCCGCTGTTCGAAGAGGATGCACAGGGGGTGTCGATGCGGCTCGACGAAGCGGGCAAGCGCCTCGCACTGCTCCCTCGCCGCGTGCGGCCGAGGCCGTTGAGCTTCAGCGATGACTTCTAAGCTGCCCCATCCGCGCGAGGCCTTTGTCTGGACCTGGCTGCCCGGAGCCACGAAGCCGGTCGTTGCTGGCCGGCTGGTATCCGACGGCGAGCGTATCCAGTTCATGTATGGCCGTTCGTATCGCGAGCGGACCGACGCCATCCCGCTTTATATGCCGGAACTCCCGCTCGTGGGCGAACTCATCGCACCCCTCGGCACACTTGCGATGGCGAGCGCGATACGCGACGGTGCCGACCGGGAATGACTGGCACCGCCGGGCGATGGTATCGGCGCTCACCATCCTTGAGCTCGACGAGATGCAGGCGCGCTATGCGAGCTATCAGGATCTTGCCGAGAAGATACGCTTCCGCTTCATCAATCCGACCGCGACCCTGCACGAGCTGTTCGCGCGGCTGACGTTCAACATCCTGGTCGGCAATGTCGACGATCATACGCGCAACCACGCCGCGTTCTGGGATGGGGCGCAGCTCGCCCTGACGCCCGCCTACGACATTTGCCCACAGGCGCGAGCCGGCGAGGAAGCCAGCCAAGCGATGCTGATTGTGGGCCGGCACCGCTCGAGCCAGATCGCCACCTGCCTGGCCGCCGCCGGCGACTTCCATATGACGTCCGACCAGGCCATTGCGATCGTGTCCAGGCAGATCGAGACCATTGGCGCGCAATGGCTCGCGCTGTGCGACGAGGCGAGCCTGGGGCCGGTGGACAGGGCGCTGTTCTGGGGACGGCAATTCCTCAATCCCTTTGCCTTCTACGAGCTTGAAGGGCCGGCGGCCGTACTCGCGGAGCGCGCCGCCACGATCCGCGGCCAAGTCTGAACCGATCGCGATTGGTCGCCTGCTACCGCTCGGCTAAACTGCAACGAAGACGAGAAGGACGTGAGCACGGAGCCGTCGTCCGCAGGACTGCGGCGGCGGCAAGGGCAGTCAGCATGACCTTGGTCCTGTCAGTTCATCTGGCCACGCAGGAAGGCGATCAGCTTCGGGTCGCTGCCGGTGCGTTCGAGGATAGGCAGGATGACCCGCCATCCGTTGTCGCTGTTGGTCAGGATCACGATGCCGTCGCCGCTCGCACGATCGATCGCGGCGAAGGTGAAGGCCCCGGCATCCTTGCCGGTGTGGAGCATCGTTGTGCCTCCGGGAAATCCGAGAAGCTGCCAGCCGAAGCCAAAGCCGGTCCAGGGTGGACAGCTGGCTGCCTTCGATCCGGCACATATTCCGGGCGTCAGATCGGCCTGCGATTTGCTGCGCTCCGCCGCGACGGACGCGACCAGGCCCCTGTCGTTGCGCGCATCGATGAGGAAGCGCGCATAATCACGCGCTGTCGCGTGCGCGAGATCGGCAGCGTTGTAGCGCGTCACACGCTCTACAGGGAGCGGCTTGCCGGCGTCGTCGTAGGGCACGGCGATCGGCGCCGCCTCGCCTTGCGCCGACACATACCCGGAAGCGCGCATGTGGGCAGGTGCGAACAGCCAGCGGCCAGCCAGCGTCTCGAACGACTGCCCGGTGCGACGCTCGGCGTAGCGCGCGGCATATTGATACCCCTCGCCCGAATAGCCGGTCGTCGTGCCAGGATCATGATCGAACGCCAGCCCCTTGGCATCGCGCCAGTTTGGCAACCCGGTGCGATGGCTCAGCGCCATGCGGACGGTGAGCTTCATCCGCCGGGGATCACGCGACAGGTCGGGATCGCTCCAGTAGCGATCCATCGGCTCGTCGAGCGACAGCCTGTCAGCTGACACCAGGCGCAGGATGACTTCCGCCGTCAGCGGCTTCGTCAGCGAGGCGAGATTATAGGGCGTGGCGACGGTCGCCGCCCGGTTTGGCCCTGCCATGCCCCAGGCGCCCGTCGAGACGATCCGTCCGTTGCGGATCACGGCGACCGAAGCACTCTCCACGTGCAGTTCTCGGAGAGCCGTGGTCATATCCGGCAGAGAGGCGTTGGCTCTGGCGTCCGCCATCGAGGCGCAAGCTAGCAGCGCAATCAAGCCTACGTGAACTGTTCGCTTCAGAAGATTGGCTGTATTACTCATGTGCCACGCATAGCGACGTCGAAGTCTGGCCACAACAACTGCCGGGTCTTTGGGGAAGGTTTCGTGATTGTCCCCACAAGGTCCCGTGCAGACCCCAGCCGGTATCTGACGCCGCGGCGCTGAGAGGCCGACACTCCATGCCGAGCCCGACCGCGATCGACGCGGGTGCGGGTGCCAAAGCACTGGAGATCGTCATGCCGTTCCTCGACCGCCGCCGCGTCATCGCCGCCATGCTCGCCGCCGCTGCCAGGGGCAGTTTCATCATGGGGGTCATGTCGGCGGCGACGCCGGCCCATGCGCAGTTCGGCGGGATCGTGTTCGATCCGCGAAACTATGCGCAGAACATCCTGACCGCCGCGCGCACGCTGCAGAGCGTCAACCAGCAGATCCAGCAGCTCCAGAATGAGGCGCAGATGCTGGTTGCCATGGGCAAGAACCTAAGCCGCATCGATTTCCCGCAGCTGGATGCACTCAAGCAGAAGCTTGCCGAGATCGACCGGCTGATGGGCCGGGCGCAGGCGATCGACTTCCGGGTCGGCCAGCTCGACGACCAGTTCAAATCGCTGTTTCCCGCCGACTTCTCCTCGGCGCTCCGCACCGACACCCGCGTGCGGGATGCCCGCGCGCGGCTCGATGCCAGCATGGGTGCCTTCCGCCAGACGATGACGGTGCAGGCGCAGGTCGTCGAGAACGTCCGGGCCGACACACAGGCGCTCGCCGACATCGTCGCGCGCAGCCAAGGCGCGGAAGGTTCCCTCCAGGCACAGCAGGCCACCAACCAGCTCCTTGCCCTGACTGCCAAACAGCAGTTCCAGCTCCAGCAGATGATGGCCGCGCAGTTCCGTAGCGAGGCGATCGAGCAGGCACGGCGCGCGACGCAGGCGCAAGAGGCACGCGTGGCGACCAGGAAGTTCCTCGGCTCCGGATCAGCCTACACGTCCCAATAGCCCCACGGCGTAGACAGGCTCGATCCGGCCGGCGGCCGGTGATGCCCCGATCATCGGTCGCCGTCGCGGGGTGCGGTCCCGCTCCCCACCGCGCCCCGCGACATCCCTTTACCGACGCAGGATGAACCGCCTTGAACGACTTGAACGTCATCGACCGCTTCCTCCAGGCGTTCATCACCTACATCGACAGCGGCTTCGGGCTGCTCGGTCCTGACGTCGGCTTCCTGACCGCGACGCTGATCGGCATCGACATCACACTTGCCGGCCTGTTCTGGGCGATGGGCGGCGAGGACAATGTCATCGGACGCTTCCTCAGGAAGATCCTCTATGTCGGCGCCTTCGCGTTCATCCTCAACAGCTTCTCTCGCCTTGCCGACATCATCTTCCGCTCGTTCGCGCAGGCCGGGCTGACCGCCGGCGGTGGCACGCTGTCCGCGGACGACCTGCTGAAACCCGGGCGGCTCGCCGGTACCGGCTTCTCGGCGGCGTGGCCGCTGCTCGATCAAGCGAGCGAGATGGTCGGGTTCACGACCTTCTTCGACAATTTCCTGACGATCATGATCCTGCTGTTCGCCTGGGCGCTGGTGATCGTCGCCTTCTTCATCCTCGCGGTGCAGATGTTCGTCTGCATCCTCGAGTTCAAGCTGACGAGCCTGGCGGGCTTCATCCTCGTGCCGTTCGCGCTGTGGAACCGCACCAGCTTCCTCGCCGAGCGCGTGCTGGGCAATGTCGTCTCGTCCGGCGTGAAGGTGATGGTGCTGGCGGTCATCGTCGGGATCGGCTCCAACTTCTTCGCCGAGTTCACGCAAGCGCTGCGGGGTCAGGAGCCCGACATCGGCCAGGCGATGAGCCTCGTCCTTGCCAGCCTGTCGCTGTTCGGCCTCGGCATCTTCGGGCCTTCGATCGCCTCGGGACTTGTGTCAGGCGCGCCGCAACTCGGCGCCGGCGCGGCGCTGGGGAGTGCGGTCGGCGCCGGCGGCATCGCGATGCTGGCGGGCGGCGCGGCGGCAGGCGGCGCGCGCGCCCTGGCCGGCGCTGCGCTGGGGGCGGTGCGTGCCGGCACCGCAATGGGATCCGCGGCCTCGACCGCCGCGCAGCTCGGTCGTGAGACGGGCGGCTCTGCAGTCGGCGGAATGGCCGCCGCTGCCAAGGGTGCGGCGGCCCAGAAGATCGAAAGCACCTTCGGGCTCGGCGCTGCTGCAGAGCGAGGTCGCAACGCCGCCTGGTCGGCGCTCAATCGAACCTCCGACGCGTCGCCGGGCACGAACGACGCCGAGGGCGGCATGCCCGCCTGGGCGCGGGCGATGCGCGACCAGCAGACGAGCCGCCATCGCCGCCAAGTCGCGATCCACGCGCTCAGCCAAGGCGATCGTGGCGGCGGCTCCGCCATTCCCGACATCAAGGAAAGGAACGACTGAACCATGGTCTTCAAGCGAAGCGTGCAGCGCTACGGGCGAACGCCGCCGCCCGAGACACCCTACCAGCGTGCCGGGCAGCTGTGGGACGAGCGGATCGGCTCGGCGCGCGTGCAGGCGCGCAACTGGCGGCTGATGGCGTTCGGCTGCCTGTTCCTGACCGCAGGCACGTCGGCAGCCCTTGCCTGGCAATCGATGCAGAGCCGCGTCACGCCCTATGTCGTCGAGGTCGACAAGCTCGGCGAGGCGCGCTCCGTCCAGCCGGCCGACGTCGCATACCGGCCGACCGACCCGCAGGTGGCGTGGCACCTGTCGCGATTCATCACCAACATCCGCTCGGTGTCGCTCGACCCGGTGCTGCTGCGCCGCGACTGGCTCGAGGCCTATGATTTCGCAACCCAGCGCGGGGCCCAGTTCCTGGGGGAATATGCCCGGTCGGCAGCGCCCTTTGCCCAGGTCGGCGACCGGACGGTGTCGGTGCAGGTCACGAGCGTCGTTCGCGCGTCCGACACGTCGTTCCAGGTCAAATGGACCGAGACCATGTTCGAGCGCGGCAGCCAGGCCGGCGTCCAGCGCTGGACGGCGATCCTCAGCATCGTCATGCGCGCGCCGACATCGGCCGATGTGCTGCGCAAGAACCCGCTCGGCATCTATGTCGACGCGATCGACTGGAGCCGCGAACTGGACACCGCGCCATCGTCGCCATCCCCACGCCCCGCCACCCGGTCGCCGGCGAACCTTCCATTCGGATCACCGCTCGATCCTTCACTCGGCGCCCGATCCGGCGCGGTGAGCCTGTCCAACTCACAGGAGAAGAACCCATGAAATCCGTCATCTTGCCGGCCATCGCCACCATGGTCCTGGCCGGCCCCGCGTGGGCGCAGGATCGCACCGCGGCACGGCTCAAGACGGTGCGGTCCGCGACACGGAACGCCACGGTCGAGCCGGCAGCGAACGGGTTCGTCAGCGGCGCGCAGGTCTATCCGTTCAGCGACGGCACGATCTATCAAGTCTATACCGCGCCGGGGCTGGTAACGGACATTGCGCTCCAGCCCGGCGAGACCCTCGTGGCGGTCGCGAGCGGCGATACCGCCCGCTGGGTGATCGGCGATACGACGAGCGGTTCGGGCGACGGCAAGCAGACGCACGTGCTGGTCAAGCCGGTCTCCGCAGGCCTCCTCACCAACCTGGTCATCACGACCGACCGGCGCGCCTATCATCTCAGGCTCGCCAGCACCCCGGCAACGGCGCTGTCCTCGCTGCGCTGGACCTATCCGCAGGACGAGCTGCTGGCCGTGCGACGCAAGGCGGAAGCCGCGCAGGCTGCGCCACCGGGGGCGACGGGGCTGGCGGTCGAGCAGCTGCATTTCAACTACGCGATCAGCGGCGACCGCCCGCCATGGCGGCCGCTGCGCGTGTTCGACGACGGGACAAGGACCTATGTCGAGTTTGCGGCTTCGCTGGCCAATGGTGATGCACCGCCCCTTTTCGTCGTCGGCCCAGATGGGAAGGTGGAACTGGTCAATTACCGGCTGCGCGACCGCTTCTATGTCGTCGACCGTATCTTCGACGCGGCCGAACTCCGGCTCGGCTTGAAGAAGCAGCAGGTCGTCCGCATCGACAGGATCGGGCCATCCGCTCAGCGGAGGGGGGCATGACCGAGATTGCCGAACCTTCGTCAGACGCACCTTCGCCCGCCGAAGCCATGCTCGACGCGCCCGCACCCGAGGCGCCCGCCCAGCCGCCGAAGGTCGACCCGGAGACATTGGCCATCCGTTCCCGTCCGGCACGCGCGATCCGCTTCCGCAAGGGTGCGATCATGGGCATCGCCGCACTGGGCTCGGCCAGCCTGATGGGTATCGCCTGGATGGCGTTGAAGCCGCAGGTCTTCCGGCACGTCGCGCAGGACAGCGAATTGTCTCAGCCGATGGCAAAGCCCGCCGCCGACGCACTCTCTGGCCTCCCGGCCAGCTATGGCGATGCGCCCAGGCTCGGCCCACCGCTTCCCGGCGACCTTGGCCGGCCAATCCTTCGCGCACAGGAACGGGCCGAAGCGACCGTTGCCCCTCCGTCCGTCGATACGGTCGCGGCAGCACGGCAGCAGCGGATGGCCGACCTCAAGGCGGCGCGAGAATCGGGCCTGATGGCGCAGGTCACGACCGGCCATAGCATGGTCACCCCTGCTTCCCCCGTCGGCCCCGAAGTCCCTGATGCCATCCCTGCGACGGCGACGGGGACGCGCAAGGAGCAGTTCGCCGCGGCCAGAGACACGGGCGGCGATCTCAACGTCGGCGCCCTCGTCACTCCTGCTTCGCCCAACAGCCTGCTGGCGGGCAGCGTGATCGCGGCAAGCCTCATCACCGGCTTGAGTTCCGACTTGCCCGGCATGGTCACCGCGCAGGTCACCCAGAACGTGTTCGATACCGTCACGGGGACGATCCTGCTCGTACCACAGGGTGCCCGGCTGATCGGCAAGTATGACAGCGTCGTCGCGTTCGGGCAGCGCCGTGCGCTGGTGATCTGGCAAAGGCTGATCCTGCCCGACGGCAGCTCGGTGCGGCTCGACAACATGCCTGCCACCGACCCGGAAGGCTATGCCGGGCTTGCCGACCGGGTCGATTTCCACACATGGACGCTGCTCAAGGGTGTCGCGATCGCGACCATGCTCGGCGTCGGTTCCGAGCTGTCGATCTCCGGCGGAAGCGACCTCGTGCAGGCGATCCGCCAGTCCGCCCAGATGAACGTTGCGCGGGCCGGCGACCAGATTACCCAGCGCAACCTCGACGTCCAGCCGACGGTCACGATCCGTCCCGGGGCGCCGGTCCGCTTGCTGGTGACCCACGATCTCATCCTCGCCCCTTATCCGAGAAGGACAAGCTGACATGGCCGATCTCAAGCTCGGCAAGCTGCCCGACCGCACGCCGGTCAAGCTGGCCATCACCATCACGCCGGACCTCCAGTCGTCGTTGCAGGCCTATGCTGCGGCCTATGCCTCGACCTACGGCATTGAGGAGCCGGTCACCGAATTGATCCCCGCGATGTTGTCGGCCTTTCTGGAGAGCGATCGGGCGTTCGTGCGCAAGCGCGACGCGCGAGTACGGGGGCAGACATGATCGAGCGGGCATGGGAAAGGAAGATCAAGCCGCTGACGGTCCGCGTGGCAACGGCGGTTCGTATCACCGGCCTCAGCCGCTCGCGGATCTACGAGCTCATCCAGTCGGGCGACCTCGAGACGACGAAGGTCGGCCGTGCCACGCTGGTCCAGTATCGCAGCCTCAAGCGGTTGACCGACAATGAGGATGGCGGAGAGGGGCATGCCGGACATGTTTTGCAACGCGACTAGCTTAGCTCCGTAAACGCCGTGTCGAGACGTGCCAGACGATCGGCGATCGCGCGGCTTACGCTGGCATGGACGTCGTCGGCGAAGTCGTCCGGCATTGCTTCCCGCGCGACGTCCGCGGCCGTGACGGCTTTTTTGCGAATGTCGGTGATGACCTTGTCGATAATGGTCGGGCCGATACCCGCGGCTCTCGCGGTCTGGACGAAGTGCCGGCCCAGGACTTCCTCGACCTGGTAATGGCGGCTGGTGCCCGCCGACATTGCCAACCGGAAACTCTTCTGTGCCAACTGTCCGCGATCGACAGCATCCTGGACGCTCAGGACATCGTAGAAGGGCGTCAGCTTGAAGCCGCCGCCCGGACGCAGGAAGAGGCTGAAGTTTTTCGCATGTCCGTCGGTCGCGCCGATGAGCCAGAAGATGATCTGGCTCGACAGGAATGTCGCCTGATCCTCGGTCGGATCGTCGCTACCGCCGAGCAGTCTTATGATGTCCGCCGCGGCGGGACCACCTTCGCTTTGGTATTTCTGGGAGGATGGCACGCCGAGTGCCTGACAGCAGTCTTCCTGCGGAACGCGCAGCAGTCGGCCATCGGCGAGCCATCGGCGATCGAACCGCTCTACGACCAGCGCGCGCCGCGCTCCGAAGGTGACGATCTCGGTTTTCGCGACCGGCAAGCCGAAGGCACCCAGCAGCGCCAGGCAGTAATGCTCGTTGTCGACACTGGCGGTAATGTCGACCGTGCCGGTCGAGGTCGGAATCTCGCCGAGCTGAGGCTTTAGGATATGCGTTGTCGGAGTCGTTCCGATTGGACGCAGCCACTGGCCGTCGTGGCGCCGCAGCGCGGTCTTCTCCTGCGCACCCGCGATCGAGATTCGGAATTCCTGGCCAGGATCGATCCCGAGCGGCGCACCTTTGAGATTGTCGAGGAGGTGTTCGATATCCTCGTCGCTCAAAGCTTCGCCCCGTATATCGCCTATGGCGTCGATGGCCTCACCGTCGGGCAGGAACTGCATCGCACCGACACAATCCCGGCCGGTGCGGGCCAAGAGACTGTACGGATCGGTACCTTCGGCACCCGTGCGCTCCGCCACGCGGCGTCGGATATCTACGCTGTCGGGAAGCAGGTTGTCGAAAACGGCGAGTACCGGCGCGCCGCGATAGGTGGTTGCACGAAGCGGCAGTGACAGCGAGGCCGCAAATGCGTGCTCCCACTCGAGCCAGCTCTGATCATAGCGGAACGATACGGCGCCGCTCGTTTCCTTCTCGAGGCGGCCGACGAGGCGATTATTGATCAGCACGTTCAGGGGAACGTGGGTCTTGCGGCGTGCCATTGTCAGAAGATTTCGCTCAGGTCAGCGCTGCCCTTGCTGCGCGGTGCGATCTGCATGTCGAGGTCGAGCGCTGCCAGGATACCGAACAGGGTGTCGAGCTTCGTACCCGTCTGCCCGCTTTCGATGCGGGAGATCGTCTTCTGCCCGGTGCCAACCAAGGCCGCCAGAGCCTGCTGGGTGAGGTTGCGCTTGGTCCGCGCGTTATGGATGAGCGCACCGAGCTGTTTGGGAGAGCGAGCAATATGGGCCACGGGAGACGCCTTTCAGTGACGGCATACCCTATAAGGGATAAACTAGCGATATACCTTGAAGGGTGTATTGTGTATTTATACCCTGTGGGGCATTATCAACGTTAAGGACGCTGGGCTATATCGGGCGTCCGCGAGGGTAGCGGCCAGAGGCGGGGAAGAGCTATTCTCGTCAGCATGGTTGGACGACGACATGTAACGCGCGCGATTCCAACGTTTGCCAGCCTTGCCTTCACGCCCTTGCGCAGATTTGGGTGGGGCGCCGTCGATATCCACCAAGCATTGCGACACTCGCGCTCTTTGCCTCGGGTCACAAAACAGAATGGATCCAGACGGAGCAGCTTGGCACCACGCCAGCGGCGTCGATGCCGTTCCTGCAGCATCGTGAGAGACGGTAGCGAATGTCCCTCGCGAGCACCCCGGAGGACCCAAAGAGGATCTACTCCACTTAGCGGGGAAACAGGACCTTAGCGGTTCCCAACCGCAAAAACCGAAAGGTGGTACCCATGTCCGCTAATCCTGACCGCTTTCTCCGTCTGAACGCCGTCCTGGCGCAGACAGGACTTTGCCGTTCCACCCTATATCGCAAGATGGCCGACGGCACCTTTCCAAGGAGCACTCAGCTCAGCACCCGCTGCATAGGTTGGCGTGCATCGGCCATCGACGAGTGGATGCGCAATCCCGCTTCCTACGATCCTGCGAAATGACGCCATCATCGCATGGCAGGCGTAGCAAGTCCTACGCTCGCTTGCGAAACTTGCCCTTGATGACGGCACCGCCGATCCGGAGTTGGTCGAGATAATCCGACCACCACTGCGCCATGCGCACCCGTTCCGCCCAGTGCGCGCCGCGATGATAGGCGGCGCGCACCTTGTCCTTCTCGCCATGGGCCAGCGCGCGCTCGATGGCATCGGGATGCCACAGCCCTGACTCGTTGAGGAGCGTGCTGGCCATGGCGCGGAAGCCGTGGCTGGTCATCTCATCGTTCTCGAACCCCAGGCGGCGCAGCGCGACGTTCAGCGTATTGTCCGAGATGCAGCGCTTGGTGGTATGAAGCGCCGGGAAGAGGAATTCGCTGTCCCGCGCCAGCGACCGCAGATCCTGCAAAAGGAACAGCACCTGCCGCGACAAGGGTACGGCATGCGGCTGCTTCATCTTCATGCGCTCGGCCGGCACGCGCCAGACTTTTTCGGCGAAGTCGATCTCGCTCCATTTCGCCTGCCGCAACTCACCCGGGCGCAGGAAGACATGCGGCGCGATCCTGAGTGCATGCAGGGTCTCGGGCCGGCCCGTGTACCCGTCTATTGCGCGCAGCAGGTCGCCGACTTTCTTGGGCTCGACGATCGCCGCATGATGCTTGACCCTGGGAACAGTAAGGGCGCCGCGCAGGATGTCGGCTGGATTACGCTCGGTGCGCAGGGTCGCGAAACCATAGCGGAAGACACGGCCGGCGAAGGAGCGGAGCCGAAGCGCCGTCTCATGATGCCCGCGACGCTCGACCCGCTTCAGCACGTCGAGAAGCTCATGCGGGGTGATCGCCGCGATCGGACGCTTGGCGATGCCATCGAGTAGTTCGAGGAACCAGCGCGCTTTCTTGATGGTAGCGGGGGAACGGCCCTCGCGCTCCATCTTCTCGATATATTCCCCGGCGACGAGCGCGAACGTCGTCTGCGCCGCCAGTTCGGCCTTCAGCCGCCGCTGGCGCTTTTCCTCCACAGGGTCGATCCCGTCATCGAGTTCGGCCTTGGCCTCGTCGCGTTTCCGGCGCGCCTGCATCAAGGTGACATCGGGGAAACTGCCCAGCGATAATTTGCGCTCGATGCCGCAGCACCGGTAGCGAAAGCGCCAGAGCAGGGCGCCGGATGGCTGCACCAGTAGATATAGGCCGTCCGAATCGGCCACCTTGTAGGGACGCTCTGCCGGTTTCAGCGCCCGGATCTGCACAACCGTAAGCATGGGGCCACGCCTCCTGCAACGTTCGTGGCCCCATGATTCGTGGCCCCTTTTGAGTGGGCCACGGCGGAACATAATGAGATTTCACGGGACCGCCGAGAGGCATTTTACCGCAGATTTCTGCGGTTTTCCAGGTTTGTTCCGGGGACGTGATGGTGCCGCTTACAGGACTCGAACCTGTGACCCCCGCATTACGAATGCGATGCTCTACCAGCTGAGCTAAAGCGGCCCGTCGATCGATCCGGCTGGTATCCGGTCGAGGTGGGCGCGCTTAACAGGTCGTTGGGGGGCTGGCAAGCGTCTTTGCGATCTTTACCCGGGGTTAACTATAGGTGGGCATGACCGGAGCATGGCCAGGAAGACAGTCATGAACAGCGCCCCGCGCCCCGATACCGCATCGGTCGGGAGCGACGTGGCGGATCGAGGCGATGATGTGCTTCTGGACCTCGGTGGGGTCGAGCGGCGGTTGCATGCGCGGGCTTATCACCATTGGGCGTCGCTGCTGGGGGATGCGCGCTTCCCGGTGATCGGGGCGCTCGAATCCGAGGCGATGGGGGATTTCGCAGCCAATTCGGTCCTGCTCGACTTTCGCGGCGACCGGCGCGATCCGGCCATCGCCTATATCGGCCAGGCGCTGCGCGAGGAGTGCGGCATGGCGGGACCGGTCAAGCGCGTCGCCGACCTTCCCGAACGATCGCTGCTCGCCCGGCTGACGGGGCATTGCGACCGGATCCTGATCGATCAGGCCCCCGCGGGGTTCGAGGCCGAGTTCATCAACGGACGGGGGCGGACGACGCTCTATCGTGGCATTCTGCTGCCCTATTCGTCCAACGGGCTGATGATCGATTTCGTCCACGGGGTGGTCAGTTGGAAGGAGCTGGCCGATCCGCTGTTGCAGGCGACGCTAGATTCGGCGCTGCTTCAATCCGCGAGCCGTCCGGCGGCACCGGTGGCGCAAGGGACCGCCGAGGACCTGTGGAATCCGCCGTCCGCCAAAGCGATGGCCGAGCCCGAGGTCATCGGGCATGTCGATTTCGCGACCGATGCCGCCCCCGGAACGCCGATGGTGCTGGTCGGTCATGTCAGCGTTGACGGCGGTGTGGCGATCACCGGGTCGGTCAGCGGCGACGCCCGGTTGGCGGAAAGGGTATTGCGCGCCACGCGCTGATAATTGCGCTGCGACGCAACATCTTTTCTCGGGTTGCAAAGGGTTGAGCGGCGCGAACGCCGGGCCTAGGACTAGCGGCCATGGCACCGAATATGTCGCATCCGATGGCCGACGCGATTGCCGCGCGGCTGACCCAGGGCGCCCTTCCGGCGGAGTTGCAGGGGTTTGGCCCCGCGGAGGTGGCGGCCGCGGCGGCCTTCGTCGCGGGGGTGGCCCAGCGGCGCGCACCGGGCGAGCCCTCCATCGCGCTGGAGCCGATATCGGGCGATGACACGCATCGCCGGATGCGCCTGGCCATCGTCAATGACGACATGCCCTTCCTGGTCGATTCGATCGCGGCGATGGTCGGTGCGGACGGCATCGCGATCGACCGGGTGATCCACCCCGTCCTGCCGGTCACCCGTGACGGTGAGGGTGAGCTTCAGGCGATCGGCGCGGGTGGAAAGTCCGAATCCTTCATCTACCTGGAAATGGAACGCGCCGACGCGCGCGACCGGCGGGGGCTGGTCGATGACCTACGCGCCGTGCTGGCCGATGTCCGGGCCGCCGTTGCCGACTGGTCGGGATTGCAGGATTCGCTCGCCGCCGATGCGACGACGCTGGGCGAGAAGAATGGCGAGGGCGCGGCGCTGCTCCTCTGGTTCCTGGGCGGCAAGTTGACGCTGCTGGGCCATGAGAAGTGGTTCGAAGATGGCCGCGACGCCCCCGCACTTGGCATTGCGCGGACGCCGCACAAGGTGCCGCTGCTGGCGGACACGTCGCGCCAGCGCGCGCTGGACTATTTCGTCGAGGGCGGCGCGGCGCCGTTGTTGCTGAAGTCCAATGCGATCTCGACCGTGCATCGCTCGGTGCCGCTCGACCTGGTGCTGGTGCCGATCATGGAGGGCGGCCGCGCCGTCGGCCTGTCGATCCATGCCGGGCTGTGGACCAGCGCGGCGCTCGCCAGCCCGCCGCATGAGGTGCCGGTGCTGCGGACGCGCCTCGCCGCGCTGCAGGCCAAGTTCGGTTTCGATCCGCGCGGCCATACCGGCAAGGCGCTGACCCATGCGCTGACCGCGCTGCCGCACGATCTGGTGACGGCGTTTCCGGGCGAGGCGCTGGAGCAGCTGGCGCTGACCGCCATGTCGCTGGCCGACCGGCCGCGGCCCGAGCTGGTACTGATCCGATCGGTGTTGCAGCGGCATCTGTTCGCGTTCGTCTGGCTGCCGCGCGATGAGCTAACCACCGCGCGGCGTGTCGCCATCGGCGACATGCTGGGCGAGGCCGCCAATGGCTCGCTGCTCAACTGGTCGATCGCGCTGGAGGACGGCGTCGTCGCGCTGATCCGCTATACCATCGACCTGCGCCAGGACGGCCGCCTGCCGGATACGGCGGCGCTGGCCGAGCGGTTGCGCAAGATGGTGCGCGGCTGGATGCCGGATGTCGAGGCCGCACTGGCCGAGCAGGTGCCCGCGCCCCGTGCTGCGCGTCTGGCGCTGCGTTGGGCCAATGGCTTCCCGACCAATTACCGCAATGTCAGCGATGCGGCCGAAGCCGCCGCCGACATTCTGCGCCTGGCGTCGCTGGAGAATGAGGACAGCCGCTCGGTCCGCCTGTTCCCGGTCCAGCCGGGGCAGGATCGCCAGCTGAAGATCTACAAGCTGAACGGCGCGCTGCCCTTGTCGGACGCGGTGCCGGTGCTGGAGAATTTCGGCTTTCGGGTGATCGGCGAACTGCCGACCCGACTGCGCGACGAGGCCGATCCCTTTGTCCATGACTTTATCGTCGAGACCGAGGCGACCACCGAGCCCAAGGGCGCGGCGGTGCTGGAGGGCGCGATCGCGGCCGTGCTGGAGGGCAAGGCGGAGAATGATGCGTTCAACCGCCTGATCGTCGATGTGGGGCTGAGCCCGCAGGCGGTGGTGCTGTTCCGCGCCTGGTTCCGTTACCTGCGCCAGGCGGGGCTGCCTTATGGCCTGACCACCGTGGTCGATGCGCTGCGCCGGGCGCCCAGGCTGGCGACCGCGCTGATCGAGCGGTTCACGGTGGCGCATGATCCCAAGGCGACCGGCGACATCGCCGCCGCCGATGCCGCCATCGCGGCGGGGCTGGATGCGGTGTCGGCCATCGACGACGACCGGATTTTGCGCAGCTTCCGCGACATGATCGCGGCGACGTTGCGCACCAACGCCTTTGCCGAGGCGGGCAAGGAAGCGCTGGCGTTCAAGCTCGACAGCCACAAGATTCCGGGCCTGCCCGCGCCGCTGCCGTGGCGCGAAATCTGGGTCTACAGCCCCCGCGTCGAGGGCATCCACCTGCGCGCCGGGCCGGTGGCCCGTGGTGGCTTGCGCTGGTCGGATCGCCGCGACGACTTCCGCACCGAAATCTTGGGGCTCATGAAGGCGCAGCGGGTCAAGAACGCCGTCATCGTGCCGACCGGGGCCAAGGGTGGTTTCTACCCGAAGCAACTGCCCTCGCCCGTCACCGACCGCGACGGCTGGGCAGCGGAGGGCAAGGAAAGCTACCGCGTCTTCATCCGCGCGCTCCTGTCGATCACCGACAATATCGTCGAGGGCGCGGTGGTGCACCCCGAGGGCGTGAAGGTGCTGGACGGCGAAGACCCCTATTTCGTGGTCGCCGCCGATAAGGGCACCGCGACCTTCTCCGACGTCGCCAATGCGCTCGCGCTGGAGCGCGGCTTCTGGCTGGGCGACGCCTTCGCCTCCGGGGGTAGTCAGGGTTATGACCACAAGGCGATGGGCATCACCGCCAAGGGCGCCTGGGTCTCGGTCCAGCGTCACTTCGCCGAGCGGGGCATTGACGTGCAGAGCCAGCCCATTCGTGTCGTCGGCTGTGGCGACATGTCGGGCGACGTGTTCGGCAACGGGATGCTCTTGTCCAAGGCGATCAAGCTGGTCGCGGCGTTCGACCATCGCCACATCTTCCTCGACCCCAACCCCGATCCCGCCACGAGCTGGGAAGAGCGCGCGCGGATGTTCGCTTTGCCGCGGTCGAGCTGGGCGGATTACGACACCGGCCTGATTTCGCCCGGCGGCGGGGTCTTCCCGCGTTCGGCCAAGACGATTCCGCTGTCGGACGAAATCCGCGAGGCTTTGGGCATCACCGCGACCTCGCTGGAACCAGCGGCGTTGATCTCGGCGATCCTGAAGGCCCCGGCCGATCTGCTCTGGTTCGGCGGCATCGGTACCTATGTGAAGGCGGCGGCGGAGAATAATGTCCAGGTCGGCGATCCGGCCAATGACCGGCTGCGCGTCGATGCCGAGGATCTGCGGGTCATCGCCATCGGCGAGGGTGCCAATCTGGGCGTGACTCAGGCCGCGCGCATCGCCTTTGCCGAGCGTGGCGGGCGGATCAACACCGACTTCATCGACAATTCGGCAGGCGTCGACTGTTCGGACAACGAGGTCAACATCAAGATCGCGCTGAACCGCGAGATGATCGAGGGCCGCCTGGCGGAGGACGACCGCAATACGTTGCTCGCGTCGATGACCGACGACGTGGCGCATCTGGTGCTGGAGGATAACCGGCTCCAGACGTTGGGCCTGTCGATCGCCGAGGCGGACGGCGCGGGCGCGATGCCGAGCTATGTCCGTGTCATCGAGATCTTCGAGAGCGCCGGGCGGCTCGACCGCGCGGTCGAGGGGCTGGCCAGCAACGACGTGCTGTTGCGGCGCGGGCAGGACGGGCTGGCGCTGACCCGGCCCGAACTGGCGGTGTTGCTGGCGACGGCTAAGCTGACACTGCAGGATGCGATCGAGACCAGCCCGCTGGCGCTGGACGACGAACTGCTCCCCGATCTGCGTGCCGCCTTCCCGGCGGCGATGCAGGCGCAGTTCGGCGAGGCGATCGACCAGCATCGCCTGCGCGGCGAGATTGTCGCCACCAAGCTCGCCAACCGGATCGTCAACCGGCTGGGCATCCTCCATCCGTTCGAGCTGGCGGAAGAGGAAGGTGCGGCGATGGCCGACATCGCGGCGATGTTCGTCGTGGTCGAGCGGCTGTTCGATCTGCCCAGCCTGTGGACCGCCATCGAGACGGCGGCGATGCCCGAGGCGGCGCGCATCGCGCTGTTCGACGAAGTCGCGCGCGCGACCCGGTCGCAGATTGCCGACCTGCTGCGCGCCATGCCGGCGGGCACCGCGCCTGGCGCGGCGCTGGAACGGTTGCAGCCGGGGATCGAGCGGCTGGCGGCGGAAACGCCCGCGCTGCTGCGCGACGAGGCCAAGGCGCAGAGTGCGCGGGTCGTCGCGGCGCTGGAAGAGGCGGGTGCTCCGGCCGACCTCGCGGCGCGGGTGGTGCGGGTGTCGGAACTGGACGGCGCGGTGGGTCTGGCCGATCTCGGCCAGCGCCTGTCGCTCGACGAGACGCGGCTGACCCATGCCTTTACCCGTCTGGGCCAGGCGCTGGGGCTGGACTGGGCGCAGGGCCAGGCGGCGCGGATCAACCCCAGCGATCCGTGGGAGCGGCTGCTGATCGCGGGCCTCGCGCGCGATTTCCAGCAGCAGCGGCTGGACTTCCTGGGCCGCGCGGGCGCGACCGACCCGGAAGCGGCGGTCGAGGCATGGCTGGAGCGCAATGCGTCGCGCGTCGGCCAGTTCAAGGCGGTGATCGACCGGGCGCGCCTGGCCGCGCAACCCAATGCCGCGATGCTGGCGCAGATCGCAGGGCAGGCGCGGGTGCTGTTGGGTCGGTAACCTGTTCCCCGGCGAAGGCCGGGGTCCAGTAGCCGTGCCCAATGAAGGGTACAGAAACGCCGCGTGGGAAGCCCCTCCCGCGCGGCGTTTTTTGTGTTCACGCGAAGCCGCGAGGACGCGAAGAAAGAAGAAGATTTGTTCGCGCGGAGGCGCGGAGACGCGGAGGTGTCTCGCCCGCCGCGCCAGCGGCCCTCTTATCTCAGGCGTTGATGAAGTGAGAGCGCTGCCGCGCACGCACCCTCTCTGCGTCCTCTGCGCCTCTGCGCGAACAATCTTCTCCGCGCCTCCGCGTCTCCGCGCGAACCAAATCTCTTCGCGCCCTCGCGGCTTCGCGTGAACCAAAAATCAGATCGCCGCACACTTCTCCAGCAACCAGTCGCGATCCGCCCCTTCCAGCTCCGGCGCCAAAACCTCCGCCACCCGCGCATGATAAGCGTTGAGCCACGCCCGCTCCCCCGCGGTCAGCAAATCCGCCACGATCAAAGTCCGCTCGATCGGGCAAAGCGTCAGCGTCTCGAAGCCCAGCATCTCCCGGTCCGCCCCTGCGATCTCGCGCCGCTCGACCAGCACCAGATTCTCGATGCGGATGCCATATTCGCCCGCCTTGTAGTAACCGGGCTCGTTGGACAGCATCATGCCCGCCCGCAGCGGCTCCATCGCCGCGCCGCCGGGATAGTTGGGCGCGGCGATACGTTGCGGTCCCTCATGAACCGACAGGTACGCGCCGACCCCGTGGCCGGTGCCATGCGCATAATCCAGCCCGACCTCCCAGAGCGGCCGCCGGGCCAGCGAATCCAGGTGCCCGCCCAACGTCCCATCCGGGAAGACCGCCGTGGCGAGGCCGATATGCCCTTTGAGCACACGGGTGAACCGGTCGCGCATCTCGTCCGTCGGCGCGCCGATCGACATGACGCGGGTGATGTCGGTCGTGCCGTCCCGATATTGCCCGCCCGAGTCGATCAGGAAGAGCTGGCCCGGTTCGATGGGGGCGTTCGACTCCTCGGTGACATGGTAATGCGGGCTCGCACCATGCGCTCCGGTCGCCGAGATGGTCGAGAAGCTGGTATCCTTGAGCAGCCCGGTCGCCTCGCGAAACGCCAGCAACCGTGCGGCGGCGGAGAGTTCGGTCTGTCCGCCTTTGGGGCATTCGCGCTCGACCCAGTGCAGGAACCTCACCATCGCCGCCCCGTCGCGGATCGAAGCCGCGCGGTGCCCGGCGATTTCGGCGGGGTTCTTGATCGCCTTGGTCAGCACCACCGGATCGCGAAGCGCCAGTACCTTGGCCCCGCCCGCCTCCAGCGCTTGCGCGATGGCCGCCACCGCGCGCTCGGGGTCGGCGACGACGCGCTTACCCGCAAAGCCCCCCAGATAACCCTCGAACGCCGCGCGTTCATGCAGCCGCACCGCATTGCCCAGATGCGCGCGCACTTCGGGCGTGATCTTCTCCGGCGCGACGAACAGGTCGGTCTCGCCGTCCGCATGGACGATGGCATAGGACAAGGCGACCGGCGTATGCGCGACATCGGTGCCGCGCACGTTCAGCGCCCAGGCGATCGAATCCAGTGCCGACAACACCACCGCATCGGCGCGCTGCTCGGCCAGCCATTCGCCGATCCGCGCGCGCTTGGCCGCCGAGCTTTCGCCCGCGACTGCATCGTCCTGCACCGTCAGCACGGCGGGGGAGGGGGCGGGGCGGTCGGACCAGATCGCATCGATGGGGTTGGTGGCGACCGCGACCAGTTCCGCATCCCGGTCGGCGAGCGCCGCCGCCATGTCGGCGACCTGCTGGCGGGTGTGCAGCCACGGGTCGTACCCGATCCGCTGCCCCGCCGCCGCCTCGCGCCCCAGCCAGCCCGACACGCTGTCCTGCGGCACGGGGACATAGGCATAGTCCTCGCTCGACACCTGCTCGCGCACCTGGAGCGTGTAGCGCCCGTCGGTGAAGATCGCGGCCTTGTCCGCCATCACCACCGCGGTTCCCGCCGATCCGCCGAACCCGGTCAGCCAGGCTAGGCGCTGCGCATAGTCGCCGACATATTCGCTCATATGCTCGTCGGTCAGCGGCACGACGAAACCATCGAGCCCCTGGGCGGCAAGTAGGGCGCGAAGCGCGGCAAGGCGGGAGGAATGGGGCATGACGGGACCTGAAGGCGATGGGAGGATGATCGCGGTCTAGCCCTGCACGCCCGTATCGTCGACCCAGAAGGGGCGAGTTAGAAGGGTCAGGCCGGAAGGGGCGTATCCCATCCTCCGTTTGCACTGAGCGAAGTCGAAGTGCACGTACCGCCCATCGCCGCACGGGATTCCCATGGCCTTCGACTTTGCTCAGGCTGAACGGAGGTGGAGTTGCGAGCTGGGGAGAGGGTATGAGGAAACCGCTCGACCCCCTTCCGGTAGGACGTAACCCTAGCTACATCCGGGCGATGACCGAACCCGCCGCGCCGACGCCGCCCGTTGCCGAAACCCGCCCTCACAGCTTCACCGCCCACGGGATCACCATCGAAGATCCCTATGCCTGGCTGAAGGACCCCGCCTATCCGGAGGTCGAGGACAAGGACGTTCTCGCCTATGTCGAGGCGGAGAATGCCTATTTCGACGCGGTGATGGCCCCGCGCCAGCCGCTGATCGATCGCCTCTATGAAGAGATGAAGGGGCGGATCAAGGAGGACGAATCCTCGGTTCCCCAGAAGGACGGAGACTGGCTCTACTGGACCGCGTTCGAGACCGGCGGGCAATATCGCAAATGGTGGCGCAAGCCCGTCGCGGGCGGCCCCGACGAGCTGCTGCTCGACGAACCGGCGCTGGCCGAGGGCAAGGAATATTTCCGGCTGGGCGCCTTCTCGATCAGCAACAATGGCCGCTACCTCGCCTATGCGATCGACGACAATGGCTCGGAACGGTTCGAGGTGCGGGTCAAGGACCTGACCACCGGCGAGCACCTCCCCGACGTCATCCCCGGCATGTTGTCGGAGATCGTCTGGGTCGCGGACGATAGCGGCTTTCTCTACGGCGTGGCGAATGCGCAGTGGCGGACCGACAATGCCCGCTTCCACCGGCTGGGCACGCCCGTGGCGGACGATGTCGAACTGTTCCACGAGGCGGACGAAGGCTATCGCGTCGCCGTCGCCGAGACCTCCGCGCGCAACTGGATCGTGATCGCGACCGGCGACCATGTCACCAGCGAGGTGCGACTGCTTCCCAGCGACAATGTCTTTGCCGAACCGATCCTGGTCGCGCCCCGGAAAGAGGGTCGCGAATATGATGTGGACGAGCATGACGGCACGCTGTTCATCCACACCAATGACGTGGACCCGCAATTCCGCCTCTGCACCGCCTCGATCGACAATCCCGGCGACTGGCATGAGCTGATCGGCCCCAACCCGCATTTCTACATGACCGGGGTGGAGTGCTATAAGGACTTCTTCGTGGTCGAGGGGCGCGAGGACGGTTTGGACCGGATCGCCATCCACCGCTACGACACGCCGACCGTGCCGCAGCGGATCGAATTTCCCGAGGCGAGCTATACGGCGGGTCTGGGCGACAATCCGGAATATGACGTGTCGGTCCTACGCCTCGGCTATGAGTCGATGGTCACGCCGGGCACCGTCTATGACTATGATGTGGCGACCGGTGGGCTCACCGTGTTGAAGGTGCAGGAAATCCCGTCGGGCTATGACGCCGACAAATATCGGACCGAGCGGCTGAAGATTCCCGCGCGTGACGGGACGATGGTGCCGGTGTCGATCGTCTACCCGAAGGACTTCCCGCGCGACGGATCGGGCAAGCTGTTCCTCTATGCCTATGGTGCCTACGGCTATGCCATTCCGCCGGGCTTCTCGACCGGGCGGATGAGCCTGCTGGATCGCGGTTTCGCCTATGCCATCGCGCATATCCGCGGCGGTGACGATCTGGGCCAGCAATGGTATCTGGACGGCAAGCTGGAAAAGCGGACCAACACTTTCAACGACTTTGTCGACGTGGCGAAGGGGTTGATCGACGGCGGCTGGACCCAGGCGGGCAGCATCGCCATTGCGGGCCGCTCGGCGGGGGGCGAGCTGATGGGCGCGGTGGTGAATTCCGATCCCGAGCTGTGGGGCGCGGTGATCGCGGACGTGCCGTTCGTCGACGTACTCAACACGATGATGGACGCCGAACTGCCGTTGACGCCGGGCGAATGGCCCGAATGGGGCAATCCCATCGAGGACAAGGCGGCGTTCGAGCTGATCCGCAGCTACAGCCCCTATGACAATGTGAAGCCCCAGGCCTATCCGCCGATGTTCATCTCGGGCGGGCTGAACGATCCGCGCGTGACCTATTGGGAGCCCGCCAAATGGGCCGCTCGCCTGCGCGCGACCAAGACGGACGACAATCTGCTGCTGCTCAAGACCAATATGGGGGCAGGGCATGGCGGCAAGTCGGGCCGGTTCGAGTCCCTGCGCGAGGGGGCGGAGGAGCACGCCTTCATCCTGTGGCAGATGGGAGTCGAATCCTGAGCATAGAGGCGATCGTCGCCCGTTATGGCGTGGTGGCCATCGCGCTCGGCGCCGGACTGGAGGGAGAGACGGCGGTCGTGACCGGCGGCATCCTGGCGCATCAGGGGCTGGTCGGCTGGCCCGCCGCGCTGGTCGCCGCCGCCATCGGGTCGTTCCTGGCCGACCAGATCTTCTTCATAATCGGTCGACGCTCGCGCGACGGGCGGTGGATCGGCAAGCTGCGCAAAAGGCGGGTCTATGCGCGCGTGACCCATATGATGGAGCGTTATCCGGTCGGCTTCATCTTCGCCTTCCGCTTCCTCTACGGCCTGCGCACGATCAGCCCGGTGGCGCTGGGGACCAGCAAGGTGTCGACCCGGCTGTTCGTCGCGGTCAATGCGGTGTCCGCCGCATGTTGGGCGTCGATCTTCGTCGGGATCGGTTATCTGTTCGGCGAGGCGTTTCAGGAACTGGCGGCGCGCTATCGTCCCAGCCTGCTGCACATCTTGATGGCGGCGGCGCTGGTCATGGTCGCGGCCGCGATCGGCTGGGGCGTGCGTTCGCTGTGGCAGAGATACAGGGACCCGAACGAACAGGAATGAGCCGCTTTTCGATCCAGATCACCGCTGCCCCCGAGCATATCGACGAACTGGGCCATGTGAACAACGCCGTCTGGGTCCAGTGGATTCAGGCGATCGCCACCGCCCATTGGGAAGCCGTCGCCCCGCCCGAGCATGTCGCCGCCCATGTTTGGGTCGTGACCCGGCACGAGATCGACTATCGCGGCAATGTCGTCATGGGTGAGACGGTGACCGCCGAAACCTGGGTGCCGAACCCGCCCAAGGGCGCGCGGTTCGACCGGCATGTCCGCTTCATCGGCGCGGACGGGCAGGTGAAGGTGGAGGCGGTGACCACCTGGGCGCTGATCGACCGTGCGACGGGCCGGTTGCTGCGCGTCACGCCCGAGATTGCGGCACCCTTTCGGCTTTGACCGCAAGAAGCGGGACGCATCGCCGCGCGCTATCGGTTAAGGTCGCGCCATGTTGAGCGAATGCACCATGGCCTCGCCGGTGGGCGAGCTGACCCTCGTGGCGAGCGACCAGGGCTTGCGCGCCGTCCTATGGGCGGCGGAGCGGGCGGGCCGCGTGCCCTTGCCCGATCGACGCAGCGATCCCGCCCATGCCATTCTGGCCGAGGCCGTTCGGCAACTCGGCGAATATTTCGACGGTCGGCGGCGCGGCTTCGACCTGCCGCTCGATCCCGTGGGCACCGACTTCCAGAAGAGCGTCTGGACCGGCCTGAACACCATTCCTTACGGCGAGACGCGCAGCTATGCCGCGCTCGCCGCCGCGATCGGGCGGCCGGGGGCGTCGCGCGCGGTGGGGGCGGCGAACGGCCGCAATCCACTGTCGATCGTCACGCCCTGCCACCGGGTGATCGGCGCGAACGGCACGCTGACCGGCTTTGCGGGCGGGCTGGCGGTGAAGCAATGGCTGCTGGCGCACGAGCGCGGCGAACCGGCATGGGCGCTCGCATGAGCTACCCGCCCCGCCAGTTTCGGGAAACACGCGAAGCGGTGCTGCTGGAGGCGATTGCAGCCATCGGCCTCGCCTCGCTGGTCGTGGTGCGCGACGGTGCGCCCGAGGCGGTATCGCTGCCGATGCTGGCGGTGCCGCTGGGCGATGGCTGGGTGCTGGAGGGGCATGTCGCGCGCGCCAACCCATTGTGGCGGCTGGCCGAGGGCGGCTGCGCGGCGCTGGCGATCTTTCAGGGGCCGCACGCCTATGTCCATCCCGGCTGGTATCCCGGCAAGCGCCAGCATGGGAAGGTCGTGCCCACCTGGAACTACGTCACGGTCCATGCGCATGGGCGGCTATCCCCGACGCGCGATCCGGCCTGGCTGGCGGCGCATCTCGCCCGGCTGACCGATGCGCGGGAAGCCGGTCGCGACGATCCCTGGTCGCTGGACGATGCCCCGGACGGTTTTATCCAGGGCTTGCAGCGCGGGATCGTCGGGCTGACGCTCCGGATCGAGCGGCTGGAAGGCATATGGAAGATCGCGCAACATCATGATGACGCGAACCGCCACGGCGTGATCGCCGGGCTGGCGGCGTCTTCCGACCCGGGCGACCGGGCGATGGCGGAGGTGATGGCGAAGGCGGAGCGTTAGGGCGGATCGACATTCCTCCATTCCTCCCCTGGAAGGGGAGGTGGCAGGCCGTCAGGCCTGACGGAGGGGTGTCGCGCTCTCGAGAGGGGGACACCCCTCCACCATGCTGCGCATGGTCCCCCTCCCCTTGCAGGGGAGGAATAAGGATTGTGCAGCCTGAATGTCGATCGAACCTCGGGGCTTGAGGCGGTCCGCCAAGCGCTCGCTGGCCGGGGGAGGGGGCGCGCCGGGCGCGGCGTCCTTTGTCGAAGCCCCTCCCTCCGTCAGGCCTGCGGCCTGCCACCCCCCCGTGCCGGGGAGGATGGTCGGTCAGTCCTGCCAAATGATCCGGATCGGCGCATCGATGCCCAGTGCCGTATGAACCGGGCAGGCCTGCGCCGCCGTTTCCAGCCTGCGCCTCTGCGCGGCGTCGAATACGCCTGGTACCGCGACCGTCACCGCCATTCTGGTGATCCGGCGCGGGGCGTTGCCCATCTCCTTGGTCACGGTCGCGGTCGCGCCCGCCAGTTCCAGCCCGGCGACGCGTCCCGCCATCGCCATGATGCTGAGCACACAGCCGCCCAGCGACACCGACAGCATGTCGCTGGGCGAGAAATTCTCACCCCGCCCGCCCAGTTCCTGCGACGCATCCATGACCAGCACCGCGCCATTGTCGGGATGTGCGACATGGCAGCGCAGGCCGCCTTCGTAATGAACGACGAAATCGGCCATCCGCCTTACCCGCTGTTGCGCAAGGCCGTGGCGATACCGTTGATCGACAACAGGATGCCCTCGCCGATGCGGGGATCGCTTTCCCCGGCGCGGTGGCGCTTCATCAGCTCGATCTGGAGCAGGTTGAGCGGTTCGATATAGGGCAGGCGCAGGCGGATCGACGCCTCCAGTGCCGGGTTGTCGGACAGCAGCCGCGTCTGGCCGGTCACGGTCAGCAACCCGTCGCGCGCGCGGTGCCAGCCGTCATGGATGCGCCCGAAGATCGCGTCGCGCATCGTTTCATCCTCGACCAGTCCGGCATAGCGGCGCGCGATGCCGATATCCGACTTGGCGAGCACCATCTCCATATTGGCGAGCGTGGCGGCGAAGAAGGGCCAGCTCTTCGCCATTTCGGCGAGCAGCGCCTTGTCCTCGAACCGCGCGATCGCGGTGCCGACCCCGAACCAGCCGGGCAGCATGACGCGCGCCTGCGCCCAGCTGAACACCCAGGGGATGGCGCGCAGGTCTTCGATCGCATCGGATTTCTTGCGGCTGGCCGGGCGGCTGCCGATCTTCAGCCCGGCGATCTCGGCGATCGGGGTCATCTGGCGGAAGAAGGTGCGGAAGCCCTCCGTGCCATAGACCAGGTCGCGATAGGTGGTGAAGGCGGTCGCCGACAATTCCTCCATCGCGGCGGTGAAGCGCGCATTATCCGCCGCCGACAAACGGTCGGGTTCCAGGCTGGCGAGCAGCGTGGCCGAGGCCATCGCCTCCAAATTGGTCAGCGCGGAGTCGCGTGTGCCGTATTTGCCCGCGATCACCTCGCCCTGCTCGGTGATGCGGATGCGGCCCTGCACCGTGTCGTGCGGCTGGGCGCGGATCGCGGCAAAGGCGCTGCCGCCGCCGCGCCCCACCGCACCGCCGCGCCCGTGGAACAGCTGCATCCGCACGCCCGCTTCCTCGAACACCGGGCGGAACGCGCTCGACGCCTTGGACAGCGACCAGGTGGAGGTCAGGTAGCCGCCATCCTTGTTCGAGTCCGAATAGCCGATCATCACCTCCTGGTGCCCGCGCGCGCGGACGATGGCGGCGATTTCGGGTAAGCCGAAATAGGCGCGCATGATCTCCGGACCCGCTTCCAGGTCCTCAATCGTCTCGAACAAGGGGACGGCCATGATCGCGGCGGTGGCGGGATTACCGGGGCGATAGAGTCCGAATTCCTTCAGCATCAGGTTGATTTCGAGCAGGTCGGACACCGACTTGCCCATCGAGACGATATAGTTGGTCAGGCACTTCGGGCCATATTTGGCATGCGCATCGGCCGCCGCCTGGACGATGGCCAGTTCGGACCGGGTTTCGTCCGAATAGTCCGCATAATGGCTGAACAGCGGCCGGGCATTGGCGAGTTCGCGGCGGAGCAGCGCGACGCGGGCGTCCTCGTCCAGTGCCAGATAATCCGGCTCGACCCCGGCGACCTTCAGGAGTTCGGCGACGACGCGTTCGTGCACCGCCGAATTCTGCCGCAGGTCGAGCGTGGCGAGGTGGAAACCGAAGGTCTCGACCGCTCGGATCAGCCGCCCCAGCGCCCCGCCGCTCGCCAACGCTCCGTCACCGCGCGCCGCCAGCGCGCGCGCGATGGCGACCAGATCGGTGCGCAATGCCTTGGGATCGGGATAGGGTTCGCCGGTCAGCCGCCCGGGACGGGGCGGGGTCTTGCCGGTCAGTTTCTGATGGGTCGCGGCGAGGCGGGCATAGATGCCCGACAGCGCACGGCGATAGGGCTCGTCCGAACGGCTAAGCGCATCGTCGCCGCTGGCATCGGCCAGCGCCAAAACCGCCTCGTCCACCTCGGCATGTTCGGTCGAGATGGACAGCTCGGCGCCCAGCGCGTGGACCGCCTCGCAATAATGGGTCAGCACCGCGTCTGCTGCTTGCGCGAGCGCGGTGGTCAGCGACTCGGCGGTGACGAAGGGATTGCCGTCACGGTCGCCGCCGATCCACGAACCGGGGCGCAGGAAGGCGGGCACGCGCGCGCCGAACGCCTTGTCCCAACGCTGATACAAGGCGGGCAGCACCGGCAGGAACACGTCGCGCAGGTAGGACAGCGCCGTCTCCACCTCGTCGGTGACGTACAGCCGTTCGCGCCGCAGCACGCGGGTCTGCCAGAGGAGTGCGATCTGGCGACCGATCGCCGCCTCGACATCGTCGCCGTCGGGCGTCACGTCGCGGCCCGCATCGCGCATCGCCAGCAACTCGGCGATCCGGTTGCGGTGGTCGATCATGCTCTTGCGCCGTACCTCGGTCGGGTGCGCGGTCAGCACGGGAACGACGAGTGCACGGGCCAGCAACTCCATCGCCGCCTCGCGGTCGATGCCCTTGTCGGCCAGCGTCTCCAGCACCTCGGCGATGTCGGTGCCGGGCTCGCGCGCGATGCCCTGGCGGTCCTCGGCCAGATTGGCGAGCATCGAGAACAGCATGAAGCCGCGTACGAAATCCAGCGTCTCGTCCAGCGCCAGCTTTTCCAACTGCAAGTCGACCTCGGCATCGTCGCCCAGGCCGCGATGGCGATTGACCGAGGCGCGGCGAATGGCCTCCGTCGCCTCGAACAGCGCATCGCCGCCATAGCGACGGATCACGTCACCCAGTTGCGCGCCCAGAAAGCGGATATCGGCATTGTTGGCGATAGGAGGCAAGGTCGTCATGGGCGCCATTGCTGCAACGCAATAGCGCAGGCGTCAACCGATTGCGGTGGGTAATTTTGGTATAATATCGTGATCGATTACAAATAGGAAATTACGCCCTGGGATTATCGAAGCCTTCCGTGAACGGGGTTCAGGAAATAGCTCGAAATGCTATGTAAAGAGCATGACCGATGCTCCGCAGCCTGTCCTGGCATATTGGCGTAAGGCGTTCGCGGGTTGTCAGCCGGACGACCCGGCGGAAGTCTCCTATGCCATATCCGATACGCTGAATCCGAAGCGTCCGGTGATGATATTGGAAAAGGTCGATGGATCGGTATGCGCCGCGATTCGTCCTGAGGTGGCGGATCGGGCAGGCGTCGGTTTCGCCGATCGGCTATCGATCGAAGGATTCAAGGCACGGCTAGAAGGGGCGGGGATCATCCTGCACGACCCCGACTGCCTTTTCTATCGGGGAAACGGGGCGGCGTTTCTGCCGAGAGCGGATAAGGCCATCCCGGTTCGTCGGATTGCCGAAGATGACCGCCGGGTGTTCGAAGCCTTCCTGGCGGAGGCGTCGGAGCAGGACAAGGAGGATGCGTGGGTCGAACTGGACCATTGGGCGGTGTTCGGTTGCTTCGACGGGATGCGTCTGGTCAGCGCGGCGAGCGCTTATCTCTGGACCGATAGCCCAATGGCGGACCTGGGCGTGCTGACCCTGCCTGAGGCGCGCGGGCGGGGATATGCGCGCGCGGTCGTTCAAGCGATCAGTGGTTTCGCGCGCTCGCACGGCTACGAACCGCAATATCGTTGCCAGCTCGACAATCACCCGTCCATCGGTCTGGCAAAAGCATGCGACCTTACGATGTTCGGAACTTGGACTGTCGCGGTCGACCAGAACGGACCATAGGGCTCGGGCCGTTTCCCATAGGGAATGGCAATTTATGCAACCCGAAAGAGGCCAGGATCAGGTAGCGTCAGTTCGCATTCCCCGGAGCGCCCGCGTTCGCGCCGGCCCCCGCACCCGTCGCGACCGGATTGCTCGGCGCGGTGGGGCGTTCGGTGCGCGAGGCTTCGCGTTCCTCCGACGTCACCGTGCCGTCGCGGTTCAGGTCCATCCGGTCGAACCGGGCCAGCATCCCCTCGAAGAATTCGCTCTCGGTGATCTCGCCGTCCTTGTTGCGGTCGAGTTCCCACAGGCGGGAATTGGTGCTGGGCATTTCCTCATGGGTGATGATGTCGTTGCCGTCGCGGTCCAGTTCGCGGAAGCGGCGCGCCATCATGCCGCCGAAATCGACCCGCGAGGTCACGGACGGCGGCACGAAACCGGCCTTGGCGGCGGCGCGATCGGCCTCGGCGCGGTTCTCCTCCTTCTTCCCACAGGCGGTGGTCGCGGCCATCAACGCCGTCAGCCCCAGGCCCATCGCCCATGCACGCATTCGACACTCCCAGCTTCGTTACGCTTCCAACTCAACGTCCCAGTACAGCCAGTCGTGCCATGTTTCATGCAGATAATTGGGCGGGAAGCTGCGGCCATGTTCCTGCAAATGCCAATTCGTCGGGCGGATCGGCTCGATATGCAGCGGCATCGCGGCCTGGCGCGGGGTGCGCCCGCCCTTCTTCAGATTGCAGGGGGCACAGGCGGTGACGACATTCTCCCAGGTCGTCCGCCCGCCTTGCGCGCGCGGGATGACATGGTCGAAGGTCAGGTCCCGATGCGACCCGCAATATTGGCAGGAGAAGCGGTCGCGCAGGAACAGGTTGAAGCGGGTGAAGGCCGGAAATTGCGACGGCTTCACGAATTGCTTGAGCGCGATGACCGAGGGCAGCTTGACCTTGGCGGTCGGGCTGCGCACCTCACGCTCATAATGGGCGACGATATCTACCCGGTCGAGGAACACGGCCTTCACCGCGGTCTGCCATGGCCAGACCGACAGCGGGTAATAAGACAGCGGCGTATAATCGGCGTTCAGCACGAGAGCCGGACAGGAGTCCGGGTGTCGGATCAAGTCGGGATGAAACACAGCTCCTCCCTTCGCGGTACGCCGTGCCTCTTCGCGCAGCGTCGTGACATGCCTATGACAGCATGGGAAAGGAAATGCGGTCAAGGGGGTGGGCGATGAGCGGAGTGCGACCCGTGACACGTTTCGCGCCCAGCCCGACCGGGCGGCTGCATCTGGGCCATGCCCTGTCGGCGGTGCGCGCGCATGATCTGGCGCGGGCGGGGGGCGGGCGTTTCCTCTTGCGGATCGAGGATATCGACGGCACCCGCAGCCGCCCCGAGCATGTCGAGACAATTCTTCGCGATCTGGAATGGCTGGGGCTGGAATGGGACGATCTGTCCTTCCAGTCCGAACGGTTGGACCTGTATGCTGCGGCGCAGGCGCGGCTGGCCGACTTGCTCTATCCCTGTTTCTGCACCCGAGCCGAGATCGCCGCCAGCCTGTCCGCGCCGCACGGACCTGCGCCCGTCTATCCCGGCACCTGCCGTCATCTGTCGCCCGAGGCCCGCGCCGCGCGGATGGCGACGCCGCATGGCTGGCGGATCGACATGGCGCGTGCGGCGGCTCTCGCGGGGCCACTCGACTGGCATGACGCAGGGGCGGGGACGGTCGCCGCCGATCCGCTGAGCCATGGCGACGTCATCCTTGCGCGCAAGGACGCGCCCGCCAGCTATCATCTGGCGGTGACGGTGGACGATGCGGCCCAGGGCGTGACCGACGTGGTGCGCGGGGTCGACCTGTTCGAGGCGACCCATGTCCACCGGTTGCTCCAGGCGCTGCTGGGCCTGCCGACGCCGCTCTATCACCACCATCCGCTGATCGTCGGCGAAGACGGACAGCGTCTGGCCAAGCGCCACGGCGCGCCCGCGCTGGCCGCGATGCGCGAGGGCGGCGCGGACGGGCGGGCGCTGGCGGATGCGCTGCGCCGCAATATGCTTCCTGCTGGATTTCGGCTGGGGGAGGCGTAAGCTTCGGGCATGAACACTTTTCTCGTGATCCTGCTGATCGCCGCGATGATCGCCACCGTCGTCGCGCTGGTGCGCGGCATCATCTCCTTTCTTCAGGAAGCGACCGCCGAGGCGAAGGGCGAGGGGCCGACCGCGTCGCAGCTCAAGTCCAATCGGATGATGCAGCAGCGCATCTTCTTTCAGGCGCTGGCGATCACCGTCGTCGTGCTGCTGCTGTTCATGGCGGGGCGGACCTGATCCCTTGGTCAAGCTGACGAAAATCTACACCCGCACCGGCGATGCGGGCACCACCGGGCTGGTCGACGGATCGCGCCGGTCCAAGGCCGAGCCCCGCATGGTCGCGATCGGCGAGGTCGATGAGGCGAACAGCGCGATCGGCGTCGCGCTGCTGTCGATCGAGGGGGCGCTCCATGGGCCATTGACGCGCATCCAGAACGATTTGTTCGACTTGGGCGCGGACCTTGCCACGCCGGGGGAGATTGAGGGGGCGTTGCGCATCCTGCCCGAACAGGTCGCGCGGCTGGAGGCGGAGATCGACGCGATGAACGCGGCACTGTCGCCGCTGACGAGCTTCATCCTGCCCGGCGGCACATCGGCGGCGGCGCATCTGCACCTGGCGCGCGCCATCGCGCGGCGCGCCGAGCGGGCGGGCGTGGCGCTGGGTGAGCTGGAGGCGATCAACCCCTTCGCGCTCGCCTATCTGAACCGTCTGTCGGATTGGCTGTTCGTCGCCGCGCGCGCGGTGAACCAAAACGGCGCGTCGGACGTTCTTTGGGTTCCAGGAGGGGTGCGAGCGACACGGTAAAGGGCCGGTCGTTGTTCCCCGCAATCCGGGGAGCACCCGAATGCCGACTATCGTCCCGTCCTCCGCGACGGCGCCGACGCCTGCCGATCAACTGGCATCCCGCTATCGCGCGGTTCGGGGGCTGACCCTGTCGCTGGCCGAGCCGCTGTCCGACGCCGATGCGACGGTGCAGTCCATGCCCGACGCCTCACCCGCCAAATGGCATATGGCGCACACGACCTGGTTCTTCGAAACCTTCGTGTTGCGCGATCATGTGCCGGGCTATCAACTGCACGACCCGCGCTTTCCGTTCCTGTTCAACAGCTATTACGAAGCGGAAGGGAAGCGCCATGCTCGGCACCGCCGGGGGATGATCACCCGCCCGTCGCTGGACGAGGTGCGGGCGTATCGGGCGCATGTCGATGCCGCCCTGCTGGCGGCGATGCCCGATCTGCCCGAGGGGGCGCTCGAACTGGTCGCGCTGGGGTGCCATCATGAAGAGCAGCATCAGGAACTGTTCGTCACCGACATCCTGCATCTCTTTTCCGAAAACCCGCTCGAACCCGCGCTCTACGCGCCCCGGCCCAAGACCCCGGTCGCCATGCCGGGGGCGATCGGCTGGATCGAGGGGCGGCAGGGGATCGTGCAGGTCGGCCATGAAGGACAGGGTTTCGCCTTCGATTGCGAGGGGCCGTGCCACGACGCGCTGCTCCATCCGCACGCCATCGCCGACCGAACCGTCACCAATGCCGAGTGGATGCGCTTCATCGAGGATGGCGGCTATCGCGATCCGCGCCTCTGGCTGTCGGACGGCTGGGCCTGGGTGAAGGCAAAGGCTATCGGCGCGCCGCTCTATTGGGAAGAGCGCGACGGTGGCTGGACCCGCTTCGGGCTGGACGGGCGGCGCGCGATCGATCCCGCCGCGCCCGTCACCCATGTCAGCTTCTACGAGGCGGATGCCTATGCGACCTGGGCGGGCGCACGGCTGCCGACCGAGATGGAATGGGAAGCGGCGGCGACCGCGCACGACGCTTCCGGCGGCAACCAGATGGACGCCGCTGGCCCCATCGAGCCGCGCCCAGCTCCGCAAGGCCCGGCCTTTTTCGGCGATGTCTGGGAATGGACTGGCAGCGCCTATCGCCCCTATCCCGGCTTCCGTGCCGTCGAGGGCGCGGTCGGCGAGTATAACGGCAAGTTCATGAACGGGCAGTTCGTCCTGCGCGGCGGCAGTTGCGCGACCCCGCGCGGCCATGCCCGCGCCAGCTACCGCAACTTCTTCTATCCCCATCAGCGCTGGCAATTCACCGGCGTCCGCCTGGCAAAGGACCTGTAACCATGCTGAAGCCCGAGATCGAGGACGGTCAGATGTCCCTTGCCGACCCCGCCTTCCGCGCCGATGTGCTGGCCGGGCTGGAGCGTCGTCCGCGCGCCATTCCCGCCCGTTGGTTCTACGACCGCAAGGGGTCGGAGCTGTTCGAGGCGATCACCGACCTGCCCGAATATTACCCCACCCGCGCCGAAACCGCGATCCTGAAGACCATCTGCCCCGATCTGATCCAGCATGTCGGCAAGGGGCGCGCGGTGGTCGAATTCGGATCGGGCTCCTCGACCAAGACGCCGGTGCTGCTCCGCTGCGTCGAGCCGTCCGCCTATGTGCCGATCGACATTTCGGGCGACTTCCTGCGCGACTCGGCGCGCAACCTGCAACAGGCCTTCCCCGACCTGCCCATCCATCCGCTGGAGGGCGACTTCATGCGCCCGCTGGCGCTCCCTGCCATGGTCGCCGACGCGCCCAAGCTCGGCTTCTTCCCCGGGTCGACCATCGGCAACATGACCCCCGCCATGGCGACCGACCTGCTGCGCGCGATGCGCGGCTCGCTGGGTGAGGGGGCGATGCTGCTGATCGGGATGGACCGGGCCAAGTCCAGCGAGGTGCTGGTCCCCGCCTATGACGATGCGCAGGGGGTGACGGCGGCGTTCAACCGCAATCTGCTCGACCGGATCAACCGCGAGCTCGACGGCACCATCCCGGTCGATGCCTTCCGCCACCGCGCGGTGTGGAACGACGACCGCTCGCGGATCGAGATGCACCTCGCCGCCGAGCGGGACGTCGAGTTCACCATCGAGGGACGCCCCTTCGCCATGGCGGCGGGGGAGACCATCCATACCGAGAACAGCCATAAATATGGTCCCCGCGATGCCAAGATCCTGCTGCGTGCGGGCGGCTGGACCCCGGTGGCGCAGTGGAGCGACCCGGACGACCTGTTCGCCGTCTATCTTGCCGAGGCACAATCGGTCCGTCTCGCCCCATGACCGGCCGGCCGGCATAAGATTTTCGACAAAACGCTTTTTTTAAAAAAGCTGCGTCTTTTTCCAATGGGTGACGTTTCGCTTCATGGTCCGGCCGAAAGCCTAGATTAAGGAAAGTTCTCGGCCATGCCCCTTTGTGAGCTCTTCTGACGGTTACCTAAATACAGAAGAGTTCATCTTGGTTCCTTTAGGGAGGAGCATGATGACGGAAAGCGCACAACTGCTCGACGCGTTCGACGCGCGGGCCGAGCGCCGCAACCTGCGGCGCGATTTCTTCAAACTCGCGGTCGGAGCGGCTGCTGCCGGAGCGACCGCCTTCACCCTGACCAGCAAGGCCGGGGCACAGGCGGCGATCACCGATACCGACATCCTGAACTTCGCGCTGAACCTCGAATATCTCGAAGCGCAATTCTATGCCTATGCCGCCAACGGCGCGGGCCTGCCCGCCAGCCAGTTGACGGGCACGGGCAACCAGGGTGCGGTGACCGGCGGCGCGCAGGTCAATTTCGCCACCGGCAACAGCGACGACGCGATCATCGGCCAATATGCGCGAGAGATTGCCGCCGACGAGGCCGCCCATGTCGCCTTCCTGCGCACCGCGCTGGGCAGTGCGGCCGTCGCGCAACCCGCGATCAACATCTCCGGCGATGCCAGTGGTCCGTTCACGGCGGCGGCGCGGGCGGCGGGCGTGGTCGGTGCCAACGAGACCTTCAACCCCTATGCCTCGCCGACCGCGTTTCTGCTGGGTGCCTATATCTTCGAGGATGTCGGGGTGACCGCCTATAAGGGTGCCTCGCCGCTGATCAGCAACAAGACCTTCCTCCAGGCCGCTGCGGGCATCCTGGCGGTCGAGGCCTATCACGCCGCGATCGTTCGCACGACGCTCTACGGCCTGGGCTATGACCTGACCAACCCGCAATCCTCGCTGATCACCGCAGCCGGCCGCATCTCGGACGCCCGCGACAGCCTGGACGGTTCGACCGACCTCGACCAGGGGATCGCGCAGATGACCATCAACGGTCAGCTGGTGTCCAACATCGTGCCGCTCGACAATAACGGCATCGCGTTCAGCCGGACGCCGCAGCAGGTGCTCAACATCGTCTATCTGAACAATGCGGCGGCGACGCTCGGGGGTTTCTTCCCGGCGGGCGTGAACGGCACCCTGCGCGCCAGCGCGGCGAACTGATCCCTCTTTCCTCGTTTCGAGAGGATTATCATCATGAGCGAAGAACGCTTCATTCTCGATGTCATTGACGAAGCCTCGGCCAAGCGCCGGGCCGATCGCCGCCGTTTCATGCGCATGGCCGCCGGAGCGGGCGCCGTGGGCGGGCTGGCGATGCTGGGCGCCTGCAACAACGACGATGACGACGTGATCGTCGTCCCCACCCCGACGCCGACCGCCAGCCCGACCGGGTCGGTCACCGATGCCGATGTGCTGAACTTCGCGCTACAGCTCGAATATCTGGAAGCGCAATTCTACAGCTATGCCGCCTTCAATACGGGCCTTGCCGCGTCGTTCCAGACGGGGACGGGCACGCAAGGGGCGGTCGCGACCGGCACCAGCGGCCAGCCGCGCGGGGTCGCGTTCAAGGACCCGATCGTCGCGCAATATGCGCGCGAGATCGCCCTGGACGAGATCGCGCACGTCAACTTCCTGCGCTCCGCGCTGGGCACCTCGGCGGTGGCGCAACCGGCGATCAACCTGTCGGGCGATGCCAATGGCGCCTTCACCGCGGCGGCCCGCGCCGCCGGCGTGATCGCGGCGGACGCGACCTTCGACCCCTATGCCTCGGACGAGAACTTCCTGCTCGCCGCCTATATCTTCGAAGATGTCGGGGTGACCGCCTATATGGGCGGCGTCACCCTGCTGACCAACAAGACCTATGTCGAGGCGGCGGCGGGCATCCATGCGGCGGAGGCCTATCATGCCGGGCTCGTCCGCTCGGTCCTGTATCGCAAGGGGCTGACCAATGCGGGGCTGATCACCGCCGCCGGGCAGATTTCCGATGCGCGCGACAGCCTGGACGGCTCGACCGACCTCGATCAGGGCATCGTCGCGACGGTCAACGGCACGCAGGTGGCGAACATCGTTCCCGCCGACTCAAACGCGATCGCCTTTGCCCGTACGCCCGGCCAAGTGCTGAACGTCGTCTATCTCAACAAGGCGGCGGTGACCGGCGGCGGCTTCTTCCCCAACGGCCTGAACGGCAATGTCCGGACCAGCGCCGCCAGCGGATAAGCGCCGATCCTCTTCACGGTCCTTGCCCCGACTCGGCCTTAGTCCCCTGGCCGGTCGGGGTTTTTTTGTCGCCGTTCCGTGCGCGCATCCGGGCGGGTCATGGCGAGGCCACTGCAAAACCCCTTCTTATCCGCCGCGAAACCGCTTATGCTGTGTCCATCCCCGGGGGAGCGCTGACCTGCGCTTGAGAGGGGGGCAAGAGCCCCCGACCCGCTGAACCTGATCCGGCTGACACCGGCGTAGGGAGGGAGCGGCCCCATCTCTCATGGTCCGTTTCCTCCGCATGGAGTGGACGACTATGGCAGATATCCCCGCAAAGGCCGAAATCGGCGTGACCACCGGCCCGATCCGTGGCTCGAAGAAGATTCATGTCGGCCCGCTGGGCGTCGCGATGCGCGAAATCCATCTCGACTCGTCCTCGGGCGAGCCGCCCTTGCGCGTGTACGACACCAGCGGCCCCTATACCGACCCCAATGCGCGCATCGACATCATGGCGGGCCTGCCGCAGATCCGCCGCGCGTGGATCGAGGGGCGCGGCGATGTCGAGGCCTATGACGGCCGTGAGCTCCGCCCCGAGGACAATGGCCAGCTCGGCCCCGACCGTTCGGGCGGCGTGCCGCAATTCCCGCGCACCGGGCTGAACCGGCCGCTGCGCGCGCGTGCAGGCATGAACGTCAGCCAGATGCATTATGCCCGCCAAGGCATCATCACGCCCGAGATGGAATATGTCGCGACCCGCGAGAATCTGGGCCGCGAGATGCTGAAGGAGTATGTCCGCGACGGCGAGAGCTTCGGCGCGGAAATCCCCGATTACGTCACGCCGGAATTCGTCCGCGACGAAGTGGCGCGCGGTCGGGCGATCATCCCCAACAACATCAACCACCCCGAATCCGAACCGATGGCGATCGGCCGCAACTTCCTGGTCAAGATCAACGCCAATATCGGCAACTCGGCGGTCGCCTCCAACGTCGCCTCCGAAGTCGACAAGCTGGTCTGGTCGATCCGCTGGGGCGCGGACACGGTCATGGATCTGTCGACGGGGCGCAACATCCACGACACGCGCGAGTGGATCATCCGCAACTCGCCGGTGCCGATCGGCACCGTCCCCATCTATCAGGCCCTGGAAAAGGTCGGCGGCATCGCCGAGGAGCTGACCTGGGAAATCTTCCGCGACACGCTGATCGAACAGGCTGAGCAGGGCGTCGACTATTTCACCATCCATGCGGGCGTACGCCTGCCCTACATCCCGCTGACCGCCAAGCGCGTCACCGGCATCGTGTCGCGCGGCGGCTCGATCATGGCCAAGTGGTGCCTGGCGCATCACAAGGAGTCGTTCCTCTACGAACGCTTCGACGAGATCACCGAGATCATGAAGGCCTATGACATCGCCTATTCGCTGGGCGACGGCCTGCGCCCCGGCGCCATCGCCGACGCCAATGACGAGGCGCAGTTCGCCGAGCTCTATACGCTGGGCGAGTTGACCAAGCGCGCCTGGGCGCAGGACGTGCAGGTGATGATCGAGGGCCCCGGCCATGTGCCGATGCACAAGATCAAGCAGAATATGGACAAGCAGCTGGAGGCCTGCGGCGAGGCGCCCTTCTACACGCTCGGGCCGCTAACGACGGATATCGCGCCCGGCTACGACCATATCACCAGCGGCATCGGTGCGGCGATGATCGGCTGGTACGGCACGGCGATGCTCTGCTACGTCACGCCCAAGGAACATCTGGGCCTGCCCGACCGCGACGACGTGAAGGTCGGCGTGGTGACCTACAAACTGGCCGCCCACGCCGCCGACCTGGCCAAGGGCCACCCCGCCGCCAAGATGCGCGACGACGCGCTCAGCCGCGCCCGCTTCGAGTTCCGCTGGCGCGACCAGTTCAACCTGTCGCTCGACCCCGACACGGCGGAGTCGTACCATGACCAGACGCTTCCCGCGGAGGGCGCCAAGACCGCGCATTTCTGTTCGATGTGCGGCCCGAAATTCTGCTCGATGAAGATCACGCAGGAAGTGCGGGAATTCGCGGCCAAGCAGAACGCGCCGGTGGAAACCTTCGTCGCGGCGGAGGATGCCGAGGCGGGGATGCAGGAAATGAGCGAGAAATTCCGCGAGAAGGGTGGGGAGGTTTACCTTCCGGCGGAGTGAGTAAGCAAAAACACCATCGAATCGACCGGATGCTAGACACATCCGGTCAAAAATCTGGCGTAGTGATCTTGACAAATTCCTCTAGACGAATCTGCGTGGATTTGTTATATCGCCGACGCGATGGATAACGCACTCCAGCCTTTGACGTCGCCACGGTGGCGTGAAGTAGAAAGGAAAGCCAATGAGCTTTCCGAATTGTATTCTGCACCGCCAATCCCTGCGCTTGAAATTGCCGAGCGGAGTGGGGTTGATGTAGTATTCGCAAATTTTGGCAAGGCCAGCGATAAGGTGGCAGGATTTTGTGATTTTGCGGCTGCAAAACTCTACGTGAATGCCGAAGATCTAACGGGTCGTCAAACATTTACTATTGCTCATGAGCTTGGGCATTGGTTGCTACATAAGCATTATTTTGATAAAAATCCTGATGACTATGATATATTACCAAGATTTCAAAGCGTAGACAGCAATGATGCTTTTGAAAAAGAGGCCAATTTTTTTGCTGCAAATCTTTTAGTGCCTAAGCGATTGCTGAAGTCCGTAAAGGGGGCCTCTGTCGCCAGCCTCGCTGACGCATTTGCCGTTTCGAGAACTATGATGGAATATCGTCTGAAAAATGTCAGATGATAATCCCACGGCGGTAGATCACGCTCTTCCTCGTCCTGAGGATGTTCTGGCGGAAGTCAAGGCTTCACCAACGCCGCCTATGGCCGCCGAAAATCAATATTTAGATCAATTTCGTAGGACTTCGATTGAGGCTCAAGAGAGTTACGCTCATCTGCAAGGGCTGCGAGATCATTATCAGCATAAGAAGAATTGGTCTTGGTTTATTATGTCGTTAATGGCAGGCATGGTAGGGTTTCAATCATACCTGCTTTATCGTGTTGGTGTCGGGGCATGGAACTTTAAGGCGTATGAGTGGCTTCTTCCGGCCTTGCTGGTTCAAAATTTGACGCAAATCGTTGGTCTAGCTGTCTTTGTCGTAAAGGCGCTTTTTAAGGACATTAGATCCTAAACCATCGCCCGCAGATAATCTAATAATGATACCGGCACTGTGCCACTTGCAGCACCTGTTCTTCACCGCTGCCCGCCACCCGGTACACCAACCGATGCTCATGGCTGATCCGCCGCGACCACCAGCCTGACAGGTTGCCGCCCAGCGGTTCGGGCTTACCGGTCCCCTTGAACGGGTGACGGCGGCATTCCTCGATCAGGGCATTAAGCTTGGCGAAGAGCTTAGCGTCATGGGCGTGGAGGTCGAGATACTCGGCCCACGATTGCGACGAGAATTGGACCTTCACGACTGGATAAGATCGTGTGTCTCGCCGCCGCCTGCTTCCAACTCAGCAATGCTTTCCAGCAGGCGCTGCGCGTTCTTGGGCGAGCGCAACAGGTAGAGCGTCTCTTCGATCGACGCCCATTCGCTGGCGGAGATCAGCACCGCGCCTTCGCCCCGCTGGCGTGTGATCGCCACGGGCGCGCGGTCGGCGACGACCTTGTCGATCATCGCCTTCAAATTCTCACGCGCTTCGGAATAGGAGACAGCCTGCATACGTGTAGAATTGTACAATCACCTGTACAATGTCAAGGTTTACCGCTTCCGCACAAACTCCGCCCGCAGCACCAGGCCCTTGATCCCGTCGAACTTGCAGTCGATTTCCTGCGCGTCGCCGGTCAGGCGGATCGACTTGATCAGGGTGCCGCGCTTCAGCGTCTGGCCTGCGCCCTTGACGGTCAGGTCCTTGATCAGCGTCACCTGATCCCCGTCGCTCAGGACGTTGCCGACCGAGTCGCGCACCACCACCGCGTCATCGTCGCTGCCCGTGCCGGCCTTGGCGGCGGCGTCGGCGGCGCTGATCCATTCGCCGGTCGCTTCGTCATACACATATTCGTCGTCGGCCATTGCCCTTGGTCCTCATCGCATCGGTGGAATGGCGGCCCGTATGCGCCCTCGCGGCAATTGAAGCCAGTATGATTACAGATCAGGACAGCGGCGGCAGCGCCCAGTCGATCGGCTCGCGGCCCTGCTCCACCAGAAAGGCGTTGGCCTTGGAAAAGGGCTTCGAGCCGAAGAAGCCGCCCCGCGCCGACAAGGGCGAGGGGTGGACCGAGGTCAGGACGCAGTGCCGTCCCGCACCCATCTCGCGCACGAACCCCGCCTTTTTTTGGGCATAGGCGCCCCACAGGATGAAGACGACCGGCTCGGGCTTGGCGGCGACGGTGCGGATGACCGCGTCGGTGAACCGTTCCCAGCCGCGCCCCTGATGCGACGCGGCCTGCCCCATCCGCACGGTCAGCACCGAGTTGAGCAGCAGCACCCCCTGCCGCGCCCAATGGTCGAGCAGCCCATGGCTCGGCGGCGCGATGCCCAGGTCGGTCGCCATTTCCTTGTAGATGTTGACCAGGCTGGGCGGCGGGCGGACGCCCGGCTGGACCGAGAAGGCCAGGCCATGCGCCTGCCCCTCGCCATGATAGGGGTCCTGCCCCAGGATCACGACGCGCACCTGGGGCAGCGGGGTCAGGTCCAGCGCCCGAAACCATCCGGAGGGGCGGGGGAAGACCTGCTGGCCGCTGGCGCGCTCGTCCGCCAGGAAGGTCTTGAGCGCCTTCATATAGGGCTCGTCGAACTGGTCGCGCAGGACGGCCAGCCAGCTTGGGTCCAGTCGGATGTCGCTCATCGCATCCTCTTGCCCCCGGTGCGATTGGCGCGCAACCGGCTTGGCGGATAATCGTTATGCACCCGATACGGTCGTCATTCCGCCGGCCGCCGAGCCTATTGGAGGACCATGATCATGAAACGTTCGACGATCACCCTCGCCGTGATGGCCGCCGCCTTGCCGCTGGCGGCGTGCGGCTCCTCGACCGAGCCCGCCAACAACACCGCTGCGGTCGCCGCCACCGGCAATGTGATGAGCGCGGACGCGCTGGGCGCCAAGATCCGCGACCTGCCCGAGGGGCAGCGGCGCGGGGTGCTGTTCCGCGCGATCCGCGATGCCGGGCCTTCGGGGGCGAGCTGCCAGTCCGTCACCGCGATGAAGGAAGCCGCCCCGGTCAATGGCAATCCGAGCTGGAACGCGGTGTGCGACAACAGCACCCAGTGGACCATCGTCCTGACCGCCGATCAGTCGGCCAGCGTGACCGGACCGGGGCCCGTCACCATCAAATGACCGTTGCGAGGCTCGGCCGCCCCACGCGTCACGGCGCGGGGTGGTCGAGCTTCGCCAGGGTCGCGTCGTCGGCCTGTCCGTCGAAGAACCGGTCCAGCCCTTCGCGGAAGGGCGCAGGATCGTCGGCGACGGCGGCGAACAGGGTCAGCGAGGAGCGCAGCTTCATGGCATCGATCCCGCCGAACACCGCCTCCGCCGATCCGGGTGCGGCGATCGCGGTACGGACCGCTTCGAGCAGGCGGGGACCGAGGATCGGATGCGCCAGATAGGCCCGCGCCTCGCCCGCGTCCCGGATCGCGTAGAATCGCGCGGTGGGACTGCGGCCGAGACCGGCGATCTGGGGAAAGACGAACCACATCCAGTGGCTCTGCTTTCGCCCAGCGCGCAGTTCGGCCAGCGCGGCGGGGAAACTGTCCGCCTGGGCCTCGACGAAGCGGGACAGGTCGGAATCAGGGGAGGGCGCGGCTGTCATCGCTTTGGCAACCGGCCATGCCGTCAAAGCGTTCCCGTCAAAAGCGATTGTTTTCAGGAGAGAGAGATGCGCCGCTTCGCCTTCCTTGCCCCCATGGCCCTGTTGGCGCTCGCGGCCTGTGGCAGTCGGGAAGGAGATGCGGATTCGGACGTCGCGCCGGGCAACTTCACCCCGCCCGGCACCGCACGGCCCACGCCGGTGGCGGGGGTGGCGCAGGTCAATCCGCTGACCGCCTATATCGGCCATTATCCCAATGACGCGGTCGACGGCGTGACCTTCTTCGACCGGACCGAAGTGGCGAGCGCGCTGCACGACGCGGTGGGCAATCAGCAGCTGATCCAGCGGATCATGTCGCGCGGCGCGGTGACGGTGCCGATCTTCCGCCGGGGGGAGCAGGGGATCGCGGCGCATGGCTGTACCCCGCATGATTGTACGGACAATAACTGGACGGTCGAGGTCGACACCAAATCGTCCAAGGCGCGGGTCTGCTATCACGATCGCGAGACGATGGGCGACCGCAGCCAATGGTATATGGGCGGCGCGCCGGTGACCCAGCCGGGGGAATGCCCGCAGGAGTGAGAAATCCTCCCCGGTACGGGGAGGTGGCAGGCCGAAGGCCTGACGGAGGGGGGCTTCCTCATAGGACACCCTGTGCGGCGATCCCCCTCCACCATGCTTCGCATGGTCCCCCTCCCCGTGCCGGGGAGGATAGGGTTCAGAACGTGTAGGCGACCCCCAGCGCGCTCAGCCATTGGCTGCGCGACCCGGCCTGCGACACGATCGGGCTGTCGGCGAAGTCGTTGACCATGCGGCCATAGGTCAGGCCGCCGACCAGCTTCCACCCCTTCAGCAGATTGCCCGTGATCGAATAGGTGGCGAGGCCGCCGACCGACCAGTCCTTCCACCCCGAACGCGCGTTGTAGACGGGCAGGCCGCTCGCCACGCTCTGGTTCGGATCGATCGAGAAATAGCGGCGGGCATAGCCGCGCCCGGCATGTTCGGCGGTCGCGAACAGCCCGACCGCCGCCTTGGTCGACAGGGGCGTGAAGTAATTGACCGAAGGCTGCCAGATGCCGCTGTCGTGCACGCCGGTCACGTCATGGCGATAGCTGACCGAAACGGACAGCCGGTCATAGGGGCTGGTGACCACACCGACCTTGCCGATGCCGACATAGCCGCCCAGTTCCACCGCCGCGCCGATCTTGCCCAGCGCCCGGACGCGGGGGTCGTCGATCCGCGACGGCGCGGTGCGGTCCAGATTGACGACGCCGATCGGGCCCGCCTGGAAATCCCAGTCGCGGTTGTTCCGGTCGCCGATCAGATCGACCGAAAGGCGATTGCCGATCAGCGTGATGGTGTGCCCGTCGATATAGGCCAAAGCAGCGGGTGCGGGGGAAAGGCTATAGTCGTTCGACCCCTCATAATCCGGCAGATAGGCCGCGCCGAGCCCGACAGTGATGGTGTTCTTGCCCAACTGCCCGGCCATTTCGGCGGCGGCGGGGTCGCTGGAAACGGTCGTATCCTGCGCCCAGGCGGGCAGCGACAGGGATAGCGCGCCCGTGGCGATCAGCGGGGCGATTACGCGCGGAAAAAGGCGCAAGACGGAAAACTCCCTGAATGGATTATCCGAAATGGAACGCCAGGGTGAGGATTTCGCTCCGGTTCCCTCGTTCAGAAAATGTAACGCATCCGAATCTGTTGTGTTTCGGCCACAGAACCCAGGCTGAAGCGGGCGGCGGTGAAGCGCGGCGGGCCGAAGCGGATCGCCGGGTTGCGCGAAAAGCCGAAGCCCTCGCGCGGGATGCCCGCCAGCGTGTCGAGCTTGGCATTGCCGTTCTCGTCATGGATGACGGCGGCGGCGTAATCGCCGTGCGGCAGGCCGTCGAGGTGCAAGGCCTTCTGGCCTGCGGGGACGGAGCGCGTCATCGCGCGGGCATCGTCGACACAGGCGGGAAAATTGTCCGGGTCGGCGGTCAGGCACAGGCGGATCATCCCCTTGCCCGAGCGCAGATTGTCGATCCCGATGTCCAGCCGGCTAACCGGCGCGGCGCTCATCAACGGCAGGGCGGCCAGCAGCAGAAGCGCGACGCGCGGCCTGCGCATGGGCGCGTCCGAAATCGCCCAGACCCCGGTCGGTCCCGCACAGTCGATCCCAGAAGCGGAAATAGAGTCCATAATTGCACCCATATTGCTCATGATGCCGTTGATGATGGCTTGCGGTGATGAGCCACCCCCCCAGGTGCCCCTGCCACAGAAAGCGGGGAAAGATTTCCCAACCCATGTGGTTGGTGACGCCCATAACGGTCATGATCGTCAGGACCAAGCCGAGTGCGCCGACATGGATCGGAATCACGAAGACCAGTAGCGGAATGGCCACAGCGCCCGTCACCGCCTCGATCGGATGGAACGCCATGGCGGCCCAGGCGGTGGGCGGGCGGCTGGCATGGTGGACGGCATGGGCGCGCTTGAAGATCGCCGGGCGGTGCATCCAGCGATGCGTCCAGTAGAACCAAGTGTCGTGTGCGATCAGGTAGAGCAGCACCGAAACCGGCAGATACCAGAGCGGATAGGCATGGACGTCGGCATAGATCCGCGTCCATCCCCGGTTCTGCCACCCCCAGGCGACGATCCCGGCAGGCACGCCATAGATCGCGGCGGAGGCGAGGCTCCAGGCGATCTCCCGCCGGATCTGCGGGTCGAGCCCGGCATAGAGATCGGGATGCCGCGCCCGGGTCGCCAGCGCGAACGCCCCCGAGGCGAGCAGATAGCGCACACCGACGATCAGCGTCATGGCGATGGCGGACAGGATCAGGGCAAGCGTCACGGGTGGGACTGTACCCTATCGGAGGCGGGGCTTGAACCGTGATCGTCGGATATGCGGCCTTTTGTTCGCGCGGAGGCGCAGAGAGGTTTGCCCGTGCGGCGGCGTCAGGTGTCCGTTCGGCGTCGCACATGCCGTACCGTCGCCGGTGAGAAGCGGCCTGTCGGCCGGGCACGTCCTCTCCGCGCCTCCGCGTCTCCGCGCGAACCTCCCACCCTCCGTTCAGGCTGAGCGAAGTCGAAGCCCACGCATGAACCTCTCCGCGAATGGCATCCCATACGCTTCGACTTCGCTCAGCGCGAACGGAGGGCGGGGCGGGACCGAGCGGACCAGGATCGCGATCGTTTCACCGACAACGCGCCATTTGCGCGACCTTACCCCCGCTCCGTTCAGGCTGAGCGAAGTCGAAGCCCATGCCCGATCCTATCCCCAAAAGGTCTTATACTTCGACTGTCAGCCCCGGTGGAAAATCTGGATTGGCCGCTCGTGATAAATCCCCTCGACCGGCGATCCGTAATCCAGCTTTTCCGCCAGCCGGATCGACGGCGTATTGCCCGGATCGATGATGCAGCAGGTCCGTGCCAGGCCCTTCGCATCCGCCCAGTCCAGTACCGCGCGCATCGCCTCGACCGCATAGCCCTTGCCGTGCCCGGCGGCGGCGAGGGCCCATCCCACCTCCGGTACGGTCAGTTCGGGTACGATCGCCCGGCGCGATTCCAGCAGGCCGATATCGCCCAGCACCTGGCCCGTCGCCCGGTCGCACACCACCCATGCGCCGTATCCGAACACCGTCCAGCTGCCGACCGACCGCAACAGGCGGATCCAAACCTCCTCGCGGGCGCGCGGCTTGCCGCCGATCATGCCGTAGACCGCAGGATCGGCCCACATCGCCGTCAGTGCGTCGAGATCGTCGGGATGGTGACCGCGCAAGGTCAGCCGCGCAGTGGTCAGGGTTGGGGTCAGGGTCGGGGCGTTCATGGCCCCGAGCTTAGCCCGCGTCGCGGATCACCGCCAGAAACGCCTCGCCATAGGCATCCAGCTTGCGCGCGCCGATGCCCGACAGCAGCGACAGCGCCGCGCGGCTGGTCGGCCTTTGCGCCGCCATGTCGCGCAGCACCGAGTCGTGGAAGATGACATAAGGCGGCACCCCTGCCTCCTGCGCAAGTTCGCGCCGCTTGGCCCGCAGCGCCTCGAACAGCGGATTGTCCGCTGGATTGGCGGCGACCGGCGCGGTGCGGCGGGCTTTGCGTTCGCGCTTGGGCGGCACGACCAGCGACAGCCGCGCCTCGCCCTTGATCAGCGCGCGGGCGGCGGGTCTGAACTCCAGCCCGCCATGCGAATTGGTGCGCAGCGCGTCGCGCAGCAGCAGTGCGCGATGGACCGGCTTGAGCAGCGCCACCTCATCGCCCGAGACGATGTTCCACACAGACAGCGCCTCATGCCCGTTCATCAGGCTGCGCTCGGTCGACTGGCCGGTCAGCACCTGCTCGATATAGCCCGCGCCGAACATCTGGCCGGTGCGGAACACGGCGGAGAGGAATTTCTGTGCGGTCGTCGTCGCATCGACCGCATCGGGGCTGCCGAGGCAATTGTCGCAATTGCCGCAATCCTCCGCCAGCTCCTCGCCGAAATGGCGCAGCAGGATACGTCGGCGGCATCCGCCTGTCTCGACCAGTGCGCCCAGCGCGGACAGGCGCGCGCGCTCGCCCGGCTGGCGTTCGGGCTCGACCTCGGCGATGCGTTGCCGTGCCCGGGCGAAGTCGTCGGCGCCCCAGAAGAGATGCGCGACCGACGGATCGCCGTCGCGACCTGCACGGCCGGTTTCCTGATAATAGGCCTCGATCGACTTGGGCAGCCCGGCATGGGCGACGAAGCGGACGTCCGGCTTGTCGATCCCCATGCCGAAGGCGACGGTGGCGCAGATCACCATGTCCTCGCTCGCCACGAAATCGGCCTGGTTCTTCGCGCGTACGGCGGGGTCCAGCCCGGCATGATAGGCGCGCACCGGGCGGCCGGTCCGGGCCAGCGCCTCGGCCAGCTTCTCGGTCGCGGCGCGGGTCTGGGCATAGACGATGCCGGGGCCGGGCGTGTCGGCGACCACCCGCGCGATCTGCTGGTTCACATTCGCCTTGGGGCTGATCGCATAGCGGATATTGGGCCGGTCGAAGCCCGAGACGATCATCCCCTCGACCGGGATGCCCAGCTGCTTGGCGATGTCGGCGCGGGTATGCGCGTCGGCGGTCGCGGTCAGGGCGAGCCGGGGCACCTCGGGAAAGGCGTCCATCAGCGGTTCGAGCAGCCGGTAGTCGGGGCGGAAGTCGTGGCCCCATTCGCTGACGCAGTGCGCCTCGTCGATCGCGAACAGGCTGAGCGGTGCGGAGCCGAGCAGTTCGCGGAAATGCCCCGACGAGGCGCGCTCGGGCGCGACATAGAGCAGGTCAAGCTGGCCGTCGCGGAAGCGGGCCATCGTCTCGCCGCGATTCTGGTCGACGCTGGTCAGCGTGGCGGCGCGGATGCCGACCGCCTCGGCGGCGCGCAACTGGTCGTGCATCAGCGCGATCAGCGGGCTGACCACGACGCAGCATCCGTCCATCATCACGGCGGGGAGTTGATAGCAGAGCGACTTGCCCGCGCCGGTCGGCATGACCGCCAGCGTCCGCTGCCGGTTCAGGACACGGTCGACCACCTGTTCCTGCACCCCGCGGAACTGGCTGTACCCGAAAACTTCGTGGAGCTTGGCAAGGGGGTCGGCGGCCATCGGGCTGCATGTAGCGAGCGGGGGATGGATGCGAAAGGGCGATGGCGGTTTTGCCCGGCCGACCTGGCTCGTGCGGACCTTTGGGGGAAACATCGCCGCGCTGCGGGGTTACTAGGCTCCATCGTCACGGGGGCTTTGATGGGCCCCGGCCATTTCCAGTCCAGCATAGGAGGCATCGATGAACACCGACACGATCAACGGTTCGGCCACGGATTTCGGCGGCAAGGTCAAGGAAGGGATCGGCACGGCCATGGGCGACAAGTCCATGCAGGCCGAGGGCCGGGGCGAGCAACTGGGCGGCAAGACGCAGAAGGCGTTCGGCGATGCCAAGACCAGCATCGACCAGACCGTCCGCCCGCTGATCGACCAGGCGCGCCAGTTCGTGAAGGATCGCCCCTATGCCTCGGCGGCGCTGGGCGGCGTGCTGGGCATCGCGCTGCTGAACACGCTGCGCGGCCGGTAATATCGGGAAGGGGCGGGGCGGCCTTGTTCGCGTCGCCCCTTCCATAATCGACGCGCGACCAGCGTGACCGGTCGCTTGCCCGCTTGTTCCGCCCGGCGCCTTGGCCTAGCGCATGGCTCATGAAGCGATTGGCCATTTATTGCGGGTCGGCGACCCCCAGCGACCCCCTTTACATCGAAACCGCTCGTAGCGTCGGACGTGGTCTGGCGGAGCGCGGGATCGGCGTCGTCTATGGCGGCGGGCGGCTGGGTCTGATGGGCGCGGTCGCCGATGCGGCGCTGGCGGCGGGTGGCGAGGTGATCGGCATCATCCCGCAGGCGCTGGTCGATGCCGAGGTCGCGCACCGGGGCCTCACCGAACTCCATGTCGTGCCGGGGATGCATGAGCGCAAGAAAGCGTTCACCGACCTGTCGGACGGCTTCGTCACCATCGCGGGCGGCACCGGCACGATGGACGAATTGTGGGAGGCGCTGAGCTGGGCGCAGCTCGGCTATCATGCCGACCCGGTCGGACTGCTCAACACCGGTGGCTATTACGATCATCTCGTCGCCTTTTGGGAGAAGATGGGCGAGGTCGGTTTCCTGCGACCGCAGCACCGCGACCTGCTGATCGTCGATTCGACGCTGGACGGCCTTTTGGGGCGGATGGGTGCGCATGTGCCGACCCAGCCCATCGTACGCATGAACGCGGGCGACCTGTGAGCCCGTCCGCCGCCCCGGACGAGCGCGCGGCGCTGGTGGCGGCGGCAAAGACGTCGATCGCGAAGGGCTCCAAGAGCTTCGCGGCCGCCAGCATGTTGTTCGATCCCGAAACGCGGGCGCGGGCCTGGCTGCTCTATGCCTGGTGCCGCCGCTGCGACGACATCGCCGACGGGCAGGATCATGGCCATGGCATGACCCGCGTGGCGGATGCGCCCGCGCGGCTGGCCGAACTGACCGAGAAGACCGAGGCGGCGCTGGCGGGGCAGGTCGTGGGCGATCCGGCCTTCGACGCGTTGCGGGTCGTCGCGGCGGAGACGGGGATGCCGCATCGCTGGCCCCGCGACCTGATTGCGGGCTTCGCGCTGGATGCCGAGGATTGGCGGCCCGAAACCGAGGACGATCTTTACCGCTACTGCTATCATGTCGCGGGTGTGGTCGGCTGCATGATGGCGGTGACGATGGGGGTGGCGCCCGACGACCAGGCGACGCTCGACCGCGCCTGCGACCTGGGGCTGGCGTTCCAGCTCGCCAATATCGCGCGCGACATCGCCGAGGATGCGGGCGCGGGGCGCTATTATCTGCCGCGCGAATGGCTCGCCTATAAGAGCATCGCGCCCGATGCGATCATGGCGCCTTCGCACCGGCCCGGCCTTAGCGCGCTGGCCCGCCGCCTGACCGACCAGGCGGCAAGGTTCGAGGCGAGTGCGCGGATGGGGACGCCGGCTCTGTCCTATCGATCGGCCTGGGCGGTGCTGTCGGCGGCGGCGATCTATGGCGCGATCGGGCGCAAGGTCGCCCGGCGCGGACGCCGTGCCTGGGACAGCCGCGTCGGCACCAGCAAGGCGGAGAAGCTGCGCTTCATGGCGGGCGCGAGCGTCCAGGCGGCGCGGCGGGGGAGCATGACGATCACCCCGCGCGACCCGACGCTGTGGACGCGACCCCGGTAGCTTTTTGCCTGCCGAGATGATGGCTGATGATGGGGGGTGCGTGACAATTCCCGGTCACCGTTCGCGCTGAGCGAAGTCGAAGCGCACGCGATGACCTCAGCGGGCATGGTTTCCCTTGGCCTTCGGCTTCGCTCAGGCTGAGCGGAGGTGGTGGGATTCACCCCTTGGAGGGCTTACGCTCCGCCTTGGCCATCTGCGCGCCCATCCGGCGGCAGTCCGCGCCGATCACGGGATAGGGCACATCCGTATTCGCGGCGATCCGGTTGGCAAGATCGGCGCGGCATTGGGCCATGGTCTGGTACCTGGCAGGCACCATGCGCGCTTCGGTGCAATCGATGCTGCCATCGCCACAACCCAATATGGCCATCACATAGAAAATCGGTTCCATCGACCGCCTCCACTTGGAATTGAAAACTCGTAAGGGCGGCGGGTTGTTCCGATTTTGCGCTTGTCCGATCACGGGACGGGTGTCATGCTGTGGCAATACAGTTCATGGTGGGGAGCATGAGATGGGATTCAGGGCTTTGCTGGCGGCGGGGGCCGCGCTGATGGTGGCGCAATCGGCGATGGCGGCGGACGTGCCGCTGATCGAACGCGCCAAGCTGTTCGGCAATCCGACCAAGACCGGCGGGCGGCTGTCGCCCGACGGCAAGTGGATCAGCTTCATCGCGCCGCGCGACGGCGTGCTCAACGTCTGGGTCGCACCGATCGCGACGCCGGATAAGGCCCGCCCGCTGACCGCCGAAAAGACCCGGCCGATCCGCCAAGCCTTCTGGTCGCCGGATTCGAAGTCCATCCTGTTCGTCAACGACAAGGGCGGCGACGAGAATTTCCTGCTCTACGGCGTCAATGTCGTGACCGGCGAGCAAAAGGCGCTGACTCCTTTCGAGAAGACACGGGTCCAGATCGTCGGCACCAGCGAGACGATCAAGGATCGCATCCTCGTCGGCGTCAACAATCGCGATCCGCGCTGGCACGACGTGTACGAGCTGAACCTGACGACCGGCGCGCTGACCAAGGTGATGCAGAATGACGGCTATGCCGGGTTCCTCGCCGACGACCAGTTGCGCCTGCGCATGGCGGCCAAGGCGCGCCCCGATGGCGGGTCGGACTATTTCCGCGTCGACGGCACCAAGGTGGAGACGACGCCCGTCGTTCAGTTTGGCCTGGACGATTCGCTGACCACCTCGCCGCTGGGCTTCACGGTGGACGGCAAGACGCTCTACTGGATGGACAGCCGGGGGCGGAACACCGCCGCGCTGATGGCACAGGACATGGCCAGCGGCCAGATGGCCGTGATCGGCGAAAGCCCCAAGGCGGATGTCGGCGGCGGGCTGTTCAACCCCAAGACTGGTCGGGTCGAGGCCTATGAGGTCGATTACCTCAAGCGCGACTATGTCCCGGTCGGCGACGCGGTGAAGGCCGACCTCGCCTTCCTCAAGGCGCAGAACAAGGGGCAGTTCTCGATCGGGTCGCGCACCGATGCGGACGACAAATGGCTGGTCAGCTTCGACCCGGTCACCGCGCCCGCCTCGACCTGGCTGTACGATCGCAAAGCGAAAAAGCTGACCCAGCTTTATGTCAGCCGCCCCGAACTGGCCGATGCGCCGCTCGTCCCGATGGAGGCGGTGGAGATTCCGGCGCGCGACGGGTTGAGCCTGGTGTCCTATCTGACCAAGCCGAAGGGGGTGACCGGGCCGGTGCCGATGGTGCTGTTCGTCCATGGCGGACCCTGGGCGCGCGACGGGTTCGGCTATAACAGCTATCACCAGTGGCTCGCCAATCGCGGCTATGCGGTGCTGTCGGTCAATTATCGCGGCTCGACCGGTTTCGGGAAGAACTTTATCTCGGCGGGCGACCTGCAATGGGGCCGCAAGATGCATGACGACCTGATCGACGCGGTCGACTGGGCGGTGAAGCAGGGCGTTACCACGGTCGACAAGGTGGCGATCATGGGCGGCTCGTACGGCGGCTATGCGACGCTGGCGGGCCTGACCTTCACGCCGGAGAAGTTCGCATGCGGCGTCGACATCGTCGGGCCGTCCAACCTGTTCACCCTGCTCAAGACAATCCCGCCTTATTGGGAAGCGGGCAAGCAGCAATTCTACAAGCGGATGGGCGACCCCACCACCGAGGAAGGCCGCGCGCTGCTCAAGGAACGCAGCCCGCTGACCTTCGTCGACCGGATCAGGAAGCCGCTGCTGATCGGGCAGGGCGCCAACGACCCGCGCGTCAACGTCGCCGAAAGCGACCAGATCGTCGCGGCGATGGCGGCCAAGGCCATTCCCGTCACCTATGTGCTGTTCCCCGATGAGGGGCATGGCTTTGCCCGACCGGTGAACGGCATCGCGTTCAACGCGGTGGCCGAGAATTTCCTCGCGCCCTGCCTGGGCGGGCGGGCCGAGCCGATCGGCGATACGCTGAAGGCCTCGACCGCGCAGGTGAAGCATGGGGCGGAGTTCGTGAAGGGGTTGTAAGGGGGCGAGGTTCGGGAGGGTGTCGCGTGTGGCGAGGCCCTCCCCCAGCCCCTCCCGCCTGCGGGAGGGGAGCGGCCAGAGGCAAGCGCTCACTGTAATTTCTATGGGCGGGGATGCGGGTAGCCAAAATTCCCACAAAACTCCCCTCCCGCAGGCGGGAGGGGCCGGGGGAGGGCAGGGCCGCAAGCCATGACGCCCATGATCGTACCACCCATTGAACTTCCCCTCGGTTCCGCCGACATGGGGGTGACATGCCGCCTATCGACTCCACCGCCGGTACGCCTGACCGGCCCCTGATCCCGACGCTTCGCCGTTTCCTCCCCTATCTCTGGCCCGCCGAAGCCCCTGCTTTGCGCGTGCGGATCGTGGCGGCGATGGCGCTGGTCGTGGTGTCCAAACTGATTCAGGTATTGGGCGCGGCCTATACGCTGAAATACGCCATCGACCGGATGGCGGGGGGCGACCGGAGCGCGGTGACGCTCGTGACCCTGCTGGTCGTCGGCTATGCGGCGGCGCGGTTCGGGACGACGCTGTTCGACAATCTGCGCAATGCCGTGTTCGAGATGGTCGGGCAGGACGCGACGCGGCGGCTGTCGGCGGACGTGTTCCGCCATCTCCACCGCCTGTCTTTGCGCTTCCACCTCGAACGGCGGACCGGGGCGGTGACCAAGGTGGTCGAGCGGGGGACGAAGAGCATCGACACGATGCTCTATTTCCTCCTGTTCAACATTGCGCCGACGGTGCTGGAACTGGGGCTGGTGCTGGCGATCTTCGGGCGCAGCTTCGGGCCGGTGCTGGTCGTCACCACGCTGGCGATGGTGGTGCTCTACATCGTCTTCACCCGCAAGGTGACCGATTGGCGCAATGCGCTGCGCAACCGGATGAACGATCTCGACACCGGCGCGGTGGCGCATGCGGTCGACTCGCTGCTGAATTTCGAGACGGTCAAATATTTCAACGCCGAGGAACGCGAGGCGCGGCGATACGAAACCGGCGTCGCGGCCTATGCCCGCGCGGCGACCAAGTCGGAGAATTCGCTCGCCTGGCTGAATGTCGGGCAGGCGCTGATCACCAGCCTGATGCTGGGCTTCGCCATGGCCTGGGTCGCGCGCGAATGGAGCCGGGGCGCGGCCTCGCCGGGCGATGTGGTGTTCGTCTCGACCTTGTTGTCGCAGCTGTTCCGCCCGCTCGACCTGTTGGGCATGGTCTATCGCACCATCCGCCAGGGGGTGATCGACATGGGCGCGATGTTCGACCTGATCGACACCCCCGCCGAGGTGGTCGACGCCCCCGGCGCGCCGCCGCTGCGGGTGGCGGGTGGCCATGTTCGGTTCGACAATGTCGTGTTCGGTTACGACCCGGAGCGGACCATCCTGAAGGGACTGACGCTCGACATTCCGGCGGGGACGACCTGTGCGGTGGTGGGGCCGTCGGGTGCGGGCAAGTCGACGCTCGCGCGGTTGCTTTACCGCTTCTACGAGGCGAAGGAGGGCGCGATCACCATCGACGGGCAGGGGATTGCCACCGTCACGCAGGACTCGCTTCGGGGCGCGATCGGGATCGTGCCGCAGGATACGGTGCTGTTCAACGACACGATCGGCTACAACATCGCCTATGGCCGCGAGGGGGCCGACCAGGCCGAGGTCGAGCGCGCGGCGAAGGGCGCGGCGATCGCCGAGTTCATCGAACGCCAGCCGCAGGGTTACGCCACCCGCGTCGGCGAGCGCGGGCTGAAACTGTCGGGTGGCGAAAAGCAGCGGGTCGCCATCGCCCGCACCCTGCTGAAGAACCCGCCGATCCTGATCCTGGACGAAGCGACCAGCGCGCTCGACAGCCGGACCGAAGCGGACATTCTGGCGACGCTGCAGGCGATCGAGCGCGGGCGCACCACGCTGGTCATCGCGCACCGGCTGTCGACCATCGTCCATGCCGACCAGATCGTCGTGCTCGACGGCGGCCGGGTGGCGGAGCGTGGCACCCATGGCGAATTGCTGGCCAGGGGTGGCTTGTATGCGGAGATGTGGGCCCGCCAAGCCGCCGAGGTGGAAGAGGCGGAGGGGGACGCGCTGCTGGCGTGATCCTCCCCGCGCCGGGGAGGATTGGCTGCTATCGCCGCTCCAGCATCAGCGCCGCCGTGGCTTTCGCGCTGCCGACCACGCCCGGAATACCCGCGCCCGGATGCGTGCCCGCGCCGACGAAATACAGGTTCGGGATCGAATCGTCGCGATTGTGGACCCGGAAATAGGCGCTCTGGGTCAGGATCGGCTCCAGCGAGAAGGCCGAGCCCATATGCGCGTTCAGGTCGGTCGCGAAGTCCGACGGCGCGTAATGGAACTTGGTCACGATCCGCTCGTGGATGTCCGGGATCAGGCGGCGGCCGACCTCGTCCAGGATGCGCTTTTCCAGGATCGGCCCGACCTCGTCCCAGTCCATCGGGAACTTGCCCATGTGTGGCACCGGGGCCAGCGCATAGAAGGTCGAATGCCCCTCGGGCGCCAGGCTTGGGTCGGTGACGGTCGGGTGGTGGAGGTAGAGCGAGAAATCCTCCGACAGCACGCCCGTGTCGTAGATATCGGTCAGCAGCCCCTTATAGCGCGGGCCGAACAGGATCATGTGGTGCGGGATGCCCGGCCACGCGCCCTTGATGCCGAAATGGACGACGAACAGCGACGGCGAATAGCGCTTGCGCTCCAGCCGGTTGACCGTCCGCCGGGCCGAGCGGTTGTCGGCCAGCAGGTCGCGGTAGCTGTGCATGATATCGGCATTGGTCGCGACCGCCTCCGCCTGGATGGTCAGGCCGCTCTTGGTCACCACGCCGGTCGCGCGGTCGCCCAGGGTCTCGATCCGGGTGACGGGATCGCCGAGGCGCAGCACGCCGCCGATCCGCTCGAACTGCGCGACCATGCCAGCGACCAGGCGATTGGTGCCGCCGCGCGCGAACCAGACGCCGCCGTCACGCTCCAGCTTGTGAATCAGCGCATAGATGGCGCTGGTCGTCATCGGATTGCCGCCGACGAGCAGCGTGTGGAAGGACAGCGCCTGACGCAGCTTCTCCGACTGCACGAACTTCGACACCATGGCGTAGACCGAATTCCACGCCTGATACTTCATCAGCGACGGCGCGGCCTTCACCATCGAGGCGAAGTCGAGAAACGCGACATGGCCGAGCTTTTCGTAACCCTCGCGATAGACGCCCGCCGCATAGTCGAGGAACTTGCCGTATCCGGCAATGTCGTCGGGGTTCAGCTTGGCGATCTCGGACCGCAGCTGGGTGTCGTCGTTGCTGTAATCGAAATTGGTGCCGTCGACCCAGTTCAGCCGGTAGAAGGGACTGACGGGATCGAGCTTCACATCCTCCGACATCGACCGGCCGGTCAGGCCCCACAGTTCCTCCAGACAGGCCGGATCGGTGATGACGGTGGGGCCGGCGTCGAAGGTGAAGCCGTCGCGTTCCCAATAATAAGCGCGCCCGCCGGGCTTGTCGCGTGCCTCGACGATGGTCGTCTGCACGCCCGCCGATTGCAGGCGGATGGCGAGAGCCAGCCCGCCAAAGCCCGATCCGATGACGACCGCGCTCTTCATGACCTGCCCCGCAGCGCGGCGATGGCGCGCAGGATCGGCACCGGCGGCCGTCCGGTCAATATTCGTGCCTTATCGGCCATGGTCGATTGCCCCGCATAAAATCGCCCGATCAGGTCGGGCGGAAGTCGATAGAAACGCTCCAGAACGCGGTATCGCTCATCCGGCTCCGCCGCCTTGAACAACATCGTGTCGAGCATCCGGTAAAAGCCGCGCGCGTCCCAGGCGGCGCGCGCCATGCGATAGGTCGCATCGTGCAGGTCCGCCCCGGCGAAATCGCGCCGCTCGGCCAGCATCGCCGCCATGCGGATCGCATCGGGTAGCGAATAGCCGGTGGTCGGGTGGAACAGCCCGGCGCGCATCCCGGCCTTGGGCGTCCTGGCCCCGCCGCTGCGCCAGTAATTGTCGAAGTCGCCCCCCATCGCGACCGGCAGCACGCCCGCTTCCTCGCGCAGCACCTCCACCGTCTCCCACCCCCGCGCCTCGGCATAGCGTTCGATCCGCTGGACGATGGCGCGGCGGTTCAGATCGGACGAGGTCGAATAATAGGTGTCCTCGACGAAGATCCGATCCTGCGCGAAGGGCAGGGTGTAGACGAAGCGATAGCCGTCGAGCTGCTTGACGGTGGCGTCCATCACCACCGGCCGCTCGCTGCCATGCGGGTGGGTCAGGCGCAGTTCCTGGCCAACGAATTTCTGCCATCCGCAGGACAGCGAGGACAGGTCGCCCGCGCCGCGCGCGTCGATCACGCCCGTCGCCTCCACCCGGTCGCCATCGGCGAAGACCGCGGCGGTCGCGGTCACCGACAGCACCTTGCGGCCCAGCATCAGGGCTTCGGGCGGCAGCACGCGGCGGACCTCCGCGTCCAGTCGGTGGCTTTCGATCGAATAATAGGTCTGGTTCAGCGTCCGCGAATGCGCCGGAAAGGCCACGTCGTAACTGCGCCAGCCATGCGCGACGAGCCGCTCGACGATCCAGCGATCGGCCTTCGCCACATCGCTGCCGAAAAAGGACCAGAGATGGTTGCCGCCGATCGTCTCGCCCGCATCGACCAGCCGCACGTCGAGCGCCGGGTGCCGCGCCTTGAGCGCCAGCGCGATCAGGCCGCCGGCCAGGCCTGCACCAATGATCGCGACATCGCAGGAGATTTTGGCAGCCATCGCCTTACCGCTACCGTAAAGCGGCGCGAAGGCAAAGGGCCGGTGCCATTACAGAAGCACGGCGGTATCCGGCGCGTCGCCGGTCGCGAAGCCGCCGACGATCCGCCAGGTCGCCAGATCGACGATCGCGATGCGGTCGTCCTCCAGCGCGGCATAGAGGATCGACCCGCCCGCAGGCAGGTTCAGCCCCGGCGCGGCGGCGGGCAGGGGAAGCCTGGCTTCCTCCTTCAGCGTGGCGGGCGAATGGCGGGTCAGGCTCTTGTCCGCCGGGTTGGACACGATCAGGCGGCCATCGGGCTGGACGATCACCCGCACCGCCTCGCCGCGCAGGGTCGTGCGGGCACGGGGGCGCAGCGTGATCGCGTCCAGCGCGTGGAGCACGCCCGCCGGACGGTCGATCACGTACAGGGTGCGCTCGTCGGGGCTGAGCGCCAGACCCTCGGGCGCGGTGCCGATATGCTGTTTGACGGGCGCGAAGCTGGCATCGTCGGGGTCCACCATGATGACCATGCCGCTCATCGTGTCCGCGACATAGGCGCGGGTGCCATCGGCCTTTACCACGAAATAATGGCTGCGCGCGCCGCCGACCGGGATCATCCGGTCGGGGCTTGTCGCGGTCGCGGGCTGGTCGAAGCGGGCGAGCAGGCTGTCGGTTTCCGACAGCGCGTAGAGCCTCCCCTTCGCGTCCATCCGCATCCCGTGCCAGCGGCGGTGCGGTGACAGGTCGATGGTGCGGGCGAGCTTGCGCGTCGTCAGGTCGATCACCCAGAGCTGGTGCCCTCCCTCGCCGCCGAACTGCCAGCCCTTCACCCCATATCCGCCGACATAGGCGAAGCGGCCCGCCGAATCGGCGACCATCTCATGCGGCTGCGGCCCCAGCGCGATCATATCCGTCCGGCGGCCATCGGGCAGGCTGTAGAAGGCGACGCGCCCTGCGCCCTTTTCCACAACCGCCAGCGTCGCGGGGCCGGGGGCGGCGGCCTGGGCCCGGCGCCAGGCGAGCGGTACGGCGGCAGCGGCGCCCAGCGCGGCCAGGCCCCACAGCCCCTGGCGACGATCGATCAGCGACATGGCGCCCGGCTCCTGCGAAAATCCATTGCGGATCAGACGTGGGGGAGCGCGGGATGTTCCCATGCCATCGGAGCCAAGCGCCGGCTGATGCGTCTTTTCCTGCCGAAGAAGGCTCGGCACCGGTTGCGGTGAAACGGCCCTTTGAATAGGTGAGTCGCATGATCCGCCCACTCAATGAAAGCGTCGCCGTCGCCCCCCAGATCCGCCCCGAGGACGTCGCGGCGATCAAGGCGGCGGGCTATACCGCCATCGTCAACAACCGCCCCGATGGCGAGGAGCCGGGGCAGCCCAATGGCGACTCGATCCGCGCGGCGGCGGAGGATCAGGGGCTGGCCTATACAGCCATTCCCGTGACGCCCGGCGGCTTCAGCCACGAGATGGTCGACCAGATGACCCAGGCGCTGGTCGAGGCCAAGGGGCCGGTGCTCGCCTATTGCCGGTCGGGCACGCGCAGTTGCAACCTGTGGGCGCTGGCGGCGGCCAAGGCGGGGCGCAACCCGACCCTGATCGTGATGCAGGCCGAGGGGGCGGGCTATGACCTGTCCGGTCTTCGCCCGACGCTCGAAGCCCTGTCGGGCGCGGCGGGATGATCCTGCCGATCACCGGCGCCGTGATGGGCTGGGCGCTGGCCGGTCTGGGCGCCGGAACGGTGCTGGGTGGGGTCGGGATCGGCTGGCTGGTCCGCCGCCGCCGCAACCGCCGCCTCGGCGCGCCGGAGGATGTCGCGGCGGCGGCCGAAGCCGCGCTGGAGGGCTTTTCGGTATCCGGCGCGGTGGTCGGTGCCGACGGCCAGGGCGCGCTGGCGGTGGCGCAGGACGGTCGCGTCGCGGCGATCAAGCTCCAGGGCCGCCGCATCGCGGTGCGCGAAATCCCCTGGACCCGCGTACGCTCGACCGCCGAGGGGATCGTCGCGGAAGTCGATGGCCGTTTCGGCCCGGTGACGCTCGCCGGGGTCGATGTGCTGGATATCCGGCGGCTTCGAGCCTGACCGATCCTCCCCGGCACGGGGAGGGGGACCAGCGAAGCTGGTGGAGGGGGCTCGCCACCAGGGACATCCTATGAGGAAGCCCCCCTCCACCACCGCTTCGCGGCGGTCCCCCTCCCCCTGCAGGGGAGGATTTATTTGGCCCGCAACGCGCGTTCGCCCTCATACATATAATCCCGCGTCACCGGCACCGAGAGCCGCCCACGGGTGAGCTGCACCTGATAGTTGCACAGGCCCCCATTGCGGAACGCCGCGCCCGCGCCCGCCAGATAGAACAGCCACATGCGGTAGAAGCGCTCGTCATACAGCTCGACGATCCGCTCCTTCGCCGCCACGGTCCGGTCGTACCAGATGTCGAGCGTCCAGCCATAATGGCAGCGCAGCACCTCGACATCGGTCAGGAACATGCGCAAGCCCTCCTGCGCGCGCACGATCTCCGACAGAGCGGGGTTGTAGCCGCCGGGAAAGATGTATTTGGTCGTCCAGTCGTCGGTGACGCCCGGCCCGCTCAGCCGCCCGATCGTGTGGAGCAGCATCACGCCGTCCTCGGTCAGCAGGTCGCGGCATTTGCGGAAGAAGGTGCGATATTGTGGCGGGCCGACATGCTCGAACATGCCGACCGAGACGATGCGGTCGAACCGGCCCTCCACCCGGCGATAGTCGATCAGTTCGAACTTCACCTTGTCGGCGACGCCCAAGGCCTCGGCGCGAGCGCGCGCGACCTTGAGCTGCTCCTCCGACAGGGTGACGCCCAGCACTTCCGCGCCGCACATCTGGTGCAGATAGAGCGCCATACCGCCCCACCCGCAGCCGATGTCGAGCACCTTCATCCCCGGCTGGATCGCCAGCTTGGCGGCGATATGCGCCTTCTTGTCGCGCTGCGCCCGCTCCAGATCGTTGGCGGGATCGGTGAAATAGGCGCAGCTATATTGCTTGTCGGTGTCGAGGAAGAGTTCGTACAATGTGGCGGACAGGTCGTAATGATGCGCGACGTTCTTCTTCGACCGGCGCTCCATGTTGATCCGGTCGATCCGGTGCTTGATCGCCCCCGCCGCCCGAACGAAGCGCGACGGGTTCAGGTTCGCCCGGCCCGCTTCCCATTTGTCGTTGGCGGTCAGCAGTTCGACCAGATCACGGACATCGCCCTTCTCGACGATCAGGCGGCCGTCCATGAAGGATTCGCCCGCCGCCAATGCCGGGTTGCGGACGATCTGTCCGGCGACGCGGGCATCGGTGAAGCGGATCGCGACATCGGGATAGCCCGGTTCGGGCGTGCCGAATTCGCGGACCTTGCCGTCATGATGGGTGAGGGACAGGCGGCCCTTGCGGACCGCGCGCGACAGAAAGAGATCGATCAGCGCCATATGGCACCGACTAGTGTCTTAAATCCCCGCATACCAGTCATAATCGACATGGTCTTCCCAATATCCCCCCTTGCCCAAACCTATGTTGGTCAGACTGGCGACCGCATCGATGCGCATCAGATACTTGGCGTGCTTGTACCCCAGTTGCCGCTCGACCCGCAGGCGCAAGGGTGCGCCGTGCCCGACGTCCAGCATCCGCCCGTTCATGCCCCAGGCCAGAATCGTCTGGGGGTGGAAGGCGTCGATCAGGTCGAGCGATTCGTAATAGGGCTGGCCCCCGTACAGGTCGGCGCAGGTGAAGACGACATAGCGCGCCCGGCTGCTGATATCGGCGGCCTTCAGGATGCTGCCCAGCATCGGGCCCATCCACTCGCCGATCGCGCTCCACCCCTCGACACAGTCGTGGCGGGTGATCTGGCGGCGGGCGGGGAACTCGCCGATCTGGCGCAGCGACAGCGATAAGGGCTTGCCGACCAGCCCGCCGACGTTCAGCCGCCAATCCTCGAAGCGGTTGGCGAGCAGCGCGGCATATTCGGGCGTGCCGGGATTGCGCGTGCCGTTGGTGCGGAAATAGGGCGACATCTGGTCGCGGCGATATTCGGGGGCCAGCGCGCCCCGATTGGTCAGCGCGCGTTGCAGCCCCTTCTGCATATCCTCACCCGCGAACAGGATCTTGCGCGCGGTCGGCTGCTCGATGATACGGTCGCAGCCCGCGAGCAACAGCCCGGCCCCGCCGGTCAGGATGGTGCGACGGCCGATCATTCGGGAATCCTCCAGCGACCGGTGATCATCGACCGCATCTCGTTGCCCGCGCCCGCCAGGATGACCAGCACGAGATGGACGATGGTGAACAGGGCCAGCGCGCCGGCGGTGATGAAATGGATCGAACGCGCCGATTGCCGCCCGCCCAATATCTCCAGCACCCAGGGCCAGGCGGCATTCATCCCGGGCGACAGCGCGATCCCCGTCAGGATCGCCAGCGGCAGCGCGACGAACAGCACCAGCACATAACTCAGCTTCTGGAACAGGTTGTAGCGGCGCGGATCGTGCTCGTCATGGAAACGGAAGGCCAGATGCCGCCGGAAATCGGCCCATATGGCGGTGGGGCGAAGCTCGCGCCCCCGAATCCGCAGGTCGCGCTGGAAATGCCGGGTCAGCAGGCCGCCAATCATATAGGCGAGCAGTCCGAACCCCAGCACCAGCGCGAAGAACAGATGCCAGCGTCGCGAAATGGCGAGGTTGTAGCGGGCGGGAATCGTGATCCAACCGGGAAAATGCGGCAGGCTCGCCCATGCGGGATCGAAATTGGCGCCATAGCGTCCCCAATAGAGCCGGGGATGCGCGTTCGAGATGCCCAGGCCCGACCCGAGCAGGATCAGGACCGCCACCGCATTGACCCAGTGCCAGACCCGCGTCACCACGCCGTGGCGGCGAATGACCGACCGCGATCGGGGTCTTTGAGGCTCTTGCGGCGTTGGCGCTTCCATCCACACTCCCTTTCGGTGACCCCAGGCATGACCCAGAACTGGCATTTCTACGAACCCGTCAACGGCCATGGACTGGCGCATGATCCCTTGAACGCGATCGTCGCACCCCGGCCCATCGGCTGGATCGGCAGCCGGTCGGCACGGGGCGTCAACAATCTGGCACCTTACAGCTTTTTCAACGTCTTCAACTACCGCCCGCCGCTGATCGGCTTTTCGTCGCAGGGGTGGAAGGACTCGGTCGCCAATATCGCGGAGACCAAGGTCTTCACCTGGAACCTCGCGACCATGGCGCTGGCCGAATCGATGAACGCCAGCGCCGCGGCCGTGGGGGCGGAGATTGACGAATTCGCCCTTGCCGGCGTGACGGCGGAGGACGGTCGCCTGGTCGCCGCCCCCCGCGTCGCCGACAGCCCGGTGTCGTTCGAATGCCGCCTGACCCAGTTGATCCGGCTGGAGACCAAGGAGGGGCGCGAACTCGACCAGTGGCTGGTCATCGGCGAGGCGGTCGGCATCCACATCGCCGCCGAGATGATCACGGACGGCATCTACCAGACCGCCCGCGCCCGCCCGATCCTGCGCGGCGGCGGCCCGGTGGATTATTTTGAGGTGACCGAGGCGGCGCGATTCGAGATGCGGCGGCCGGATTGAGACGCCCTTTGGCGGCGGTCGTTCGGCTGCGTCACGCATAGCCCCGATAGAAGAACACCACCGTCGTCACCGTGGTCAGCAGCAGCGTCCAGCCCCGGATCAGCCCGGCGGGCAGCTTGCGCCCGACCAGCGCACCGCTCCATCCGCCCAGGATGCCGCCCGCGAGCATCGGCAGGCATTGGGCCCATGCCACCATGCCCGTGGCGATGAACACCAGGGTCGCCGCGGCGTTGGCGGTGGCCAGCATCAGCGTGCGGGGCGCGGCCAATTGGGCCGGATCGCGTCCCGACAACAGGCCCCATGCGGCGGTCAGCATCATGCCGATGCCGCCACCGAAATAGCCGCCATAGACGCCCAGCACTCCCTGCGCCGTCATCAGCGCGCGGGGGCCGGGCCGGGCGATGCGGGCGAGCCAGTCCGACGCATGGCGCCCGCCCGCGATAGCCAGCGTCGCCGTCAGCAGCAGCCAGGGAACGATCAGGTCGAAGGCGCGGGGCGGGGTGAAGAACAGGAGCGCGCTGCCGATGAACGCGCCGATCATCGTGATCGCGACCATGCGCCGCATCGTCACGCCCATCACCGGCTCCAGCCCATGGCGATAGGCCCAGGCGCTCGCCATCGCGGCGGGCTGGAGCGCGACGTTCGACGTGGCATTGGCGATGGTGGAGGGCAGGCCGAGCGCGATCAGCGTCGGCATGGTCGAGAAGCTGCCGCCCCCCGCCAACGCATTCATCGCGCCGCCGAGAAAACCCCCGGCGGCGGCGAGGGCGAGGAAGGTCCAGTCGATCATGATGGGCGGTAACACATGGTTACGCGTTTCCGTGCCTCAGGCGGGGGTGGGGGGCAAGGGGGCGCGCGCCCCTCCACCACCCGGCTTCGCCGGGCGGTCCCCCTCCCCAAGCGGAGCTTGGGGAGGAATGAGACGGCCTTCTTAAATCCTCCCCGAGCTCTGCTTGGGGAGGGGGACCATCGCGTCAGCGATGGTGGAGGGGCATCACCCCAGGGCCGCGAACTTCTCCTCCGCCTCGCGATCGAGCTGCGCGCGGCTCTTCTTCTCGGCGGCGGTCTTCAACTGGCCGCAGGCGGCGTCGATGTCCCGGCCGCGCGGGGTGCGGACGGGCGCGGAGATGCCGCCCTCGAACACGATGTCGGAGAAACGGCGAATCCGCTCCGGCGTCGAGCATTCGTAATCGGCACCGGGCCAGGGGTTGAACGGGATCAGGTTCACCTTGGCGGGCAGCTTGTACTGGCGCAGCAACCGGACCAGCTCGTGCGCATCGGCGTCCGAGTCGTTCTTGTCCTTCAGCATCACATATTCGAAGGTGATGCGTCGGGCATTGTTGGCGCCCGGATAGTCGGCACAGGCCTGAAGCAGTTCCTCGATGCCGTATTTTTTGTTGAGCGGCACGATCTCGTCGCGCACGTCCTTGGTCACCGCGTGGAGCGAGACGGCCAGGTTCACGCCGATCTCCTCTCCCGCGCGCGCCATCATCGGGACGACGCCGCTGGTCGACAGGGTGATGCGACGCTTGGACAGGGCCAGCCCGTCGCCGTCCATCACCAGCTTCAGCGCATCGCGCACCGCGTCGAAATTATAGAGCGGCTCGCCCATGCCCATCATGACGATGTTGGTCAGCATGCGGCCTTCGGGCTGGCTGGGCCATTCGCCGAGCGAATCGCGCGCCAGCATCACCTGCCCGACGATCTCGCCCGCGGTCAGGTTGCGCACCAGCCGCATCGTGCCGGTGTGGCAGAAACGGCAGTTCAGCGTGCAGCCGACCTGGCTCGACACGCACAGGGTGCCCCGGTCGGCGTCGGGGATGAACACCATCTCGTAATCCTGCCCGTCGGGCGAGCGGAGCAGCCATTTGCGGGTGCCGTCATTCGACACCTGCGCCTCGACCACCTCGGGACGGCCGATGGCGAAGCGTTCCTCCAGCCAGGGATGCTGCGCCTTGGCGATATCGGTCATGTCGGCGAAGCGAGTCGCGCCGCGGTTATAGAGCCAGTGCCAGATCTGCTTGGAACGCAGCTTTGCCTGCCGCACCTCCATGCCCGCCGACAGCAGCGCCTCGCGCAACTGGTCCTTGGTCAGGCCGATCAGGTCGACCCGGCCATCGGGGCGCGGCTGAACACCGCGCGGCACGGGCACGGGATCGATGTGCCCGGGGATGGGCATGGGGGCGGCCGAAACTGTCTGCATTGCGTGCCCATAGCGCAAAATCGCGACGATTTCCATCCTCCCCTGTAAGGGGAGGTGGCAGGCCGAAGGCCTGACGGAGGGGGCGTGCCACATGGGACATCCTGTGCCGCACGCCCCCTCCACCAGCTTCGCTGGTCCCCCTCCCCGTGCCGGGGAGGAAGTAGGCGTCAGCCCGTCACGCAGGCCAGGGTCGCCGCATCGATCGCCGCCGCCGCGCCCGCCAGGGCATAGGTGTCGGCAAAGGGGCGACGCCGGGTATCGACCGCCGAGACGCTCATGCTCCGCCCCGAGCGCATCGCGGCGACGAGGGCATGGTCGGTCGCGGCATCGGGGGCCCATACATCGCGTTCCCCGCCCACCAGCGGAAAGCGGCGCTCGCCGATCGCCAGGGTGACCGACGCGGCGCGGTCGCGCGGTGCGCTGAGATGCAGATGGAAGGATTCGCGCAGGCGCCGGGCGGGCCAGGTGCCGACGCTGGCGAACCCCTCCGGCCGTCCGTTCGCCAGCACCGGCTTGGCGATGGCATAGCAGCGATCGGGATCGCGAAACGCGCCCCAGCCCTTGTAGATGCCGATCGTCTCGCGCGCGACCACCGGCGCCGCGATCAGAGTCAGGATCAGCGCGAGTCGCCTCATGCCGTCGCCCGGTGGATCAGCGTCTCGCGCCCCCGCTCGATCATCACGATCGACCCCTGCGGCAGACGTTCGGCGACCGGCACGCCGCACAGAGGATCGTCCGCCAGACCCAGCATCAAGCCGCGCAGCACCCGGCTGGACAGGCCATGCATCAGGATCAGCCGGTCGCCGTCATGGTCGTGCGTATCCGCCATCCACCCGCGCAACCGTGCGGCCATCGCGGCATAGCTTTCCCCATCGGGCGCGCCGACCGCCATGCCGTGCGGATGGACGATGGGCCCATGGACCGCGGCGAGATCGGCGAAGACCTGTCCGCCCCAACTGCCGAATCCCAGTTCGATCAGCCGCGAATCCTGCGTCGTGGCATGCCAGTCGAGCCCCAGATGCTCGGCGATCACCGCCAGCGTCTGGAGCGCACGACCGGTGGGGGAGGACCACAGGGTCAATGCGGGCGAATCGCCCAGATGATCCCGCAGCACGTCGCCCAAGGCCTCGGCCTGGGCGAAGCCGCGCCGGGTCAGCGGGGTGTGAAGGTCGGTGCGGTCCCCCTGAATCTTGCCGATCCGGTTGAACACCGTCTCGCCATGCCGGGCGATGAAGTCGCGGCCCCGGCGCGGATGGTCCGGATGCAGGGGCGGGGGTGCGGGCATCGGCATGGCCTTATCCCTGTCGCGGCTGTTGCGCGGATGCAACGCTTTTTCCTGTTTAGCTGAGGTTCATGCAACGGGCGCGCTTTCCCGCCATTGAGCCTGCGACCGCCACCGTAACGGCGGCCTGTACAGTAACGGAGTAGTTTATGCGTAAGCTCATGCTCGCCGCCCTGGCGACCTCGGCCGTCCTCGCCGCCGCGGCCCCCGCCGCCGCCCAGACGACCACGGGCCAGCCCTTCACCGGTTTCCGCGTCGAAGGTCTGATCGGCTATGACAGCCTCAACGACCGCCAGGGCCAGGACAGCAGCTCGAGCGACGGCGTGCTGTATGGCGCGGCCATCGGCTACGACATCCCGATGGGCCCGGTCATCGTCGGCGCCGAGGGCGAGATCACCGGCTCCAGCTCCGACACGCGCAGCAACGGCATCCGCGTGCCCGGCGACGAGTTCCGCCTGGGTGCGGGCCGCGATCTCTATGCCGGTGCGCGCGTCGGCTATGTCATCTCGCCGGTCGCGATGGGCTATCTGAAGGCGGGCTATACCAACGCCAAGTTCGATGCACGCTACACCACGGCGGGCGTCACCACGTCCAACGACCAGGAAGTCGGCGGCTATCGGCTGGGCGCCGGTCTGGAATATGCGATCAGCCCCAACACCTTCGTAAAGGGCGAATATCGCTATTCGCACTATGACGAGATGGACGGCGTCGGCATCAACCCGAACCGTCACCAGCTGCTCGCCGGTCTGGGCCTGCGTTTCTGAGCCGGGATTCTTTTCCACATTAACGGTGGTTTTACTACCAGTGGTGAAGGGGTCGAAGCCTTGCTTCGGCCCCTTCTTGGCGGGTAGGAACCAAGGCCATTTATCACTATCGGACTCCGGCCATGCGGTCGTTCCGGCGGGGGATCAGGAAATGAAGGCGACGATCGAACGCGCAACGCTGCTCAAGGGGTTGAGCCATGTCCAGTCGGTGGTGGAGCGGCGGAACACGATTCCGATCCTCTCCAACGTGCTGCTGGAGGCGACGGCCGAGGGCCAGTTGCGGATGATGGCGACCGATCTGGACCTGCAGATCAACGACAGTGTCGCGGCGGCGGTGGACCAGCCCGGCTCGACCACCGTGTCGGCACACACGCTGTTCGACATCGCGCGCAAGCTGCCCGAGGGAAGCCAGGTTCAGCTGACGGCGGCGGAAGGACGCATGACCATCGTGGCGGGCCGCGCGCGCTTCTCGCTCGGCACCCTGCCGCGCGACGATTTCCCGGTGATCGCGGAAGGCGAGCTGCCGACCCAGTTCGAACTGCCGGTCGAGCTGCTCAAGCAGATCATCGACAAGACGCGCTTCGCCATCTCGACCGAAGAGACGCGTTATTATCTCAACGGCATCTTCCTGCACGTCGCCGAGGATAACGGCGCCCCCGTGCTGAAGGCTGCCGCTACCGATGGCCACCGTCTGGCGCGCGTCACCATCGAGCGCCCCAACGGCGCGGAGGGCATGCCCGACGTGATCGTGCCGCGGAAGTGCGTCGGCGAGTTGCGCAAGCTGCTCGACGAGGTGGACGGCTCGGTCGGCGTGTCGCTGTCGGGCACCAAGATCCGCTTCGACCTGGGCCAGGCGATCCTGACCTCCAAGCTGATCGACGGCACCTTCCCCGATTACAGCCGCGTCATCCCGACCGCGAACGACAAGATCCTGAAGCTGGACCCCAAGGCGTTCATGCAGGGCGTCGACCGCGTGTCGACCATCGCGACCGAAAAGACCCGCGCGGTGAAGATGGCGCTGGACCGCGACCGGATCACCCTGTCGGTCAGCAGCCCCGAAAACGGCACCGCGTCGGAAGAGGTGCCGGGCGAATACACCTCGCTGGGCTTCGAGATCGGCTTCAACAGCCGCTATCTGCTCGATATCCTTGCCCAAATCGACAGCGATTTGGTGGAGGTCCACCTGGCCGACGCTGCTGCGCCGACGCTGATCCGCGAGAATGACAAAGCGCCTGCGCTGTACGTGCTGATGCCGATGCGGGTGTAAGGCCCTTAAATTCCTCCCCTGCAACGGGAGGGGGACCACCCGAAGGGTGGTGGAGGGGGATCGCCGCAAGGGGTGACCTATGGGGAAGCCCCCCTCCGTCAGGCCTTCGGCCTGCCACCTCCCCATGCTGGGGAGGATGTTCTAAGGCGGACATAATGCTCACCCGCCTTGTCCTCACCGATTTCCGCAATCACGCCGACCTCGCACTGTTCCCGAGTGCGGGGTTCGTCGTGCTGACCGGCGAGAATGGCGCGGGGAAGACCAATGTGCTGGAGGCGGTGTCGTTGCTCGCGCCCGGCCGGGGGCTGCGCCGGGCGGCGCTGTCGGCGATGGCGCGGCAGGGCGGCAAGGGCGGGTTCGGGGTTGCGGCGACGCTGGACGGCGATGTCGAGATCGCGACCGGCGCGCTGCCCTCCGCGCCCGAGCGGCGGGTGGTCCGGGTGCAGGGGGCGGGCGCGAGCGCCAATGCGCTCGCCGACTGGCTATCGGTCCTGTGGCTCACCCCCGCAATGGACCGGTTGTTCGTCGAGCCCGCCTCCGAGCGGCGGCGCTTTCTCGACCGGTTGGTGATGGCGCTCGCGCCTGCGCACGGGATGCATGCGACCCGCTATGACGCGGCGATGCGCGAGCGCAACCGGCTGCTGGCCAGCGAGGAGCCGGTCGACCCCGACTGGCTGAGCGCGCTGGAGGCGCGGATGGTGGAGCATGGCGCGGCGATTGACGCCGCACGGGTGGCGGCGGTGGCGGCGCTGGACCAGCGGCTGGCCGATGCGCCCGAGAGCGTCTTCGCGCGCGCCGCGCTGGCCCTGGAGGGCGAGGCGGTGGAGGCGGGGGCCTTTGCCCATGCGCTGGCGATGGGGCGCAGGCGCGATGCGGCGGCGGGGCGGACCTTGGTGGGCCCGCACCGTGCCGACCTGCGCGTCACCCATGTCGCCAAGGGGCAGGCGGCGGCCTTGTGTTCGACCGGGGAACAGAAGGCGTTGCTGCTGGGCATCGTGCTCGCCCATGCCGACCTTGTCACCGAACGGCGCGAGGTGCCGCCGGTGCTGCTGCTGGACGAGGTGGCGGCGCATCTCGACCCCTCGCGCCGCGCCGCGCTGTTCGAGCGGCTGGCGGGGCGGGGGCAGGTGTGGATGACCGGGACCGAGCCGGGGTTGTTCACCGATGTGCCGGGAGAGGCGACGCGGGTGGCGTTTTGAGTTGGCGATCGGGGGCTCTGTGAGACACCGGAGCCCTCCCCCATCCCCTCCCGCCTGCGGGAGGGGTGCGTTACGGGGCGACGTTCGGGCTTATTTCGTAGTAGTTTCCTGCGGTCAGACCAGAGCACGCCCCTCCCGCAAGCGGGAGGGGATGGGGGAGGGCAGGGTGTCTCACCGAGACCATCCCCTCACCGACACAACCTCATCGCCACCACATCCAGCGCCCGGTCGTAACTCGCCGCCTCGCCCGCGCTCAGAAAACCCTGTTTCGCGACGAAGCGGTCGGCGTCGCGACGGATGCGATCGACCTCGTTCCACAGCGTCCGCGCCTGGGGCTGCGTCAAGCGCCGGGCCTTGCGGGCATTGCCGATATCGGCCTGCAGGATATTGGCGCGCATCGAGAGATGCGCCTGACGGCTGTCGCGGATCGCACCCCCGGTGGCCGCGTGCAGGTGGTGCTGCTGCGCTAGGTTGCAGCTTGGATAATCCCGCCGCATCGACTGGGCCGAGGCGTTCGTGCCGACGAGCGTCGCCAGCAGGGTGAGGAGGATCGCTTTGCGGGTCATCGAATGTCTCCCATGCCGGAGGGGCCGGGATATGCGCGGGGCCCTTATCGGCTCCCGACCGGGGGATGAAATCGGCGTCAGGAACGCGGCCTCGGCACCCTTTGGTCGGGGGGACGTGAAAGGGGCGTCTCCCCTTCCATTTCGCTTCCTTTAGGGGGCCGGAATTCCTATATACTCGCTATGGCAGATACCCCCCAGACGAATGAGTACGGCGCCTCCTCGATCAAGGTGCTGAAGGGCCTCGACGCGGTGCGCAAGCGGCCGGGCATGTATATCGGCGACACCGACGACGGATCGGGCCTCCACCATATGGTGTTCGAGGTGTCGGACAATGCGATCGACGAGGCGCTGGCGGGGCATTGCGACCGTATCGACATCCAGCTTAACGCCGACGGCTCGGTCAGCGTGACCGACAATGGCCGCGGCATCCCGACCGGCATCCACCCCGAAGAGGGCGTATCGGCGGCCGAGGTCATCATGACCCAGCTCCACGCCGGCGGTAAGTTCGAGAACACTTCGGACGACAATGCGTACAAGGTCTCGGGCGGCCTGCACGGCGTCGGCGTGTCGGTGGTCAACGCGCTGTCCGAGTTCCTCGACCTGACCATCTGGCGCGACGGCGAGGAGCACTACATGCGCTTCGCGCATGGCGACGCGGTCGCACCGCTGAAGGTGGTCGGCAAGGCCGAGCCGGGGCAGAAGGGCACGCGCGTGACCTTCCTGCCGAGCCCGTCGACCTTCAAGATCACCGAGTTCGACTTCGAGAAGCTGGAGCATCGCTATCGCGAGCTGGCGTTCCTGAACTCGGGCGTGCGCCTGTTCCTGACCGATGCGCGGCACGAAGAGCCCAAGACGGTCGAGCTTTATTATGAGGGCGGGATCGCCGCTTTCGTGAAGTGGCTGGATCGCTCCAAGTCGCCGCTCTTCCCCGAACCCATCGCCATTCATGGCCAGCGCGATGCAATCGGCATGGACGTCGCGTTGGAGTGGAATGATTCTTATTACGAGAACGTTCTCGCCTTCACGAACAACATCCCGCAGCGCGACGGCGGCACGCATATCGCGGCCTTCCGCGCGGCGCTGACCCGCACGCTCAACAACTATGCCGACAAGTCGGGCCTTCTGAAGAAGGAGAAGGTCACGCTGACCGGCGATGACATGCGTGAGGGGCTGACCGCCATCGTCTCGGTCAAGTTGCCCGATCCGAAGTTCTCCAGCCAGACCAAGGACAAGCTGGTCTCGTCCGAGGTGCGCCAGCCGCTGGAATCGCTGATCGCCGACAAGCTGGCCGACTGGCTGGAGGAGAACCCCCAGAACGCCCGCGCCATCGTCGCCAAGATCATCGACGCCGCCGCCGCGCGCGAGGCAGCCAAGCGCGCCCGCGAACTGACCCGGCGCAAGGGCGTGATGGACATCGCCTCGTTGCCCGGCAAGCTGGCCGACTGCCAGGAGCGCGATCCCGCCAAGTCCGAACTCTTCCTGGTCGAGGGTGACTCGGCCGGTGGCTCGGCCAAGCAGGGGCGCAACCGCCATTTCCAGGCGATCCTCCCCTTGCGCGGCAAGATCCTGAACACCGAGCGCGCGCGGTTCGACCGCATGATCTCGTCCAAGGAAATCGGTACGCTGATCCAGGCGATGGGCACCGGCATCGGCCGCGACGACTTCAACGCGGACAAGCTGCGCTACCACAAGATCGTCATCATGACCGACGCAGACGTCGACGGCGCGCACATCCGCACGCTGCTGCTGACCTTCTTTTACCGCCAGATGCCCGAGTTGATCGAGCGCGGGCACCTCTATATCGCCCAGCCGCCTCTGTATAAGGCGACCAAGGGGCGGTCGGAAGTCTACCTCAAGGACGACAGTGCGCTCGACGAATATCTGGTCGAGGCGGGTGTTTCCACGATGGTGCTGGAAGGGCCGGGCGGCGCGCGCTCGGGCAACGACCTGAAGGGACTGGTCGATCATGCCCGGCGGATGCGTACCCTCATGCGGTACGTGCCGCGCCGCTATGACGCCTCGATCATCGAGGTGCTGGCGCTGGCGGGGGCGCTCGATCCGGTGCTGACCCGCGAGCAGCGCATGGCGACGGTGGTCGAGACCACGCGCCGTCTGGAATCGGGCGATCACGAGGCGCGCTGGTCGGCGCGGCTGACCGAGGATGGCGGCGTCCATTTCGAGCGGCTGTGGCGCGGCGTTACCGATCACCATATCGTCGAGGCCAGCTTCATCGCCTCGGCCGAGGCGCGCAAGCTGCACAGTCTGGCCGCCGAACAGGCGGAAAGCTTCACCAACGCGGCCAAGCTGGTGCCGCTGCGCAGTGCCGCGACCGAGCCCTCGGCCGATGTCGTGCCGACCGATGAGGAGGGCAACAGCACCACCCTGGCGCGCGGTGAGACCCGCGTGGCGCGGCCGAGCCAGTTGCTGGAGGCGATCCTGACGGCCGGGCGCAAGGGCCTGGCCATCCAGCGCTACAAGGGGCTGGGCGAGATGAATGCCGAGCAGTTGTGGGAAACCACGCTGGACCCGGCGGTCCGCTCGATGCTGCGCGTGACATCGGACGATGTCGCGGCGGCGGACGAGGTGTTCAGCCGGTTGATGGGCGAAGTGGTCGAACCGCGCCGCGAGTTCATCCAGGACAATGCGCTGAACGTGGCGAATCTGGACGTGTAACATTCCCTCGGTCCGAACGGAAGTGAGGGAACTGGGCATCAGGACATAGGAGAGAGCAGGCATGAAGGCGATCGCACTGGGACTGATGCTGGTGGCGGGCGGAACCGTCGCGGTGGCGCAGCAAAAGCCTGTCGCTCCGGCCAAAGCCGCCCCCATCCCGGCCACCATCACCGCCGCGCTGGCCGACCCCGCGCGCGCCGACCAGGCGGGCGACGACCAGCGCCGTCAGGCCGCCGCCGTCCTCGCCTTTTCCGGCGTGAAGCCCGGCGACACGGTGATCGACTACCTGCCGGGCAAGGGCTATTGGACCCGGATCTTCTCCGGCGTCGTCGGGGCCAAGGGCCATGTCTATGCCTATTGGCCCGCCGCGGCGCAGAAATATGCGGAGGGAACGCTGGGCACGCTCCAGGGCCGGAACCTGTCCAACGTCACCGCGCAGGTGCAGGGCGTGAACCTGCCCGCCGCCGACCAGCCGGTCGACCTGTTCTGGACCGTCCAGAATTATCACGACGTGGCGAATAAGAATGCGGGCGAACCGGCGCTGCGCGCCTTCGACCAGGCGGTGTTCAAGGCGCTGAAGCCCGGCGGCATCTATATCATCATCGATCACGCCGATGCGGTGGGCAAGGGGCTCGCCAACACCAACACGACGCACCGGATCGACCCGGACTATGTGAAGCGCCAGGTCCAATCGGTCGGCTTCCGTTTCGTGGGTGAGAGCAAGGTGCTGCGCAACCCCGAGGACGATCACACGAAGAACGTGTTCGACCCCGCCATTCGTGGGCGGACCGACCAGTTCGTGTTCAAGTTCCGTAAACCCTGATGCTTTGGCGCTGAACCCCCTCGCGCTTTTGCGCTGAACCCTATCCCGGTCGGCTCGTTGAGGGGCGACACGGCGATAGGAGCGGCGCGGATGGCGGAGATGAAGCAGGGCCTGGGATGGGCGATCGGCGTCGGTGTGGTCGGCGGGCTGGTCGCCGCGCTGGCGATGAACCAGTTTCAGGCACTGGCCGCCGGAGCGTTCGGGCAAAGCGGCAGCAATGACGATCCCGCCACGGTGAAGGCCGCCGACACGCTCGCCAAGGCGACGACCGGTGAGCCGGTGACCCAGAAATATCGCGAAACCGCCGGTTCGGTGGTTCACTATGCGACCGGTGCGGTGCTCGGCGGCCTGTACGGCGCGCTTGCCCATGAACGGCCCGAGGCGGCGCTGGGGCTGGGCGTGCCGTTCGGGTTGGCGACGATGCTGGCGGTCGATGATGTCGCGATACCCGCCTTCGGTTGGGGGCCTGCGCCGCAGGATACGCCGGTCGCGACCCATGGCTATAGCGCGGCATCCCATGCGGTGTTCGGATTGGTGCTGGAGGGTGTGCGGCGGTTGGCGTTGCGGGTGGTTTGAGAGGATAGGGTGGGGCGTGGCCTTCGACTTCGCTCAGGCTGAACGGCTGTTGTAAAAGACCTGAATACCCAACCTCCGTTCAGCCTGAGCGAAGTCGAAGGCCACGGGACAGCGCCTCGAAAAAGACCCCTAAACCGCCATCCGCAACATCGCCCGCACCCCCCGGTGGGCCGGGTCATATTCCACCGCCGTCTGCAGGCTCTGCGCCATGGCCCGGATCAGTTTCGCGCCCAGACCGGTGCCCTTGGGCTGCTGGTTCTCGGTCATGCCGCAGCCGTCATCCTCGACGATCAGCACGCACTGCCCCTCCGCCTCGCGGACGGTGATGCGCACCTCGCCCCCGCCATCGGGATAGGCGTATTTGCAGGCATTGGTGACCAACTCGGTCACGATCACCCCGATCGACACCGCGCGGTCGGTCTTCACCCGGATCGGTTCGGCGGACAGGGTCAGGGTGCGGGGGCGGGCGTCGCTCGACCAGCTTTCGGCCAGTTCTTCGACCAGCGCACCCAGATAGTCGCGCAGGTCGACCTGCTCCACGTCGTTGGCGGTGTAGAGCCGCCGGTGCACCTGGGCGATGGCGCGGATGCGGCGCTGGGTGTCCTCCAGCGCCTCGCGGGCATGGGCATCGTCGAGCACGCCCTTCTGCAACCCGATCATCGCCGAGACGAGTTGCAGCGAGTTGGCGACGCGGTGGTTCACCTCGCTCAGCATCGCCTCCAGCCGCGCATTGGTGGCGCGCAACTCGGTCTCCGCCGCCGCCTTTGCGCGTTCCAGCCGTGTCCGGTCGAGCACTTGTTCGAAACTGGCCGACAGCAGATCGAAGAAATCCTCGCCCACCGTCTTCACCACATAATCGGCGGCCCCGGCCTTCAGCGCGGCGACGGCGATCCGCCCCTCGTCCGAGCCGGTCACATAGACGACGGGCGGCGGATCGGGCAGCGCGGTGATCGCGGCCAGCGTCTCCAGCCCGTCCATGCCCGGCATATAATGATCGACCGCGACCAGATCGAAACCGCCTCGCGCCGCCATCGCGACCCCTTCGGCCCCTGACGCCGCGCAGGAAACCGAATAGCCATGGCGGCCCAGCGCGCGCGACACCAGGCGGCGCAGCGCGTCGTCATCGTCGATATACAGGATGCGGGACGGGTCGTCGCTCGCCATCGGATGCGGGGCGCTTAGCCCTCCACCTCGGGCACCTGGATCACCGACAGGAAAAGGCCGAGCTGGCGGATCGCCTGGGCGAAATTCTCGTAATTGACGGGCTTGGTGATGTAGACGTTGCAGCCCAGATCATAGCAGCGCTGGATCTCGACCTTGTCGTCGGTGGTGGTCAGCACGACGACCGGCGCGCGGCGGAGCGGGCTGCCCTCCTCCTTGATCTTGGCCAGGATGTCGGTGCCGCTCATGTCGGGCAAGTTGAGGTCGAGCAGGACCAGCGACGGACCGCTCTTGGCCGGGCCATCGGGCGCGTGGAAGAGGAAGTCGAGCGCGGTGGTGCCGTCCGTGAAGTGACGGATATCGTTCAGGATGCCGGCGCGCCGGATATTCTTCTCGATCAGACGGGCATGGCCCTCATCGTCTTCGATCATGACGATGCCCACGGAGCGATGGTCGTTCATTCAGGCGCCTTCGATGGAAAGGGTGGGGGGTAGCGAAAGAAAGAAGGTCGCGCCTTCACCCAGTTGGGATTCGACGGAAATCGTGCCGCCGAGACGATAGGCGAGCGCGCGGACATGGGCCAGCCCGATGCCTTCGCCCGGCTGGTCCTGCTGGCCCGAACGGCGGAACAGGTCGAAGATGCGCTGGTGGTCGCGCGGATCGATGCCGCGCCCATTGTCGCGGATCGCGACGATGACGCGGCCTGGCGTTTCGGAGGCGGAGACATGAACCTCCGCCGCGCGCGCCGGGTGCCGGTATTTGGTCGCGTTCTCGATCAGGTTGGACAGGATCTGCTCCAGCGCGACCCGGTCGCTGACGATCACCGGCATGGGGCGTTCGATGGTCAGGGTGACGCCGCGATCGTCGATGACGTGGCGGATCGAATCGGTGATCTGTTCAACCAGCTGGTCCAGCGCGATCATCTCGGGCGCCAGGACGCGGCGCCCCTCGCGGCTCAGCTTCAGGATGGCGTTGATCAACCGGTCCATCTTGGCGGTCGAGGTGCGGATGAAGCCGATCGCCTCGGGCAGGTCCTCGCGCGCGGCCAGGCGTGCCTCCTCGGTCACGATATGCGGCGCTTCCGCCTCGGCCCGGTCGATCAGGTCGGACAGCGGCTGGGTCGCGGCGGACAGTTCGGCGGTGAAGCCCATCACGTTGACCAGGGGCGAACGCAGATCGTGGCTGACGATATAGGCGAAGCGCTGAATCTCCTCGTTCGCCAGGGCCAGGTCGGCGGTGCGCTCCTTGACCTGTTCCTCCAGCGTGGCGTTGAGATCCGCCAGTGCGACGCGCGACTGTTGCAGGTCGCGGGTATAGCGGCGGACGGTCAGGAACGAGACGATCGTGACCAGTACGAACAGCAGCGCCGCGATGCCGACGACGACGGAGAAGGTGCGGCGGCTGGCCATCTGCTCGGCGTCGCGCCGCGCCAGCAGGCGGCGTTCCTCGCGCGCCATGGCCTCGAACACCTCGCGCAGCTTCTGCATACGCTGAAGGCCGCTATCGGCCCGGAACCGTCGCAGCGCCTCCGCGCCGCGTCCCTGCTGGACCAGTCGATTGGTTTCGCGCTGCACGGTTTCCAGTTCGGCCAGACGCTGGATCACCGCCCGCATCGGCGCATGCTGTCGCACATTGTCGGCGGTCAGGCGGCGAAGCTCGGCCAGTTGCGGGACCAGCGCGTCATGCGCCCGATCGAAATTGGCCAGAAAGGCGGGGCTCCCCGCCAGCATATAGCCGCGCCGCGCCGTCTCCTGCTGTTCGGCCAGCCGCCGCGCCTCGACCAGCGCGGTTTCCACGCGATAGGTGTGGACGACCCAGTCGCTATGCCGATTGTCCTGCCGAATGGCATAGGCCGCCGCGATGGCCGCGATCAGCAGCGCCAGAAATCCCGTCGCCATGGTGGCGATCAGGATACGGCCGATGGGATTTGCGCCGGTGGACGCGTTACTCAACCCCTGCATAACACACGCCTTATCGGAGGATGAGTAGCGTTACCAGCGGCGTTGCGTGCGGGTTACAGCAACAATTCCTGCGGGCTGGGGCGACCGACATGGCCGCCGCCGCGCCGCCGCGCCATTTCGGTCTCGGCGGTGAAGCGGACATCGGGATCGCGATCGCTGAGGAAACCGATCAGCGACTCCTCGTCGATCTCGCGCCAGTCCTTGCCGCGATCGGGGCCGTAGCGGACACGCGGCAACAGACCGGGGCTGCGCGACCATTCCAGCAGTTGCGCCAGGCTCGCCTCGTTCAGCTGGTCGCGCAGATGGTGGGCGGTGACATAGGCGTCGGGAAAGGCGCGGTGGATGGGCAGGCCGCGCTCATGCACCAACCCCTCGGGCTTGCGCCAGTAACGCAGCACTTGGTTGGAGAAGCTGGGGCTATCGGGCCACAGCCGCAGCGCGCATTTCCAGGTGCAGATCCAGTCGGCCGACTGGGTCATGGCGGGGGTGCAATATTGCTGCTCGAAATCCGCCCGGTGCGCCGCCAGCGCCAGGCGGCGGGGCCAGGGGTCGAGCACGCGGCGCGCGACATCGTGCCACCAGGGCGCGTCGGCGACCTGCTCGTCCAGGATATGGTGGATCGCCTGGGTGATCGGCGGGATGGGGCGGCCGGGATTGACGAGAATGCTGCCGCCCTCGCCCTCCAGCTCCCAGCGGCCGTCCTTGCCCAGCGCCACGTCCTGCCAGCCGATCTCGCACACGCCGTGGGTGGGCGGGGCCTGTCCGGTGGTCTCCAGGTCGATGACGCGGATGATCTGGGGCTGGGGACGCTGCATCGCCCCTATTTGGGCGTTCGGGGGCCGAAAAGCGAGGGGCTTATCCCAGCGCTATCCCATCAGGGCGCGGTCGCGCAGGCCCCGCCAGACGTGCAGCGCCTGCATCGTCTCGGCCACGTCATGCACGCGGATCAGTTGCACGCCCGCCTCCGCGCCCTTCAGAGCCAGCGCCAGCGACCCGCCGAGCCGCGCATCCACCGGCGCTTCGCCCGACAGCGCGCCGATCATCCGCTTACGGCTGGCCCCCAGCATGATCGGGCAGCCCAGGCCGTGGAAGATCGCCAAGCCGTTGATGAGCGCCAGATTGTCGGCCAGCGACTTGCCGAAGCCGATGCCGGGGTCGACCATGATCCGGGATCGGGGGACGCCCGCCGCCTCGACCGCTGCGATACGCGCCTCCAGCCAGTCGAAGACCTCGGTCAGGACATCGCCATAGCCGACCCGGCCATGCCCGCCCTTGGTCGGGTCGGGCGAGTGCATCAGGATGACCGGGCAGCCCGCCTTGGCCACCACCTCCAGCGCGCGGTCGTCCCACAGGAGCGCGGCGACATCGTTGACGATCCCCGCGCCCGCCGCCAGCGCCGCCTCCATGACGGCGGCCTTGCGGGTGTCGATCGATACCAGCGCGCCGCGTTTGGCCAGCCGTTCGATGACGGGAGCGGTACGGGCGATCTCATCGCCTTCCCAGACGGGAGCCGCACCGGGGCGGGTGGACTCGCCGCCCAGGTCGATGACGGCGGCACCCAGGGCGGCCATCGCCATGCCGCTATCGGCAGCGGCGGCGGGATCGCCGATATGCTTGCCGCCGTCGGAGAAGCTGTCGGGGGTGACGTTCAGGATCGCTGCGACCTGCGGCTGGTCGAAGCGGAGTGTCCGCTCGCCCATGGTCCAGGGCGCGCGGGGGGCGGTGAAGGCGGCGTGGAGCGCCTCGGCGCGGGGGGAGCCGCCCAGTTCCTGCTGGAACCGGGCGACGGGGACGATCGTGCGGGACGGGCCTTCGCGTACCTCATAGGCCGCGAACCACTGCATCCCGCCGGCGAGCCGGGCGACGCTGCCGTCCTCCAGCCCGACCGGCGTATCGACGAACTGGATGGGGCGCAGGTGCATCGCATTTCCTTGAATTTCCTCCCCTTTAAGGGGAGGTGGCGCGCGGAGCGCGTCGGAGGGGTGTCCCCCTCTCGATAGCGCGACACCCCTCCGTCAGGCCTTCGGCCTGCCACCTCCCCTTCCAGGGGAGGATAAGCGGTTACGGCTGTGTCGCCAGCAACCAGTTCTGGCGCATCGCGTCGATGGGCTTCAATGCGCCCTCCATCTCATAATGCCAGAAGGTCCAGCCATTGCAGGTCGGCCGGTTCTGCAACACCGAGCCCAGCCGGTGGATCGACCCCGCCTGCCCGCATTCGGACAGGAGCGAGCCGTCCGCCCGCACCGTCGCCCGCCATTTGCGCTTGGCGTCCATCAACGGCATGCCGGGCGCCAGATAGCCATTCTCCACCAGCGTCCCGAACGCTACCTTGGGCTGCGCCTTGGGGCTCTGCATCGTCGCCAGTGCGCTTTCGTCGAGCGGCAGGGCGGCCCCGATCCGCTCGATCGCGGCGGCGCAATAGGTCGGTTCGCGCTCGATGCCGATCCACTGGCGGCCCAGCCGCTTGGCGACCGCGCCGGTCGTGCCGGTGCCGAAGAACGGGTCGGCCACCACATCGCCCGGCCGGGTGCAGGCGAGCAGGATGCGATAAAGGAGCGCCTCCGGCTTCTGGGTCGGATGGACCTTGTGCCCGTCCTTCTTCAGCCTTTCCTGACCGCCGCAGATCGGGAATTCCCAGTCCGAGCGCATCTGGATCTCGTCGTTCAGCGTCTTCATCGAGCGATAGTTGAAGGTGTATTTGGCCTTCTCGCCCTTCGACGCCCAGATCAGCGTTTCATGCGCATTGGTGAAGCGGGTGCCCTTGAAATTGGGCATAGGATTGGACTTGCGCCAGATGATGTCGTTTAGGATCCAGAAGCCCAGATCCTGCACCGCGGTCCCGACGCGGAAGATGTTGTGATAGCTGCCGATCACCCAGAGCGAACCATTGTCCTTGAGCACCCGATAGCATTCGGCGAGCCAGGCGCGGGTGAAGGCGTCATAGGCGGCGAAGGTGTCGAACTTGTCCCAGGCGTCGGTGACGGCATCGACATGGCTGCCATCGGGGCGGAACAGCTCGCCCCCGAGTTGCAAGTTATAGGGCGGGTCGGCGAAGACCATGTCGACCGACTTGTCGGGCAGCGAGCGGAGTGCCGCGATACAGTCGCCCATCACGATCTGGTTCAGCGGCAGGTCGCTTTCGCGGTATGCCGATACCGGCCGCGTCATCGTTTGGATGACCCCCATCGTTAACCGTCCCTTCTACCCTCGAACCCTCGCATCCACCCGGAACGAGTCGGTCGTCAAGAGGCGATTCGCAGGCGCGACTCGCGGGAATCCGCCAGATTCGGCGAAGCGTCGCGTCCTCATCGCAGATATTGGGGTTGTGGATAACTTTGCCCCCAAGAAGTGGGGGGTGTGGCGAGGGCGACTCAATCCGCCGCTAAATCCTCCCCATCGTCAGATGGGGAGGGGGACCGCGCCCGCAGGGCGTGGTGGAGGGGCACGGCCGGTCCGTCCTGCCCCTCCACCATTGCTGGCGCGTGTGCGAGCTTTGGCTTGCCCCCGGCAAGCCAAGATTGTGCTGGGGGCACAATCTCGCCCTCACACCCCCTCCCCAAGCGAGCTTGGGGAGGAATGGGAATTAGAGGTCCAGGTAACATTGCGCTACGGGCGCGAAGCTGCGGCGGTGGAGCGGGGTGGGGCCATGTTCGCGCAGCGCCGCCAGATGCGTCGCCGAGCCATAGCCCTTGTTGCTGTGCCATCCATAAGCCGGCCACTCCTGGGCCGCGGCGATCATCATCTCGTCGCGGACATGCTTGGCGACGATCGAGGCGGCACCGATCGCCAGCGACTTGGCGTCGCCGCCGACGATCGGGGTCGCGGCATAACCCCATTTGGGCAGGCGGTTGCCGTCGACCAGCACATGGGCCGGGTGACACCCGAGCCTTTCCACCACCGCATCGACCGCCAGCGTCATCGCCTTCATCGTCGCCCAATAGATGTTGAGCCGGTCGATCTCCTCCGGGTGGACGATGCCGACCCCGACCACCGCACAGCCGCGAATTTCGGCGCACAGCCGCGCGCGGGTCTTCTCTGTCAGCTTCTTGGAGTCGTTGATGCCCGGGGGGCAATCGCGCTCCGGCAGGATGACGGCGGCGGCGACCACCGGCCCCGCCAGCGGCCCGCGCCCCGCCTCATCCACGCCGCATAAGGGTGTGGGGAAACCGATGTCGACCATGGTCGGCGGCTTTATCGTGGAGGGCGCGGCATGGGAAGGTGCCCATTCCTCCCCTGTAAGGGGAGGGGGACCAGCGAAGCTGGTGGAGGGGTGTCGCCATCGGTGAGAGTGGGTTGCCCTTGCCAGCGGCGATACCCCTCCGTCAGCGCTGCGCGCTGCCACCTCCCCTTACAGGGGAGGACAAGGGAAAACCCTATCCCCACCGTGCCGCGAAGGCGGCGGCGTCCCAGCCTTCGCGGCTGATCGCGGCGAGCAGGTGATAGAAGGGGACCATCCCCATCGCATGTCCCATCGGCCCATGGCCCCGGCCCAGCCCCGGTGCGGCGGCGAGCGCGGCCTGGACGAAGGCGATGGCGCGGTCCACCGCATCGGCCAGTGTCATGCCTTGGCCCAGCCCCGTCGCGATCGCGCTCGCCAGCGTGCAGCCGGTGCCATGGGTCGACCGGGTGTCGAGCCGGGGATGCTGCCAGCGCTGCTCGCCATGCGCCTCGACCAGCCGATCCTCGATCACCGGCCCTTCGCCATGCCCGCCCTTGACCAGCAACGCGCGCGTCTGGGGCCGGACCATCGCCTCGCCACCCAGCGCCGCGAGTTCGGGCAGGTTGGGCGTGGACAAGGTCGCCAGCGCCAGGAAGCGGCGAAAGGCGGCGATGACATCGTCGTCCGCCAGGACCGAGCCGCTGGTCGCGATCATCACCGGATCGAACACCACCGGCAGGTCCAGCGCCTCCAGCCGGTCGGCCAGCGCATGGGCGGTCCGCGCCGATCCGATCATCCCGATCTTGACCGCGTCCGCGCCGATATCGGCCAGCACGCTGTCGATCTGCGCCATCACCATCTCGGTGGGGACGGGATGCACGCCCTGCACGCCCAGCGTGTTCTGTGCGGTGATCGCGGTGACCGCAGTCATCGGATGGCCGCCCAGCATCGTGACCGTCTTGATATCCGCCTGAATCCCCGCGCCGCCCCCGGAATCGGAACCGGCAACGATCAGGATGCGGGGCGGGGGAGGCGCGGTCATGGATCCGCCATGCCTGTCGTGGCGGAAGCGGGCAAGCGGTCACGCGCGGCCCAGTCGCCTGCACACCCGCTCCCGCTCCGGATGGCCAGGTCGGATCGATATTCCAATATGCCCTTCTTTTCCCTCGCCCCTCATAGAGGGGAGAGGGTTGCGCAGACTTGGTCTTTGCGTGAGCAAAGGCTTAGTCGGAGCTGGGTGAGGGGTGAGCGCGCGGAGCGCGCGCGAGCCTTCGGCTCGCTCAACCCCTCACCCAAGCTGCGCTAGCCAGCATAGCTGGCAAGCTCCGCTAACCCTCTCCCCTGTCCAGGGGAGAGGGAAGAAGCCATCGCAGAATGTCGATCGTCCTTGGAAAAGTGCGACGATAGAAATACTTGGCCGGTCGTCATCCCGCGCCCTGGGCGTCCGGCTTCCCGGTATCTTCGTAATGTTTCGTTTCCCGGTGCGTCCGGGGCTTTTTTCGCTGCATCGCACTATTATTTCGGGGGCGCATCCAATCGAAGATTTGGGGCGTTGCTGCGCCCTGGAACATTTGCCGGACCGCATGAGGGAGACCTGATTTGATCGTCGATGCCGTACCCCGTACCCGCATCATCATTGCCGAGGTCTGGCGCCCGCTGGTGGGGCTGTTCATCTGGGACGTGATCGTCACGGTCGCCTATTATGTCCTGCCGTTCAAGGCGCCTTCGCTGCCGCTGACCCTGTTCGGCACCGCGCTGGCGCTGTTCCTGGGGTTCCGCACCAATTCGGCCTATCAGCGCTGGTGGGAGGGGCGGCAGCTTTGGGGGCTGATGATCAACGCCTCGCGCAATATCGCGCGTAGCGCCCGCAACTTCCTGCCCGATCCCGAAGGGCACGACCTGAAGCGCTCGATCGTGCTGCGCCAGATCGCCTATGTGAACGCGCTGCGCTGCCAGTTGCGCAAACAGCCCGTCGACGGCGAAGTGTTGCGTTTCCTGTCGCAGGGCGAGGCGGAGCCCGCGCTCCGGCGGACCAACACCGCCAACGGCCTGCTCGACGGCACGGGGCGCCGCATCGCCGACGCGCAGAAAAAGGGGTGGATCGACACCATCCAGCAGACGCAGATGGAGGCGGTGCTGGTCGACATCGCCAATTCGCAAGGCGGCATGGAGCGGTTGAAGAACACGCCGCTGCCCAACCAGTATCGCTTCATCCCGGCGTTCTTCACGCGGCTGTTCTGCGTGCTGCTGCCGATCGGGCTGGTCGAGACTTTGGGCTTCGCCACGCCGGTCGGTTCGTCGATCGCGGGGCTGATGTTCCTGGCCGCGCTTCAGATCGGCGACGATCTGGTCGATCCCTTCTCCGACACGGTCCACGACCTGCCGCTGAGCGCGATGTGCCGGACGATCGAGATCGACCTGCTCCAGGCGATCGGCGATCCCGCGCCCGAACCGATGAAGCCGGTCGACGGGGTGCTCTGGTAAGGTCGGCGCGGCGGCATCAGGCCGCGTTGTCGATCCCGAGTTCGCCCAGCTTGCGGTAGAGCGTCGAACGGCCGATCCCCAGCCGCCGCGCCACTTCGGTCATGCGCCCGCGATAATGGCTGATGGCGAGGCGGATCACGTCGGCCTCGATATCCTCCAGCGGGCGGAGATTGCCGTCGGGGCGGAACAGGTTGATCCCGCCGCTATGCGTCGCCCCGACCGTCGCGCTGCCGACCGAGGGACGGTCGCCCAGCGATGCGATCTGCGGGAAATCGGCGGTGGTCAGGGCATCGCCCTCGCACAGCACGGCGGCGCGGAAGAGCGCGTTCTGCAACTGGCGGACATTGCCCGGCCAGTCATAGCGGCGCAGCAGGTCCAGCGCGTCGTCGGTGATGTCCAGCGCGCGCAGGCCCGGCTGTTGCGCGATCCGGTCCAGTAGGTGGCGGGTCAGTGCGGGAATGTCCTCCGCCCGGTCGCGCAGCGCGGGCACGGCGACATGGACGACATTAAGCTTGTAATACAGGTCTTCGCGGAACCGCCCCGCCTCGACCGCTTCCAGCAGGCGGCCGTCGGTCGCGGCGATGATGCGCACATCGACCTCGCGCGCATGGCGACCGCCCAGCGGGACGATGGTGCCGGTCTGCAGCATGTCGAGCAGCCGCGCCTGGGTTTCGGGCGGCATGCCGGAGACTTCGTCGAGGAACAGGGTCGATCCGTCCGCCTCGACCATCTTGCCGATGCGTCGTTCGAAGGCACCGGCAAAGGCGCCCTCCTCATGACCGAAGATGATGCTGTCGAGCAAATTGGTCGCGGTCGCGGCGCAATTGACCCGGATCATCGCCCGTTCGGCGCGGGGGGAGGCGACATGGATCGCCTCGGCCAGCGATTCCTTGCCGACGCCGCCCTCGCCCTCGATCAGCACGGCCACCCGCGCCCGGGCAGCCTTGGCCGCGATGGCCAGCGCCGCGCGGAATTCGGGCGCATCGCCGACGATCTCGTCAAAGGCGAGGAGGGCGGGAATTTTCTCGGTCAGCGGGCGAAGCTCGCCGCTGGTCTGGCCCGCGACACAGGCCTCCAGCGCGGCGAGCAGCCGTTCGGGGGCCAGCGGCTTGACCAGGAAATCGGTCGCCCCCGCGCGCATCGCCGCCACCGCCTGCGCCACCGACTCGTTGGCGGTCAGCATCAGGATGGGGAGTTCGGGACGCAGCCTGTGGCAATCGGCGATCAACTGGGTGGCATCGGTGCCCGGCGCCCAATGGTCGATCAAGACGGCATCGAGCTCGCGCCCCTGCGCCGAACCCAGGACGGAGGCCGCCATATCCGCATCGGTGGCGAACAGGGTGCGCCAGCCGCCACGCTGCGCCAACGCCGCGATCAGCCGGCGCTGCGCAGGTTCGTCGTCGATCAGCAGCAGCAAACGTTGGCCGTTGCGCGTCATATCTCGTCCCATAACCCCTGATTGCGGCGCTATAGCGCAACAATGTTAAAATCTGCCTTAAATCGGGACAGTGATGGGCCAGTATGATTAAAGATGTCTTTCCATCCCCTGAACTGCCCGATTGTGCGCGATTCGGGGTTTGGAGTCGAACGTTTCGGGGTTGATCCCTCTGCCCCGGTGAATAAGCTTGGATACAAGGTCATGATGGCGGGAGCGACCGCCACGGGCCGATAGCGGAGGTGAGGATCATGGCGGCCAATGACACCGGCACCGGCGAGATGAAGGCGCATGTCGCCACCTACGGATTGCTGATCAACATGCTCAAATGGGGATCGGTGGTCGTCGCCCTGTTGGTGGCGATCGTCCTCTGGCTGATCGCCTGACGCCATGGGCGTGCGCATCGCGGCGCTACGCGAAACGGCATCCGGCGAAGCCCGCGTCGCCGCCACGCCGGAGACGGTGCGCAAGCTGATCGCGCTGGGCGCGACGCTGGCGGTCGAGCGCGGTGCCGGGGCGGGCGCGGGGATCGCCGACGCCGACTATGAACAGGCGGGGGCGCATGTCGGCGCGCGGGCCGAGGTGCTGGCGGGCGCCGAGATCATATTGGCGGTGCAGGCGCCCGATGCCGACACGCTGTCGGGGACTGCGCCGGGGGCCTGGGTGGTCGCGGCGTTCGACCTCTTTCGACGTGGCGAGGCGGTGGCGGCCTATGCGGCGGCGGGGCTGGAGGCGCTGGCGATGGACTGGATGCCGCGTATCACCCGCGCCCAGTCGATGGACATCCTCTCGTCCCAGTCCAACCTGGCCGGGTACAAGGCGGTGCTGGAGGCGGCGAACGCCTATGGCCGCGCCTTTCCGATGATGATGACGGCGGCGGGCACCATCCCGGCGGCGCGCGTCTTCGTAATGGGCGTGGGGGTGGCCGGGCTCCAGGCGATCGCGACCGCGCGGCGGTTGGGGGCGCAGGTCTCGGCCACCGATGTCCGCTCCGCCACGCGCGAGCAGATCCAGTCGCTGGGGGCCAAGCCGGTCTTCGTCGAAGGCGTCGAGGGGATCGAGGGCGAAGGCGCGGGCGGCTATGCCGGGGAGACGAGCGAGGAGTATCGCCGCGCGCAAGCCGAACTGGTCGCGGGGCATATCGCCAAGCAGGACATCGTCATTACCACCGCGCTGATCCCCGGCCGCCCCGCACCGCGCCTGGTGACCGATGCACAGGTCGCGACGATGCGCCCCGGCAGCGTGATCGTCGACCTGGCAGTGGAGGCCGGCGGCAATGTCGAAGGCGCGGTGGCGGGCGAGGTCGTCCAGCGCCACGGCGTCACGATCATCGGCCACCGCAACATGGCGGGCCGCCTGGCGGCCGACGCCTCGGCGCTGTTCGCGCGCAATTTGCACAATTTCCTCGCGGCCTTCTGGGACAAGGAGGCCGGGCGGCCGGTGCTGGACGCCGAGATCGGCGACGCGATCCGGCTGACGCAGGGTGGGGTCGTGGTGAACCCGAGGCTCACTTCATGATCCTCCCCGGAACGGGGAGGGGGACCGGCGAAGCCGGTGGAGGGGGCGTGCGGCAAGTGCGTCGGCCTGAAGTGTCACTGGCTCGCAAGCTGCGACGGACGATGACATTGCCCGAAGTCATGCTCTGGCGACACCTACGCGGTTCGCCGGATGGCGTGCGGTTCCGGCGACAGCATCCCATCGGCTGCTATGTTGCCGACTTCTTTTGCACCAAGGCCCGCCTGATCGTCGAAGTCGACGGGGCGGTGCACAGTATCGAGGCGCATATGAGCCGCGACACCGCGCGAGACCGATATTTGAGCGACAACGGGTACAGGGTCATCCGGATCGGGGCCGTCGAAATCCTGCGCGATGCCGGGGCGGTTGCCGCTTCGATCGTCTCGCTGGCGGCGGCCCCCCTCCACCACTCGCCTGCGGCGAGCGGTCCCCCTCCCCGTGCCGGGGAGGAGTGATCATGGACTTCATCGCGATCCTGTCGATCTTCGTGCTGGCGTGTTTCGTCGGCTATTATGTCGTCTGGTCGGTGACGCCCGCGCTGCACACGCCGTTGATGGCCGTCACCAACGCCATTTCCTCGGTCATCATCGTCGGTGCGCTGATCGCTTCGGCGGCGACGTCGGGGGCGACGGGGTCGGGCGTCGCCAAGTGGCTGGGGCTGGGCGCGGTGGTGTTGGCCAGCATCAACATCTTCGGCGGCTTCGCGGTGACGCAGCGGATGCTCGCCATGTACCGCAAGAAGGAGAAGCGCTCGTGATCGCCCCCGTGCCGCCCGCGCTGTCCACCGGGACCGTCGGGGGAATGAATGCGCTTCCCGCCAGTCCCTGGGTTTCGCTTGCCTATCTGGTCGCGGGGGTGTGCTTCATCCTGGCGTTGCGCGGATTGTCGAGCCCGACGACCAGCCAGCGGGGCAACCGCTTCGGCATGGCGGGCATGGCTATTGCGGTCATCACCACCCTGGTCACGCATGTGCCCTTTGGTCTGCCGGAGGGGAGCCGCAACTTCGACGATCAAGGCGTCGACTGGATCGCGGTCGCGGAAATTCTCGCCGCCATCGGTCTGGGCGCGGCTATAGGTATCACCACCGCGCGCCGTATCGCGATGACCGCGATGCCGCAGCTGGTCGCCGCCTTCCACTCGCTGGTCGGGCTGGCAGCCGTCGCGGTCGCCTGCGCGGCCTTCCTCAATCCGGTCGCCTTCGACATCGCCGATATGGTGGTGCCGATGATCGGCCAGCCCTTTGCCAGCATTCATGTCGTCAGCCGGGTCGAGATGGCGCTGGGCGTCGCGATCGGCGCGATCACCTTTTCCGGCTCGGTGATCGCCTTCCTGAAGCTCAACGGCAATATGGGGGGCAAGCCGATCCTGCTGCCCGGCCGCCATGCGCTGAATGCGGGGTTGCTGGGGGCGATCGTCATCCTGGTCGCGATGTTCACCCGCGATCAGGCGCCGTGGATCTTCTGGACGATCACCCTATTGTCCTTCGCCATCGGCTTCCTGCTGATCATCCCCATCGGCGGGGCGGACATGCCGGTCGTGGTGTCGATGTTGAACAGCTATTCGGGCTGGGCGGCGGCGGCGATGGGCTTCACCCTGCACAACAGCGCGATGATCATCACCGGCGCGCTCGTCGGCAGCTCGGGCGCGATCCTGTCCTATATCATGTGCCGGGCCATGAACCGCAGTTTCATCAGCGTGATCGCGGGCGGCTTCGGCGCGAGCGATGCGGGGAGAGCGGGTGGCGGCGCGGCGGTCGACCGGCCGTGGAAGCGCGGCAGCGCCGAGGACGCGGCGTTCCTGATGAGCCAGGCCGAACAGGTCGTCATCGTCCCCGGTTACGGTATGGCGGTGGCGCAGGCGCAGCATGTCCTGCGTGAGATGGGCGACCTCCTCAAGAAGGAAGGCGTCCGCGTCAAATACGCCATCCACCCGGTTGCGGGGCGGATGCCCGGCCATATGAACGTCCTGCTGGCCGAGGCGAACGTCCCCTATGACGAGGTGTTCGAGCTGGAGGACATCAACGCGGAATTCGCCCAGACCGACGTCGCCTTCGTCATCGGCGCCAACGACGTGACCAACCCGGCGGCCAAGACCGACCGCTCCTCGCCCATTTACGGCATGCCCGTGCTCGACGTTGAGAAGGCCAAGACGGTGCTCTTCATCAAGCGGTCGATGGGCGGCGTCGGCTATGCCGGGGTCGATAACGAACTGTTTTATCGCGACAATACCATGATGCTGCTCGCCGATGCTAAGAAGATGGTCGAGGAAATCGTCAAAGCCCTCGGCTAAGAGTCCGATTCGGACTGACGCAGCCCCCCGAATGCCGTTCCAGTTGCTAGATCAATGGCACCGTGTGTCGTAGTGATACATACGCTAGGTCCGTGAGATCAGGGCGATCTACGGGCCTGCGATGGAAAGGCCGCAGGGGACGAGGGTGAACGGACAAGAGCTTTACGGGGGTGGTTTCGGGGTCGTGGTGATCAGCGCGCCGGCGCTTTCCGCAGCGGCGAGCGATGCGGTGCAGCAGGCCGGGGGGCGGGTTCTGCGCACGATCGCATGGGCCGCGGTCGCCGATGAGATCGGCCAGCAGGCGGGCCGTCCGCTGTTGCTGGTCGATACGCATGGGGCGGAGGCGGACGCGATGGAGATCGCGCTCGCCCGGATCGACGCCGTGGCGACCGCGCTCGACCTGCCCATCGTGGTCAGTCTGGCGACGGCGGAGATCGACCTGGTCGCCGCGATGCTGCTCGGGCCGCGCGTCGCGATGCTGTGCGATGCCAGCCAGACCGAACTGGTCGCCGCGCTGGCGGTCGCGGGGGCGAGCAATAGTGCCGCCTCGTTGTTGCACGCCCATTTCCGCGAGGGCGAGTCCGAACGGCTGCGGCGGCTGAACGCCGAGGTCGCGCGGATCGCCGAGGCGCTGGCGCGGCTGTCGGTGCAGGAGGAGGAAAGCCGGCGCGGCGGTGTCGGGGATCGGCACCAGAGCTTTCATGCGACGCCCGCCCGCGCGCAACCGGGCGACGCCGAGATGGTGCGCCGGATGATCCGGGCCCGGCGGTTGCGCGACGGCTTTTTCGGCTCGGGGCTGTTCGAGGAACCGGCCTGGGACATGCTGCTCGACCTCTACGCCGCCAGTCTGGAGGGCACGCGGGTGTCGGTCTCCAGCCTGTGCATTGCCGCCGCCGTCGCGCCCACGACCGCGCTGCGCTGGATCGGCAAGATGACCGAGGCGGGCCTGTTCGCGCGCCAGCCCGACCCGGTCGACCGCCGCCGCGCCTTCATGATGCTGACCCCCTATGCGTTGGACGGGATGCGCGGTTATCTCGACGCGATCAGGCGGCTGGGGACGATGTAAGGGGATGGGCGGGGGCGAAGCAACGCGACTTCTTCGCCCACGTCCCAATAGCGTCCGCTCAGCCCGCCAGGGCCCAGCGGATCGCGCCGCCCAGCCGCCGGGTGCCCGCGCGGATCGCCGGGCGGATCGCGGCGGGGCCGTCCAGCCCGTGCAATCGCGCGGCCCAGTCGGGCAGCAGGGCGATCCCGGCCTGGGTCAGCCAGGTCGCGACCGGCGCCAGCGCGGGGCTGGGGGCGGGCTGGTTGAGCAGGGTGCGCGCGACCATGCGGGTGCGCGCATCGACGCGCAGTTCCGCGCGGATCGAATCGAGGAACCGCGCCAATTGATGCCGGTCCTCCGGCACGTCCTTCGCGCCCAGCCGGTACGCGATCGTCGCCATCTCCGCCAGATAGCGATCGGCCTGTGCGTCGGAAAAATCGGGATCGCGATAGGTGCGATGCGCGCGCAGGAAACTCTCCACCTCGGCGGCGTGGACGAAGGTCAGCAGATGCGGATCATTGGCGCTATAGGGCGTGCCGTTGGGTAGGGTGCCGCCGACCCGGTCGTGAACCTGCCGGACGCGGGCGATCATCGCCTCGGCCGCGTCGGTCGAACCATAGGTGGTGACCGAGATGAACCCCGCCGTCCGCCGCAGCCGCCCGGCCATGTCGCGCCGGAAATTGGAATGGTCCCACACCCCCGCCAACGCGGCGGGGTGGAGCATCTGGACGAGCAGCGACGCGATCCCGCCCGCCATCATCGCGGTGAAATCGCCATGCACCGCCCATGTCGCCGAGCCCGGCCCGAACAGGCCGTCATCCCCCGGCGGCCGCGTCAGGTCGAGCGCGCGGGAACCGACCACGTCACGTATCTGGTCGGCGATCTGGCGGCGAACGGGAAGCATGACGGGTCAACGCTTCGCTTCCGCAATGCGTTGCGAGGGGTGACCCATGCGCTTCGACTTCGCTCAGCGCGAACGGAGCGGGGTATTGTGGGGGAGCCCCCCAAGGGACGGATTTAGCCCTGACCCCCGTTCAGCCTGAGCGAAGTCGAAGGCCATGTTCCGCCCCAGCCGACCTTTCCATGCACTTCGACCTCGCTCATTGCGAACGGATGGTGGGATGATCGGCGAGAAGATAACCGAGACGGCCCTCAAAATCTTCGTTCAGCCCAAGCGCCGTCAAACGCCATGTCCCGCCCTTGCCGAAAACCGTCCGCCCGGCTCACCCCCGCTTGGCGGCATCCCAGGCGGCGATTTCATCGGGAAAGCGCCGTTCGACCGCCAGGTCGCCGGCCGTCTCGGTCGCCAGATCGACCGAGACCGACCCCGCCCATTCATAGGTGGCGTTGCCCGATAGCGTGACCATCCCGTCCTGCCCCGCAAAGGCGCGGACCAGGCCGCCCCGATTGAACACCACGGTCGGGCGGTCCCAGGCGATCCGTCCGGTCAGGCAGGCGGCATAGGTGGAGGCCGCCATCGCGCTGCCGCAGCTGTCGGTCAGGCCGACGCCGCGCTCGAAGGTGCGGACGAACAGCGCGTCGCCGCGCAGCTCGACGAAGGATACATTGGCGCGGTTGGGCAGCCAGTCGGGCGCGGCTTCGCACATCCGGCCCAGGCGGACGAGCTCGGCCTCGTCCACCTGGTCGACGAAATGGACGAGATGGGGATTGGGCATGGTGACGGCAGTGAAGCGGCGGGCATCGTCCAGCATGGGCAGCACCGCGTCGACCAGCCGTTCCGGCGCGCCATGGATCGGCCAGGCGGTGGTGGACAGCCCCGCCGGTCCCGCCGTTTCGCGCACCGTATAGACACCCGGCGACAGCTCGGCATCGCGAACGGCATCGGCGTGCGAGGTCTTCAGCCGGACGGTCGCGGCGTCGATCCCCAACGCCTCGAACCCCGCCCGCGCGACGCAGCGGACGCCGTTGAGGCAAGTTTCGGCCTCGCTGCCGTCGCTGTTGCGCATCACCATGCCGAACGCGGCGCGGTCGTCGCCGGGGACCAGCAGCAACAGGCCGTCACCGCCGACCGGCCCGTCGCGATCGGCGAGCGCACGAGCGACACCCGCCCATTCCCCATCGCTCAGCGACAGGTCGCGCGCGTCGATCATCGGAAAGTCGTTGCCCGACCCATGGCATTTGACGATCGCGAACCGCATCGCGGGGCTCCTTCCGGCATTCCAAGACAAGGCGTCGCTTAAACGAGACTGTCCCGCTTCGCCACCCATGGGGCTGGCCCAGGACTTGCCAAGCCGAGATGGCTGTAGGACAGCCACGCACGAGACGGTTGGAAGGGGAGAGGGCGATGATCACCGCGATCCGCGAGGTGCGCCGCGCCAAGGGCATGACGCTGGACGATGTCGCACGCGCCTGTTCCCCGCCCACCACGCCGCAGACGATCGGGCGGCTGGAAATGGGAACGCGCACCGTGTCGCTGCCCTGGCTCAACCGGATCGCCGCCGCCCTGGGCTGCACCACGACCGATCTGGTGACGCTGCCGGTGCGCGAGACCCTGCCGGTCGCCGCGTTGCTGGGGCCGCGCGGGGCGGTGGCGCCGCGCAGCGCACGGGTCGTCTCCCCGCCCTGCGCGACGCCGGGGATGATGGCGGTGACGGTCACGGGCGCGATCGGCGAGTACCGCGCGGGCGATGAACTCTGGTGCGAGCCGCTGGGGCCGGATAGATTCAGCCAGGCCATGAATCGCGATATCCTCGTGCCCCGCCCCGCCGGTGGCTATGTCTTCGCGCGGCTTGCCGCCGTGCTGCCCGACGCGCTCCACCTGTTGCCGCTGGAGCCGGGGACGGCGGGGGTGACCGTGCCTGCGCCCGCCTGGATCGCGCGGGTCGCGCGACTGGTGCGCACGCTGTGATCCGGTTCCTCCTGCCGCTGGCGCTCGTCCTGGCACTGCCCGCCGCTGCGCAACAGGCGTCTGCGCCCGCGCCGGTCGAGAAGCCCGAACTGGTCCAGGCCTATCCGCACGATACCACCGCCTTCACCGAGGGGCTGCTGATCGCGGACGGCGCGATGTACGAAAGCACGGGGCGCGAGGGGCAGAGCATCATCCGCCAGGTCGATCTCGCCACCGGCAAGACGCTGCGCCAGGCGACCGTGCCCGACGGGCTGTTCGGCGAGGGGATCGTCGCCTGGGGCCCCGAACTGCGCAGCGTCACCTGGCATGGCGGTCGCGGCTTTCGCTGGACCCGCCCCGCGCTGAAGCGCACCGGCGAATGGCGCTATGACGGCGAAGGCTGGGCGATGACCGATGACGGGCATCACATCATCCTGTCGGACGGCACGCCCCGGCTGCGTTTCCTCGACCCCAAGACGATGAAGGTCGCGCGGACGCTGGACGTGACGGTCAATGGCCGGCCGCTCAAATATCTCAACGAGTTGGAATATATCGACGGGCAGATCTGGGCCAATGTCTGGATGACGCCCTATATCGTGCGGATCGACCCGGCGACCGGCGTGGTGGCGGGCGTGGTCGACCTCAGCGACCTGGTGAACCGGGTCGGTCTGACCGACCGGGATTCGGTGCCCAACGGCATCGCCTATGACCGGGTGAAGCGCCGTATCTATGTGACGGGCAAGAACTGGCCGGAATTGTTCGAGATCCGCCTCGCCTCCGCCAAGCCGCACTGAACGCGCGGGGCAGCGGACTTCGCGAAGGGCCCGCATCCGACCCATCATGATCGAAAATTCTTCGGATACGTTTCAACCCTGGAACGTTAACGAAATAAGATTATGAAAAATAACATGGATCAGTAATAGAAAAGCCGCCATGATCCATTCATGCGGACGATGCCGATCCATGGCCGTCGCGGTTGACGCGGCCGCGCCCGGAGCGTGAAAAGGAGCGTTGAGAGTTGCCGACCAGCACCCGTTTTGTCGTCTCGCTGCATATGCTCGCCCTGATGGCCGAGCATGGCGACACGCCGCTGCGCTCCGAAGATATCGCGGTCAGCGTCAATTCCAATGCGGCGGTGGTCCGCGCGCTGCTGCTACGGCTGGCGGCGGCGGGGCTGACCCGATCGCAACTGGGCAATCGCGGTGGCGCAATGCTGGCCAAGTCCTCCGCCGATATCCGGCTGGTGGAGGTGTATCAGGCGGTGGAGGACCGCAACTTCTTCGCCTTTCACCGCCAGCCGCCTGATGGCGAGGGGATGATCGACCGGCACATCACCGCCAGCCTGGAGACGATGCTGACCCCGGTGCGCGAGGCGCTGGAGGACAAGCTCGCCGGGCTGACGCTGGACGATGTGCTCGACGATATTCGCGAGCGGGCCGGGGTGCTGTCAGATCAGGCGCAGATCGGTCGTGCGGCTATCGGGGAACAGCGGCGCCAGGCGGCTGGCTGACAGGCCGAACTGCCGCCCGACCAGCCCGCCGATCAGCGCGCGGTAATCGGTCAGCACGGGCAGGTCGCGATTCTGGTTGAGCGTCGCGGCGGACAGGGCGACCTGCTCGCCCGCCATCCGCCCGCCCGACACGCCGCCGCCCATCACCCAATAGATGCTGCCATGGCCGTGATCGGTGCCCCGGTCGCCATTCTCGCGGAAGGTGCGGCCGAACTCCGACACGACGACGACCGTGGTGCTGCGCCACGCCTCCGGCCCGATCGCCTGGGCGAACCCGGCCAGCCCGCGCCCGAGATCGCCGATCCGGTCCGCCAGATAACCGGTCGCGCCGCCCTGGTTCACATGGGTGTCCCAGCCGCCGACATCGACGAAGGCCAGGTTGAACCGGTCGCGCATCAACGTGCCGATCCGCTGCGCTGACAGCGCGAAGCCTTTGGCCGAGACCGCGCCCCGGCTGGCGGCCTTCATCTCCTGATCCAGCGTCTTGTAGACCGTGTCGCGCACGGTGAAGCCCTCGCTGACCGAACGGGCGAGGTCGGGATGCCCGGCATACATGCTCTGGATCAGCGTGGCCTGGCGCTGGTCGATCGGCTTGCCGACATTGGCCAGCGCCAGATTGGGGATGGGATCGTCACCGCCCCGGAAGCACAGTGGCAGTTGGTCGGTGAAGGCGATCGGCTTCTCGCCCGTGCCCAATATGTCGGCGAGCCGCGCCATGAAGCCCGAGCCGTAATCGCGATGCCCGCCGACCGGCTGGCCCAGCTCGATCGTATCCTGGGTTTCGAAATGGCTGCGGCTCATATCGTCGGTACCCGCGAAAGGCACGAAGGCGATCTGCTTCGCCTGCCACAGCGGCAGGATCGAGTCCTTCAGCGCCGGGTGCAGCGCCCAGTCGGCATCGAGCGGCAGCGGGGCATTGGGGTTGGCGGGATCGGGTTTGGGCAGCGCGATGGTCGGGCGCGACTGGCGGTAGAAATCGCTGGTGCTGGGTACCACGATGTTCACCGCGTCATAGGCACCGCGCAGGAACACGACCAGCAACCGGCCGCCCGCCTGCGATGCGGCGAAGGCGCGACCCGCCATCACCATGGGGGCGAGCGCGGCGGCGCCCAGCAACAGGTCGCGGCGATGGACATGGGGAATCCTCATGCGATCCTCCTATCGGTGCATGAATTCGGGCGAGGAGAAATACAGGCTGTTCCACTCCGCCGGGGATCGCGCCTGGCCGAGCGCGGCGAGCGTCGGCTTGCCCAGCGTCGCCATGCGTGTGGCGATGACGGGCGAGTCCTTCAACAGGGGCGGCGGGGACGGTGGCGGCGGCGCATCGGGGGCGGCATCCGGCGACTGGAACAGCCGCGCCGCGCCGCCGCCGATCTGCCGCGCGATATCGAAGCGGGTCGCCATCTGCCCCGGCCCCGACCAGGCGGCGCTGGACAGGTCATAGCCATCGGGCGTCTCATGGTCGTACAGCCCTTCGCCCATCTGGCGCATCCAGTTGATGATCGGCTTGGCATTGGTGACGTCCCGGTCGCCATAGGCGAGCCGCACCGCCGACAGGGTATAGCCGACCGGCTCCTTGAATCCGCCGGTGGCCGCACCGCCGAATTCGCGCGAGCGGATCATGGTGCGCAACACTTCGGCGATGTCGCCATGGCTCTGGCGGAACTTCGCCGCCATCCGATCGACCAGCGCGGGGGGTGGCGTGTCGCCCATGAAATAGGTCGCGATCCGCAACGACACATGATGCGCGGTCGCCGGGCTGTCGGCGATCAGGTCCAGCGCCTGCTCGACCTCGGCGAAGCCCGAGCCCTTGATCTCGTGACCCAGGAAATGCTTGGTGCCGAAATCGTGGCGGGCCGGGTTGAACTCGAACAGCCCGGCGCGCTGGTAGAGCGGCTGAAGCTCGGGCTTCAGCTTGGGCGCGTCGGGTTTCTGGTCGACGCCGACCCCGGTCAGGATGCGCGCCAGCTCCTGCACGTCCGCTTGGCTATAGCCCGAGCCGACACCCATGGAGTGCAGCTCCATGATCTCGCGCGCGTAATTCTCGTTGATCTTTCCTCGCGCATTCTGGTCATTGTCCAGATAGCGCAGCATCGCCGGGTGGCGCAGCGTCGCCTCCAGCAGGTCGCGATAGCGGCCCAGCGCATGGGCGCGGATCGTCTCCTCATAGTCGCCGACCATCGCGCGGATGTCGCGCTTGCCTGCCTGGACGTTGAAATGGTTGAACCAGAACCAGGTCATCCGCTCGCGCAGCTGGTCGGGCGAATAGAGCGCGCGCAGGATGAAGCGTTCGCGCGCTTCATCGGCAAGCGCGTTCATCGCCTGCTGATAGGCCTGACGCGCGGCCTTTTTCTGCTCGGGATCGGCGATCGCCTTGAAGTCGCGCTGCATCGCGTCGGTTTCGACCACCAGCGCGGCGACGGGTTCGCGCGAGATGCGCATCGCATCGATCCGCGCCTGTACCGCCGGGGGCAGGGGATCGGGCCGGTCGTCCAGCTGGTGCCGCAGCCAGGCGTCGCTGCCCGCAGCGGGGCCGGTATCCGGCGCAGCGGACGGTCCCCATCCGAGCCGTTCGGCCCATCGCGCCTCGCGCGCGGCGTCGGTGGCACGGGCGGGCACCGCCGCCAACAGCGCCGGAGCCATGATCAGCCAGGATGCGATACGCGCCATGCCGCCATCCGCCTCCGCCATGCGCCGACCGGCTGGGCGCGGGCTTCCTGAGTGGCAATGTGGCGAAATGAGGCTGAACCTCGCCTTGCCCGGAGGTGAAAAGCCCGTCAGCGGATGGTCACTTAATCCTCCCCGGTACGGGGAGGATTGCTTACTTCAGTTTGCACCCCGCAGGCTGCGTTACCGGGTTGCACCGCTCCATCGATCCGCCGGGCAGCGTCACGGTGAAGCCCTTGTTCCACCCCCGCGTCGGCGCGCCGGGATAGTAGTCGGTCGACACCGCCTGCGCGCCGCTGTCGATCGCGGCCTGCTGGCGGCTGTGGTCGTTTGCCCGTGCTTCGACCGTGTCGGCGTCGGTGCGGGTGCGAACGATAAAGCCCTGTTTCACCCACTCCTTGATCTTGGCGCCATCGGTGCGCGGATCGCCGACGATCTCGACCGAGGCCTCGGGTTGGTCGGTGTCGTACCAGCCGAAGATCGCCCGCCCCTTCAGAGAGGGATGCCCGGCACGGTAGAGGTCGGACACGTCCGACGGCGTGTCGAGCACGAACCAGATTTTCCCGCGTGTGCTCTCCAGCGTGGGCCAGCCCTTGGTGGTCACCGCTTCGCGCAACGTGGCGGCCTTTCCGCGCACGTCGTCGGGGGTGATGATCCGGTTCGGCGTCAGCACGTCGCGGATCTCCTCGTCCAGCGCGTCGAGCAGCGGCGCGGTCAGCGGCAGCGGATCGGTGACGCCGGGCTTGTTGATCGGCCGGTCGGCGGCGTTGATCGTCACCATGATCGGCAGGTGACGCGGATGCGCGCGCGACCAGGCGTCGATCTGGCCGATGCACTGCTTGAACGTCCCGCAGGAGCGGTAATCGACCTCCGGGATGTGGAAGACCTTGAAGCCGGGCTTCATCATCGCGGCTTCGTCGAAGCCGGTCTGCTCGCCCGCGGCCTTGGCGAGTTTTTCGCCCATCGGATGCGCGAAGCGACCACCTTCGGGATCGGCGAAGATGTCGATCTCTAGTTGGCGTACGCCCCGGTCGAGCTGCTGCGCCAGGGTCAGGTGATCGTAATCCAGCGCGGCGGCCAGCTTGGGATCGCGCTGTTCCAGCGCCGCGAAGACGGCGGGCGCGATCCGCTTCTTGTAGCTGTTGTGCGAACCGACGACCTGCACGTCGTTCATCCGCAGGGACGCTCGCGGCGCCGGAGCGGCGGCGGTCGCGAGGACCGCCGCCAGGGTGAGGAAGACCTTCATCAGAACTCCGCCCGAATGCCGAACAGGATCGTCCGGCCATAATAGTTGATCTCGCCGAAGCGCAGGTCGTTGTCGTTATAGGTGTTCTGGCGTGCGCCCGCGATGTTGATCCCCTCCAGGCTGAGCGTCAGATTCTCGGCGGCGCGGACCGACAACTGGCCGTCGAGCGAACCGAAGGCGGCGACATAGGTCGGGGCCTGCACCGTGCTGCCCGTGCTCGACAGATATTTGTCGCGCCAGACATAGGAGAGGCGCGCCGAAAGCGGCCCCTTGTCGTAGAAGCCGACCAGGTTGAAGCTGTTCTTCGACAGGCCGATCAGCTGGTCCTTGATGGTGCGCGACCCCGCCGTGTAATCGGCCTGCACTTCGGTGTGGGTGTAGGACCCCTGCACGCCGAAGCCGTCGAAGGGCTTGGGCAGGAAGGTGAAGACCTGGCTGTACGCCGCTTCCGCGCCGTACACCTTGGCATTGCCGCCATTGACCGAGCTGGACAGGCGAACGGTGCCGCGACCCGGAATGTTGATCTCGGTGTTGGACTGGGTGATGTAATCGTCCATTGCCTTGTAGAAGACCGCGCCCGACAACATCCCCGACGGCGCGAAATACCATTCCAGCGATCCGTCGAACTGGGTCGCGAGGAAGGGGACGAGCTGCGGGTTGCCGCCGCTGGCGGTCGGGGCGTCGGTCGACACGGTGATGCGCGGTGCGGTGTCGGTGACGTTGGGACGGGTCAGCACCCGGCTGGCGGCCAGGCGACCGACGAGCTTGGGGGTCAGGTCGGCACGCAGGTTGAAGCTGGGCAGGACGTTGTTGAACGTCTTGGGGTAGCTGACCGGCGTGGCGACACTACCGCTGGTCAGCGTGCCGCTCGCCACCTGGTCGGTGTGGACATAGCGGACGCCCAGATTGCCGCTGACCGGCACCTGGCCCGCATCGAACTGATAATCGGCACGGAGATAGGCGGCGGCGATCTTCTCCGTCACGACGAAGGACGAGCGGCGGTCGCCATTGGTGATCGGTTGCGCCTGGATGGCGGGGGTGAAGAAATTGCCGACATAGGCCGCCGTCACCGGCACCAGCCAGTTACGGAAGGCATTGCCGCCCACGCCCGAGAGGAAGTCGTCATAGGGCAGTTGCTGATAGGCGCCCGCGCCCAGATTGGTCAGCGGCTGGTTGGTCGCGGTGTCGATCAGGTAGTCGCGGCGGAAATAGTCGCGCTTGCGCCAGTGATATTCGCCGCCCGCTTGCAGCTTCGACAGGAAACCGTCGAAATCGTGCCCGACGTCCAGGCGCGAGTAGAAGTCCCAGTCCTTGCTGTCCTTGGGAGCGATGTTGAACTGGAACAGCTTGTAATTGGCGGGGTTGGAGACATCGACCGGCGTGGTGAAGGTCGGCATGGTCTGATAGCCGGCCGACGCGTCATAGGTCAGCGGCGCGATGAAATAGGCGCGGCTGCGCACCGTGCCGGTGCGATAATCGGGGTGATAGCTGTGCGCCGCCGACCAGTTGATGTTGGCGGCGACATGCCAGCGGTCCGGGTTCCACGTCTGCTTCAACCCGATGGTCAGCAGGTCGTGGCGGTTCAGGCTGTATTCGCGCGTGCCCATGAAGCGGACATTGTTGATCGTCGCCTTGGTGATCGTGTCGCCGACGACCGTGTAGCCGGGCTGGATCGCCGACGGAGGGCCGCCCGCCGTGCCGCCGTCATCGGGATAGATGTCCAGGCCGAACTCGTCATAGGCGACGTCCAGGCGGGTCGCCATCAGGTCCAGCGTGGTCTGCAATTCGGGGGTGGGCTGCCACTGGGCGGAGACGATGCCGGAGATGCGCTTGCGATCCTCGGTCTCGACGGTGGGGCGGGTACGGGTCGGCGAGTAGAGGCCCGCCGGGATGCCGCCCTTGTTCGCCGCCGTGTAGCGGTCGGTCAGCCAGCCGAAGTTCATGAAGCGGTCGTTGCGGACCGTCTTGCCCCAATATTGCGCGCCCGCCAGAATGCCGAAGGTGCCGTCGCCGTTCTTCGCGCTGGTCAGCACGGTGACGTTGGGGCGGACATTCTTGGTCTGGCTGGTATAGGTGCCTCGGATGTTGACGGTCGTCTTGTTGCCGACCTCCAGCGGGCGGAAGGTCTTCACGTCGATATTGCCGCCCAGCGCGCCTTCGCTCATGTCGGCGGTCGGCGTCTTCACCACGTCGATGCTGGAGGTGAATTCGGCGGGCAGCATCTCGAAGCGGAACTGCCGCCCGCCCGCGCCGCCATTCTCGATCAGGTCGTTCAGCGCGACGGTGCGCCCGTTCATCAGCGTGTTCTGGAACTGCGGACCCAGGCCACGGACGCTGACATACAGGCCCTCGCCGCGCGGGCGGGTGATCGCGACGCCAGGAACGAGTTGCAGCGCCTCGGCGACGTTCTGGGTCGGGAACTTGCCGATATCGGTCGAACTGATCGAGTCGACGCCGTAGGCGGCGCGGCGCTTGGTCTCGATGCCCGCCGCCAGGCTGCGCGCATAGGTGCCGTTGACGACGATCTCTTCACCCTGTCCGTCGCCGCTTTCGGCGGTCTGCGGCGCGGCTGCGGCTGCGGCGCCGGTGTCCTGCGCATGAACGGCCAGCGGGCCGGTCGCGAGAATGAGCGAGGCCGATGCCTTCAACAGGCTGCGGAACGTAAGCATCTGATAAATCCCCCATCGGCCGTCTTGCCGGTTCGGCGGGGGCGTTAGGTGGGCTGAGTGTCAGCTTGGCGAAAATTTGATGACGTTACCGTGAAAGGCGGCAAGTCGATCAAGAATCGGTCAGAAATAGCGGATGGGCGACCGGATTTCGCCGGAAGAGGGCGATGGCCTGTCAGGACCGACGCAGGGTACGCCGCGCCCGGTACGCCTTAAGCGGGGACGGAGTCAGTCGCCATATTGCGCGGAATGCGTGTCGAGCGGGGTCTGCTGGCCGGTGACCTGCGGGCTGAAACGACCGATGGTCCGCGCGGTGCGTTCGGGATCGCGTAGCAGGACCCGACCCGACTTCCACATCAACTCGCCGTCGCGCCGTGCCTGCTGGATCATCCGGTTGACATGGACCGGGGTCAGCCCCAGCGCGTCGGCCAGCATTTCCTGGGTCAGCGGCATCTCGAAACTGCCGCCCACGGTCAGCCCGGCGAGCGACAGCCGCTCATAGATTTCCAGCAGGAAGTCGCCGATCCGCTCCTGCGCATTGAGCCGCCCGAGCTGGACCACATGGCCCAGCAGATAGGCCTCGTCCAGCGCCTCGCCGATCGCATAGGCCTGTTCCAGCGAAGAGCCCGGCGTGGCGGTGGGCGCGGTGCAGACGGTGCATTCGGTCAGCGACACCACCGTCGCCGAGGCGATCGGCGTGGCATGGCGCGTCGTCCCGATCACTTCGCCGGGCAGGTAGAAACTCATGAACTGCCGCCGCCCATCGGGCAGGACGCGAACGCGCGCCGCCCAACCCTGCAGGACCAGCAACGGCTCCGCGACGGGACGGCCGATGGTCAGGAAGCTGTGCCGCACCGGATAGGTCCGCGCCCTTTCGGCGGCCCGCTCCAGCACCGCCAGGTCCCCCGCATCGAGCGGCGACAGCGCGGACAACCGGCGGATCGCGGCGGTGGCCACGGTATCGGGCGAAGCGGCCGAAGCGGCGATAGCAGGGGTCATGCGCATCCTTTGTCGGGCATCAGCGCCCCGATCGCGCGAACGACGCGGTCGGCCTGAAACGGCTTGGCGACGATCGAGGCGGAGCGATAGGGGGCCGGCAACGCCCATTCGTCATAGCCGGTCAGGAAGGTCCAGGGCACGTCGCGCGCGGACAGGCGGTCGGCGATCTCGAAGGCGCGCTCGCCCGACAGGTTGACGTCCAGCACGGCGGCGTCGAGCGCCTGGGTCTCGGCCAGGTCCAGCCCCTGTTCGAGGGTCGCGACCGGGCCGACCACGATCGCATCGGCGGCGCGCAGGGCCCGTTCCAGGTCGCGGGCGATGAAATATTCATCCTCGACCACAAGAATCCGCTTGTCGGCGAGCGGTGATGGCTGACTCATCCCTCGGCGCTCCGGTTCACAGGATCGGTGTCGTCCGCGCTCCATGGCAGGGATACCACGCACAGCACGCCGCCACCGCGAAATTCCAGTCTGGTCCGCGCACCCAGCCCATAGGGCAAAGCCTCACGGATCAACTCGGTCCCGAATCCCTGGCGTACGGGTGGGACCGGCATCGCTGGTACACCTGTTTCATCCCATTTTACAATCAGTTCACATTTATTATTTGATTTATGTTCGATTCCCCATGCGATGGTCAGCCTGCCGGCGGGGTGGCGCAGCGCCCCGTATTTGAGCGCATTGGTGGTCAATTCATGGATCGCCAGCCCGATCGACTCGGCCGTATCGGCGGGCAAGGCCACGTCCGGCCCCTCGATCGACAGCCGTTCGTCCTCGATCGCACCGACGCCCAGCAGCTCGTCGCGGATCAGGTTTTCCAGGTCGATCTTGCCCGACCGCGTCTGGGTCGCGACGACCTGCGTGCGCGCCAGCGAGTCGAGCCGCCCGCGGAAATGGTCCGCGATCTCGTCGATCGGACCGCCGCTTTCGACCGTGCGGGTGAAGATCGACCGGACGATGGTCAGGATGTTGCGCACCCGGTGCTGCAACTCGGCGACCAGCGTCTCCTGCCGTTCGCGCAGGCGGCGCAGGGTGTCGATGTCGGTGGAGGTGCCGAACCATTCGACCACCCGGCCATGATCGTCATGCACCGGCGTCGCGCGCGTCTTGAACCAGCGATAGCGACCGGTTTCGCCGTGGCGCAGCCGTCCCTCCATCGCCAGATCGCCATTCTCGCTCGCGCTTTCCCAGAAACGACGCGCGGCGTCCCGGTCGTCGGGATGAACGGCGGCCAGCCAGCCGTCGCCCAGGCTTTGCTTGACCGACAGGCCGGTCATCGCCACCCATTGCGCGCTCGCCCAGGTCCATTGGCCGTCGCGCGTCGCGGTCCACACCAGTTGCGGTATTCCTTCGATCAGCGACAGCAGGCGGCGCTGGCTGGCGCGGGAGGCGACCTCGGCACGTTTGCGAAGGAGCGCCTGGACGATGGCGGGGGCCAGTTCCTCGGCGATCGCCAGTTCGCGTTCGGTGAAGCCGGTCGGGTGGTTGCCGAGGGCGAACATCGCGAAGGTCTCTCCATCGCGGCGCAGCGGCACGCCCAGGAAGTTGCGCAGCCCCGGATGCCCGTCGGGCGTGCCCACCCGGTCGGGATGGCTGGCGGGATCGTTGACGATCAGGCTGCGATTCTGAAGAATCACCTGGCCGAAGATGCCGTGGATCTTCATGCCGTTGGGAAGTCGTCGCTCGCTGTAATCGGGATCGCCGCCGCCATAGGCGGCCCAGCCGCGCTCGCTGATCGCAATATGGTCCAGCCGGTCGTGCGATGGGCCCCGTTCGCCGAAGAAGCTGAATTCCGCTCCGGTCAGGTCCTCCGCCACCTCCAGGCACAGTCGACCCAGTTCCTCCTCGGTCGAGGCGCGCAGCGCTTCCTGAAGGATGCGGTTGATCCCGGCCAGCACATGCGCATCGCGGTGCACCGGGCCCTGGGGCATCGGAGCGGACGGCGCTGGTGGGGGTGATTGCCCGTTCATCGATGCCAAATCCGTCATGCGCAGAAAAATCCCGAGCCTCTTCAACGATCCCAGTGCTTGCGGGCTCCCCGATACACCCGAAACCGGACGAGGTGACAATCGGAGCGGGCGGCCCGTGGCCGTGGGTCCACGCGGCTTCCCCCTCGTCGGACGGGGTGCGGGAAGCTATGAGCCGGGAGTCAGCAATTTACGGCCCGTTTCATGCCCCGAAATCTTCCGTCGTCGCCCGCCACTTCACGAACCGCCATTCGGGCCCGGCTCGCCGCATGGGTGACGGCGTTCGTGACGGCGCTGATCGCGCTGGCCGCCATGGCGGTGCCCGTATCGGCGCAGGGCAATCCGGCGGCGGAAGCCACCACCCGCATCGCCCAGGCCGAGGTGGATGTGCGGTCGGTCGACCGGGCGCTGGATGCTCAGGTCGATGACGACGACCGCCGCGCGCTGCGCGAACGGGCGCAGGGGGCGCAGGACGCCACGACGCAGGCGGTCGCCGACCTGACCGAGCAACTGGCGCTGGTCAATGCGCGGATCACGGGTCTCGGCACCGCCACGCCGGGCGAGGTCGAGGCCCCGGAATTGCAGGCGCAGCGCAAGAGCCTGTCGACGCTGCGTTCGACGCTCGACGCCGCGATCAAGCGCGGGCGGCTGGCGGGCGTGGAGGCGGGACAGTTGATCGACGAGATCGACCGCAGCCAGGCCGAGCGGTTCAATGAGAAACTATCTTCCAAGACGCCGTCGCCGCTGAGCCCGGCCTTTTGGAGCATCGTGCTGGAACAGGCGCCGCGCGACCTTCGCCGTGTCGGCCTGTTCCTGAAACAGGGCAGCGAACAGGTGGCGCAGCACTGGCGCGGTGGGGTGCCGTGGCATGCGCTGCTCGGGTTCGCGCTGGCGATCATGCTGCTCGGCCCGGTCCGGCTGGGCGCGCATCGACTGGCGCAGCGCCGTCTGATCGCGGAGGCGCCGCCCAGCCGGGTGCGGCGCTCCGCCAACACGTTCTGGCGGGTGGCGGTGGGCACGCTGTGCCCGCTGGCGGCGGCCTTCATCTTCGTCCAGGGGCTGCGCTGGTCGGGATTGTTGCCGCAGCGCTGGACGAGTTTTCTCGACGGTTTCGTCTTCGCCTCGGGCGTGGCGGGGTTCACGGCGGCGGTGACCGGCGCGGTCCTGATGCGGAGCCAGCCGAGCTGGCGGATCGCCCCGATCGACGACGAAACGGCCAACCGCCTACGCCCGCTGTCCTGGGTGCTGACGCTGCTGACCTTCGCGACCGCGATGATCGGGTCGTTCGAGGGCGCGATCGGCAGCAGCCGCAGCGCGGTGGTCGCCACCCAGGCGACCGAGGCCCTGCTCCATCTGTTGCTGATCGTCGCGACGCTGGTCGTGCTGGGCCAGTTGCGCGCCCGCCGCGCCACGAGCGAGGATGCGACCCATGCGGGCGTCAGCGCGGGGCTGAGCGTCGCGACCCTGCTCGCCTGGATCGCGGTGGGAGTGGCCGGGCTGGCGCTGGTCATCGGCTATATCTGGTTCAGCTGGTTCGTCGCGCTGATGATCGGCTGGACCGTGCTGCTCGGCTCGGCGCTGTATCTGATGCTGGTCGCGGCGGACGATATCGCCACCACCGTCTTCGTGCGGGACAGCAGGGTCGGCATCACCGTGACCCGTGCGCTGGGCATTCGCGGCAGCATGGTCGACCAGTTCGGGCTGATCCTGTCGGGCGTGGTGCGGCTGGCGCTCGTCCTGCTGGCGCTGGGGATGCTGTTGCGGCCCTTCGGGGCGAGCGGCGATCCCGGGGCGATCTTCGACCAGCTCGCCACGGTCGCCGACGGGATCAAGGTCGGCAATGTCTGGATATCGCCCGGTGCGATCCTGCAGGGGCTGGTCGTGCTGTTCGTCGGGCTGGGGCTGGTGCGCATCTTCATGCGCTGGCTGGAGCAGCGTTACCTGCCCGCGACCGACCTAGACGGGTCGGGGCGCAATTCGATCAGCCTGGTCGCGCGCTATATCGGCATCGCGCTCGCGGTCATCTGGGCGCTCGCATCGCTGGGCATCGGGGTGGAGCGGATCGCGCTGCTGCTATCCGCCCTCTCGGTCGGCATCGGTTTCGGCCTTCAGGCGATCACCCAGAATTTCGTCTCCGGCCTGATCTTGCTGGCCGAGCGGCCGATCAAGATCGGCGACCTGATCCGGGTCGGTGCCGACGAGGGCGACGTCAAGCGGATCAGCGTGCGCTCGACCGAGATCGAGCTGGCCGACCATTCGACGCTGATCGTCCCCAACTCCGAGCTGATCACCAAGTCGGTGCTCAACAAGACGCTGTCCGGGCCGCTGGGACGGGTTCAGATCCAGTTTTCCGTGCCGATCGAGGAAGATGCGGAGGTGGTGCGCAAGGCGGTGCTGAATTCCTTCGCGGCGGAGTCGGCGGTGCTGGACGACCCGGCACCCAAGGCCTTTATCGACTCGATCATCGACGGTCGCATCCATTTCAACTGCTTCGCCCATGTCGACAGCCCGCGCGCCGCCTATGGCACGCGCAGCGCCGTGTTGTTCGCGCTCCTGTCGACGCTGAGGGAGAAAGGAATCGAGATCGGTACCGTGCCGCAAAAGATGGAATTGGTGCGCCAAAGCGGGACTTACGGTGCGCCCGCGCCAAGTACAGCCGCCCAAGATGAAACCAAGATGAAATGAACAAGTCTCGGCAGGTCATGGAAAGGTAACACCAGCTTCTTTCAGCGCCCCTATCCGCGCGGCCAGCGACGACCTGACAGGTCGATCGGGGGATAGGGATAATTACGATCATGACGACCAATTTCATTCGCGCGACGCTGCTGGGCGGGACCGCGCTTCTGGCGCTGGCGGGCGCTCCCGCTTTCGCCGCCGACACCAAGCCGGCCGATCCGGCCCCTGCGGCCGCTGCGGCGGAACCGACCGCCGATACGGGCGAGCTGAAGGAAATCGTGGTCACCGCGACCAAGCGCGAGACCAGCCTTCAGAAGACGCCGATCGCGATCTCGGTCATCGACCCCGCGATGATCAAGGACCGCCACGTCCAGAGCCTGCTCGACCTGGCGGACGGCAGCGTGCCGAGCTTGCGCGTCGCCACCTTCGAGGCGCGCCAGTCGGCGCTGACCGTCGGCATCCGTGGCATCGTCCCCTTCGACCAGAACCAGACCGCGCGTGACACCGGCGTCGGCGTCTATTTCGACGGCGTCTATATCGGTCGCTCGCAGGGCCTGAACGCCGCGCTGTTCGACATCGAGCGCGTCGAAGTGCTGCGCGGGCCCCAGGGCACGCTGTTCGGCCGCAACACCGAGGGCGGCGCGCTGTCGATCGTCACCGCCAAGCCGACCGGCAAGTTCGGCGGCTCGCTGACCGCCGGGTTCGGCAATTACGGCGCGTACAACACCGCCGCGCACGTCAACCTGCCCGAATTCAACAATATCGCGATCAAGCTGGACGGCGTGATCCAGCACCAGAACCCGTTCGTGAAGAACCCGCTGCCCGGCAGCGTGGGCTGGGGCGCGTTCAACCGCGTCGGCGGCCATGTCGCCGCCGTATGGAAGCCGGTCGACGGTTTCTCGGCCGAGCTGTCCTATGACCAGGCGAAGGACGAGAACACGCCCTTCTACAGCCAGCTCATCAACTACAATCCGCGCGGCCTGCCCGTCGCGACGATCGCGCAGATCAACGCCAATGGCGGCAAGCTGCCCGCGGGCACCATCGCGCCCTTGTCGCCGCTGGTCGTCGTGTCGGGCGACAACCGCATGAAGACCGCCGATATCGGCGTGCCCCAGCAATATAGCGTCGACAAGACGCACGGCTTCTCGGCCAAGCTGAATTATGACGTCGCGCCGGGGCTGGAGCTGCGCTCGATCACCGCATGGCGCGGTGTCACCACCGATCAGTGGGACAATTCGGGCGGCGCGCACCGCACCGTCTTCCTGCCGAACGGCAAGTTCAGCCGCTACAGCCTGTCCTTCATGCAGCAGCACCAGTTCAGCCAGGAATTCCAGGCGGTGGGCAGCGTGCCACAGTTCGATTACGTGGCCGGTCTCTATTACTTCACCGAGAACGCCCGCGAAGAGGCCGCGACCCCGTCGACCAACCAGTGGAATGCCGACGGCACCGGCTACACCATCCTGTCGCAGACCGCGCTGGGCACCATCGGCTCGGGCAACCAGGGCTGGGCACCGGGGTCGTTCTTCCTCCAGCGGGGCAGCTTCGCGCGCGCCTATAGCTATGCGGCGTTCGCGCAGGGAACCTATACGCCCGCAGGCTTCGACGCCTTTCACCTGACGCTGGGCGGTCGCTACACCCGCGACAAGCGCAACGGCACGCTGTATCTGGTGCAGGGCAAGTCGACCAACTTCCCCTTCACCTTCAATAACAACCGGTTCGATCCGATGGTGACGGCGGCGTTCGACGCGACCGACACCGTCCATCTCTATGCCAAATACTCGACCGGCTACCGCGCGGGCGGGGCCAACGACCGTTCGCAGACCTTCGCCGCCTTCGGTCCCGAAGCGGTCAAGGCCTATGAGATCGGGTCGAAGATGGACCTGTTCGACCGCCGCGTCCGCCTGAACCTGGCCGGGTACATCATGGACCGCACGGGCACGCAGATCGATTTCGACAATGTCGACACCAACCCGTCGAGCCCGACCTACAACCTGCATACCGAGGAAACCCGCAACGCGCCGGGCACGTCCAAGATTCGCGGGATCGAGGCCGATATCACGACCAATCCGGTCGAGGGCATGACGGTGGGCGCGTCCTATGCCTATACCTATACCAACGTGCCCGCCACGCCGAACCCGTTCCTGGGCAACGCGCTGACCCAGGTGTTCGTCGTCTACACGCCGCGCAACGCCGCCTCGGCCTATGTCGATTACGAAGTGCCGCTGCCCGGTTCGGACGCCAAGGTGCGCTTCCACCTGGACGGCAACTATGCCGACCCGGCCTATAGCTTCCAGAACGAGACGACCCGCACCGACAAGACCTTCGTGATGAACGGTCGTATCGCGCTGGCCGACCTGCCGCTGACCGAGAACGGCACGAAGATGACCATCTCGCTGTGGAGCCGCAACCTGCTCGACAACACGTTCATCTATCGTCGCTCGGCGGCGAACGCGACGACGCTGGGCGATTACGGCAACTTCAACCCGCCCCGCACCATCGGTCTGGAGGGGACGGTCCGCTTCTGATCCCGATCGATACCCCGACTGACGGGCCGCCCTTCGGGGCGGCCTTTTTTGTGGGGCCTGTCGCGTGGAGTCATTCCTCCCCTTCGGTCCGTTTTAAGACCAATCGACATTCAGGCCGCACCAAGCTTATTCCTCCCCTTGCAGGGGAGGAATGAATGTCGATCGGCCCTAGCGTCCGGGCAGGATCAGGGACACCCGGAGTCCCGGTTCCGCATCGCCCAGCACCAGCCGCCCGCGATGCAGCCGCGCGATCGCGGCGACCAGCGGCAGGCCCAGGCCGTGCCCCGCCTGTCCGCGCGACGAATCGAGCCGTCCGAAACGGCGCAGCGCCCGGGCGCGCTGCTCGGGCGGGATGCCGGGGCCGTCATCGGCGACGCTCAACGTCACGTCGCCGTCTGCCGCTCCGTCCAGCGCGACGCGGATCGCGCCGCCCGGCGCACCATATTTGATCGCATTGCCGATCAGGTTGACCAGCGCCTGGATCAGCAACTGCCGGTCGCCGACGAACGTGGTCGGGCGCACGGTCGCGGTGACGCCCAGCCGCTGTCCCGCCTCCTCGGCGACGGGGATCATCATGGTCGCGGTTTCCTCGACCAGCGCCGCCAGATCGACGGGCGCGAAGCCCGCCTGCCGGTGCCCCGCCTCGATCTCGGCGATACGCAGCAAAGCGGCGAACATGGCGAGCAGCGTGTCGCACTGCGCCAGCGCGGCGGAGGCGCGCTCGGCCTGGACCGGGTCCTGCGCCTCCTGGGCGATCCGCGCCACCTGTCCGCGAAGCCGGGCGAGGGGGGTGCGCAGATCATGCGCGATGTCGTTGGAGACGCCGCGCAATCCCTCCATCAACTCGCCGATCCGGTCGAGCATCCGGTTGAACGCGGCGGCCTGGCGGTCGAACTCGTCGTCCGATCCGGTGACGGGCACGCGGTGGCGGATGTTGCCTGCGATGATCGCCTCGACCGTGCGCCGCTGGTCGCCGATCCGGCGACTGACCAGCAGGGAAAAGGCGATCACCCCGCCGAACACGATCAGGATGATCGACCCGAAGCCGATCAGATAGATGCGGGTGCGCGTCGCACGGTAGCTGTCGAAGGGCTCGGTTTCCGCCACCACAACCAGCCGCCGCCCCGCGCCCGCCTCGCGAACCAGCGCGCGGCCATGCGACAGGCCGATGATCCCGTCCCGCTCGCGCAGGTCGGATCGACCCAGCGGCAGGGGGCGGCGGAGCGCGATGTTGCCGCCCAACGCCCGCCCCGCCGGATCGAGCAGCAACAGGCCGACATCGCCGGTATCGCGCGCGCCCGACAAGGTGGCGATGCGGGCCCGTATTTCGGACGTCGGCACCATGGCCTGCCCGGCATCGCGTTCCAGCACCAGTTCGGCGATCGCCTCGATCCGCTGATCGACCAGCCGCGCGACGGTGACGCGGTTGGCGGCCAGGATCGATATGCCGGTCGCCACCGTCGCGATCAGGAACAGGATCAGGACGCAGGCGGTCAACCTGCGCAAGCTCATCCGCCGGATCGCGCGTTCGATCATGGTTTCAACGAATAGCCGATCCCGCGCACCGTTTCGATCGGGTCCGCGCCGCCCTGTTCGGTCAGCTTCATGCGCAGCCGCCGGATATAGACATCGACGATGTTGGTCTCCGGCTCGAAATCATAGCCCCAGACACGCTCGATCAGCATGGCGCGGGTCAGCACCTCACCGGCATGGCGCGCCAGTTCGGCCAGCAGCTTGAGTTCCAGATTGGCCAGCGTGATCGGCTGGCCGCCGCGCCATGCGCGAAAGCTGGTCGGGCTGACCACGATATCGCCCGCGCGGATCGTGTCGGTTTCGCTGACCATCCAGCGGCGACCGCGCATCACCGCATGGATGCGCGCGACCAGTTCCTCGGCGGCGACCGGCTTGACGACATAGTCATCGGCCCCCGCCTCCAGCCCGTCGACCTTGTCCGATGCCATGGACAGCGCGGTCAGCATGATGACCGGCACGGTGATCCCGCGCGCGCGCAAGGTCTCGACCACCGACAGCCCGTCGAGGCGCGGCATCATCCGGTCGAGGATCACCGCATCATATTGTTCGCGGTCGAGCGCGGCGAGCGCCTGTCGCCCGTCACCGGCACGTTCGACCCGGTGGCCCATCGCCTTCAGGTCGGCGGCCAGCCCCTGCGCATAGTCTTCGTCGTCCTCGACGAGAATCAGGTGCAGACTCATCAACAGCTTCCAAATCGTCGTTCCGGTCGCCCTGTCGATCTGGATCATGTCGACAGGGTCGTCCCGGTCGGAACGCGTTGGATCAATCGGCACGCGACGTCCATGTCCATGTGGGCGGATGACGGCAATTTCACCCGGTAACGAGAACCGGCGCGACGATCATTCCGCAAGCGGCGCCAGTTTTTCCCCGAACAGCGCGACGAACCGGTCGAGCGGGCAGGGCGCGTCCGTCGGGCACCCCGGCACCCGCACCGGCGTCACCGTCACGGCGTTCGACCGGGCGCGGATCTGTTCGGGCGACTGGGTGCGATAGGCGAGGGTGACGAAGGGCTTGCCCGCCCGGTCATGCCAGCGCCGGATCAGGATCGCGCCGCCCGGTGCCGCGTCGTTGACCGCATAGCCCGGCGCGACCAGATCGAAACCCAGCAGCGCCGCCAGCGCGGTGACGTTGGTGTCGTGCCCAATCAGTATGTCCAGCTTCGGCCCCTTCGCCTCGGTCAGCGCGGCGATCATGTGGCGCCCGAACGCCGCCGACTGGTGCGCCGCCATATAGGGCGAGCGCGAATAGACGTCGAACAGCGCGGCATGGACCGCGCCCAGTCGCGCCAGCACCGCGCCATCGACCGGCGCTCCCCCGACCGAGGGCGACAGCTCCTCGGCATATTGCAGCAGCAGCACCTGCGCGGTGCCCGATGCGGTGCGGATCGGGCCGGTCAGGTCGATGCCATGACCATCGGCGGACGGCGTCAGCCGCGCCACCCCCGCCGGATCGCAGCCCGCCGGATCGCCGCACCCCAGCACCGCGTCGAGGAGGCGCAGCGCGTCGCGGTGCCGCGCGACCAGCGCGTCCATGCCGCCGGTGAAGCGATCGATATCCGCCACCGCCGCCGCCGCGTCGAAGCGCGTGGCGCGGGCGCGCAGCGGCTCGAACAGCGGGTCGACCTGTCCCATCGGCTCGTGCTCGACGGGCAGGGCGCAGCCGGGGGCGAGCCCCTTGGCATAGGCCGCCCCGCTGGCGATGGTGCGCGATGAACTGTTGGTGCGGATGCGCACCGTGCCGGGCGCGGGGCAGGCTTTCGCTAAGAGCAATCCTTGCGCGATCCAGTCCGCCCGGTCGGCGCGCGCCTCGATGGCCAGGGCGTCCGCTCCACGCGGCGTCAACTCGCTTTCCGGGGTGGACCATAGGGGCCAGGGCCGGGCGGTGCGGGTGCCGTGCGGCACTTCGCCGTCCAGTGGCGCGCGGACGCCGTGACGCATCAGCATCACCACCCGGTCCAGGGTCATGCCCCTGGGCACATCCTCCGATCGCGCGGCGGCGGGCATGGCGATGGCGGAACAGAGGAACGGCGCCAGCATCAGGGCGAGGCGGCGGGCGGTGGCGGGCATGACAGACATTGGGCGTCTCTGCCGAATTTCGGGGTCAGAACTGTGACATTGGTTCGATCATTCCCGCCTGCCATCACGAAGAACGACCGAATTTCGGAATGTCATCAAAAAACGGTCAATAAGTCATCGCATTGTAACAGCCCGTCCCTAGCGGAGCCATCGAAGGCGCCCGGGGGGCGTCGCCATCACGATTGTTCCAGGGGGAATTTCCATGACCGCTTCGTTCAAGCGGGCGCATGTCGTGCGCCTGTTGTGCGGCACCGCCGCCACCTTTCTGATCGCCGGACCGGCGCTGGCCGCCGATCCGGTCGCGCCGATCGTTGCCGAGCCTGCCACGGCCGAACCCGACCCGCAGGTCGGCGAGGAAGTGGTCGTCAAGGGCCATCGCCAGGCGATCGTCGATGCGCAGGACGAACAGCTTCGCAGCCAGTCGCTGGCGACCGTCGTGTCGGGCGAGGAACTGCGCCTTCAGCCGCAGCAGAATCTGGCCGACCTGCTGACCCGCCTGCCGGGCATCAGCTCCTCGGTCGACCAGTCGCGCAACGCGGCGGCGACGGGCGAGGCGCAATATGTCTCGATCCGCGGTCTCGACACCTCGTACAATGCCTATTCGCTCGACGGTGTGCGGCTGGCGCAGACCGATGCACGCACCCGCGCCATCTCGATGAACCTGCTCTCGCCCTTCTCGCTCCAGACGGTGCGGGTCGACAAGGCGCCGACCGCGCGCTTCGATGGCGACGCGATTGCGGGCATCATCGACATGGTGCCGATCACCGCGTTCGACCTGCCCAACCACCGCACCCAGATCCGCCTTCAGGGCCAGCTCGCCGGTCGCGCCGATGCGCGTCGCCAGGACCCCTGGGGTGGAACCGTGCAGGTGGAGACGGCGCAGCGTCTGGGCGATCTCGGCGTCTATGCCTCGGCCTATTACGGGCTGAAGCATGTGCTGGGCGAGTCGACCGCGATGCAGCACGACTGGGAGAAGTATAACACCAACATCCCCGGCATGATCCGCGACAATCTGGACAATCTCTTCCCGCGCGGCGTGCAGTGGCAGTCCTTCCGCAACCGGATCGAGCGGATGGGCGGCACGCTGAATTTCGACTGGAAGGGTGAGGGGACCGACCTTTACTGGCACTCCACCTATGGCCGGTACAATCTCAAAAGCTGGATGGACCAGACCGCGCTGCGCCAGACCAGCCTGGCGCCCGATCAGATCAATCCGAACCCCGGTAACGGCTCCTATGACGCGGCGGGCTTCCGCGCCGATTACGGCCTGACCGCGACGCATTATTTCCGCACCGAGCACAGCAAGCAGGAACTGGTGACCACCAAGGTCGGCGGCCAGACGCGCTCGGGCGATTTCACCTTCGACTATCACGGCGCCTATTCGCGCGGGTCGCAGGATTATCCGTTGCGCATCCAGTCGGGTTTCGCGGGCCGCCCCTATATCGGCACCGCGACCAACAGCGGTACGGCGGCGTACCGCATGGTCACCTCGATCGGCGACCGCACCGCGCCCCAGGTGGTGCTGACCGACGCGGCGCGCGCCTATCTGACCGACCTGTCGAAGCTGAAGCAGTGGTACGTCACCCAGCAGTTCGAGAATACCTGGGAACGCCGCCTGGAGGGGCAGTTCGACACGGTCTGGCACCATGCCGACCAGGGGCTGGTGTCGATCGCGGCGGGCGCCAAGGTCGAGGATGCCAAGCGCCACGCCAATGCGCTGGGTGACGACGGCGCGCTGCAATATACCTTCCCCAATGCGGATGGCAGCAACTCGCCGCGCTATGCCGCGACCGGCCCGGCGCTGACCTCGCTGCCCGGGCGGTTGCTCGGCGGGTTCATGAACGGTGCGGCGCAGGTGCCGATCTTCCTGATCGACACCGACTATATCGAGAACCAGGTGGCGCAGCTTTCCACCCCCAAGCTTGCCGGGCTGGACTCGGTCAAGCTGAAGGAGAACCGCCTCGACGGGCGCGAGAACCGGCTGGCGGGCTATGTCATGGCGACGCTGCAATTCGGCGACCTTCAGGTCGTGCCGGGCGTCCGCTACGAATATAACCGGTTCAAGGGCACCTATTGGCAGGATCAGGGCAACACGGCCGGTTTCGCGACCTCGTCGCGGAGTTACGACCAGTGGCTGCCGAGCGTGATCGCCAATTACCGGCCCAATGACGCGGTGGTCGTCCGCGCCTCGATCCGGAAGAGCTATTCGCGCCCCGCCTTCGACCTGCTGCTCGGGCCGACGCGGGTGACGCGCAACGATCTGAACGAACTGACCGGGGTGTTCATCCCCAACCCGAACCTCGATGCCCAGACCTCGTGGAATTACGACGCCTCGGTCGAATATAAGGGGCAGGGCACCGACTTCTTCTCGGTCAGCCCCTTCTACAAGGATCTGAACCACGTCCTGTTCGCGACCGGCACCACCAATGCGGGCGGCGACTATAATATCTGGGGCAATCCCCAGTCGGAACAGCAGGGCGGGGTCGAGGTGTCGAGCCTGACCACCAACGCCACCGGCAAGATCTATGGCGTCGAATTCTTCGGCCGCTATTCGCTGAAAGGTCTGCCGGGTTTGCTCGACGGGCTGGGGCTTCAGGCGAACGTCACGCTGCAAAAGGCGCAGGCGAACGTCTTCGTCAACGGCCAGAACCGTCAGCAGCGCATGACCCAGGCGCCTGAGGTCATGTACAATGCCGCGCTGTTCTACAGCCATGGCGGGTTCGCGGCGGAGTGGAACTATAACTATACCGGCGACCGGCTGTACGACCTGCGTTCCAGCCGCCCGGACACCTATATCCAGCCGACGACCATCTCGAACCTGATCGTCAACTATACGCTGCCCTCGGGCCTGACCGTCGGTGCCTCGGTGCAGAACCTGTTCAACGAGCACAGCTATTGGGCGACGACCAGCGAGCGCAAGGCCTATCTCTCGAACGACCGCAAGGGCGGCTATGTCGAGACGGGGCGCATCTACATGCTCAACCTGACCTACGCCTTCTGACCCCTTACCCCTCCCCCGATCCGGGGCCTGCCCCAGGCCGGCACCGGATCGCCCCTTCGCGCCGATGGCCTTTGCGCCATCGGCGTCTTTGTGTGCGGCCTGTGGCTATTCTGTCCGAATGCCACGAGCGATTGACCGACACGCGGTGGCGACTAGCATCGCGCCGATAACAGGAGCCCGAAAAGCGATGATGAAACGACAGCGCCGCCAGCACGAGATCGTGGCGCTATTGGGGGAGGGCGGGTTCCACGGCATCGGCGAACTGGCCCAGGCGCTGTCGGTGTCCGAGGAGACGGTGCGGCGCGAGTTGCGCGTGCTGGAAGCCTCCGGCGCGGTCGTCCGCGCGCATGGCGCGGTGCGCATTGCCAAGGTGGAGACCGAGGGCTCCTTCGCCACCCGGCTGCAACGCCATGCCGAGGCCAAGCAGCGGATCGCCGCCGCCGTCGCGCAGGTGGTGGCGGACGGGCAGACCATCTATCTCGATGCCAGCACCACCGGCCATTATGTCGCCCGCGCGCTCCGCGATCATCAGGGGCTGACCGTCGTCACCAACGCGGTGGGGGTCGCCGCCGAACTGGGCGGGCGCAACGACAATCGCGTCATGCTGGCGGGTGGCGAGATGGATTATGAGTATCGCGCCTGTTTCGATGCCACCGCGCGCGACTATCTGGCGATGTTCACGCCCGCGCTGGCGATATTGTCGGTGGAGTCGGTCAATCTCGACCATGGCTTTGCCGATTATCACAGCGGAGAGGCGGCGGTGTGCCGGATGATGATCGCCCGCTCGCGCCGCACCCTGATCGCGGCGGACCGGAGCAAATTCGACCGGCCCGGCACGATCCAGGTCGCGGCGCTCGATGCGGTGGCGATGCTGGTGACCGACGCGGAACTGTCGCCCGCCTATGCCGCCGCGCTGGCGGGGGTGGAGGTGGTGGTCGCCTGAGCGCGGGGGATCAGCAGCGCGACGCCCGCCCCCGCGAGCGCGAGGCCGAGATGGATCGCCCAGAAATGCGGTTGCGCCATGCGGGCATAGAGCGTGCCCAACTGGCCGACCACCAGATGCGCGACGAAACCGTGGAGATAGAAGAGCCCGGTCATCATGCCCCGCCGGGACGCGGGGGCCCCGGCGGTCACGATCGCCAGCGCCGAGGGCCAGGCCAGCACCACGCCGATATCGAGCAGCAGCACCGCGACCAGGGGGCCGCCCAGGCCGATCCTGTCCCCGCCGCCCGACAACCCGGCGAGCAGCGCATAGGCGAGCGCCGTCGCCACGCCCCCCATGGCGAGCTTGAGCGCGGCGCGCGGTTCGCGGTCCCTTCGCGCCAGATGCGGCCAGAGCCGATAGGCGCCCAGCGCCAGCGCGATGGTGAACAGCCCGTCCAGCGCCGCCAGCCAACTGGGCGGTATCGTCATCCCCGCGACCGACAGCGCGACCCGCTGCTCCGCCCAGACCAGCACCATGTTGGTCAACTGCTCATAGGCGCAGAAGCATAAGGTCACCGCGACGATGGCGGGGATCACGCGCCGCCAGTCGGTGGCACCGGCTTCGGCGATGGCCACCGATTCGCGCCGGACCGGCGGCACGGTGCGCAGGGTCAGGATCGCGGCGGCCATGGTTCCCGCCATCGCGACGAAGGCGGCGGCGAACCCGTATCTCAGCGCCAGCCAGCCGCCGATCAGCGGCCCAAGCATCGTGCCGCCGTTGAGAAACGCCAGATAGGCGGCGAACAGCCGATCCCCGCCCGATGCTCCCCGCAACGTCCCCACCTCGGCGGCCAGATTGCCCTTGAGCAGGCCGATGCCGCCGATCATCAGCGCCAGGCCGGGCAGCGCCCAGGACCGGCTGGCCAGTGCGAGCAGCCCCAGCGCCATCAGCACCGCCCCCGCATACATGGCGGGCCGCCGCCGCCCGCTGCGATCGGCGATCCAGCCGCCCAATGGCAGGACCAGATAGGTCAGTGCGCCGTAAAGCCCGTAAAGTTGCGAGGCGAAGGCGATGTCGCCATGCGCGCCGGTCACCCCCTCGATCCAGCCGCGCAATGTCGGCAGCCCCAGCACCGCGCCGCCCGGACGGACCAGCAGATCGGTCACCAGGAACAGGGTCAGCAGCGACTTCGCGCCCTGGATCGCACAACGTTCCCATCCCTCGACGCTGGCGAGCGTCCAGAAACCGGGGGCGGGCGGGCTGGTGTCCCTATCGCGCATGATGCTGATTTCGGTCCGTTCCGGTGCTTTGGGAGGAAGCGACGGCTCCCTAGCTCCGGTTTGTGACGGGTTCGCGGCGCTCGACAAAGGGAACGTCCCACGGCACGACGGGACCATGGACCTGTCCGCGATCGTCGCCGATATCGCCGCCGAAATGGCGGACGCGCCCGACCGGGGCAAACCGGCGGACTATATTCCGGCGCTGGCGGGCATCGACCCGCGCCGCTTCGGCATCGCCATCGTCGAGGCGGACGGGCAATGCCATCTGGCGGGCGATGCGGAGGAGAGCTTCTCGATCCAGAGCATTTCCAAGGTCTTCGCCCTCACCCTGGCGCTGGGCGCGGTCGGCGACCAGCTATGGCGACGCGTGGGGCGCGAGCCGTCGGGGACCGCGTTCAACTCGATCGTCCAACTGGAAACCGAAAGCGGCATCCCGCGCAATCCCTTCATCAATGCGGGCGCGATCGTGGTCGCGGACATGCTGCTCGGCGGATACGAACCGCGCGAGGCGATCGGGGAGATGCTGCGCTTCGTCCGGGCGCTGGCGGGGGAGGAGGACATCGTCATCGACGCCGCCGTCGCGCAGGCCGAGATGGAGACGGGGCACCGCAACCACGCGCTGGCGCATTATATGCGCGCCTTCGGCAATCTCCACCATCCGGTCGAGCGGGTGCTGGGCGTCTATTTCCACTTTTGCGCGCTGGCCATGAACTGTCGGCAATTGGCGCTGGCGGGGCGGTACCTGATGGCGCGGGGCCTCCATCCGGGGACGGGGCGCTCGGTCGTGTCACCGCAGCGGGCGCGGCGGATCAATGCGCTGATGATGAGCTGCGGCCATTATGACGGGTCGGGGGAGTTCGCCTTCCGCGTCGGCCTGCCGGGCAAGTCGGGGGTGGGCGGCGGCATATTGGCGATCGTGCCCGGCCGCGCCTCGATCGCCGTCTGGTCGCCCGGCCTCAACGCGCGCGGGAATTCGCAGCTTGGTACGCTGGCGCTCGAACGGCTGGTGCAGCGGACCGGCTGGTCCGTGTTCGACCCGCAAGCCGATTGACCGCGCGCAAGGGGGCGAAGGCCGCGCCCGCGCGCACCGACAGGATCAGGTTGAGCGCGATCCCGGCGATCGACGCCGCGCCCAGCAGTCGCACGATCCGCTCGCCGGTGATCTGCGTCCCGCAACCCGACAACGCCAGCAGCAGCACCGCCGTGCCCAACAGCTTCAATCCACCCCGCAACCGGGCATCGTGCAGCGTGCCCGCATCCTTGGCATGGCGATAAGAGCCAGCGGCGAGCAGCCAGAAACCGACAAAGCAAAGCGCGATCGTATCAAGCATGGGCGGGCTCCAGGGTACGGCGGGTCCGGGTGGGCGTACGGGCGGCGGGACGCGCACTGACCCGCGCGGCGACGGCGAAGCCGATCCCGATGGCGAGGCAGGCGAGGTCGAAGGCGACGAACAGATGATCGCCATCGAGAAGCGCGGGGACCAGCCAGCGCGACGTGGTCAGCGCGTTGACGATCGGAATCGCGCTCCACAGGGCGGCGGCGACGACGAACAGGGCCGTCCAGGCACGGCGCGCGGGCAGGCCGAGCTGGGCGAGCGCGAGCAGGCCCCAGGTCCAGAACATCGCGGACACTTCCATCTCGGCGCGCCCCTCCATCCCGGCGGGGATCAGCCGGTTGGCGAGCAGATAGGCCGCCATGCCGCTGGGGAAGGCCGCGATGACCGCGATGTTGAGCCGCTCGGCCAGCTTGAGCCCGAAAAAGGGGGCCGCGCCGGGCTTGCGCCGCTTGGCGGTCCAGAGCAGCAGGCCGGTGCCCACCATCGCCGTGCCGGTCAGCCCCATGACGAAATAGGCCCAGCGCAGCGCGGGTCCGGCAAAGCTCGCCAGATGCAGGCCGAGCAGCACGCCCGCCGTCCCGATCGCCGAGGCGACCTTGCCGGTCTGGGCGACGAAACGACCGGTCGCGCCGTCATAGGTGACGGTGGGCGTCCGCGCGCTGATCGCGCCGCGCGATCCCTGCGCGACAGTCACGCGCGCCGCGCTATCGCCCGGATTCTGCACGATGATCCGCGTCGCCTGTCCGCCCATCCGCCGCTCGGCATCGCGGACCAGCGGCGCGATCGCGACCAGCGGACGGCGCACGCCGCTGGCGGCGACCTCCGCCGGCGTGCCGTATGCGACCTCCAGAAACTGGGCGGGCTTGGCATAGTTCATCAGGACCGGCCACGGCATGTACATGGTGACCAGCGTGATGAGCCCGGTATAGGTGATCATCGCGTGATAGGGCAGGCCGAGCACGGCGGTGACATTGTGCGCGTCCAGCCAGCTCCGCTGCCCCTTGTTCCAGCGCAGCGTGAAGAAGTCGGCAAAGATACGCTTATGGGTGATCACGCCCGAGACGATCGCGCCCAGCATCGCCATCGCGCACAGCCCGGCGAGCCAGCGGCCCCAGGGGTAGGGCAGTTGAAGCTGGAAATGGAAGCGATAGAAATGCTCGCCCCCGCGCGTCTCGCGTGCGGTCAGGGGGGCACCGCTGACCGGATCGAGGTCCAACTCGCCACCGCGCCGTGTGCGATCGGGCTTGGCCGGGATGCGGAAGGCGCGGGTCGCGGTCGTCCGGCCATCGGGCAGATAGATATACCATTGCAGGTCGTCCGGGCCGATCCGCGACAGATGGCGCACCGCCGACTGCGCCGCCTGTCCGGTCGAGGCCGTGGCGGGGCGGATCTCCGGCTGCATCCATTGGGTGATCTCGGGCCGGAAATAGGCCGAAGTGCCGGTCAGGAACATGGTGAACAGGATCCACCCGGCGATCAGGCCCAGCCAGCCATGCGCCCAGGCCATCGTCTGTCGCCAGCCGCGCTGGCCGGACATCGTCGCCTCGCTCATGCCCGCGTGCCCAGCCACCAGATCAGGCCCGCCATGACGATCCCGCCGCCCCAGACCACCGCGCCGACCCGCCTCAGGCGAATCTCGTGCAGGGCCCATAATCCGATCCCGGCATAGACCAGGAAGGACAAGAGCATCGGCCAGCCCGTCACCTCGATTCGCGCCATCGTGTCGGGGGCGGGGAGTATCCGCGCGGTCAGCATCGCGGCGGCCACCGCGAATCCATAACCGCCGACGATCGCGGTGAACCAGCGCCACGCCATCGCCGCCCCGGCAAGCCACCGGGTGCGGGTGCGCCGCGAAGCCTGTCCGGCCCGTTCGTCAATGGCTTGGCGTGACGCCACCCGCGCTTACCCCTTGTCAATTCACGGGCAGGCCCTTAGCAGTATTTGAGAGTCACTATCAATAGCAGAGGGAAAATTTATGCATCGCCTTCGCACGGCGCCCATGGCCGGACCGCCCCGCCGGAGGGCGGCCTTCCGGTCCGACGGGTTCGCTACGCGGCCCGTCACCGGCCCCTTCTTCAACAACGGCTGCTATTATGGGGCATGGCGGACCTTTGTAGGCAGCCTGCGCTATTCTTGGTAAGGGCCACCCGATTCATTCGCACATGACGTATCCGCCCGCCCCGTCGAACGATCGACGGGCATGGGGCGCAAAGGAGTTTTGAGGTTTGTCGACCGATACTGCCCTGCCCGAACTGACCCCGACCACCGCGCTGAGCGTCGAGACGGTTCAGAGCGTCCATCACTGGAACGAGCATCTCTTCTCCTTCTCGGTCTCGCGCCCCGACAGCTTCCGCTTTCGTTCGGGCGAGTTCGTGATGATCGGCCTCCAGGGCGACAACGGCAAGCCGCTGCTCCGCGCCTATTCGGTGGCGAGCCCGGCCTATGACGAGAAGCTCGATTTTCTGTCGATCAAGGTCCAGGACGGCCCGCTGACCAGCAAGCTGCAAAAGGTGCAGCCGGGCGACCAGATCTATCTCGGCCGCAAGCCCACCGGTACGCTGGTCGCCGACGCGCTGCTGCCCGGCAAGCGGCTATTCATGCTGTCGACGGGCACGGGCCTGGCGCCCTTCCTGTCGGTCGCGCGCGATCCTGATATCTACGACATGTTCGACGAGGTGATCATCGTCCACTCGGTCCGCCGGGTCAGCGACCTGGCCTTCCATGACGAGCTGGCGGGCAAGCTGGCCGACGATCCCCTGGTCGGCGATGTCGCGGCGGAGAAGTTCCACTATGTCCCGACCGTCACGCGCGAGCCCTTCCACACCTCGGGCCGGATCGACGCGCTGATCGACGATGGCCGCTTGTTCGCCGGGCTCCCCAGCGCGCATGGCTTCAACCCGGAAACCGACCGGATCATGATGTGCGGCAGCATGGAGATGATCAAGTCGCTGGGCGCCAAGTTCGAGGAAATGGGCTTCCCCGAAGGCTCGAACGCGCAGCCGGGCGCCTATGTGATCGAAAAGGCGTTCGCGGGCTGAGCTTTTCCTCCCCTGACAGGGGAGGAATGACCGTCATCCCGCATTCCCGCGACAAATGTCGTCCCGCGCGGCACATTTGTGCGACATTTGCGTCCTAACGCCCGAAACCCGAAGAGTGGGAAGAGGGACGATCGATGCGGCTATGGGCGGGTTTGATGCTGGCGAGTGCGATGCCGGCGATCGCGCAGGCGCAGGTGACGACCACGTCCCCGGCCGCGCCGCAAACGCCCGCCGGCACCGATGGCGCGGCTGCGGCTCCGGCGACCGCCGCCGCCCCGCCGCAGCAGACGCCCGCCGCTCCCTCCACTGCCGCTCCCACCCATTCCGACCCGGACGCGGAGGATGAGGGCGCGGAGGAAGGCGATGTCGTCGTCACCGCCCGCCGCGAACCCGGCAAGGTGCCCGGCGATATCCCGCCCGACCAGCAACTCGGCCCCGCCGATATCCGCAGCTATGGCGTGTCGAGCGTCGCGGACCTGCTGACCGAACTCGCGCCGCAGACGACCAGCGGGCGTGGCGGATCGCCGGTGATCCTGCTCAACGGTCGCCGCATCGCGGGCTTTCAGGAAATCCGCGACCTGCCGACCGAGGCGATCCTGCGTGTCGACATCCTTCCTGAGGAAGTCGCGCTGAAATACGGCTATCGCGCCGATCAGAAGGTGGTCAATTTCGTCCTGCGCCCACGCTTCCGCTCGCTGGCGGTCGAGGCGATCGGCAAGGTGCCGACGCAAGGGGGCTCGGCGATGGGTCAGCTTCGGCTCGACCAGTTGCAGATTCGGCGCGACACGCGGCTGAGCATCCACACCGACTATTCCGAAACCTCGCGCCTGACCGAGGCGGAGCGGGGGATCGTCGCGCCCTCGTCCAACGCCTCGCTGGGCGGCAATATCGTTACCGCCGATCCGGGCCTCGCGGCGCTGACCGGCACCAGCCCCAGCGTGGTCGGGCTGCCCACCGGCCTGACCGCCGCGCCCGGCCTCGCCCAACTGGCAGGCAGCCCGGCGACCAGCACCGACGTCACCCCCTATCGCACGCTGCAATCGGCGCAGCGGCAATGGGACGCCAATATCGTCTATGCGCGCAACATCTTCGACAAGGTGTCCGCCTCGTTCAATGCCGAGGTGCAGACGACGCAGAGTAATAGCTGGAACGGCCTGCCCTCGGCCAATCTGGTGGTTCCTGCGGGCAATCCCTATTCGCCCTTTACGACCAGCGCGACGGTCGCGCGGCTCAGCGATGCCTATGGCCCGCTCGTGCAGAACAACACCGGGCTGACCGCGCATCTGGGCACCGCGTTCAACGGCGATATCGGCAAGTGGCGCTGGTCGCTGACCGGGGCCTATGACCGGGCCGAGAGCCGGGTGGCGACCGATACCGGGCTGGACGTGACCGATTTGCAGGCACGGCTGAATGCGGGCGATCCGACCGCCAATCCCTATGGTCCGCTGAGCGGGCTGGGGCTGGCCGCGCGCAATTTCGCGCGGTCGACCTCGTCATCGGGCGAAGTCGACGCGCTGCTCAACGGTCGCGTCTTCGCGCTGCCGGCGGGCGATGTGCAGGCCAGCGTCAAGCTGGGCGGGCAGACGACCGATTTCTCCAGCCGCTCGACCCGGTTCGGGCTGGTCCAGACCGGGGACGTGTCGCGCGACATCGTCAACGGCCAGGTCAATCTGGACCTGCCGATCGCCAATCGTGACCGCCAGGTGCTGGGGGCGATCGGCAACCTGTCGCTGAACCTCAATGTCGGCGCGGACCATCTGTCGGACTTCGGCACGCTGACCACGGTCGGTTACGGAGCGAACTGGAATCCGCTGGAGGGCGTGCGCTTCATCGCCTCCTGGACCGATCAGGAGGATGCCCCCACCGCGCAGCAACTGGGCAATCCGACGATCACCACGCCCAATGTCCGCCTGTTCGACTATGTCAGCGGCACGACCGCGACGATCACGGCGGTGACCGGCGGCAATCCGGCGCTGGTCGCGGACAACCGCCATGTCATGAAGCTGGGCCTGACCCTGAAGCCGTGGCGCGAGCGGGACATCAACCTGACCGCCAATTACTACCGCATCGACACCGACGATCCGATCGCCTCCTTCCCGACGCCGACCGCGGCGATCGAGGCGGCGTTCCCGGACCGCTTCTCGCGCGACGCCTCGGGCAATCTGCTGCGCGTCGATTCCCGCCCGATCAACTTCGCCCGGACCGAGCGTTCGCAACTGCGCTGGGGCATCAATTTTTCGCGCCCCATCAAGTCGAAGATCCAGAAGGAACTGGAGGCGTTCCGCGCCGGTACCGGCCCCAATCCCTTTGCCGGGATGAGCTTCCCCGGCGGGCGGGGCCCGCGCGGCGAAGGGCCGGGGGGCGAGGGGCCACGTGGCGAAGGCCCGGGCGCGCCCGGCGGCGCACCCAGGACGGCCAACGCGGCACCGGGTGGCCCCGGCGGGCCGGACGGTCCGGGGCCACAGGGCGGGCCGGGCGGCCCCGGTGGTCCGGGCGGCGGCGGTTTCCGGGGCGGCGGCTTCGGCGGTGGTCGTGGCGGCGGCGGCGGGCGGATGCAGTTCGCGCTCTACCACACATGGACCTTCACCGATCGGGTGACCGTGGCGGACGGCGGCCCCGTGCTCGACCTGCTGCGCGGCGATGCGATCGGGTCGAGCGGCGGCACCTCGCGCCATCAGGTCGAGGCGCAGGCGGGCTATTCCAACAATGGCATCGGCGTGCGCTTCTCGGGCAATTGGCAGAGCGCGACGCGGGTCAATGGCGGCACCCCCGCCAATCCGCAGGCGCTCGATTTCAGCAGTCTGGCGACGGTCGATTTCCGCCTGTTCGCCGATCTGGGGCAGCGGCTGGACCTGGTCCGCGCGCATCCCTGGGTCCGGGGAACGCGGATCAGCCTGTCGGTCGACAATCTGTTCAACCAGCGGCAGCGGGTGACCGACGGCGCGGGCACGGTTCCGATCGGTTATCAGCCCGGCTATCTCGATCCGCTCGGTCGCACCGTCCGCTTGTCGATCCGCAAACTCTTCTTCTGATCCCCGCCGATCTCTCGCCGCGAATAATAGTCCATTTCGGGAGCGTTTTCGGATCGGAAGGTTAAGTTTTTGGTTAACCTACTCTAATTTTGCCGTCATCAGGTTGATTTGGTGAATTGCGGCGACGCAGCGGAACCGGAATACCGGTCCATATGTCGTAGAGCCGCACGATCTCGGACGATGGGGTGCGAAAAATGGGTCGGAGAGTGGAGGTCATGGATGACCACTACGATGCAGGGGTGGACGCCGAACCGACGGGGATCGATGACCGGCTTCGTCGGATACGCGACGAACTGGCCCTGGTCGAATCGCTGGTGCGCAGCGAGAACGAGGCGCGGATAGCCCCGGCGGATATCGGCCGGGTGGTCCGTTCCGCGCGTGAGGGGATCGGCCGATTTTTCGACGCCAGCCTGTTCGCCGATCCGGCATTCGACATGCTGCTCTTCGTCTTCCTGGAGGAAGAGGCGGGACGACCGGTGGAAACCAGCGCCTGCTACCGCGCATCGGGCGTGCCGCGCACCACGGCGGTTCGCTGGATCAATATGCTGGTGTCGCTGGGCATGTTCGAAAGCGCGCCGCATCCGACCGACCGGCGCCTGGCGCTGCTCAGCCTGAGCGAGCAGACGCGCGAGGGGGTGCGGCAATGGCTGACCTCGCTGCGTCCGCTGATCGAGCGGATGACGCTGCGCGACCAGCCGCGCGCAGCGCTGTGATCCGGGTCAGCCGCCGGCGCTGATGCTGTCCGCCATGCCGCCCGCCGACAGGATTTCGATCCAATAGCCGTCGGGATCGGTGATGAAGGCGATGTCCTTCATCTTGCCGTCCTGGGGCCGCTTCTTGAAGGGCACGCCCAGCGTCTCGAACCGCGCACAGGCCTCCGCCACGTTGGCGACGCTGATCCCGATATGGCCGAAACCGCGCGGCTCGCTATTGCCGTCATGATAGCCCTTGAAGTCCGGGTCCGACTCGGTGCCCCAATTATGGGTGAGCTCCAGCGTGGTCTCGCGATTGAAGATGAAGCGGGCGCGCTCGGCCGGGTCTTCGGGGATCGCCTCTCCCTCGCCGAGATAGGCGAGGAAGTAGAGCGAGAAGCGCATCTCCTCGAAGTCCAGCTTCTGGAGCAGCGTCATGCCCATCACCTCCTGGTAGAAGGCGAGCGAAGGCTGGGGATCGCGGATGCGCAGCATCGTCTGGTTGAGCGCGAAGCTTTCGGTGCCGGTGGGGCGGGTCATCATCAGGGTCCTTCGGAACGGCAAAGCCCCCCGCCTGTGTGACGGGCGGGGGGCTCTGGATAGGGAATGGCGGGGCCTCAGGCGAGCGTCAGGCCGACATCCACATTATTACGGGTCGCGTTGGAATAGGGGCAGACCTGATGCGCGGCATGCATCAGGCGTTCCCCATCCGCGCGATCGACGCCGGGCAGGTCGACCAGCAGGTCGACGGTGATGCCATAGCCGCCTTCCTCACGCGGGCCGAAGCCGACCTCGGCGGTAACGGTCGCGTCCTGCGGCACCTTCACCCCTTCCTTGCCCGACACCGCCTTCATCGCGCCCAGGAAACAGGCGGAGTAACCGGCGGCGAACAGCTTTTCCGGATTGGCGCCGTCGCCGCCCGGTCCGCCCATTTCTTTCGGAACCACCAGCTTGACGTCGACCGAGCCGTCCTCGGACCGCGCCGCGCCGTCACGGCCGCCCGTCGCGGTGGCCTTGGTCTTGTAGATCACATTCACGCCCATCACGGTGCTCCCAATGGTGAATCGGTTCGCTGGCCTTAGCGCGCGGAGCGTCCTCGCGTTCCATGATTCCTGTTCGTCTCTGAAAGCGATTGCGGCGATCGTACCTTGCGCTGCGACCTATCGCGCGGTGGCCCGGATCGCATCGGGGGACCAGCCGCCGCCCATCGCCTGATAGAGGCTGATATAGGCGGTCAGTTGATTGGCCTGCGCCTCCGCCAGCGCCAGTTCGGCGGAGAGCAGCCCGCGCTGCGCATCGAGCTGTTCGAGATACGAGGAATAGCCCGCGCGGTACCGGTTGGAGGCGATCCGCAGGGCGTCCGCCTGCGCCGCGCGCTGCCCGGCGAGCGCCACCGCCTGCTCGCCCGAGCGCCGGACCGAGGCGAGGCTGTCGTCCACCTCGCGAAAGGCGGTCAGCGCGGTGCGGCGATAGGCATAGGCGGCCTGATCGCGCCGCGCCACGCTGGCATCGGCCTGGGCACGCAGTCGCCCCGCGTCGAAAATGGGCGCGAGCACGCTGCCCCCGATCGAGAAGATGGTGATCGGATCGGCCAGCGCACTCGACAGCACCACGCCCGCCGAACCGGTCAGCCCCAGGCTGGGCAGCATCGCCGCGCGCGCGCTGTCGAGCGATCGGTCGGCGGCGACCAGTGCCTGTTCCGCCTGGAACAGATCGGGTCGGCGGCGCAGCAGGTCGGCGGGCAGGCCGTCGGGGATGGCGGGACGGACCAGCCGGTCAATGGGCAACCCGCGCGGGATCGGGCCGGGCGTGCCGCCGACAAGGACGCTGAGCGCGTTTTCCTGCCGCGTCACCGCCAGCCGGGCGGCGGCGACCAGTTGTTCGGTCGCGCGATATTCACCCTCCGCCTGCCGCAGTTCCAGGTTCGAGGTATAGCCCGTCGTCGCCCGCCGCCGCGCGATGCGCAGCGCGTCGGCGCGTGCGGCCAGCGTCTCCTCGGCGATGTGCAGCCGGTGGTCGAGCGCGCGCAAGGTGACATAGCCGCTCGCCACCCCGGCGGCGATGGCGAGGCGGACGGTGTCGCGCGCCGCCTCGGTCGCCAGCAATTGCGCGCGCGCGGCGGCGCGGGCGTTGCGCAACCGGCCGAACAGGTCGAAGTCATAGCTGGCCTGCACGACCGGCTGCGACCCGAACTGGTCGAGCCCGGTGCCGAAGGCGGTGACCGTGCGCCCCTCGGTCAGCGGCAGGCCCGCCGTGACGTTCGGCGACAGTTGCGCGCGGGCGAGCCGTTCCTGGGCACGCGCCTCCTCCACCCGCGCGGCGGCGCTGCCCAGATCGGGGCTGTCCGCCAGCCCGCGTGCGACCAGCGCGGTCAGTTGTGGGTCGCCGAAGGCCTGCCACCAGTCGGCGGCGATCGGGCTGCCCGGGCCCAGCGAGGTGCGCCAGGCGGGGGGCGGCACCACGGCGGTATCGGCGGGGCGCTCCGGACGCGGGCCGATGCACCCCGACAATAGCAGCGCGGCGGCGAGGGGAAGGGCGATGCCGCGCCTCATCGCACGCTCGGCCCGCCCGAGGTGTCGACGCTGGCCTGTACCGACATGCCGGGGCGCAGGCGCTGGCTGAGCGGCTGGCCCGGATCGACGCGGATGCGCACTGCGATACGCTGCGGCACCTTGGTGAAGTTGCCGGTGGCGTTGTCGGACTTGAGCACCGCGAATTCCGAACCGGCGGCGGGGGAGATCCGCTCGACATGGCCCTTCAGCCGGGCATTGTTCAGCCCGTCAACGGTGAAGCTGGCGGGCTGGCCCACGGCCATGCGTGCGGTCTGGGCTTCCTTGAAATTGGCGATGACCCAGGTTTCGGGCGGCACCAGGAACATCAACTGCGATCCCGCCGTCACATATTGGCCAAGCCGCACGCCGACTTCGGACAAGCGACCATCCTCCGGCGCGCGGATGACGGTGTTGGCGAGGTCGATCTGCGCCAGCCGCCGTGCGGCCTCCGCGCCCGAGACGCCCGCCTGCTGGCCGCCGCGCCCGACTTGGACGGTGCGGATATCCTGCCGGGCGATCTCGCGCGCGGCCTGGGCCTGGCGGAGCGCGGCCTGCGCCTGACGCAGTGTGGCCAACGTCTGGTCGCGTTCGCGTAAGGACACCGATCCGTCGGTGACCAGGTCGTCGACCCGCGCCATGTCGGCCCGCGCCCGCATCAATTGCGCCTCGGCATTGGCGACGGCGGCGTCCTGCGCGGCGAGGCTGGCGGTGCGCGAGGCGGCGGCCTGTCGGCTGTTCGCCAGCGTCGCCGCCTGCGCCTCGACCTGCGCGGTCGCCTGATCGACGCGCTGGCGATAGATGCGGTCGTCGATGCGGACGAGGGGCTGTCCGGCGCGGACCGTCTCGAAATCCTTGACCAGCACGGCGGTGACATAGCCGCTGACCTGCGGCGCGATCACGGTGGTCCGCCCGCGCACATAGGCATTGTCGGTCGACTGGCGATCGGTCGCGAAGGGCGGCAGCCGCCACGCCGCCAGCACCGCCGCGACCCCGCCGATGACCAGCAAAGCGATCAGCGCGC
>NZ_JALNUR010000019.1 GCF_026540895.1 Sphingomonas sp. GM_Shp_1 | reverse complement strand
GGAGGGGGCTAATCCGTCACGCCGCCGCGATCGCCGCGGCCTTCTTGCCCCGCACACCCAGCAAATGGCTGATCGCATAGGCCAGCTCCGCCCGGTTGAGCGTGTAAAAGTGGAACCCCTTCACCCCACCCGCATAAAGGCGACGGCACATCTCGGCGGCGATGGTCGCGGCGACAAGCTGGCGCGCGGCGGGATGGTCGTCCAGCCCCTCGAACAGCCGGTCCATCCAGTCGGGGATGCGCGCGCCGCACATCGCCGCGAACTTGCGGGTCTGCGCGACGTTCGACACCGGCAGGATGCCCGGCACGATCTCCGCCGTGATCCCCGCCGCCGCCGCCGCGTCGCGGAAGCGGAAATAGGCCTCGGGCGAGAAGAAGAATTGGGTGATCGCACGGGTCGCGCCCGCGTCGATCTTGCGCTTCAGATTGTCGATGTCCGACGCCTGGTCGACCGAATCCGGGTGGCATTCGGGATAGGCCGCCACCGAAATCTCGAACGGGTGCAGCTTCTTCAGGCCCGCCACCAGATCGGCCGCATTCTCATAGCCGCCCGGATGGCTGACGAAGCGCGCGCCTTCGGCGGGGGGGTCGCCGCGCAGCGCGACGATATGCCGCACGCCCGCCGCCCAATATTCATGGGCGACCTGGTCGATCTCCTCGCGGGTCGCCTCCACACAGGTCAGGTGCGCGGCGGCGTCCATCGTCGTCTCACGCTGGATGCGCGCCACCGTCGCATGGGTCCGCTCGCGGGTCGAGCCGCCAGCACCATAGGTCACCGAGACGAAGCGCGGGTCGAGCGGCTCCAGCGTGCGGATCGCGTCCCAGAGCTGCGCGTCCATCTTCTCCGTCTTGGGCGGAAAAAATTCGAAGCTCACCGCGATGTCGCCGCCGACATCGGCGAACAGCGGTTCGTCATGCGCCAGCGCGGCCTCTCCCTTGGTCAGGATCGTGTTCGTCATGCCGCCTTCACCCTATTCGTCTCGACGGGCCGAAGCCCCTTCTTCACACCCAGCCAGAGCTTGACGGTCAATTCGCCACCCTCCAGCGTCTCGGTCTGCGCCAGCGTCAGCCCGGCGGGACCGAACCAGCCGGCAATCTGTTCGTCGGCAAAGCCCAGACGGCTATGCGCCGCCTTTTGCCGCAGTTCCTCGCGGTCATGCGGCGCGAAATCGGCGATCAACAGCCGCCCGCCCGGCCCCAGCACCCGCGCCGCCTCGGCGATCGCCGCCCCCGGCTGCTGAGCGAAGTGGAGGACATGGTGCAGGATCGCGATATCCGCCGCGCCGTCGCCCATGGGCAGCGCGTAGAGATCGGCCTGCCGCAGCTCGGTATTGGCGCGGCCGTGCAGCTTGGCACGGGCGAGGCGCAGCATTTCCGAGGACCGGTCGATGCCCAGCGCCGCATCGGCCCGGTCGCCGAACAGCTCGAGCATCCGCCCGGTGCCGGTGCCGATATCGATCAGCGTGCCGAGATCGCCCTGGCCGATCAGGCCCGCCATCGCCTCCTCGATCTCGCTGTCCGCGACATGGAGCGAGCGGATCGCGTCCCACTCGCCCGCATGATCCTCGAACCAGGCCGCCGCACTCGCCGCCCGGTCGGCGCGCACCGCCGCCAGCCGCGCGACATCGGCCACCACCCAGGGGTCGGGCGTCTCCGCCGTCCAGCGGTCCAGCGCCGCCATCACCGGCTCCACCGCCTCGCGGTCACCCAGCGCGACGAAGACCCAGCTACCCTCCTTGCGCCGCTCGGCGAGATCCGCATCGACCAGGATTTTCACATGGCGGCTGACCCGCGGCTGGCTCTGCCCCAACACCTGCGCCAACTCGCCCACCGACAGCTCCATCGAGCGGAGCAGCGCCAGGATGCGCAGCCGCGTCGGATCGCTGAGGGCGCGAAAGATTTCGAGCGCATGGGCCATGATCACGATATAAAGATATCTTTATATGAGGTCAACGACACGAACTCATTTAGCCCGACACGGACCCGAAACGGTCCATCTGCGTTGGCACGCCGATCGACACTAGAAACGGGAGTGAATGCCATGAAGAAGGCCCTGATCCTAGCACTGACCGGCGCCGCCGCCATTTCGCTTTCCGCGTGCAGCGAGAACAGCCGCACCCAGACCGAACAGGCGGCCGACGCGATCGGCTCGGACGTGAAGGCGACGACGCAGAACGCCTCGGACGATGTCGAGGCGGCCACCGCCAAGGCGCTGAACTCAGCGGAGAACACCATGGACAAGGCGGGCGACAAGCTCGACCGCGCCGGTGATCGCGCCGCCGCCCAGGCGGATCGTGCGGGCGACAATATCGATCGCGGCCTCGACCATGCTGGCGACAAGATCGAAAAGGGCACCAACGACGCCCGTCAGGCGACCGGCAACGCGCTGGTCCGCGCGGGCGAGGACGTTCGCCGCTAAGCGGTACGCCCTTCGGATGACCGGAACGGGTCGGCGAGATTCTCGTCGGCCCGTTTTTGTTTGGGGGGGACAGGCTGCCCCTTGGCCTTCGACTTCGCTCAGGCCGAACGGGGTTGGGAAAAGCGGCCAGAACTCCCTCGCTCCGTTCAGCCTGAGCGAAGTCGAAGGCCACGCTCGAACTTAGGGCGGATCGACCTTCATGCCAATTTTACTTCCCTCTCCCCTGGACAGGGGAGAGGGTTAGCGCAGCTTGGGTGAGGGGTCGAGCGAGCCTCCGGCTCGCGCTCGCTGCCGCGAGCATTCACCCCTCACCCAGCTCCGACTAAGCCTTTGCTCACGCAAAGGCCAAGTCTGCGCAACCCTCTCCCCTCTGCGAGGGGCGAGGGAAAAGAAGGGCATATCGGAATGTCGATTCGGCCTAGTCGAATCGAACCTTCCCCCGCCCCGCCTTGACCTGGGCACGCCCCTTTTTCGCATCCACCCGCCGGGTCTGCGACGCACGGGTCGGCTTGGTCGGTCGCCGTTTCTTGGGCACGATCGTCGCTTCGCGGATCAGTTCGATCAGCCGCTCGCGCACCTCGCGCCGATTCATTTCCTGCGACCGGCTGGCATCGGCGCGTAAGGTGAGCACGCCGTCCTTGCTCAGCCTTTGCCCCGCCAGCACCGCCAGACGCGTCTTCACCGCCTCCGGCAAACTCGGCGAACCGCCCACGTCGAAGCGCAGCAGCACCGCGCTGTCGGTGGTGTTGACATGCTGCCCACCCGGCCCGGAGGCGCGGGTGAAGCTCTCGGTGATCTCGCGCTCGTCGATCGCGATGGCGCGGGTGACGGGGATCAGCGCCATCGCGTCCGCACCCTAGTCGCGAAACGCGCCGAAGCGTTCGGGCACCGGAGCTTCCGCCGTGATCGGATCCTTATTGTCGCCCCGCGGCACGGTCAGGCTGGCGGCGTGGAGCAGCATGCCCCCTTCTTCGCCCGCACCATAGACGAGGTCGCCGACCACCGGCGCGTTCAGGCCGGTCGCGGCATGGACGCGGATCTGGTGGGTACGACCGGTTTCGGGGCGGAACTCGACCAAGGTCCGCCCGTCCTCGTGCCGCAGCGCCCGCCAGGCGGTCCGTGCCGCCTTGCCCGCCGGATCGGCGACGATCCGCCAGCCTTCCTCGCGAGTCGAAACCTTGGCTAGCGGAAGGTCGATCATCCCCTCGCCCTCGACCAGGCCGTTCAGCACCGCCAGATAGCGCTTCTCGACCAATCCGGCCTCGAACGCCTGCTGGAAACGGGCATGCGCCTTGGGGTTGCGGGACAGCAGCAGGCAACCGCTGGTGTCGCGGTCCAGCCGGTGGACGGCGGTCGGCCAGCGCTTGAACCCGAATTTGAGCGATTCCAGATGGTTTTCGAGGCTGATCGACCCGTTGCGGGGCCGATCGACGGGCAGGCCCGCCGGTTTGTCGATCACCAGCGCTTCGCCGTCGATGAATAGAACGCGATCTCCGTGCATCGCGCTCCCTTGCCACCGCCAGCGCCGACATGCCAGAGCCGCGCGCGTCATGCCGTCCCTTCGCACCCTTTTCCTCCCCGCGACCTTCGCCGTCACGCTCGCGCTGCTGCCCGTCCTGGCGCAGGCCCAGTCGTGCGACGGCGCGCTGCCGCCCCCAGGCCCCGATGGCCGGGTCGCCGGGCATTTCTTCTATGGCGACGCCCCGCCCGCCGAGCTGGTCCTGGCCCCACCGGGCTTCGCATTGGGCCAGCCCTGCTATGTCCGCCGCGACGTGCTGCCCGACCTGGAGCGGTTGCTGGCCGCCGCCAAGGGCGATCCGGCGGTGATGGGGCAGTTGCGCGGGCTGTCCTGCCACCGCGCGATCCTGCGCCAGGGCCATGTCTTTTGCCGCGACCGGGACAGCACCGCCGCCGAGCGCGCCATTTCGGTCGCCCCGGCGGGGCATAGCGAGCATGCGACCGGCTATGCGATCGACTTCGCGATACGCCCCTCGCCCAATTGCCCGGATGCCGAGGCGTGCATGGCCGCAACCCCGGCGGCACGCTGGCTGTTCGCCAACGGCCCGCGCTTCGGCTTCGAGATGAGCTTTCCCGCAGGCAACACGCAGCGGGTGAAGTGGGAGCCATGGCACTGGCGCTGGGTCGGGACCAGCCCGACCGCGCCGGGGGCGGCGCAGGCGCGGTTCGTCTTTGCCAAGGCACGTGCGCAGTTTCCCGCGAATCCGGGGGTGCGCGATCCGTTGAAGGTGGTGGTGGCCAGCCCGCCGCCGGTTCCCGTTGCGCCTGCGCCGTTGCCCGTTGCGGTGAAGAAGAAGGGGAAACGGCGATAAGGTTGGGCGCGGCCTTCGACTTCGCTCAGGCTGAACGGGGTTCGGGAGCGGGTCGTGAGCCCACCCATCATTTCCGTAGAATACCGTCCTCCGTTCGCACTGAGCGCAGTCGAAGTGCACGCGTCAGCCTCGCCTCTTGGCGAAGGCATGCCCGTGGCCTTCGACTCCGCTCAGGCTGAACGGAGGGCAGCAAAAAAGGCGGGGGCCCCTTCCGGCACCCCCGCCTCCGAAATCACCCGAACAGCTTGGCGGCCGTCTCGGCGATGCGCTTGCCCTGATAGCGGGCGCCGTCCAGGTCGACCTGGCTCGGCTGGCGGCTGCCGTCGCCATCGGCCAGGGTCGAGGCGCCGTAGGGCGTACCGCCATGGACTTCCTTCACGCCCATCTGGCCCTGGAAGCCATAGTCCAGCCCGACGATGGTCATGCCGTGGTGGATCAGGTTGGTCAGCACCGAGAACAGGGTCGTCTCCTGCCCGCCATGCTGGCTGGCGGTCGAGGTGAAGGCGCCGCCGACCTTGCCGACCAGGCCGCCGCGCATCCACACGCCGCCGGTCGTGTCCCAGAAAGCCGCCATCTGGCTGGCCATCCGGCCATAGCGGGTCGGCGTGCCGACGATGATCGCGTCATAGTTGGTCAGCGCGTCGGGGCCCTCGATCTCGGGGTGCGCGGTGTCGGTCTTGAAGTGCGCGGCGGCGACCACCTCGGGCGGAGCGGTTTCGGCGACGCGACGGATGTCCACTTCGGCCCCCGCAGAGCGCGCACCCTCGGCGATGGCGTCGGCCATCTGCTCGATGTGACCATAAGACGAATAATAAAGGACCAGAACCTTGGCCATGTGATGTACTCCCTTCCAGAATTAACGGTTATTCGGAATCGACTAGAACGATCTCGGCATCCTCGACGGCGGTGATCGTCACCGTCCGACCACCCGGCTCCTCGGCGGAAAGCGCCGCACCGTCGCGTGCCGCGAACGGCACACCGTCGATTTCGATCCGTCCGGTGGCGGGGACGAGATAGGCGTGACGCCCCTCCCCCAGGACATGCTCGATGCTTTCCCCGGCGCGCAGGGTCGCGCCAAGAACACGGGCATCGGCGCGGATACGCAGCGCATCGCCATCCTCCTCGAACCCGCTCGCCAGCGTCACGAACCGGCCCGAACGCTCGCCCTTGGGGAAAGGCTTGGCGCCCCAGCTCGGCTGGCCGCCCCGGCTGCGCGGTTCGATCCAGATCTGGAAGAGCGTGGTCGGCTCGGCCTCCAGATTATATTCGGCATGACGCACACCCGATCCGGCGCTCATCACCTGGACATCGCCCGCCGCGGTGCGGCCGACATTGCCCATCGAGTCTTGGTGCGTGATCGCACCCGTGCGGACATAGGTGATGATCTCCATGTCGGCATGGGGATGCGGCGGGAAACCGGCATTGGGGGCGATGACGTCGTCGTTCCAGACGCGGATCGCGCCCCAGCCCATGCGGGCGGGATCATAGTAATTGGCGAACGAGAAATGGTGCCGCGCGTCCAGCCAGCCATGATTGGCATGGCCCAGGCTTTCGAAGCTGCGCCGGTCGATTCCCCGATCCTGGGCGGGGGCGTCGATGACTTGGGTGCTCATGGGGTATCTCCCTTGGTTGAGCCCAAGATAGGGTGCATAATCGTCGCGTAAACGGAAACGCTGGAAACCGATCGTTTCTATGTGCATTGTAGCGCGAAGCTGGCCGCCAAAGGGGTCGGGGCGAAGGGGTTTAGGGATGCGTCTGCCGGATCTGGAAGCCTGGGCCATCTTCGCCGCCGTGGTCGAGCATCGCTCGTTCAGCGGTGCCGCCGATGCCATCGGCCTGTCCAAGGCGACCGTGTCCAAGGCGATCACCCGGCTGGAAGCGCAACTCAACCAATCGCTGTTCCACCGCACCTCGCGCCGCCTGGCGCTGACCGAGGCGGGCAAGCCGCTGGCCGAGCATGCCGCGCGCATCCTGGCCGAGGCCCGCGCCGCCGAGGAAGCCGCGCGCGACGCCGCCAGCGCGCCCGCCGGTCGCATCCGCCTGGCCGCACCCATGTCGTTCGGGGTGACCAACATCGCACCGGTCATCGCCGACTTCCTGGCCGCGCATCCGGGGATCGAGATCGAACTCAGCCTGTCCGACGCGCGGGTCGATATCGTCGCGGAAGGCTATGACATCGCGCTGCGCATCGCCGACCTGCCCGACAGCTCGCTGCGCGCGCGGCGGCTGTGCGGGATTTCCACGCATGTCGTCGCCTCGCCCGGCTATCTGGCGGAGCATGGCAGGCCGACCCATCCCAATGAACTGGGTGAGCATCGGCTGCTCAGCTATTCCAACATCACCGGCCCCTGGCGCTTTCGCCGCTCCGACGGGGCGGAAGTGTCGGTCCGCCCGCAAGGTCCGCTGACCGCCAATAGCGGCGATGCGCTGGTCCCCGCCGTGCTGGCGGGGCTCGGCATCGCGCGGCTGCCGGGGTTCATCATCGGGCCGCACCTGGCATCGGGCCGCGCGGTGGCGATCCTGGAGGACTGGACGCCGCCGCCGATCGGACTTCATCTGCTGACGCCGCCCAGCCCCTTGCGCCCGGCGCGGGTCGAGGCGCTGATCACGTGGCTGGCCGACCGGGTCCGCGACCCCTGCATGATCGCCAAGGCGACGGAGAAGGCGACGGAGGACGTGCGATGAACCGCCTTCGCCCCGACGAGGCCGATGCGCGCTTCATCCGCCGCATCGTCCTGACCCTGGTGATCCTGGCCGTCGGCGCCGCGCTGTTCCGGGCGGGCGACCTGCTGATCCTCGCCTTCGGGTCGATCCTGGGGGCGATCGTCATCCATGCCATCGCCGACCTCTATGCCGACCATCTGCCGATCGGGCCCAGGCGTTCGCTGACCCTGTCGATCGCGACGGTGCTGGCAGTGCTCGGGTTCCTGGCGTGGTTGTTCGGCGTCGCCTTTCGCCAGCAGTTGAACACGCTGGTCACGCAGTTGCCGAACCTGATCGACCAGTTGGCCGCCTGGGCCGCGCAATCGCCGGTGGGGGCCAAGGTGGTGGATGCGGTCCGCGCCGCCTATGCGGGCAGCCGGGTGGCGCAGGATATCGGCGGCATCGTGTCGGGCGCGGGCGAGTTCGTGCTCAACTGCCTGCTCCTGCTGGTCGGCGCACTGTTCTTCGCCGCCGATCCGAAGGTGTATGAGCGCGGTTTCCTGCTGCTCATCCCCCGGTCGATGCGCCCGGCGATGGAGGATGCGCTGTTCGACACCGGCTCGACCCTCCGCCTGTGGTTGCGGGCGCAGCTGATCCAGATGACGACGATGGGCGTGCTGGTCGGCGTGGGGCTGGCGATCGCGGGGGTGCCCTCCGCTGCCGCGCTGGGGCTGCTGACGGGCCTCAGCGAGTTCGTCCCCTATGTCGGGCCCATCGCCGCGATGCTGCCAGCGCTGGGGCTGGCGGCGCAGGGCGGCAACGGCGCGATCGTGGGCACGCTCATCACCTTCGCGCTGGTCCGCCTGGTCCAGACCAACGCCATCACCCCCTTCGTCACCAGTCGCGTCGTGGCGATCCCCCCGGCCGTCACCCTTTTCGCGATCATCGGGATCGGCACCATATTCGGCCTTTTCGGATTGTTCTTTTCCGCGGCATTGTTGATCGTGGTGTTTACCTTGATCAGAAGCCTGTATTTGCGGGAAGTTCTTGGCGAAGACATTCCGCCGGTGGAACATCAGACCTTGCTCGACCCCCGGGCCAGAGTGAAACAAGACAATAATAATCCGGGTTAGGAGCGAATTAACCTTTTACGTTCACGCAAGCGTTGGCTAATGATTAACACATCCGGTCGCCCGGGGACCATGGTGGCGATCATTCGCGAATGGGGATTGTCGATGCGCGTGTTGCTGATCGAGGACGAACCGACCACCGCCAAGGCGATCGAGCTGATGCTCGGCAGCGAAGGCTTCAACGTCTATACCACTGATCTGGGTGAAGAAGGCCTCGATCTGGGCAAGCTGTACGATTACGACATCATCCTGCTCGACCTGAACCTGCCGGACATGCATGGCTATGACGTGCTGAAGCGTCTGCGCGTCGCGCGCGTCTCGACCCCGGTGCTCATCCTGTCGGGCATCAACGAGATGGATTCGAAGGTGCGCAGCTTCGGCTTCGGCGCCGACGACTATGTCACCAAGCCCTTCCACCGCGAGGAACTGATCGCGCGCATCCACGCCGTGGTCCGCCGCTCCAAGGGCCATTCGCAGTCGATCATCCGCACGGGCAAGCTGGCGGTCAATCTCGACGCCAAGACGGTCGAGGTCGACAATGCCCGCGTCCACCTGACCGGCAAGGAATATGCGATGCTGGAGCTGCTCTCGCTCCGCAAGGGCACGACGCTGACCAAGGAGATGTTCCTCAACCATCTCTATGGCGGGATGGACGAGCCGGAACTGAAGATCATCGACGTCTTCATCTGCAAGCTGCGCAAGAAGCTGAGCCTGGCCTGCGATGGCGAGAATTATATCGAGACCGTCTGGGGCCGTGGCTATGTGCTGCGCGAACTGGACGAGGGGGAACAGGCCGCCGTCGCCTGATCTTATTTCCGTTTATGAAAAGGCCGGTTCGCGGAGAGCGAACCGGCCTTTTTTATTGCCTGTCGGGTGTGGCCTTCGACTATGCTCAGGCTGAACGGAACGGGGTAGACATCCCCAACCCCCGTTCAGCCTGAGCGAAGTCGAAGGCCAAGGGCCCACATTTGCGACACAGGGCGCGGCGTGCGCTTCGACTATGCTCAGCGCGAACGGAGGTCGGGAATACGCCCCATCCCATCCAGCCGCCCCGCGAGCGTCATCTCAGCGCCGCTCCCAGACCTTTTGCCCGCCGATCCAGGTTTCCTCCACCCGCGTCGCCCGCAACTCGCTGGGGTTGATGTCCAGCGGGTTGCGGTCGACGATGATGAAGTCCGCCTGCTGCCCCTGGCCCAGCCGTCCGAACAGGTCTTCGGCGAAACCGGCATAGGCGCCGTCCATGGTGAAGGCACGCCAGGCCGCCTCGCGCCCGATGATCTCCTGCGGCTGCCACCCGCCATAGGGCTGGCCGTCCGGGCCCTGCCGCGTGATCGCCGCCGCCCAGCCCGCGAAGGGATCGGGGCTCTCGACCGGATAGTCCGACCCGAAGGTCAGCGTCGCGCCGTTCTTCAGCATGGTGTTCCAGGCATAGGCCCCCGCCAGCCGTGCGGGGCCCAGCCGCGCTTCCGCCATCTGGCGGTCGCTGGTCTCGTGCACCGGCTGCATCGAGGCGACGATGCCATGTTTGCCGAAGCGTGGCAGGTCGGTCGGATCGACGATCTGCGCATGTTCGATCCGCCAGCGCCGATCACCCTTATAGGTCTCGGCCAGTTCGTCGATCGCGTCGAGCACCTGGGCATTGGCCTTGTCGCCGATCGCGTGGACCGCGACCTGGTACTTGTCCATCGCCGCCCGGCTCATCAGGTTGCGGATGACGTCGTCGGTCATGAAGCCCAGCCCCGACTGCCCCGGTGCATCGGCATAGGGCTGTTTCAGCCACGCGCCGCGCGACCCCAGCGCGCCGTCGCCGTACAGCTTCACTCCGACCAGACGCAGCTTGTTGTTGTACAGCCAGGGCGTCGGCCCGGTGCCGCCGATCCGCACCGTATCGTCGATCCCGCCGCCATAGCTCAGGATGCGGACACGCAGATTCCCAGCATCACCCATCCGGCGATAGGTCATCCATTCGTCCAGCGTCGTGCCCATGTCCGCCGTCGCGGTGATGCCGTGGCTCAGCAGCTCATTCTGTGCCTTCAGGAAAGCGGTGTTGCGATCCTTCGCCAGCGGCTGTGGGATCGCCTTCTGGATCAGGCTCATCGCGGCGTCGACGAACACACCGGAGGGCTGGCCGCCGATCTTCTCGATCCGGCCACCGGCGGGGGAGGCGGTCTTGGCCGTGATCCCCGCCGCCTTCATCGCCGCGCTGTTCGCCCAGAGCGCATGGCCATCGGCACGCTCCATTACCACCGGACGGTCGGCGGCGACTTGATCCAGGTCGGCGGCAGTCGGGAAGCGCCCCAGCCCCCAGCTTTCCTGATTCCATCCGCCACCTAATATGACCTTGCGGTCCGGATTGGCCGCGACATAGGCGGCAATCCGGCTGCGCGCTTCGTCCAGTGACTTGGTGGTCGACAGGTCGAGTTCGATCAGGCGAAAGCCCAGCCCCATCACATGCCCGTGCGAATCGACGAAACCGGGCAGCATCACCCGCCCCTTCATGTCCGCGCGCCAGTCCAGCTTTTCGGGACGCTTGTCCTTGGCGGAGAGCAGCCGCACGACCTTTCCGTCCGGGGTCAGCAGCAGTCCGTTAAACCGGACGACCTTGCCGTCCTTGTCCAACGTCAGCCCGGTGACGTTGTCGACCAATGCGTCGGCGAAGGCGGTAGCAGGGGTGAGCGCGATCGCCAGCGTGGCGGCAAGGATGGTCCGGAGCGGACGACGGAAACGAGCCTGATTTGCCATAAGCGTCCGTTCCTAATCGCTGAACGGTTCGGTTGGAAGGTCGCAACCGCGAGTTCGGACCAAGAGGCCATGATCGACCCAATCGTTGACTCGCGTCGTCGGCGGGTAAAGACTGATTCGACGTCACAACATGGGGGATCATCGGATGGCGTGGCACCACCGCTTGGCAGGGAAGCTCCTTCACCGGGTGTGGCGCATCGCCAAGCCCCGGACGCTCGGCGTCCGGGCGATCCTGCTCGACCAGGACGATCGGATCGCGCTGGTCCGCCACACCTATACCGATCACTGGTACCTGCCGGGCGGCGGCGTGAAAAAGGGGGAAAGCACGCTGGCGGCGATCCGTCGCGAATTGCGCGAGGAGGTGGCGATCGGCGACGTCCAGGTCATCGCGATCCTCGGGGTCTATCATGCGACAGGCGAAGGAAAGGACGATCACGTCGTCATCTATGTCGCGCGCACCATGACGGCGCGCGGCGGGGCGCTGACGCCTGCCGATGCGATCGAGATCGCGCAAGCGGAATGGTTCGCGCTGGACGCCCTGCCCGATGACCTGTCGCCCGCGACGAAACGGCGGATCGCGGAATATCGCGCCGGTTCGCCGCCCGCCGAACATTGGTGAACAGGCTCGTCAGGACCGCCGCACCACCTCGCGGATGACGAAATGCGAGGCCAGCCGCGTCACCCCCGGCAGCCGCGCCAACGTCTCGCGGTGAATACGCTCGTAACTGTCGTCGCGGCGGACCTCGACCTGGATCATGTAATCCGCCTCGCCGCTCATCAGGAAGCATTCGACGATCTCGGGACAGCGGAGGATTTCGCGCTCGAACGCCGCCATCGTCTCCTGGCGCTGGTCCTTCAGCGTGACGTTGACCATCACGGTCGAGGGTCGTCCCCGCGCCTCATGGCTCAGGATCGCGCGATAGCCGGTGATGACCCCGGCCTCGCGCAACTGCGCCACCCGGCGATGGGCCGCGCTGGCGGACAGACCCACCCTCTCGCCGAGCGCGGCACTGGTCAGGTCGGAATCGCGGGCCAGTTGGGCCAGGATGCGGCGGTCGATCGCGTCGGACATTCCTATCCCGCTACATCGGATATTGACGCAAGGAAATCCTGTTTCCTAGGGGGTATCGGGATCGCTTTGCACACCTCTCCCACCCGATCGGCGCTATTATCGGAGCAACATTTTTCACGGAGAGTCCCATGCGCGTCGGTGTCCCCAAGGAAATCAAGAACCACGAATATCGCGTCGGCCTGACCCCGCCGTCGGTCGCCGAGCTGGTCGCCGCTGGTCACGAGGTGATCGTCGAGACCAAGGCCGGCAGCGGCATCGACTTCGAGGATCAGGACTATATCGACGCGGGCGCGCGCATCGTCGCCACCGCTTCGGAAGTGTTCGACCAGGCCGAGATGATCGTGAAGGTCAAGGAGCCGCAGGCGGTCGAGGTCGCGATGCTGCGCCCGCACCATGTGCTGTTCACCTATCTCCATCTCGCCGCCGACAAGCCGCAAGCCGAAGGGCTGATGAAGTCGGGTGCGACCTGCATCGCCTATGAGACCGTCACCAGCCCGCGCGGCGGCGTGCCCCTCCTGAAGCCGATGTCGGAAGTCGCTGGCCGCATGGCGGTGCAGGTCGGCGCGCATTATCTGGAAAAGCAGCAGGGCGGCCGTGGCATCCTGCTCGGCGGCGTTCCGGGCGTGGCCCCGGCCAAGGTCGCGATCCTGGGCGGCGGCGTCTCGGGCGTGAACGCGGCGCAGATGGCGGTGGGCCTTCGCGCCGATGTCACCATCTATGACATCAACAACGACCGTCTGGCCGAGTTGGACATGTTCTTCTCCAGCCAGATCAAGACCGCCTATGCCTCCAAGGCTGCGATCGCGGCGGCGGTGAAGAATGCGCACCTCGTCATCGGCGCGGTGCTGGTCCCCGGTGCGGCGGCGCCGAAGCTGGTCACCCGCGACATGCTGAAGACGATGAAGCGCGGATCGGTGATGGTCGACATCGCCATCGACCAGGGCGGCTGCTTCGAAACCAGCCATGCCACCACCCACCAGGATCCGGTGTTCGAGGTCGACGGCGTGATCCATTATTGCGTCGCCAACATGCCCGGCGCGGTCGCCCGCACCTCGACCTTCGCGCTGAACAACGCGACGCTGCCCTTCGCGGTGAAGCTGGCCAATATGGGGGCGGAAGCCGCGATGAAGGCCGACGCGCATCTGGCGAATGGCCTGAACGTCTCGGGCGGCAAGATCCGCCACGCGGCGGTCGCCGAAGCGCTCGACCTGCCGTTCGAGACCTGGGCGGGCTAAGGCCGCTACCGTTCGCGCTGAGCGAAGTCGAAGGGCAAGCCCGGGTATTTGCCGCAGAGGTGGACCCGTGGCCTTTGACTTCGCTCAGGCTGAACGACTGTCGGGATCAGGTTCGCGCGGAGACGCGGAGGCGCGGAGAGTTCACGTCCAGCCGGCAGGCAGTCTCTCATCGCCAGGGTGCGGCACGTCTTCCGGCCGAACGGATACCGATGGGTGCGTCTATCCCAAACCTCTCTGCGTCTCCGCGCCTCCGCGCGAACAAAAAAAGAAACAAAAATAGAACATGCGTGTTGGTCCCGCGAAAGGAATTCGCGATGACCGACAATCCCAAGACCGAACCCTTCTCCAATGCCGAGAAGGACCCCGATGACTGGACGACCGGCGACGAACCGATGACCGGCGCGCAGGCGAGCTATCTGAAGACCCTGTCCGAGGAAGCAGGCGAAGGCTTCGACGAAACGTTGAGCAAGGCCGACGCCTCCAAGCGGATCGACGCGCTTCAGGCCAAGACCGGGCGGGGCCAGTAAACCCCTATTGCCCCATCATCCGCATCGCCTGATCGAGCAGCATCACCCGTTGCTCGATCGCCGGGCGATAGGAGGCGTCGGCGGGGGTCAGTTGCAGGGCGCGTCGCCATAGCAACCGGGCCTTGGCGAAATCCCCCGCCCGCATCCAGGCCAACCCCTCGAAGAAGAAGGGCACCGGGTCGTTCGCCCCCAGCGTCCGCGCCCGGCGGAACGCGAATTGCGCGGCGGGCGACATCTGATCGCGGTCATGCGCGAACAGGACATTGCCCAGCTCGGTCCAATAAGGGACGCTGCGCGGGTTGGCCCCAACCGCACCCAGCATGATCTTCACCGCCGTCCGATTGTCCCCCGACCGCGCCAGGGCGTCGGCGGCGGTGAACATCGCGGCCTCGCCGCCATAACGGCCCATCAACTGCCCGCGCAGATCGATCAGCGCCTCATTGTCCGACTGCCGGTCGGATGGCCGCACGGGCGCGGCGGCGGGCAGCGTCGGCCTTCCCTGCCATGCATAGCCGACTCCGCCCAGCGCCAGCGCGGCCCCCAGCATCGTCCAGAGCGGCCGGGGGAAACGCAGCCAGAACGCCAGCGCGATCGCCGCGGCCGCGAGTCCCAGAAGCGTCAGCCAGCCCATCAGCGCCTCTTCCGAAAGCTGGAGCGCGCGATCCACGCCCCGACGCCCAACAACAGGATCGGCGTCGCCCACAGCAAGGCGGTCGCGCCCGACAGCGGCGGATCATAGCTGACATAATCGCCGTACCGCTCGATCAGCCAATGGCGGATCGCGTCGGGGCTTTCCCCCTTGGCGATACGCTGGCGGACCAGCGCGCGCATGTCGGCGGCCATGTCGGCATCGCTGTCGGCGATCGACTGGCCCTGGCAGACGACACAGCGCAGCTCGCCCATCAGCGCGCGGGCCTGGGCCTCGGCGCTGGGGTCGGCCAGTTGGGTGTTGCCGTAATCGGGCGCTGTCGTGGCCGCCGCGAGCGCCAGGGCGAGGAACAGGCTCATCGCGCCGCCTCCACATCGCGGACGATCTGGTCAACCTGATCGGTGCGGATATCGCCGATATATTGCCGCACGATCCGCCCGCGCCCGTCGATCAGGAAGGTCTCCGGCACGCCCGAGGAGCCGAGCGACAGTTGCACCCGGCTGCGCGCATCGTCACCGATCGCGGTATAGGGATCGCCGTTGCGGCGCAGGAAGTCGGCGATGGCGGGCCCCTTGTCGTGGATGGCGATGGCATCGATCTCCACCCCCTTGGCCTTCAGCGCCATGAGTTGCGGTGCCTCGGCGATGCAGGGGATGCACCAGCTCGCGAAGACATTGAGCAGGCGCGGACGCCCCTTGCCGAAATCGGTGCTCGCCAGCCCCGGCTTGCCCGGCACCATCGGGTCGAGGCGAAAATCGGGCAAAGGCTTGTCGACCAGCGTCGAATGAACGGTCGTATCGGACGGGCGCATCAGGCCGCTCGCGACCACGACGAACAGGATGGCGAAGGCCGCCAGCGGCACCCAGATCAGCCAGCGCTTCATCCCCAAAGCGCCTCACGCCGCCGCTGTTGCCACCCCTTGAACCAGCGCCCGAACAGCGCCAGCGCGCCGCCCAGCGCGATCAGCGCGCCGCCCAACCAGATCAGCGTTACGAACGGCTTCCACCACAGGCGCAACTGCCAGCGACCGGTCGCGGCGTCCTGCTGCCCCAGCACCGTATAGAGCTGGCCGTCCCAATGGGTCGCGATGGCGCTTTCGCTGGTGGTGGTCGGCGGATCGGTGAAGAAACGCTGTTGCGGGCGCAGCGACTCCGCCGATCCGTCGCGCGTCGCGGTCAGCCGCGCCTCCAGCGCCGACCAGTTCGGTCCGATCGCCGGATAGATGCGGTTCAACTGCACCCGCCACGGCCCGACGATCGTCGCCTGCCCCGGATAGAGCGCCACCAGCCGCTCGGCCGTGAAGGCGCTGTCGCAGGCCATGCCGATCATGCTGACCCCGATCCCGACATGCGCAAGGACCATGCCCCAGATCGGCAAGGGCGTGCGCCGCCAGTTGCGCCGGGTGATCGGCAGCACGCTGGCGACGATCAGCCCGACGCCGAAGGACAGACCGAGCAGCGGCAGCACCCCCATGCCGCCGGTCAGGGTCAACACCAACGCGAAGGTTCCCGCCGCCGCGACCATCGGCCACAGCATACGGATCAGCACGGCCTCCGCCTGATCCTGCCGCCAGCGCAACATCGGTCCCACCGCCATGACGGCGACCAATGCCAGCGCGATCGGCCCGGCGGCGGCGTGGAAAAAGGGCGGCCCGACCGACAGCCTCACCCCGAACCCAGCGGCGACCAGTGGATAAAGGGTGCCGATCAGCACGATGCCGAGGATGACGGACAGCAACAGGTTGTTGATGACCAGCCCGCCCTCGCGGCTGACGAACGAAAAGCTCCGCCCTGCCCGCACCTGCCCGATCCGCGCACCGAACAGCGCCAGCGCGCCGCCGATATAGAGGCCGAGCAGCGCCAGGATGAACGCGCCCCGCCGGGGATCGACGGCAAAGGCATGGACGCTGGTGAGGATGCCGGAGCGGACCAGGAACGTCCCGATCATCGACATGGAGAAAGCGACGACCGCCAGCATGACGGTCCAGGCGCGCAAGCCGTCGCGGGCCGCCAGCACATTGACCGAATGGAGCAAGGCCGTCGCCGCCAGCCACGGCATCAGCGAGGCATTCTCGACCGGGTCCCAGAACCACCAGCCGCCCCAGCCCAACTCATAATAGGCCCAGTAGGACCCCGCCGTAATGCCGATGGTCAGCAACACCCAGGCACCCAACACCCAGGGCCGCATCGCGCGGGCGAAGGCCGGGCCGACCTGCCCCGTCACCAGTGCACCCACCGCGAAGGAGAAGGCGACCGATAGCCCGACATAGCCCGCATAGAGCGTCGGCGGGTGGAAGGCCAAACCGGGGTCCTGGAGCAGTGGGTTCAGCCCCTGCCCCTCGATCGGCGCGGGGTTCAGCCGCGCGAACGGGTTGGAGGCGAACAGCAGAAAGGCATAGAAACCCAGCGCGATCGCCCCCTGCGCCGCCAGCGTCGCGACATGGGTCGCCCGGTCGAGCGCGCGCTCTTTGCACGCGACCAGCGCACCGCCCGCCCCCAGGATCGTGACCCAGAGCAGCATCGAGCCTTCGTGATTGCCCCAGGCTCCGGCGAATTTGTAGATCCAGGGCTTGGCCGAATGGCTGTTCTCGGCGACCAGCTTAACCGACAGATCGGTGTTCAGGAACACCATGATCAGCGCGGCCATGGCGATGGCGACCAGCGCGCCCTGCACGATCGCGACCGGGCCGATCGCCGCCATGGCCTGCTCGCCCGCCACATCCTTTCGGCGCAAGCCCAGCACGCCCAGCAGCAACTGTAATCCCGCCAGCATCGCCGCGAACCAGAGGGCGGCCAGACCCGCCTCGGCGATCATGGCTCCAGGCTCCGGCTCTCGTGCATATTGCCCGCCATTTCGGGGGGCATATATTTCTCGTCATGCTTGGCGAGCAGGTTGGTCGCGACGAAGCGGCCGTCCGGCTGGAACCGTCCTTCCGCCACCACGCCCGATTTCTCACGGAACAGATCCGGAGTGATCCCGGCAAAGGTCACGGGCGTCGTCGCCTTGCCGTCTGTCACGACGAAGCGCACCGTCACCCCATCGGGCGCGCGGTGGACCGAGCCCGCCTGAACCATCCCGCCCAGCCGCACGTCACGGCCCAGCGGCAACCCCTGCGCCTTTGCGTCGGAGGGGGTGTAGAAAAAGGCCGCTTGGTCCTTCATCGCCGACATGGCGAGCAACACCGCCGCGACGATCGCGGCCAGCGCCAGCAGCGCCAGCGTCAGACGTTGCGATTTGGGCGTCATTTCTCGGCGCGCTTCATCGCCAGATAGCTGATCAGGGTCAGCGCGCCCGCGCCTCCCAGCATGACCGCATAGGCCGCCGCGACGAACGCCATCTGGGTCATGCGCGCGCCATCCGCCGCATCCGCGCCTCGGCCTTGGCCTTGGCGAGCAAAGTGCGCATCCGCATCAGCACGATGGCGGCGAACAGGAAGGTGAACCCGGCCAGCGCGATCGGCAGCGGCCAGAGCAGCGACTTGTCGATGCTGGAGCCGGTCAGCCCGATGGACTGGCCCTGGTGCAGCGTATTCCACCATACGACGGAGTAACGGATCACCGGCAGCAACGCCGTTCCCGCCAGCCCGTACAGTGCCGGAATCCGCCCGTCGCCGCCACGATCCGCATCGGCACGGGCCAGCGCGATATAGCCGAGATAGACGAACAGGAGGAGCAGCATCGAGGTCAGCCGCCCATCCCATTGCCACCACGTCCCCCAGGTCGGCCGCCCCCAGATCGACCCGGTGGCAAGGCACAAGGCAGCGAACACCGCCCCCGGCCAGGCGATGGCGCGCGCGGCGACCTGCGCCAGCGGATGCCGCCAGACGATCAGCGACAGGCTGGCGATGGCGATGCCGCTCCACCCGCCCATGCCCAGCCACGCGGCGGGAACATGGATATAGAGGATGCGCACCGTCTCCCCCTGAAGATAGTCGGGCGGCGTCTGCGTCAGCCCCGCCCAGACCGCAACGGCGATCAGCACGATGCCCGCCCCCAGGAAAATCCCGGTCAGCGGACGAGCGATCTTCAGGAAACGCGCGGGGTTCGCAAGGGTGTGTAGGGTGGCCACGATGACAGGACTGTAAGGGGGTTTTTCGGGCGCGTCATCCGCCTTCTCCCTGCTTCTTTAAGCCCCTCCCGCAGGCGGGAGGGGTTTGGGGAGGGCATGGAGTCTCACAGAGCCCATCGCCCGTGGCCTTGCCCTCCCCCATCCCAGTTTCAGGTAAACGATGCCCAGCATCGTTTAGGTCATGCCGGGGGGCATGACCGACCTGAAACTCGCAAGCGGGAGGGGCGTGAGACCCATGAAGGCTGGGACCCGTTAACGTTCTGATTCGTCTTCTCTCCATGACATCCCTATCGGGAGCGCAAAGGGGACCATCACATCATCATGCCTGCACGCCACCGCCCACTCTTGCTCGCCCTTGCGCTCACCCCCGCGCCCCTTCTCGCCCAGACCACCGAATCCGCCACCATCACCGTCACCGGTCGCGGTCTGGCCGACCAGCCCGGCGACCGCGCGCTGGATGTGGTGACGATCGACCGAGACCGGATCACGCAGAACGCCTCGCAGCGGCTGGAGAACGTTCTTTCCGATGTCGCCGGCCTCCAGCAGTTCCGCCGCTCGGACAGCCGCTCGGCGCATCCGACGTCGCAGGGGATCACCTTGCGGGGTCTCGGCGGCAATGCCTCCAGCCGGGCGCTGCTGTTCCTCGACGGGGTGCCGCAGGCCGATCCGTTCGGCGGCTGGGTGGTCTTCCCCGCCTATGCCACCGGACGGCTGGGACGCATCCGGGTGACGCGCGGCGGCGGCTCGGGCTTTTGGGGCCCGGGCGCGCTGGCGGGTACGATCGAGATGGATAGCGCGACGCCCGACCAGTTCTCCCCGCTCGACCTGGCGCTATCCTATGGCAGCCGGGATTCAGTCGATGCGCAAGGATCAGCCTCGCTGGTGCGCGAAGGCGGTTTCCTGACCCTGTCGGGGGCCTATGCGCGGGGTGACGGCTTCACGCCCATCGTCGAAGGACAACGCGGCCCCGCCGACCGCCCCGCCCCTTACGAACAATATTCGGGCGCGGCGCGCGGCGTCGTCGGCATCGCGCCTTCGACCGAGTTGCAGATGACGCTCGCCGCCTTCCACGATGCGCGCGACCGGGGGACGGACTTCACCGACAATCGCTCGGACGGGGCCGATGCGAGCATCCGGCTGGTCGGGCGCGGGGCCTGGGGCTGGTCGGCGCTGGCCTATGTCCAGACGCGGCAATTCGCGTCGCGCTATGCCAGCGTGAACGCGGCACGGACGACGGCGACACTGACCCTCGACCAGTATAATGTCCCCGCCACCGGGCTTGGCGGGCGGATCGAGGTTTCGCCGCCGCTCGGCGATGCGGTGACGCTGCGGCTGGGCGGAGACATTCGCGACACCAGCGGGCGGACGCAGGAGCTCTACACCTATGTCGCGGGGCTCCCGACCCGGCGGCGCGAGGCGGGCGGCGCGACGCGGACCATGGGGCTGTTCGCCGATGGCAGCGTCGAGGCCAGGATACTGACCGTCACCGCAGCGGCGCGGGTGGACGACTGGCGCATCCGCAACGGCAGGCTGGACGAAGCCGTGCTGGCGACCAGCGCGGTGCTGACCGACAGCGATTTCCCGGATCGGTCGGGGCAGGAATTCACCGGACGACTGGGCGTGGCGGTACGGCCGGTTCCGCCCCTGAGCCTGCGCGCGGCGGCCTATCGTGGATGGCGGCTTCCGACGCTCAACGAACTCTATCGGCCGTTCCGCGCAGGGGCGGACGCGACCGCCGCCAATGCCGCGCTGAACCCGGAGCATGTGGAGGGCGTGGAGGGCGGTTTCGACCTGACCCCGGCGAAGGGCCTGCGGCTGTCGGGGACGTATTTCGTCAACCGGCTGACCGACGCCATCGCCAATGTCACGATGGGGCGCGGGCCGGGGACATTTCCGGGCGTCGGCTTCGTGGCCGCGAACGGCGTGTATCGGATGCGGCAGAATCTGGACGCGATCCGCTCGCAGGGGTTCGAGCTGGAGGCGAATGCCAGCGCCGGGCCGGTCAGCGCGCGCGCCTCCTGGTCGCATGTCGACGCGCGGGTGGAGGCGTCGGGATCGGCCGCGCCGCTGGACGGATTGCGTCCCGCACAAACCACGCGCGATCAGCTTTCGGCGACGCTCGCGGTCGAGCAGCGTGGCGCGCTGCTGAGCGGGACGGTGCGGCATGTCGGCCGCCAGTTCGAAGACGATCAGAACAGCCGTAGCCTCGCCCCCGCCACGACGTTCGACGCCTATGCGGCGGTGCCGGTGGTGCGCGGCTGGCTGATCGAGGCGCGGGCGGAGAACCTCGCCGATGCGCGGGTGGAGGCGGCCTATAGCGGCGCGGGGCTGATCGAGCGGGCGACGCCGCGGACGTTGTGGATCGGGGTACGAACGCGGTTGTGATTCCCTTGCCCTACCCCCGCTTCTTCACCAACGCCGTACGCAGGCACCGGCACACCACCTGATCTCGCTGGTTCAGCGCTTCGTGCCGGAACGTCACCAGCCCCGCCCCCGGTCGCGACTTGCTCTCTCGCAACGCCGTCACCTCGCTCGTCGCGCGCAGCGTATCCCCTAAGAAGACCGGCGCGGGCATGACCAGTTCGTCATAGCCCAGATTCGCGACCAGCGTTCCCAGGGTCGTCTCCCCCACCGACAGCCCGACCATCAGCGAGAAGGTGAAGGTGCCGTTGACGAGTATCCGCCCGAACTCGCTCGCCTTCGCCGCCTCCGCGTCGATGTGCAGCGGCTGCGGATTATGGGTCATGGTCGAGAAGAGGAGATTGTCCGTCTCGGTCACGGTGCGGCGGATCGGATGGTCGATCCGGTCGCCGATGGTCCAGTCCTCGAAGAAGCGCCCGCTCATGCCGCATCCTCCGCGACGATGCGGACCAGCGCAATGCCCTCCGCCACCTGGCCGCCCGTCTCGGCCGTCAGGTCGGTGACGATGCCGTCGAAGGGCGCGGTCAGGACATGCTCCATCTTCATCGCCTCCAGCGTGACCAGCGGCTGGCCCGCGCCGACCGTCTGGCCCTCGGTGACGGCCACCGCGATGATCCGGCCCGGCATGGGCGACAGGATCGCGCCGTCGCCCGCCCCGCCCGCCGTCAGCCCATCGGCACGCCAGCGGGTGAAGGACCAGCTCTGCCCACCCTCGGAGATCAGCAATTGCTCGGAAGGCGAAGGGGGCACATCGCCTGCCTCGCCGAAATCGACGGCGATCGGCCGGCCGTCGAGCAGGAAGCGCGCGGTTCGCTTCGGGGCGGCATTGAGGCGGAAGCCGGTGAGGGCATCCTGCCCGACCAGCGCCGCCGCCGCCTCGGCCAACGCCTCTTCCGAAGGTTCGGTCGGCGGCATCAGCGCCTCGCCCTCGCGCGCGATCAGGCCGGTATCGACCTGGCCGCTCGCGAAATCGGGATGGTCGAGCGCCTGGACGAGGAAGCCCGCATTGGTGCGCACCGGCCAGATCACCGCCTCGTCCAGCGCATCGGCCAGCGCCTCGCGGGCTTCGTCGCGGGTCTGCCCATGCGCGATGACCTTGGCGATTATCGGGTCGTACCAGGGGCTGATCTCCGCGCCTTCCTCCACCCCGGTGTCGATGCGGATCGCGGGATCGTTGCCGAGATCGAACACCTCCAGCGTGCCGATGGCGGGCAGAAAGCCCTTGGCGGGGTCTTCCGCATAGAGCCGCGCCTCGATGGCATGGCCGTTTATGGCGAGTTGCTCCTGCGCCATCGGCAGGGGCTCGCCCGCTGCGATGCGGAGCTGCCATTCGACCAAGTCGACGCCGGTGATCGCTTCGGTGACGGGATGCTCGACCTGGAGCCGCGTGTTCATCTCCATGAACCAGACCCGGTCGGCGCGCAGGCCTTCGGAGGCGTCGGCGATGAACTCGATGGTCCCGGCCCCGACATAATCGACCGCCTGCGCGGCGCGGACGGCAGCGGCACACACCGCTTGCCCCGTGGCATCGTCCATGCCGGGCGCGGGGGCTTCCTCGATCACCTTCTGGTGGCGGCGTTGCAGCGAGCAGTCGCGCTCGAACAGGTGCACGACCCGGCCATGCCGGTCGCCGAAGACCTGCACCTCGATATGGCGGGGCGAGAGGATATATTTCTCGATCAGCACCCGGTCGTCGCCGAAGGAGGATGCCGCCTCGCGACGGCAGGACGCCAAAGCCTCGGCGAAAGCGGCGGAGTCGTCGACGCGGCGCATCCCCTTGCCGCCGCCACCCGCGACCGCCTTGATCAGCACGGGATAGCCGACCGCCTCCGCCTCGACGGCGAGGCGTTCGGGGCTCTGGTCCTCGCCCAGATAGCCGGGGGTGACGGGCACTCCGGCGGCGATCATCCGGGCCTTAGCGGCGTCCTTCAGGCCCATGGCGCGGATGCTGTCGGGATTCGGACCGACCCAGACCAGCCCGGCGGCGATCACCGCCTCGGCGAACTCGGCATTCTCCGACAGGAAACCATAACCGGGATGGATCGCCTCCGCCCCGCTGCCTTTCGCGGCGGCGAGGATGCGGGCCGCGTCGAGATAGCTTTCGCGCGCGGGGGCCGGGCCGATGAGGATCGCTTCATCGGCGAGCCGGACATGGAGCGCCTGGGCATCGGCCTCCGAATAGACGGCGACGGTGCGCAGGCCCATCTCCCGCGCGGTGCGGATGATACGGCAGGCGATCTCGCCGCGATTCGCGATGAGGAGGGATTGGAACATAGTCTATACTCCATTCCTCCCCAAGCTTAGCTTGGGGAGGGGGACCATCGCGCCAGCGATGGTGGAGGGGCGATGGCGGTACCGACAAAGCCGGGCAGGACGGTGCGAAGAGCGCGGGGTTTGCGTCGTGAATTGACACTGCCCGAGGTTGTGCTGTGGCGGGTTTTGCGGGAGCGGCCCGACGGGCTGCGGTTTCGGCGACCGCATCCGGCGGGGGCGTATGTGCTGGACTTCTACTGCCCGGCGGCAAGGCTGGCGGTGGAGGTGGATGGCGAGGTCCACGGGTGCGGGGATCGGCCGGAGCGGGATGCTCGGCGGGACGCGTTTCTGGCGGAGCATGGGGTGGCGGTTTTGCGCATCCCGGCTCGCGACGTGCTTCGTGATCTGGATAGCGCCGTTCGCTATATCATGGCGCAGGCTCGCGATCGCTTGCCCCTCCACCGTCCTACGGACGGTCCCCCTCCCCAAGTCAAACTTGGGGAGGAATAGGGAGACTTCTTCATTCCTCCCCATCGAAGATGGGGAGGGGGACCGCCGCGAAGCGGTGGTGGAGGGGCAAATCCCCCTCACATCCGGAACACCCCGAACCGGGGCGCCTCCGCGATCGGAGCATTCAGACACGCATCCAGCGCCAGACCCAGCACATCACGGGTCTGCGCCGGATCGACGATCCCGTCATCCCAAAGTCGCGCCGTCGCGTACCAGGGATTGCCTTCATCCTCGTAACGCTGGCGGATCGGGGCCTTGAACGCCTCCGCCTCGTCGGGCGTCCAGTCGTCCGCGTCGCGGTGGACGGTGGCCAGCACGCTCGCCGCCTGTTCGCCGCCCATCACGCTGATCCGCGCATTGGGCCAGGTGAACAGGAAGCGCGGGGAATAGGCGCGCCCGCACATGCCGTAATTGCCTGCCCCAAAGCTGCCGCCGATCAGCACCGTGATCTTGGGCACCTGCGCCGTCGCCACCGCCGTCACCAGCTTGGCGCCATGCTTGGCGATACCTTCGGCTTCATACCGCCCGCCGACCATGAAGCCGGAGATGTTCTGAAGGAACAGCAAGGGGATACGACGCTGGCACGCCAGCTCGATGAAATGCGCGCCCTTCTGCGCGCTCTCCGAGAAGAGCACCCCGTTATTGGCGAGGATCGCGACCGGCTTGCCATGGATATGCGCGAAGCCGCACACCAGCGAAGCGCCGTACAGCGCCTTGAATTCGTGGAAGCGAGAACCGTCGACCAGCCGGGCGATCACCTCATGCACGTCATAGGGCGCGCGGACATCTTGCGGGATCAGGCCGTAGAGTTCCTCCGCCGGATAGAGCGGTTCGTCCGGCTCGGTAAGGTTGACGTCGGGCATGACCTGCGGCGGCAAAGTCTCGACGATATCGCGGACGATGGACAGCGCATGGTCGTCATTCTCGGCGACATGATCGACCACACCCGACTTGCGGCCATGGGTGTCCGCCCCGCCCAGTTCCTCGGCCGAGATGACCTCGCCCGTCGCCGCCTTCACCAGGGGTGGCCCGGCCAAGAAGATCGTCCCCTGCCCGCGCACGATCACCGTCTCGTCGGACATGGCGGGAACGTAAGCGCCGCCCGCCGTGCAGCTTCCCATGACGCAGGCGATCTGGGGAATGCCCGCCGCCGACATCTGCGCCTGGTTGAAGAAGATGCGACCGAAATGGTCGCGGTCGGGAAAGACCTCCGCCTGATGCGGCAGGTTCGCGCCGCCGCTATCGACCAGATAGATGCAGGGGAGGCGGTTCTCGAGCGCGATCTCCTGCGCGCGGAGATGCTTCTTGACGGTCAGCGGGTAATAGGTGCCGCCCTTCACCGTCGCGTCATTGGCGACGATCATCACCTGTCGGCCATGGACGCGGCCGATGCCGGCGATCACCCCCGCACCGGGGACGGCGTCGTCGTAAAGGCCATTGGCCGCGAGTTGGCCGATTTCGAGGAAGGGCGAGCCCGCATCGAGCAACTGCTCCACCCGGTCGCGGGGAAGCAGCTTGCCGCGCGCGACATGGCGTTCGCGGGACGCTTCGCTACCCCCGAGCCCGGCCTTCGCGACATCGGCGCGGAGGCGCTCGGCCAGCGCATGGTTGTGCTCTGCATTGGCACGGAAGCCCGCATCGTCGCGCGCGATACGCGAGGAAAGCACAGCCCCCATCAATTCCTCCCCAAGCCGTGCTTGGGGAGGGGGAGGAATAAGGTTCTGCTCATTGCGCCACCTTTTCGAGCTTGCCGATCAACTCGCGCCCGATCAGCATCCGGCGAATCTCGTTCGTCCCCGCACCGATGTCGAGCAGCTTGGCATCGCGCGCGAAGCGTTCGACCGGCCAGTCCTTGGTATAGCCCGCCCCGCCCAGCGCCTGGATCGCCTCCAGCGAAACCTTCACCGCATTCTCGCTGGCGAGCAGGATCGCGCCCGCCGCGTCGAACCGCGTGGTCCGCCCGGCGTCACACGACCGCGCCACCGCATAGACATAAGCGCGCGCCGAATTGAGCGCGACATACATGTCGGCGATCTTGGCCTGGATCAGCTGGAACTCGCCGATCGCCCGGCCGAACTGGCGACGCTCGCGAACATAAGGCACGACCACGTCGAGACACGCCTGCATGATGCCGAGTTGTATGCCCGCCAGCACCGCGCGCTCATAGTCCAGCCCGCTCATCAGCACCCCGACGCCGCCATTCACCGGCCCCATAACCTGCGTGTCGGCGACGAAACAGTCGTTGAAGACCAGCTCGGCGGTCGGGCTGCCGCGCATCCCCATCTTGTCGATCTTCTGGCCGATGGAGAAGCCCGCCATAGCCTTCTCGATCAGGAAGGCGGTGATGCCCCGGCTCCCCTCGCCCGTCTTGGCATAGACGACCAGCGTGTCGGCATAGGGCGCGTTGGTGATCCAGAACTTCGTACCGTCGAGCCGCCAGCCGCCATCCACCTGGCGCGCGCGCAGCTTCATCGACACCACGTCGGACCCCGCCGACACCTCCGACATGGCCAGGCTACCGACATGCTCGCCGGAGATCAGGCCGGGCAGATATTTCGCCTTCTGCTCCGCCGAGCCCCAGCGCCTGATCTGGTTGACGCACAGATTGGAGTGCGCGCCATAGGAGAGCCCCAGCGAGGCGGAGGCGCGCGACACTTCCTCGATCGCGACGACATGCTCCAGATAGCCCAGACCCAGCCCGCCATCGGCTTCGTCCACCGTGATGCCGTGCAGGCCAAGCGCGCCCATTTCGGGCCAGATGTCGCGGGGAAACCAGTCCTCCGCATCCATCCGCACCGCGAGCGGCGCGATCCGGTCGGTCGCGAAACGGCGCGTCGCCTCACGGATCATGTCCGCGCTCTCGCCCAGCGCGAAGTCGAAATCCTCGATCATGTCCTCTCCAAGCGGCTCTTTGAGTCCGTTGCCCCGCTTTAAACGGATATTACCCAAACGCGCAATCTTCGTTCCAGCCTCGGTCATCTCGGCTGATGCCAAGGTGGATCGAATAACCGATCCAAACATTTGCAACTGGTCGCGAAACCCTTCATGTGGCAGGGACGAGAGGATTTGATCACCTGATGGCCACCCGTCCCGTCGCCACCGATCCAGAGCAAGACATCACTGCCTGCGACCGGGAACCCATCCATATTCCCGGGGCGATACAGCCACATGGCCTGTTGCTGGTGGCCGATGCCGCGACGCAGCGGATCGTCGCGGGCGCAGGGAACATCGAGGACCGGCTGGCCCCCGAATGGCTCGATCGCCCCTTGTCCGAACTGCTGGGCCAGGACGTGGCGAAGATGGTCGCCGCCATGCTGATCGGACCGGGCTCGGCGGTCGCCGCCGTCCCCGTCGACGGGTCGAACGAAGCCTTTTCGGTTACCGCGCACCGCGTCGCGGGAGAACGGGTGCTGATCGAACTGGAACCCAGCATCGCCGATGCTCCCTGGGGCCGGGGCAGCCCGCTCGCCTGGCTGGACGCGGCGGCGACGAGCTTCGAGCGGACCGGCGACCTGTCGATGCTGTTTGACCGGGCGGCGACCACCTTCCGCCTGCTGACCGGCTTCGACCGGGTGATGGTCTATCGCTTTCTGGACGAGGATGCCGGCCGCGTCGTGGCCGAGGCGCGCGCGCCGGAGCTGCAATCCTTCCTCCACCATCACTTTCCCGCATCGGACATTCCGAAACAGGCCCGCGCGCTGTACGTCCGCAACCGGACGCGCTGCATCCCCGATATCGGCTATGTCCCCGCGCCGCTCCGCCCCGCCGGGTTCGAGACGCTGGACCTCAGCGACGTCGCCTTGCGCAGCGTTTCGCCCATCCACTTGCGCTATCTGGCGAATATGGGCGTGGTCGCCTCCGCGTCGATCTCGATCGTCAAGGACGGGGTGTTGTGGGGCATGGTAGCCTGCCACCATCACAGCCCGCGCCGCCTGTCCGCCGAACTGCGCGCCGCCGCCGCCGCGCTGGCCGGCGGCCTGGCGCGCCAGATCCGGGCGCGCGAGGAGGCCGAACTCTATCGCGAGCGCCTTCGCTTGCGCGCGGCGGAGGACGGCATATTGCCGCGCGTCGTCGGGCCGGGCGATATCGTCCCCGTCATTCGCCGCCTGATGCCCGACCTGATGACCATGCTGGGCGGGACCGGCTTCGCCATCGTCCATGGCGGCAAGGTGCATGACCATGGCATCTGCCCGCCCGCTCTCGCCTCGCTCGACATCGCGCAGACGGTGATCGCGCGTACCGGCGGCGAGTTGTTCGTCACCCATCAACTGGCCGACGCGATGCCCGAGACGGCGCCGCTGGCCGCCACCGCCAGCGGCGTGCTGGCCCTGCCGCTGGTCGATGGCGGGATCACGCTGTTGTGGTTCCGTGCCGAGCAGGTCGAGGAGGTCGAATGGGCGGGCAATCCGCACAAGTCGGTCGCCGCGACCCCCGATGCCACCCTGACCCCGCGCGCCTCGTTCGACAGCTGGCGCGAGACGGTGCGCGGGCGTTCGCGTCGCTGGACGATGGAGGAAGTGGAATCCGCCCATCGCCTCCGCCGGGCCCTGCACGAAGCGTCGCAGAACCACCGGCTGCGCGGGCTGAACAGCGCGTTGCAGCGGACGCTGGACGACAAGGAAGCGTTGCTCCAGCAGAAGGACGTGCTGATGAAGGAGGTGGACCACCGGGTCCAGAACAGCCTCCAGCTCGTCTCGTCCTTTCTGTCGCTCCAGGCCAAGGCGGCGGGCGACCCCCATGTGCGCGAGCAGTTGAACGAGGCGCAGGCACGGCTGTCCGCGGTCGCGCTGGTCCATCGCCGGCTCTACCGCGACGACCAGATCCATACCGTCGACCTGGCCCGTTATCTGGAGGAACTGGTCGGGGACATGCGCCAGTCGATGGGCCGCGACTGGTCGGCGATGATGCGCATGGACCTGACGCCGATCCTGATGCCGACCGATCGGGCGATCAACCTGGGGCTGGTCACGACCGAACTGATCATCAACGCCACCAAATATGCCTATGACGGCGCGGCGGGGCCGGTGACGATCACGCTGGAGCAATATGGCAACCGCCTGCGCCTGATCGTCGCGGACGAGGGGCGCGGCAAGGGCGACGATGAGGTCGACGACGGTCGTGGCTTCGGCAGCCGGATGATGGCCGCGATGATGCAGCGCCTGTCGGGCACGATCGAATATGACGACAACCAGCCGGGCCTCCGCGCCATCGTGATCGCGCCGATCGCGGATTGAGGGGGAAGCCTTCAGGGCTCTAACCTCCGTTCAGCCTGAGCGAAGTCGAAGGCCAAGGGCATAATTACCCCACAGGGGCCACCCCGGCGAAGGCGGGAGTCCAGTTTTGGCATCCTTTCGGAGCGTCAAAATGCCTCGCATCCGGACCTCGGCCTTCGCCGGGGTGGAGGGGAATAAAAGTAAGGCGAATCCCCTAGCCTTCGACTTCGCTCAGGCTGAACGGAGGATGGGGGTTACGCCGCTTTGCCGTAAAGGGCGAACACAATGTCTGCGGCCTCTACTGCCCGGTCGATCCACGCCTCATCACCCGCCGCCGCATCCAGCGCATGGCGGAAGTCGCGCCACTCGCCCGGCCCGAAGCCGGATTGGAGATAGGCCTTGGGCAACCCCTCCCCCACCTGCCGGGCGAGCATCACCCCGCCCAGCCGCGATCCTTCCGTCACGTACAGCGCGCCCCAGCGCGCCGCGTCGTCATCCGGCAGGTCGAGCGTCAGGGGCTCGGGCATGGCCTGGCCCAACGCCGCAAGGTCCGCCGCCAGCGCCGCACGCCGCGACCGCCAGGGAAAGCCGATCCGCCGTGCGGACAACCAGTCCTCGACCACGGGCAGTGCCCGCGCATGGGCGATCAGGAACGCCGTATAGCTTTCCCGATCGTCCAGCCGATAGGCACCATAAGCGGCATCCACCGCCTCATGCGCGGGACCGGTCCGGGCGCGCAGGATGGCCGATGCGCTGTCGCTTATTTCAGGCAGGCGACGATCCCCGCGATGACCGCCAGCGTCTCTTCCGGGTCGCGCACGCGGACCGTGTCGAGGCCCAGTTCCTTGGCGGGATAGTCGTTGCCGCCGGGGAAGATCGCGTCGCCGATGAACATCATCGCGTCGAGTGATATGCCGCTCGCGTCGCGCAGCTTCTTCAGGCCATAGGCCTTGTCGACGCCCTCGCGGGTGATGTCGATCGACGTCGCACCGCCCATGTTGATCGACAGGCCCGGCAGGCGCTGCTTCAGATCGGCCTGGATGATCTTGCGCTTCTCGAACTTGGGGTCCCAATGTTCCTTCGCGTCGATCGGCGCCTGCTGGCCGAGCGCGGAGAAGGTGATCTGGCTGCCGCGATCCTCGATCCGCTCGCCCCAGGTCTGCTCGGGCACGAAGCCGGTCGCCTCCAGCGAGGCGTCGAACGCCTCCAGGATCTTGGCCTTGGTCGCATCGTCGAACAGTTCGGCATAGACCGGGGTCCATTCGCCGTCCTGATAGGTATAGAGCTTGGTGCCCGTGGTCGGCATCAGCCACAGCTTGGTGCGGTCGGCGCGCTCCGGCAGGCGGCTCGCCACCTGCTTGTGGAACTGCGGCCAGTCACCGCCCGAGATCACCGCGACATGCGCCACGTCGAGCAGGTCGGCCAGCGCCTCCCCCATCGGTTCGCCCAGGGGCTGTTTGCTTTCGGCCAGCGTACCGTCGAGGTCGAACGCAACCAGTTGCTTCATGAAGGCACTCCGATTCTGGGCATGATGATCGTGTCGATGGCATGGGCCACGCCGTCGTCCGCGTTGGAACGGGTGTGTACCGATATCTGTTCCCTAACAGCTTGCGGTGCGTTCGCCATCACGATCGGGAGCCCCGCGCGTACCAACATGGGAAGGTCGTTGGCCTGGTCGCCCAGTACCGCGACTTGGCTCAGCGGCACTCCGAACGCCTTCGCCAGCGTCGCCACCCCGTCGCCCTTGTTCGCCCGAAGCGCAGTCACGTCGAGATAATAGGTCTGCGACTGGGCGATGGTCGCCGCTTGCCCATGCGCCGCGTTCGCCCGATCATGCAATCCACGCAGCAATTCGGCATCGTCGCTGACCAGGGTGATCTTGTCGACCTTGTCGACCAGCGCCGCAAAGTCCTGCGCGATCACCGGCTCCTGCGACGAAGCCTTGCGCTCATGCTCGACATGACTCCCCTCGGCGCTGCTGGCGTACCAGCGGTCGTCGGCGAAGACCCAGATGGCGACCGGACTCTCGGCCGCCACCGCCAGCACGTCCTTCACGACCTCGACCGGCACGCGGAATTGCGCGTCGATCGAACCGTCACGACGGAACACGGTGCCCCCGTTGAACGCCCCGATCGGCGCGTCGATCGCCAGTTCCTCGGCCAGCCAGCCTAGCCCCGAACGCGGCCGGGCACTGATGATGGTGAAGCCCACCCCCGCCGCTTCCAGCCGCCGGACGGCGGCGATGGTGGCGGCGCGGAGCTTCTTGTCCGGGTCGACCAGCGTACCGTCGACATCGGACACCACCAGCCGGATGGGCTCGCTCATTGCGGGATTTCGGTGTGGCCACCAAAGCCGAAGCGCATCGCCGACAATATCTTGTCGCCATAGGTGTGCTCGACCCGGCTGCGATAGCGCGCGAAGAGCGAGGCGGTCAGGACATTGGCCGGGACCTTCTCCTCCATCGCCGCGTCGATCGTCCACTGGCCCTCGCCCGAGTCCGCGACATGGCCGGAGAATTGCTCCAGCATCTCGTCCTTGGCGAGTGCGATCGCGGTCAGGTCGAGCAGCCAGGACGAGATCACGCTGCCGCGCCGCCACACTTCGGCGATATCGGTCAGGTTCAGGTCGAAGCGCTCGTCCTCGGGCAGCTTGTCGCTGTTCTTCGACTTCAAAATGTCGAAGCCCTCGGCATAGGCCTGCATCAGGCCATATTCGATGCCGTTGTGGATCATCTTGACGAAGTGACCCGCACCGGCTGGCCCGGCATGGATATAGCCCTTTTCGGCGCGCTGATCGACCTTGTCGGCGATGCGGCCCGGCGTGCGGACGATATCGCCCAGGCCGGGGGCCAGCGCGTCAAAGATCGGGTCGAGATGGTCGACCGTTTCCTTGTCGCCGCCGATCATCATGCAATAGCCGCGCTCCAGGCCCCAGACGCCGCCCGAGGTGCCGACATCGACATAATGGATGCCCTGTTCGGCCAGTTGCTTGGCGCGACGGATATCGTCCTTGTAGAAGCTGTTGCCGCCGTCGATGACGACATCGCCATCCTTGGCCAGCTTGGCGATCTCCGCGATCGTGTCCTCGGTCGGGCCACCGGCGGGCAGCATCACCCACCAGATCGCCTTGTCCGCGAGCTTGGTCGCCATGTCCTCCAGCCCGGTGGCCGCCTCCGCGCCGTCCTTGGCGAGCGCCTGCACCGCCTCGTCGCTGCGATCCCAGGCCACCACCTGATGCCCCGCCTGCATCAGGCGGCGCGCGATGTTACCACCCATGCGGCCGAGGCCGACCAGACCGATCTTCATGCGGAACTCCATCACTATCATCAGAATGTAAAAGGCCCCCTCCCCGCTTTGGGGAGGGGGCCGCCGGGGCCTCAGGCCGCCGGCTGCTTTTGCCCGATCGCGCCGAGCAGATCGTCGAACGCCTTGACGAAGGAGGCGACCCCCTCCGCCACCAGCGTGCCGGTCACGCCGTTCAGGTCCAGGCCCAGCCGCTCGGCCTCGGCCAGCACGTGGCGAGCCTCGTCGATATCGGCGGTCAGCGTGTCGGCCACCGTGCCATGGTCGCGGAAGGCGTCCATCGTCTTGGGCGGCATGGTGTTGACCGTATCCGGCCCGATCAGCGTGTCGACATAGAGCGTATCCGGGAAGGACGGGTCCTTGGTCCCCGTCGAGGCCCAGAGCAACCGCTGCGGCTGCGCGCCCTTGGCGGCCAGCGCCTGCCAGCGGTCGGACTTCAGGAAGTCCAGATACCATTGATAGGCCATCTTGGCGTTGGCGATGGCGACCTTGCCGCGCACGGCCTTCAGCGCCTCGGCCTCCGCGTCACCGGCGGCGACGCGATCGTCGATCTTCTTGTCGATCGCCGAGTCGATACGGCTGACGAAGAAGCTGGCGACGCTGGCGATCCGGTCGATCGGCTGCCCGGCCTTGACCCGCTCTTCCAGGCCCAAGGCATAGGCTTCGGCGACCTTGATGTACGCATCGACCGAGAAGAGCAGCGTGACGTTGACATTGATCCCCTTGGCGATGGTCGCGGCGATGGCGGGCACGCCGGCGGGGGTGCCCGGGATCTTGATCATCAGGTTCGGGCGGTCGACCGCGTGCCACAGCTTCTCGGCCTCGGCGATGGTCGCGTCGGTGTCGTCGGCGATATAGGGCGAGACCTCCAGGCTGACATAGCCGTCCTTGGCATCCAGCCGGTCATAGACGGGCTTCAGCGTTTCCGCCGCCGCCTTGATGTCCTGGATCGCCAGATGCTCGTAACGGTCGATGGTCGCCGCGCCGGGATTTTCCTTGTCGAAGGCGGCGAGCGTGGCGTCATAGGCGTCGCCATGCCCCATCGCCTTTTCGAAGATCGACGGGTTGGAGGTGACGCCGGTCAGCCCGTCCTCGGCGACGAGCTTTTCCAGGCCCTTCGCCTCCAGGAACTTGCGATCGACGAAATCGAGCCAGGGGGCGCAGCCCTTGGCGCCCAGTTCCGACAGCTTGCTCATCACTTGGTCTCCAGCATTTCGCGGGCCACCTTCACGACATTGTCATGGGTGAAGCCGAACTTGTCCTGCAACTTGGCGAGCGGGGCCGAGGCGCCGAAGGTCGACATGGTGATCGTCCGCCCCTCGAACCCGACATAGCGGTCCCAGCCGATCGACCCGGCCTGCTCGACCGCCAGCCGCTTGGTGACGGCGCGCGGCAGGACGCTTTCCTTATAGACCGCGTCCTGCATCTCGAAGCGATACCAGCTCGGCAGCGAGACGACGCGAACCTTCACGCCATCCGCCTTCAGCGTCTCATAGGCGTCCGTCACCAGCGACAGTTCCGAACCCGTTGCGATAAGGATAAGATCGGGTGTGCCCTCGCAATCCGCAAGGACATAGCCACCCTTCTTCACGCCCGAGGCCGGAGCATATTTGCTGCGATCCAGGGTGGGGAGCGCCTGACGCGAGAAGATCAGCGCGGTCGGGTGGCTGGCCGACTCGACGGCGCAGCGCCATGCCTCGGCGACCTCGTTGGCATCGCCGGGACGGATCGTGTCGAGGCCGGGGATCGCGCGCAGCGTCGCCAGATGCTCGATCGGCTGGTGGGTCGGGCCATCCTCGCCCACGCCGATCGAGTCGTGCGTGAAGACGAACACCGCGCCCAGCTCCATGATCGCGGCAAGGCGGATCGGCGCACGCATATAGTCGGAGAAGACCAGGAAGGTCGCGCCATAGGAGCGCAGATGCGACAGCGCCATGCCGTCAACGATCGCGCCCATCGAATGCTCGCGCACACCGAAATGCATGTTGCGCCCGCCATAGCTGCCCGCCTGGAACGAACCGCCATCCTTGATCAGCGTCTTGGTCGAGGGGGCGAGGTCGGCGGAACCACCGATCAGCCACGGCACCTTGGCGGCGATGGCGTTCTGGACCTTGCCGCCCGAGTCGCGGCTGGCGACGCCCTTGGCATCCGCCTCGAACACCGGAATCTCGCTGTCCCAGCCGTCGGGCAGCTTGTCGGCGAGCATCGCGTCGAGCTGCGCGGCGAGTTCGGGATATTCGGCGCGATAGCGCTCGACCATCGCGACCCATTCGTCGCGCAGCGGCTTGCCGCGCGCTTCGATCGCACCCTGGAACGCTTCGCGCACGCCGTCCGGCACCAGGAACTTGGCGTCCTCGGGCCAGCCATAGGCCTTCTTCGTCGCGCGGATCGCGTCCTCGCCCAGCGGCTCGCCATGCGCCTTTTCGCTGCCCGCCTTGGGGCTGCCATAGCCGATCACGGACTTGACGACGATGAAGGTCGGCTTGTCGGTGGTCGCCTTGAACGTATCGAGCGCGGCGGTCAGCGCACCGATGTCGTTCGCGTCGTCGACATGCAGCACGTTCCAGCCATAGGCCTCGAACCGCTTGCCCACATCCTCGTCGAACGCGATGTCGGTGCCGCCCTCGATCGAAATCTGGTTCGAGTCATAAATCCAGCACAGGTTGGACAGCTTCAGATGCCCGGCGGTCGAGGCGGCTTCCGACGCGACGCCCTCCATCATGTCGCCGTCGCCGCACACGACATAGACGTCATGGTCGAAGATCGGGAAACCCTCGCGGTTGAAGTACGACGCCAGCCAGCGCTCGGCGATGGCCATGCCGACCGAGTTGCCGCAGCCCGCGCCCAGCGGACCGGTCGTCGTCTCGACGCCCGTGGTGTGGCGATATTCGGGGTGGCCCGGCGTCTTGGAGCTAAGCTGGCGGAACCCCTTCAGGTCTTCCAGGCTCAGCGCGGGCTTGCCCGATTTCTTGCCGTTCGCGTCGATCTCTTCGATCCCCGCAAGGTGGATCAGCGAATAGAGCAGCATCGAGGCATGGCCGACCGACAGCACGAAGCGGTCGCGATTGGGCCAGTCGGCATGCGCGGGATCGTAGCGCAGGAATTTCGACCAGACGGTGTGACCGACCGGGGCCAGCGCCATCGGCGTGCCGGGGTGGCCCGAATTGGCCTGCTGCACCGCGTCCATCGACAGGGTGCGGATGGTGTCGATGGTCAGTCGCTCGATCGACCCGTCTTCGTGCAGATGGGTATCGGCCACGGCGTGGGTGGTGGCATCGGTCATGGAGTCTGGCCTCATCCTTGTCTTGTACGATCGAACGCGCCCGCGTCCGCTCTGGTTGCCATGCGCGTCCGGCCTTAGCGCGGGTTCCGCCCCCGTTCCAGCCGGGTAACGATCCCGTCGTCCGCAATATAGGCGGCGTCGATTTCGCGCAGGAACAGACCATGCCCGACAATTCCTGGTACCGCTACCAGAGAATCGGCCAGGGTCGGGAGCGAGGAATCGTCCCAGCCATGGCCGTCGACGACGATATTGCCATTGTCCGTCCGATAGTCCGGACGCTCGATGGCACGGACGAAAAAATCGGCCAGCCGCGCCATGACATAGCTTTTGGCGAAGGGCAGTATCTCGACCGGCAGCGCGGCGTTGCCCAGCCGCGCCACCCGCTTCGAGCCATCGGCGATCACGATCATCCGGTCGGCCGCGGCGGCCACCACCTTCTCTCGCAGCATCGCCCCGCCGGCGCCCTTGACCGCATGCAGCCGCGCGTCGATCGCGTCCGCACCGTCGATCGCCAGATCGACCCGCGATACCTCGGCGAAGTCGCGCACCCGCAGACCCAGCGATTCGGCCAGCCTGGCGCTCGCAAGCGAAGTGGCGACCGTCTCGATCCGCAAACTCCGTTCGGCGAGCGCCGTAATGGCATTCGCGGCGGTCGAGCCCGTGCCCAGGCCCACCAGCATATCGTCGCATACCTCCCGCACCGCAGCAGCGGCGGCGAGGTGCTTATCGGCGTCCCGATCCTTCATTTCCTTGAGAAAATGCTTCAGAACCGCAAAGGCTCCCTGGCGTCCCGTTTTGCGGCGGCGCGACAAATTGCGACAATAAAGGCCGGTGATTTAGGCCATCATCCCTTGCCTTTTCGCTCCCGCCTCGTGCAATTTGACATAAGACAGCAACGTTTGCCCGGATCACGCATTGAGGCGCGAGCCGGGTTCCCGCTCGGCATTTCAGGCAGGTGGACGATTTGAACTTTCCAGGCTTTCGCGGGCGCCGGGCGCTTGCCGGCACGGCCATGGTCTTGGCGCTGGCGAGCGTGTCGGCATGCGGTGGTGGTGACAAGGGCGGCGCGGCCAAGGGGCGCGCGGGCGGACAGCAGCAGACGCCGACCGTCGGCTATGTCACCGTTCAGCCGACCAATGCGCCGATCGTGACCGAATTGGCGGCGCGGACCACCGCCTTCGAAAGCTCCGACGTCCGTCCGCAGGTGACCGGCGTCATCCGCCGCCGCTTCTTCACCGAAGGTTCGCTGGTGAAGCGCGGCCAGCCGCTCTACGAGATCGACCCGCGCCTCTATCGCGCGTCGGTGAACCAGGCCGCCGCCAATCTGCAAAGCGCGCAGGCCAATGCCGAGGCGACGCGCACCCTCGCCGAACGCTATCGCCCGCTGGCGCAGATCGAGGCCATCTCGAAGCAGGATTATACCAACGCGCAGGCCAGCGCCCGCCAGGCGGCGGCACAGGTGGCGCAGAGCCGCGCCGCGCTGGAGACCGCGCGGGTCAACCTGCAATTCACCACCGTCCCCGCCCCCATCACCGGGCGGATCGGACGCTCGCTGTTCACCGTCGGCGCGCTGGTCAGCGCCAGCCAGACCGATCCGCTCGCGCAAATCCAGCGGCTCGACCCGATCTTCGTCGATATCCAGCAATCCGCCGCCGACCTGCTCTCGCTCCGCCGCAGCCTGTCGGCGCGCGACGGCCTGATCCCCGCCAGCGCGCGCGTGACACTCCGGCTGGAGGACGGGACCGATTACGGCCAGACCGGCACCGTCGAGTTCGCCGAGGCGGTGGTCGACCCGCAGACCGGCACCGTGACGCTGCGCGCGCGCTTCCCCAATCCGCAAGGGCTGTTGCTGCCCGGCATGTTCGTGCGCGCGCGCTTTGCCCAGGCGATCGACACCAGCGCCTATCTGGTCCCGCAACAAGCCATTGCGCGCGATGCGAAGGGCAATGCGACGCTGTTCGTCGTCGGTGCCGACGGCAAGGTGCAGCAGAAGACGGTCAAGGCCGAGCGGACGCAAGGGTCCTTCTGGGTCGTCACCGACGGGCTGAAGCCCGGCGACAAGGTGGTGACGCAAGGACTCGCCAATCTCCGCCCCGGCCAGAGCGTAAAGGCCGTCCCCGCCAACAGCCCGCAAAAGGTCCAGCCCCCCTCGCCCGAGCAGATGAAGAAGATGCAAGCCGCCAAGGGCAAGGCGGGCTGACCGGATCATGCTGAGCCGCGTCTTCATCGATCGTCCCATCTTCGCCTGGGTTCTTGCCATCATCGTCATGCTGGCGGGCGTCGGCGCGATCATGGGCCTGCCCATCGCGCAGTACCCGGACGTCGCCCCGCCCCAGGTGTCGATCCGTGCCACCTTCCCCGGCGCGTCCGCCCAGACGTTGCAGAACTCGGTGACCCAGGTCATCGAACAGCAGCTGACCGGCATCGACGGGCTGCTCTATTTCCAGTCCTCCTCGTCCAGCCGTGGCCAGGTCACGATCACCGCGACCTTCGCCAAGGGCACCGATCCCGACATAGCGCAGGTCCAGGTTCAGAATCAGGTCCAGCAATCGGTCGCGCGCCTGCCGCAACAGGTGCAGCAACAGGGTCTGGTCGTCCGCAAGTCGAATCCCGACTTCCTGCTGATCGCGGGCGTCTATGACGAGACGAACCGGATGACGAACCAGGACGTCTCCGACTATCTCGTCTCCAACCTGCAGGACCCGCTGGGCCGTATCCAGGGCGTGGGCGACACCAACGTCTTCGGCTCGCAATATGCGATGCGCATCTGGCTGAACCCGGAGCGGCTGTCCTCCTATCAGCTGATGCCCTCGGACGTGATCACCGCGATCCAGAACCAGAATACCGAGGTCGCGGCGGGCGAGGTCGGCGGTACGCCTTCGGCCCCGACGCAGATGCTGAACGCCACCGTGACCTCGCAGTCGCGGCTCCAGACGCCCGCGCAGTTCCGCGAGATCATCGTCAAGACATTGAACAACGGCGCGACCGTGAAGCTGTCCGACGTCGCCCGGATCGAACTGGGCGCGGAGAGCTATGCCGCGGTCAGCCGGATCAACCAGCATCCCGGCGCCGGCATCGCCGTGCTGATGGCGCCGGGTGCCGACGCGCTGAAGACCGCCGAGCTGGTCAAGGCCGAGGTCGCCCGTGTCGCCAAGGCCTTCCCGCCGGGCCTGAAGGTCGCCTATGCCAACGATTCCACCTCGTTCATCAAGCTGTCGATCGAAGAGGTGGTCAAGACGCTGATCGAGGCGATCATCCTGGTCGTCATCGTCATGTTCGTCTTCCTGCAAAGCTGGCGCGCCACGCTGATCCCGACGATCGCGGTGCCGGTCGTGCTGCTCGGCACCTTCGCGGTCTTCTATCTGGCCGGTTTCTCGATCAACACCTTGACGCTGTTCGGGCTGGTGCTGGCCATCGGCCTGCTGGTCGATGACGCGATCGTCGTCGTGGAGAATGTCGAGCGCCTGCTCGAGGAAAATCCCGACATGACGCCGCGCCAGGCGACGATCGAGTCGATGAACGAGATCAGCGTCGCGCTGATCGCCATTGCCCTCGTCCTGTCGGCGGTGTTCCTGCCGATGGCGTTCTTCGGCGGGTCGACCGGCGTCATCTATCGCCAGTTCTCGATCACCATCGTTTCGGCCATGGTCCTGTCGGTCGCGGTCGCGCTGATCCTCAGCCCCGCGCTGACCGCCACGCTGCTCAAGCAGAAGGCGAAAGAGGGCGAGCGGGGCGCGTGGCTCGACCGCAAATTCCCGCGCGTCGCGCATGGGCTGCAACGCGCGAAGGACGGGTTCAACTCGCGCTTCGAATGGACGGTCGAGAAATACACCTCCGCCGTGCGCACCGTCGTCGATCGCAAATGGCTGTTCCTGCTGATCTATGCGGGCGTGGTCGCGCTGCTCGTGGTGCTGTTCCTGCGCCTGCCGACCGGCTTCCTGCCGACCGAGGACCAGGGATCGGCGCTGATCCAGTTCCGCCTGCCCGCCGGCGCGACCCAGGGCCGCACCCTGGAGGTGCAGCGCCAGGTCGAGCAATATTTCGCCAAGCATGAAGGCAAGAACGTCTCGGTCCTGTTCACCGTCGCGGGCGGCGGTGCCGGTGCCAGCGGCCAGAATACCGGCCAGGGCTTCATGAACTTCGTCGACTGGAAGGATCGTAAGGGCAAGGAAAACGGCGCCGACGCAATCACCCAGCGCGCCTCCGCCGCCTTCCGGGGCCTGCGCGATGCGCAGATCTTCGCGCTGGTCCCCCCCGCCATTCGCGGCCTGGGCCAGTCGGACGGCTTCACCATGGAGTTGCAGAACATCTCCGGCATGCCGCTGGAAAAGTTCGAGGCGATCCGCGATCAGTTGCTCGCCAAGGCCAATGCCGATCCGATGCTCGCCTCGGTCCGCCTGACCGAATTGCCCGACATCGCCACGCTGCGCGTCGATCTCGACCAGCAGAAGCTGTCCGCGCTGGGCCTGACGCAACAGCAGGTGAACTCGACCCTCTCGACCGCCTGGGGCGGCCAGTACGTCAACGACTTCATCGATCGCGGCCGTGTGAAGCGCGTCTATGTCCAGGGCGATGCGCCCTACCGCGCCGAGCCGGAGGATCTGAAACAATGGTTCGTGCGCGGGTCGAGCGGCCAGATGGCCCCCTTCTCGTCCTTCTCGACGATCAACTGGGGCGTGGCGCCGACCACCCTGTCGCGGTTCAACGGCATCCCGTCCTATGAATTCCAGGGTTCGGCGGCGCCCGGCTACAGCTCGGGCGATGCGATGCAGCGGATGACCGAGTTGGCGGCGGAAATTCCCGGCACTTCGATCGCCTGGGCGGGCCTCTCCTATCAGGAGCGGCTGTCAGGCGGGCAGGCGCCTATCCTTTATGGCCTGTCGATCCTGGTCGTCTTCCTGTGCCTCGCGGCGCTCTATGAAAGCTGGTCGATCCCGTTCGCGGTGCTGCTGGTCATCCCGCTGGGCCTGATCGGCGCGGTCGCCTTCGTGACGCTGCGGGGACTGACCAACGACGTCTATCTCCAGATCGGCCTGCTCACCACCATGGGGCTGGCGGCGAAGAACGCCATCCTGATGATCGAGTTCGCCGAACAGGCGGAGAAACAGGGCAAGCGCGTCATCGATGCCGCGCTGGAGGCCGCCAAGATCCGTCTGCGGCCGATCCTGATGACCAGCTTCGCCTTCATCTTCGGCGTGCTGCCGCTCGCCATCTCGACCGGTGCCGGCGCGAACAGCCGTATCGCCATCGGTACCGCCGTGATTGGCGGCATGCTGACCGCGACGGTGCTGGCGATCTTCTACATTCCGCTGTTCTTCGTGCTGGTTCGCCGTTCGGTCCGCAACGGCTTGGCCCGGCTGCGGGGCAAGCCGATGAGCGAGCATGGTGCGGGGCATCGCCCGGCACCCGACGCACCGGAGGCGGAGAAGGCCTGATGCGTATCCTGTCCCCCCTCCCCGCCATGCTGCTGGCCGCGACCTCGCTTTCGGCCTGTTCGATGGCGCCGAAATACGAACGCCCCGCCACGCCGGTGCCGCCCTCCTGGCCGATCGGCGACGCCTATCTCCGCCAGTCTGAGGCGGCGCTGCCGACGGTGCGTTACAGCGATGTGTTCCACGATTCCCGGTTGCAGCAGCTGATCGTGCAGGCGCTCGCCAACAATCGCGACCTTCGCGTCGCCGCCGCCAATATCGCGTCCACCCGCGCGCAATATCGCATTCAGCGCGGCAGCCTGTTCCCGCAGGTCGATGCGACGGGCCGCTACAGCTATACGGACCGAGGCTCGGGCGGTGCGGCCAGCCAGGCGGTCGGCAATGGCGGCACGGGAACCGGGACCGGCACCGGTGGGACGGGCACGGGCAATGGAACCGGCGGTACCGGCACCGGCACCGGTGGGACCGGCGGCACGATCGTCACCGGCGCGAACGGCTCGGGCAGCGCCTGGTCGGTCAACCTTGGCACCACCGCGTTCGAGCTGGACCTGTTCGGCCGTATCCGCTCGCTGACCGGCGCGGCGCTCGACCGTTATTTCGCGACCGAGGCCGCCGCCCGCGCGACCCGGCTGACGCTGGTGGGCGACATCGCCGATGCCTGGCTGACCTATGGCGCGGACCAGAGCCTGCTCGCCATCGCGCAACAGACCGCCGCCAACGCCGAGCGCAGCGTCACGCTGACCCGTGCGCGCCTGACCGGCGGGATCGCACCGCGCACCGATCTGCGTCAGGCCGAACAGGTGCTGGCGACCGCGCAGGCCGATCTGGCGCAGCAGAAGACCGCCGTTGCGCAGGACATCAACGCGCTGCAACTGCTAGTCGGCGCGCCGATCGACACCGCCCTCCTCCCCCGCTCGATCGAGGAGGCCGCGCCTACGGTCGCCACCTTGCCCGCCGGGCTCGATTCGGGGATTCTTCTGCGCCGCCCGGACGTGGTGCAGGCCGAATATCTGCTGCGCGCCGCCAATGGCCAGATCGGCGCGGCGCGGGCGGCTTTGTTCCCGCGTATATCGCTGACCGGGCTGGTCGGCTTCGCCAGCACCGCGCTGACCTCGCTCTTCTCGGGGGGCAGCTTCAACTATTCGGTCGCGCCCGCCGTCAGCTATCCGATCTTCCAGGCCGGGGCCGGAGTCGCGAACGTCGAATATTCAAAGGCGCAGCGCGATGCGGCGCTGGCGACCTATGAAAAGGCGATCCAGACCGCCTTTCAGGAAACCGCCGACGCTTTGGCGCGGCAGGGGACGATCACCGATCAACTGGGCGCCAATCGCCGCTTCCTGTCCGCCGCGGCCGATACCTATCGCTTGACCGAGGCGAGCTATCGCGGCGGGATCACGCCGTTCCTCAACACGCTGGATGCCCAGCGGTCGCTCTATTCGGCGCAGCGGACGGTGATCGCGACTCAATTGGTCGAGGCGAGCAACCGGGTGTCGCTCTACCGCGTGCTGGGGGGCGACTCGCTGCTGGAAGCCACGCCGAACGGCCCGGTGGCGCTCGGCGCGGCACAGTAACCAACGCCCTTACCCCTCCCTCTTCCATCGGGAGAGGGAGGGAGGCGCGAAGCGCCGGAAGGCTAGAGCATGATGACATCACCTTGATCCCCCCTCCCCTTCAGGGGAGGGGCAGGGGGTGGGGCGTTTCCGCAGACGCCGCGCCCGGGGTGAGGCCCCACCCCAACCCCTCCCCTGAAGGGGAGGGGCTAGGCTTGGTTCGATCCCATGTCATCATGCCACAAGGTGTCTTATCCTTGGTCCTGCCTGGACCGAACCGCTCCGACCGCGTCGCGCCCGAACTGGACGATCAGCTCGCCGATCTCGCGCGCCTGCGACATCGAACGGGTGCCCTGTTCGCGCAGGAAATCGGTCTGGATGCGCATCACGTCGGACAGGTCCTTGGCGGAGGCCGCCGCGCGCATCGCCGAAAAGGCTTCGCGTGCATTGGTTTCCGCCTGGTCCAGCATCTTGAGCGTCACGGCCGATCCGCCTTCCGCGATCTTCTGACCCGACGCCTGCATCGCTTCGCCCGCGCCCTTCATCCGGTCGGTAAAGGCGCCAGCGCCCATATCGCCACCGATCGCGCCCGCACCGCCGCCATTTCCGAATTCGTCGGCCATGTCATCATCTCCTTGCCCATTACCGTTCGGATTGAACCCTTGGGCGGCCCGCGAGTTGCACGGCTTCCGGCCGGGCCTCAGCGGGCTCACAGGCGCTGGAAATACTGTTCCAGGATCGCGCGGCTCTTTTCGGTGGCGCGCAGATGCCCCGCCCCGGTCCGCTCGATCCAGTCGCGGGCGATCAGCAGGGCGATCGACTCCGCACCCGCCACGCTGTCGCCCGGCATCCCCGCCGCGTCGAACAGGGTCGCGTCGCTTTGCGGCTCGTCCGCGACGAACACGGCCAGCATGATCTCCCAGGCGGGATCGCTGAACAGGTCGGCATCGGGCCCCGCCATCGCTCGGATGTCCCGACGACGGCGCAGGATCATCGCGGCGCACTCGCGCGGGGTCGGCACGCGGGGCGGGCGCGGCACGGGCACGCCGCCCGCCTCGCCCGAAATCGCCTGGATGCGCGTCTGAACCTCCGCCATGATCGCGGTGAACTGGGTAAAGTTGGCGTGGTCCTCCTCGGGCCAGTGGAGCAGGCGCAGGTCAGACGTCATCGCGCTGCTCCCGCCACGGCAGGCTCCAGTCCGGGTCGCGCCCGTACAGCGCCAGCCTCCGCTGGTGCCGCATCACGCCCAGCGCCAGCAGCAGGATCATCGGATAGGCCAGCTTGCCCGCCGCCACCGCGTACATCCACGGCATCAGCCCCGGATCGAAGCCGCGCACCCCATGGACGCCGATGGCCAGCAGATGCACCGCGGCCAGCCATAAAGGCCAGAACCGATTGGCCACAGCCGCCATCACCGTCAATCCGCCCATCAACACCAGGTCGATGGCAAGCCCCATCGTATCGATCGAACGAAAGCTGGTCGCCGGGTCGAAGGGGATGAGCCAGGTCGCCCCTGAGGCGACGAGCAACATGATCGCGGTCCATCTTTCCGGCCGCCCCCCGCGCAGCAGGGCGTAGAGGCAGACCGCACCCTGCAGGATATTGAAGACATAGACGTGGATCACGGCGTGCGCCGGCGGGATGGAAGGGTATCGGGCATATCGCCGCGACGATCCTCAAGCCGCAACGCGCGGGCGTGTCGGGGCGACGAGGCGCGTCGCTTCGAGCGACTTCGCGCGGTCGTCGTGATCGCCCGTATCGAAGCCGACCCTACCGCCCACGCCGTCGCTCCTGATATCGTCGCCGCAGGCCTGATCGATCGTCATCATCGCCCGGCTCAGCAGTTCCAGGGCATGCCGCCCGACCGCCGCCGACAGCCGGGCTTCGGCCCGTGCCTGGGGTAATGCTACCGCCAGCGCGCCTGCCGTCGCGAAGGCCGCGTCCAGATCATTTTCCAGTTGCCCCAACAGGCGTGCCACCTGGACCGCCGCTTCATGCTCTGCCGTCATCGCGCGCCTCAACCCGTTCCCGAAGTCCGCACCCCGGAAAGGGAAGCGCGGCGAATCATGTTCAACCGGCAAGATGCGACATCCGACCGATGACGCGGGTCAGCACGTCCAGTCCGGTCGCCAGCATGCCGAATCCGACGGCGAGCGCGATGGCGATCATGGGAACCCATAACAGCCTTTCGGCCACCGTCATGTCGTTGCGAAGCTGGCCTCGCCGCCGAAAAGGAAGGGGCAAGCGGGGCGATGCGTGGACATGGCCGTCCTGCACCGCCCCACCGACCGTACTCCCATCCGGTGCTGTCGGCCTTGGCACGGGGTTCGGTTCGGATGACAGCCCCGTAGAATCGGGTATGATTTTACTGGGGTCAGTTTTCGCAGGGTTTTCCGTATCTTGGCCGGAATCCTGGGCCTCGAACTCGGCCAGCGCCAGCGCCGCCTCGCGCCGGTTGCGCGCGCCCAGAAGGCGCACCGCCTCCGCCAGATAGCTGTCGACCGTGGACTTGCCCAAACCCAGTTCGGCGGCGATTTCCTTGGACCCCATGAGTGCCTTCACGCCGCGCAGGCACTGGCGGTGACGACGGGTAAGAAGGGCGAAACGTTCGGGAGTCATCTCGTTTTCCGGCCACGCCGGAGGATCCGTCCAGGCATGAGGACGCCCTAGCCGCGACTATGGGTGGTCGCCAAGCGCTTCCGCGTCCGATCCGGGCCTGTTCGAACTATTAAGAAACAAAGTTAATCGATTTACCGGATGGGTTGAATACTTAGGAGCCGGACTTGCCCGGCATCTTGATGGCCTCGATCGAATCGAGCGCGCGGAGCAGGTCGTCGAAGGCAGCGTCCTCCTCCACCGGAAAGGAGCGACGAAAGCCGGAGCCCAGCACGTCGAGATCGCGCTGGGTCAGCAGGCCGACCGCGACGATCGGATCGGCGCGGCGCGGCGCGGGCGGCCGATCCCGCGTCATTGGCATCGCCCTATCGGGGCACGGCCGTTCCGTCCCAGCAGGATTTCGTGGCACGCGGCATTTTGGCACGGCGCAGGCATAGGAAATCGTGTCACTTTCAGGCCGCGCATCGTCCGAACTCCATTCATGATGGCTGAACCCGTCATTCGGCGTGCCTGTTCCACGCATTTTCGGCAGTTGCGACCGGGCACCGGGACAGTCGGTCCGACTTGACCCCGTTTCGTCCCGGCTTTCGCACGCGGACACCCTTCCCTCTGAGCCAACCCATTGCTAAGGCCGCGCGTGTCAACCGGATCTATCCCCGGCGCGCCTGCTCGCGGCTGAAGCTGCCGTGTCCCACTGGGCGTGCCCGGCTCGACCAAGAAGGGACGCCCATGACTGCGATAGGCCAGGACAGCCTGAACACCCGCTCGACGCTCGACGTCGACGGCAAGAGCTATGATTATTACAGCCTCGCCAAGGCCTCCGAGCAGCTCGGCGATATCAGCCGCCTGCCCTTCTCAATGAAGGTGCTGCTGGAGAATCTGCTGCGCTTCGAGGACGGCAAGACCGTCACGCGCGAGGATATCCAGGCGATCGTCGACTGGCAGAAGACCCAGCGTTCGGACCGCGAGATCCAGTATCGCCCGGCCCGCGTGCTGATGCAGGACTTCACCGGCGTTCCCTGCGTGGTCGACCTCGCCGCGATGCGCGACGCGATCACCAAGCTGGGCGGCGACGCGGCCAAGATCAATCCGCAGGTTCCCGTCCACCTCGTCATCGACCACTCGGTCATGGTCGACGAGTTCGGCACGCCGCAGGCGTTCGAGGATAACGTCGACCTCGAATATCAGCGCAACATGGAGCGTTACGAGTTCCTGAAGTGGGGCTCCAAGGCGCTCGACAATTTCTCGGTCGTTCCGCCGGGCACCGGCATCTGCCACCAGGTGAACCTGGAATATATCGGCCAGGCCATCTGGGCTTCGACCGAAACCGGCGAGCACGCCAAGGGCGGCGCGACGATCGCGTACCCGGATACGCTGGTCGGCACCGACAGCCACACCACGATGATCAACGGCCTGGGCGTGCTCGGCTGGGGCGTCGGCGGGATCGAGGCGGAAGCCGCGATGCTCGGCCAGCCCGTGTCGATGCTGATCCCCGAAGTCGTCGGCTTCAAGCTGACCGGCAAGCTCCAGGAAGGCATCACCGCCACCGATCTGGTGCTGACCATCACCCAGATGCTGCGCGCCAAGGGCGTGGTCGGCCGCTTCGTCGAGTTCTACGGCCCCGGCCTGTCGTCGATGACGCTCGCCGACCGTGCGACGATCGCCAACATGGCGCCCGAATATGGCGCGACCTGCGGCTTCTTCCCGATCGACGACAAGACGCTCGACTATATGCGCCTGACCGCGCGTTCGGACGAGAATGTCGCGCTGGTCGAGGCTTATGCTAAGGCGAACGGCTTCTGGCGTCATGACGATGCCGCCGACCCCGTCTTCACCGACACGCTGGAACTGGACATGTCGACGGTCGTGCCGTCGCTGGCCGGTCCGAAGCGTCCGCAGGACAAGGTCGTCCTGACCGAAGTGGACGACGTGTTCAACGCCGACCTCGCCAAGGTGTACAAGAAGGAAGCGCCCGCGCGCGTCGCGGTCGACGACCGTGGCCATGACATCGGCGACGGGGACGTCGTGATCGCCGCGATCACCAGCTGCACCAACACCTCGAACCCGAGCGTCCTGGTCGCCGCCGGTCTGGTCGCCCGCAAGGCGAACGCGCTGGGCCTGAAGCCCAAGCCCTGGGTCAAGACCTCGCTCGCCCCCGGTTCGCAGGTCGTCACCGACTACCTCGACAAGGCGGGCCTGACCGCCGATCTCGACGCGATCGGCTTCAATCTGGTCGGCTATGGCTGCACCACTTGCATCGGCAATTCGGGTCCGCTCGCCGAGCCGATCTCGAAGGCGATCAACGGCAACGACATCGTCGCGGCCTCGGTCCTGTCGGGCAACCGCAACTTCGAGGGCCGCGTCTCGCCCGACGTGCGCGCCAACTTCCTCGCCTCGCCGCCGCTGGTGGTGGCCTATGCGCTGAAGGGCACCGTCACGCAGGACATGCGTGAGACGCCGATCGGCCAGGGCAAGGACGGCCAGGACGTCTATCTCAAGGACATCTGGCCCTCGAACGACGAGGTCCGCACCCTGATGGATGCGAACATCGACGACGAGATGTTCCGCTCGCGCTACGGCAATGTCTATGCGGGCGACGCCAAGTGGTCGGCGATCGAGGTGACCGGCTCGGACACCTATAGCTGGCCGACCGGCTCGACCTATGTCGCCAATCCGCCCTATTTCGAGGGCATGGAGATGACGCCGAAGCCCGTCACCGACATCATCGAGGCCAAGCCGCTCGCCATCCTGGGCGACTCGATCACCACCGACCACATCAGCCCGGCCGGTTCGATCAAGGCCGACAGCCCGGCAGGCATCTTCCTGCAGGAGCATCAGGTCGCCAAGAAGGACTTCAACTCCTATGGCGCGCGTCGCGGCAACCACGACGTGATGATGCGCGGCACCTTCGCCAATATCCGCATCAAGAACGAGATGGTGCCGGGTATCGAAGGCGGCATGACGAAGTATGAAGGCGAAGTGATGCCGATCTATGACGCAGCGATGCGTCACAAGGCCGACGGCACGCCGCTCGTCATCGTCGCGGGCAAGGAATATGGCACCGGTTCGTCGCGTGACTGGGCGGCGAAGGGCACCAACCTGCTCGGCGTCCGCGCGGTCATCACCGAGAGCTTCGAGCGTATCCACCGTTCGAACCTGGTCGGCATGGGCGTGTTGCCGCTTCAGTTCGCCGAGGGCGTGACCCGCGAGACGCTGAAGCTGGACGGCAGCGAGAGCTTCACCATCCAGGGTGTGGCTGGCCTGCGTCCGCGTCAGGATGTCGAAGTGATCCTGGCCCGCAAGGACGGCTCGACCGAGACCTTCCTGACCAAGTGCCGCATCGATACCGTCAACGAGCTGGAATATTTCCTGAACGGCGGCATCCTGCAGTACGTGCTGCGCAACCTGGCGGCGTAAGCTGCTTTCCCGAGGGCGGGCCCGATGGCCCGCCCTTTTTGGGATGCGAAAAGCCCGTCCGGAGCGATCCGGGCGGGCTTTTTCATGCGTTGAATCAGGAGACATGCGCTTGATCCCCCCTCCCTTCAGAAGAGGGATCGGGGGTGGGCGCCTCCGCCAGCGCACGGCTCTTGGACAGGCCCCACCCCAACCCCTCCCCTGAAGGGGAGGGGCGCGGTCTGGATTTCCCGCTTCGGATCCGTGATGCCCTCCAATCCTCCCCAAGCCATGCTTGGGGAGGGGGACCGCGCCCGTCAGGGCGTGGTGGTGGGGCAGGCCGCCCCGCCCCTCCACCACCGCGTCGCGGCGGCTCCCTCCCCGCGCTGTCGCGCAGGGAGGACTGGGTCAGTCGGCGACCTTCTGCGCCTCGACGATCCGGGCGTCGCTGCCGAGAGTATAGAGATAGGTCTTTCGCTCCTCCGATCCCGGACGGAGTCGTTTGAGAATGCGTTCCTGCTCCCTGGTCAGCGCGAAGCGGGTATAGCCCGACCGGATCAGACAGCCATTCACCTCGTCCTGAAGCTGGGCCTGCAACGCATCGACATGCTGGTCGGGGCGGTACATGCGCCGCAGCATGACCTGCCGCTCACTCTTGTCGAATATGGTGTCGTTTCCCACCGCCGGCATGTTGTTCTCGCGTTCGAGCACCTCGAAGCCGCGAACATATTTCTTGGCCTCATCGTCCCCCGCCACATCCCGCCGCGCCGCCTTCAGCATGCATTCGCGGCTGCCGCGGTCGAACAGTTCGCGCGACGATCCGGGTTTGCCCCAGCTATAGCTTTGGGTCGATTTGGCCGTCGCGGCGGAACCGGACAACAGCGCGATGCCCACGCCCAGCGGAATGATGGCTCGCAACATGATCTCTCCCACGGCTTGCCACGGCGATGCCCGCCGGGTCAGCCCCGTCATTCCGACGGGCACGGGGATCATAGCCTTGCGGGACGGCCCGGCTCAATGCGGGCGTTGCGACTTTCGCAGCGCGGTCTCGCGCTCCAGCCGTTCGAGCATCGCCTCGATCGACTCCTCCGCCCGGTCGGGACGCGGCAGGGCGGCGCCCTGGTCGACGGCCTCGGGCTCGCGCATCGGCGGGATCGGCATGGGTTCGGGTCCGGACGGCTCCGCGTCCAGCGGCGCGAAGGGGCGGACCGGTTCGCGCGGCGTCGTCAGGATGGCATCGGGATCATAGGCGGCCAGCGGCTGGTCGAGATCGGCGGGCAGCGTTCGCTCGATCACCTCGTCCTCCACCGGGGGCGGCGGTGCCCCCAGTTCGGCGGCATGGAGCGGGCGGCGCGGCGGTGCGTCGGGATGCCGGTCGGAACGGCGGACCGAGGGCACATAATCCTCGTCATCCTCGCGCTCGACCGGGGCCTTGCGCGCCAGCAGCCCGCCCGGCCCCCAGAGCAGATAGGCGATCGCCCAGACCACCGCACCGCCGCCGATCCCGGCGAAACCGGCCAGCAGCAACCGGGCCTTTGTCCCCAGCGGCGGCTGCGCGGCGGAAACGAGGTCGGCCAGCCCCAGTTGCGCGACCAGCATCTCCAGCCGCCAGCCCGGCGCGATCAGCACCAGAAGGGCGAGGAACACACCGACGGCCCCACCGATCAGGGCGGGGGCGAAGCGATAGGGAGAGGGCGTGGCGGTGAAGGTCATAGGCTGTTCGTCGACGCCCTGTGTAATAGCCGCTGGTAAACAGGTTCGTAACGGCGAATATTCGACGCCCAATCGCGTTCCTTCTCGACAAATACCCGCCCCGCCGCCCGCCGGGCGTCCCAGATCGCGCGGTCCGCCAGCAGATCCGCCAGCGCATCGGCCAGCGCCGCCGGGTCGTCGGGCGGGAACAGCGTGCCCGTCACCCCGTCGCGGATCAGCTCGCGATGGCCGCCGACATCCGATGCCGCCACGAGTCGCCCCTGCGCCATCGCCTCCAGCGGCTTGAGCGGGGTGACCAGATCGGTCAGCCGCATCTTCTTGCGCGGATAGGCGAGCACATCGACCAGGCCGTAATAGCGCTCGACCTCCTGATGCGGCACGCGGCCGACGAAGCGGATCGCGTCGGCCACCGGCGAGGCTTCCGCCTGTGCGCGCAACGCCGCCTCCATCGGGCCGCCGCCGACCAGCAACAGTCGTGCCTTGGGCCGTGCCGCGACCAGGCGCGGCATGGCGGCGATCAGGTCGTCCAGCCCTTCATAATCATAGAAGCTGCCGATGAAGCCGATCACCTCGGCCCCCTCCAGCCCCCATTCCGCCGCCAGCGCTGCGTCGCGCGGCACCGGCTGGCCGAACAGGGTCAGGTCGACGCCGTTGGGCGAGACGATGATCTTGTCCGCCCCGACTCCCCGCGCGATCAGGTCGCCGCGAAGCCCCTCGCAGATCACCGCCACCGCATCGGCGCGGGCGCAGGCCCAGCTTTCCACGGCGCGGGTGACGCGGTAGCGCGCGCTCCCCTCCACCCCGGTGCCGTTGCCGACCGCCGCATCCTCCCAAAAGGCGCGAATCTCATAGAGCAGCGGGAGGCCGCGCCGCCGCGCCACCGCCCATCCGGCCAGCGCGTCGAGGACCGGGGAATGGGCATGGAGGATGTCGGGGCGAAACGCCTTCACCGCCGCATCGATCGCGCGGACCTGCGCCGCCAGCCCGGCCCCCTCGCCGATCACACCGCGTCGCCCCGCGCCGCCGCCCTGGACCGGCGTGCGATGGAAGGTCAGGCCGTCGACCGTCTCGACACCGCCCTTCCCCGCCCCCTGACGCGACCCGGTGACGGCGGCGACGGTCATCCCCGCCGCCTCCTGGGCCTTCAGGATCGCGCGGGTGCGAAAGCTGTACCCGCTTTGCAGCGGCAGGCCATGATCGAGAATATGCAGGATACGCATGACGTTGTGCCTGTCATGCCACCCCTTAACGCCGCGTCAACCGCCGGCTTATAAGCGTCTGGGGACGTTGACGGCTTTGGGACGGAAAGAAGGGCGATGATCGACAGTTTTGCCCTTTTGCTCACCCATGGCCTGATGCTGATCGCGGCATGGCGGCTGCTCGGCCGACGCGATCTGGACCAGGAGGGGGAGGAGCGCCCTTCCCGGGCCGATCGGCTCCGCACCCAGGGGCGACGCCCCGATGCGTGACCTGTTCCTGATCGGATTTCTTTTCAGCCTGTTCGCCATGGGGCTGCGACGGCCGTTCCTGATGGTGCTGGCCTATATCTATATCGATATCGTCTCGCCCCAGCGGCTGACCTATTATCTGCTGAACACGGTGCCGATCTCGCTGATCGCGGTGGTCGCCGCGCTGGGGGGATGGGCGCTGGCGGACGACAAGCGCGACAGCCGCTTCACCGCGCGGCAGGGGGCGATCCTGCTGCTGCTGATCTATTGCGCGATCACCACCTATTTCGGCGCGGACTTCCCGGTCGAGGCCAAGGACAAATGGGACTGGGTGTGGAAGGCGTTGGCCTTCGCCGTCTTCCTGCCGCTGACCCTGCGAACGCGATTGCGGGTCGAGGCGCTGCTGCTGTTCATGATCCTGTCGCTCTCCTCGATCGTCATCGTCGGGGGGATCAAGACGCTGTTCTCCGGGGGCGGCTATGGCGAGCTGAACCTGATGGTGAACAACAATACCGGGCTGTACGAGGGCAGCATCATCTCGGCGGTCGCGGTGGCGGCCATTCCGGTCATCCTGTGGCTGATGAAGCATGGCACCATCTTCCCGCCCGACTGGCGGGTGCGGGCGTTCGGCCTGGGGCTGATCTTCGCCTGTCTGCTGATCCCGGTCGGCACCTCGGCACGGACGGGGTTGCTGTGCATCGGCCTGCTGGCGGTCCTGATGCTGCGCGATGTGAAGCGCCGCCTGCTCTATATCGGCGCGCTGGCGGTGGCGGGGATGGCGGTCGTGCCGCTGCTCCCCGCCTCCTATACCGAACGGATGAACACCATCCGCACCTATCAGGGGGACGAGTCCGCCTCGACCCGGCTGGCGGTGTGGAAATGGACGCTCGACTATGTCAGCTCCAATCCGTTCGGCGGCGGGTTCAACGCCTATCTCCAGAACAGCCTGCGCTACGACATCACGACCGTCCGGGGATCGGCGCATGACAGCAAGGTGGAGCAGAAGGTCACCACCGACCGTGCCCGCGCCTATCACTCCAGCTATTTCGAAATGCTGGGCGAGCAGGGTTGGCCGGGCCTGTTCCTGTGGTTGGGCATCAATATCGCCGGGCTGTTGCGGATGGAGTCGCTGCGCCGTCGCTATCGAAAGGCGGACGATCCGCTGCACTGGGGCGGGCAACTGGCGGGCGCGCTCCAGCATGCGCACCTGATCTACCTGCTGGGCGGGGCGTTCGTCGGGATCGCGTTCAATCCCTTCCTCTATCAGCTGATGGCGGCGCAGATCGGCCTCGACACCTATCTGGCGCGACGCACCCGCGAGGGACGGCAGAAGGCGATGCCCGGCAACCGCCCCCTCAGGCCCAGCACTATTCCTCCCCTGTAAGGGGAGATGCCAGGGCGAAGCCCTGACGGAGGGGTGTCCCCGTTGGCGAGGTTGGCCAAGCTCACGGCTGGCTACACCCCTCCACCATGCTTCGCATGGTCCCCCTCCCCTTGCAGGGGAGGAATAGAGTGAATGTCGATCCGCCCTAGAATCGCCGCGCCGTGGGCGTGATCCCGGCACCCAGGATATTGCCCCGGATCACCAGTGGCTCGCCCGACCAGTTACCGACGAAGACCGGCTTGAAATCCACGCCGGGCGCCAGCCGCGCGCGGTTGTTCTCGACCACCAGGCCGGACGAGTCGTTCTTCGCCCCCTCCGGCGCCACGGTGATCAGGGTCGAGTGATTGTCCTTGTCGCGGCCGAACACGAACTCATTGCCCGCGATCCGCCCCTTCGCGCCGTTGGACAGGTCGATCATGTAATTGGTCGAATGGCCGTGGCTGTCGTCGAAACTGCTGTCGAGCACCTCGACATAAGGCGCGCGCGTCTTGACATAATGGCCGCCCTGCCCCCGCTCAAACCGGCAGGCGACGACGCGCAAGCTCTTGTAGCGGCCCAGATAAATGCCATGCGCGCCATTGCCGGTGGGATCGTTGCCCAGTCCGGAGAAGGTCGAATGATCGACCATCACGGTGCCGTTCGGGTCCTCGGCGGACAGGATCCCCGACTGGCTGTCAAGGAACATCGCGTTGCTGACGGTCAGCGGGCCCTTCTCGATCCGAATGCCCGCACCATTGCCGTCGCCGACCTCGATATGGCTGAAGACGATGCCCTCGATCTGCGCGCCACGCCCGCGCAGCACGAGCGCCGCTTTCCCTTCGCAGGCGACTCGGGTGAAGATCACCTTGCCCGGTTCGGCGGCGACATAGGCGATTCGCCCCGCCCCCTGAACCGCACATTCGCGGTAGGTGCCCGGCGCGATGCGGATCGTGCCCTCGCCATCGCCGATCGCCGCGATCGCTGCTTGCAGCGTCGGAAAGCCGCGCCCGCCGACCGTGAAGGGGTGCGCGCTTGCCTGCGCAAGGGCGACGCCGGAGGTCAGACCGATCAGCAGCAGCGGAGCGAGGCGCATCGATATATCCTGAAATAACAAGCGGGCGCCGCATCCTGCCACGCCTTGGGCAGCGATGCGACGCCCGGCTGAGTCCCGTCGCGGGATGCACCCCATTTCCGATGGGGCGGGGGACCGCGCTTGCAGGGCGTGGTGTAGAGGGATGAACGGTCCGTCGCGCCCCTCCACCACCGCTTCGCGGCGGTCCCCCTCCCCAAGCGAGCTTGGGGAGGATTTGGGTGTCACGCCTCTTCTGTTTCTTCCTCGTCGGCCAGTTCCTCTTCCAGTGCGGTCAGGATGGCCTGGTTGAAGGCGGGGATGTCGTCGGGCTTGCGGCTGGTGATGAGGTTGCCGTCGACCACGACCTCCTCGTCCACCACGTCCGCGCCCGCATTGGACAGGTCGGTGCGGATCGAGGGGAAGCTGGTCAGGCGACGGCCATCGATCACGTCCGCCTCCGCCAGCAGCCAGGGACCATGGCAGATGGCGGCGACGATCTTGTCGTCCTCCATGAACTCGGTGACGATCTCGACCGCGCGCTCGTTCAGGCGCAGCTTGTCGGGGTTGCAGGTGCCGCCGGGGATGACCAGCGCGTCGTAATCGTCGGTGTCGACCTCGTCGACGGTCAGGTCGGGCGTCGCGGTCTCGGCCTTGTTGATGTCGCCTTCCATGCCCTGGATCGGATCGGACTTGAGCGAAGCGAGCGTGACCTTCGCGCCCGCTTCCTCCAGCGCCTGGCGGGGCTTGAACAGCTCGACGGTCTCGAAGCCGTCGGCGGCGAGCATCAGGACACGTGCCTGGGAAAGATCGGCCATGATGAAGAACTCCTGTCGGGAAACGCCTCGGGGGAAAGGCCTCTCCAGAACCCGCGACCGCATCGGCCGTTCCGGAACGAAGCGACCGGCAGCGCATTTGCAAAGGTGACCCGAGGGAGTGCGATGGCGACCCGTTTAGTCTATTGCGATGACAGCAAGCCCGGCATCACCCGGACCAAGGTCCGTGGGCATTGGGCCTATTGGAGCCCGAAGGGCGAGCGGATCACCGACCGCGACGAGATCGACCGGTTGAACCGCATCGGCCTGCCCCCCGCCTATAAGGATGCCTGGTTCTGTCCGCGCGCCAATGGCCATATCCAGGCGGTCGGCTGGGACGAGAAGCGCCGCAAGCAATATCGCTATCACGCCGATTTCCGCGAGGCTCAGGAGGCCGCCAAGTACGAACGCTGCGCCGCGTTCGGCCATGCCCTGCCCCGGCTCCGCAAGCGCGTCGAGGCGGACCTGAAGAAGCGCGGCCTGTGCAAGGAGCGCGCCGTCGCCGCCGTCGTCCGTCTGCTCGACAACGGGCATATCCGCGTCGGGAACGAGGCCTATGCCGCGACCAACAAGAGTTTCGGCGCGACGACCCTGCGCAAACGGCACGGCCAGGTGAAGGGCACCACCCTGCGGCTGCGCTATCGCGGCAAGTCGGGCAAGACGCGCGACATGACCCTGACCGACCGGTCGCTGGCCAGCTTCGTCAAGCGCTGCCAGGACCTGGACGAGCAGCATCTGTTCGCCTGGGTGGACGAGGAGGGCGAGGCGAACCCGGTCACCTCCTCCGACGTGAACCTCTATATCCGCGAAGCCACCGGTTGCGACTTCACCGCCAAGCATTTCCGTACCTGGGCGGCCAGCGTCGCCGCGTTCGAGGCTCTGGCATTGGCGGAGGCCGACCTCAGCTTGAAGGCGATGCTGGAGCCGGTGGTCGAAAAGCTGGGCAACACCCCCGCCATCGCGCGCAAATCCTATGTCCACCCCTCGCTGATCGCGCTGGTGAAGGAGGGGCAGGCCGATTTTCGCCAGGCCCTCCGCCTGCCGCGTGCCCGTGCCGGGCTGTCCCGCGTCGAATGCGGGCTGATCGCGTTTCTCGAAGCCGGAACCCCGGCCAGCAAGGCGGCCTGACCGCCCATCCATTCAGGAGTCCCCATGGCGACGAGCAATACCTCGCCCAAGGCGCCGATCTTCGACGGCTCACGCATCCCCAATCAAGTGGAAAGCATCGTCAACGCGACCTATGACTGGGTCCAGGTCTATTGGCTGAAGGTGCTGATCGCCATCGGCTTCGGCGCCCTGATCGTGCTGGCACTACTCTGGGTACGCAAGCTGGGCGACAGGCTTTGCAGCCGTCCGGGTTTCGCAGGCGGTTGGGGCGTGATCCTGGGCCATGCGATCGCGCGGACCAACATGTTCTTCATCGTCACGCTCGCCGCGCAACTCGTGTCGGGCTATGCGGGCGCACCGGGCGAAGTCGCCAAGACGATCAGCTTCTTCTTCACCATCGCCAGCGCGTTCCAGGCGGCGATCTGGGCCCGCGAACTGATCCTGGGCACGATCGAGCATCGCACCCAGTCCGAACATTATTCGGGCGAGGCGCTGCTCTCCGCCATGGGACTGATCCGGCTGCTGGTGACGGCGGTACTGTTCGCGGTCGCGCTGGTCGTGGTGCTCGACAATCTGGGCGTCAACGTCACCGGCCTGGTCGCGGGTCTGGGCGTCGGCGGTATCGCCATCGGTCTGGCGGCGCAGGGGATTTTCGGCGACCTGTTCGCGGCGCTCGCCATCATCTTCGACCGGCCGTTCCGGCGTGGGGACAAGATTTCCTACGACAGCACCAGCGGCGTGATCGAGTCGATCGGTCTCAAATCCACCCGCATCCGCGCTTTTACCGGCGAGTTGCGAATCATCTCCAATCGCCAGTTGCTCGACAAGGAAATCCAGAACACCACGGTGCGCGACCATGTCCGCCTGTCGTTCATGATCGGCGTCGCCTATGAAACCCCGCCCGACACGCTGGCGCGCGTGCCGCAACTGCTGACCGAGATCGTCGAGGGCGAAGGGGGCAAGGTCGCGCGCGCCGGGTTCGAGACGTTCGGCGCGTCGAGCCTGGACTTCGCGCTGCAATTCGATGTGCCCGGCGACGACTGGGCGACGGCGCACGACCTGCGCAACCGGGTGCTCGTCACGCTGATGAAGCGGTTCGCGGCGGAGGGGATTTCCATCCCCTACCCCACCCAGACCACCTTCACCGCCGCGCCGGACGGGACGCTGGTGATGCCCTATCCCCAGGTCCAGCCGGTCGAGGTGCATCACACCGCCGGGGGCTGATCCCCGGCGGGCTTAGGCTCCGCAGGCGGGGGCGGTGCGGGTTCCACCCCATGCTCGGGCTCGGTCGCATAAGCGGGCTCCGCCTCGACGTCCGGCTCCGCATCCTTGCGCCCCAACAGCCGCTTGCCCCAACGGACGACGGCCAGTCCAGCCACGACTATCAGCGCGATGAACTTCTTGCCGAAGCCCAGCATGATGGCGAGCAGGCCGAGCTTCTTGGCCGCCGCCACGCCCGCGCCCGCCGCGACCAGCCCGGCCAGGCCATATTCGGCGGTCTTGTCGGTCGAGGCGTCGTAATCGGCATAGGTCTCGCCCCGGTCGAAGCTGGCCGCGCGACCGAATTGCGCCGCCGCCGCGCGCACCTCGTCCAGATGCGCCATGTCGGACACCATGTTGAGGCTCAGCACCCCGCGCCGCCCGAGCAGCCGCACATCGTAATTGAGCGAGTCCGGCCCCTTGCTGTCATCGAACTTCAGCTGCCGCGCCCAGACGAGCGAATGGTCTTGCGCATTATAGGAGGGCGGCTGCGCCCAGCCTACGATCTGGACCGTCGGAAAGCCCTGCTTCCGGCGTTCCTCGTTCCGCTCGGCCGCGCCCTCGCGCATGTCGGACAGGACCTTGTCGTAATCCTGTTCGTGGGCGTCCTTGTCGCTGACATAGCCGGTGTCCTCATAGGTCACGACCGCGCCCCAGACATTGTCCGACGCGGTGGTCCCGGTCGGCAGGACCAGCCCCAGCACGTCGCTGACCGCATCGGCCGGGTTGCCCCAGACCTGCGTCAGCACCTTCTTGGCATCCTCGGCAGGGAGGAAATAATAGCGGTCGCCCAGATGCAGCGTCGCCTTGGCCGGGCCGATCACGACATCGCCGGTCTGCTTGTGCAGACCCTGTTCGAAGGCCCGGATCTGTGCCTCGGCACTATTCGCCGTCGACGTCGGATCGGCGGCCATGGCGTCATCCGACCAGCACCCGACCGCCAGCATCAGCAACACCGCAATGGCGCGCGTTCCCCGCAAATTCATCATTCCCCCCTCGCCTGCCCTCCCGTGGCGGACGGGGGGAGGATAATCGTCAGATCCCGCCTTCGTCCAGCGACAACAGCGTGGCGTTACCGCCCGCCGAGGTCGTGTCCACCGACACCGCCCGCTCGGCGCAGAAACGGTAGAGATAGTGCGGCCCGCCCGCCTTGGGCCCGGTACCCGACAGGCCCTCGCCGCCAAAGGGCTGGCTGCCGACGACCGCGCCGATCATCGAGCGATTGATATAGAGATTGCCGACCGCCGCCTCTGCCTCGATCACCTCGCCGGCGCGGGCGATGCGGCTGTGCAGGCCCATGGTCAGGCCGTACCCCTTGGCATTCACCTTCGCGATCGTCTCGGACAGCGTGCCCGCTTCCCAGGTGGCGACGTGCAGGATCGGGCCGAACCATTCCTGGGTCAGGTCCTCGATCCGGTCGAGTTGGATCAGCGTCGGCGGCACGAACAGCCCGTCGGCGGGTGCGTCGAGGGTCTTGATCGTCTTGTCCTGCATCGAGGCGCGATAGGCCATCAGCTTGTCATAGGCCGCCCGGTCGATCACCGGCCCGACATCGGTGGCGGGATGGCCGGTCGGCCCGAGCACCAGCGTCTCCATCGCGCCCTTCAGCATCGCGATGACATTGTCGGCGACATCCGCCTGCACCAGCAACAACCGCAGCGCCGAGCAACGCTGCCCCGCCGAACGGAAAGACGAGGTGATGACATCCGCCACCACCTGCTCCGGCAGCGCGGTCGAGTCGACGATCATCGCGTTGATACCGCCGGTCTCGGCGATCAGCGGCACGATGGGACGGTCATCATCGGCCACCAAGGTCCGCGCGATCCGCTTGGCGGTGGCGGTCGAGCCGGTGAAGGCGACGCCCGCGATCCGGTGATCCTCGGTCAGTTTCTGGCCGACATCGGGCCCGCCGACCGCGAGCAGCAGCGCGTCGCGGGGGACTCCCGCGCGGTACGCCAGCTCGACCGCCGCCGCTGCGATGGCAGGGGTCTGCGGCGCGGGCTTGGCGACGACGGTGTTGCCGGTGACGAGCGCCGCGACCGTCTGGCCTAGGAAGATCGCCAGCGGGAAGTTCCACGGCGCGACCGTCGCCCATACGCCGCGTCCTTCCAGATGCAGCGTGTTGCGCTCGCCCGTCGGTCCGGGCAGTTCGACCGAACCGAGGCGCGCACGGGCCTGCTGCGCGTAATAGCGGCAGAAATCGGCGGCCTCACGGACCTCACCGATGGCGTCGGGGATGGTCTTGAACGCCTCCTGCACCAGGATCGCCATCAGCCGCTCGCGGTCCTCCTCCAGCAGGTCGGCGAGCTTTTCCAGCACACTCGCACGGGTGTCGAGCGGCGTCGCGTTCCACGCCGGGAAGGCAGCATGAGCGCGCGCGACCAGCGACGCCACATTGGCGGTCGCGGGGACCGGCGTCACGGCAGGCGCGTTGACCGCCTTCACCGTGGCGTCGAGCGTCGCGATATCGCTGAGGTCGATGCCGGTCGAGTTGCGATGCCCCGGCGCGAACAGGTCGATGGGCAGCGGGATGCTCGGGTGCCGCGCCCCGCCCACGGCGGCGATCTTGGCGACCGGATCGGCCAAGATCTCCGCCTCGGTCAGCCGCGCGTCGGCGAGCTGGTGGACGAAGCTGGAATTCGCGCCATTCTCTAGCAACCGGCGGACCAGATAGGCCAGCAGGTCGCGGTGGCCGCCGACCGGCGCATAGATGCGGCACTTATGGCCATGCTCGCGCACCAGCCGCTCATACAGGCCGTCGCCCATGCCATGCAGCCGCTGGAACTCGAAGTCGTGGCTATTGCCCGCCCATTCGAGGATGGTCGCGACGGTCAGCGCATTGTGGCTGGCGAAGGCGGGGCGGATATTCTCCGCCGCCAGCATGTCCTTGGCGACCGCCAGATAGGACACGTCGGTCGCCGCCTTGCGGGTGAAGAGCGGATAGTCGGCCAGCCCCTCGACCTGGGTGCGCTTTATCTCGCTGTCCCAATAGGCGCCCTTGACCAGACGGACATTCATAATGCGGTCGAGCCCATTGGCCCAGGCGATGACCGCGCGGGCGCGCTTGCCATAGGCCTGCACCGCCATGCCGAACCCGTCCCAGCCCTTGAGCGCGGGAAGCGCCGCGACGCCGCCGATAATGTCCAGGCTCATCTCCAGCCGCTCGGACTCCTCGGCATCGACGGTCAGCGCAATGCCCTTGTCCGCCGCCTGCCGCGCCAGTTGCGCCAGCATGTCGGTGAGCGCGGGCACACACTCATAGGCGCGCGGTAGCTCGTAGCGTGGGTGGAGCGCGGACAGCTTGACCGACACCGAATGGCCCGCCGCCGGGTCCGAGCCGACCGCGTCGATCGCCTTCACATAGGCCTGGAAGTAGCGCTCGGCATCCTCATGCGTCCGCGCCGCCTCGCCCAGCATGTCGAAGCTGGCGGTGAAGCCCTTGTTCTCGGGCTTCTTCATGCGGCGCATGGCTTCCTCGATGGTGCGACCCATCACGAAGATCTCGCCCATCATCCGCATCGCGGCACCGACCGCTTGGCGGACGAACGGCTCGCCCGCGCGCGACAACAGCCGCTTGAGCGGCCCCGCCTCGCCCTCGCCCACCAACGCGCGGCCGACGACCAGGCCCCAGGTGGCCGAGTTGACCAGCTTCGACGCCGAACGCCCGGTATGGGCGCGCCAGTCCGCCTCGCCCAGCTTGTCGGCGATCAGCAGGTCGGCCGTCTCGGGATCGGGCACGCGCAGGAACGCCTCGGCCAGGCTGAGCAGCGCGACACCCTCCGACGAATTGAGCCGATATTCCTGGAGGAACTGGTTCACCCAGCCGCGATTCTGCGCCGCGCGCAAATCGGCGAGCAGGCCGGAGGCATGGCCCATGATCCGCTCGCGCATCTCCGGTGTGGCGGCGGCGCGGTCGAGCAGCGGCTTCAGGACATCGGGCTCGGGCGCGCGATACAGCGATTTCATGGTCTTGCGCGCGTCGGCGGTAACGGCAGAGGTCATAGGTCTTCAGGTCCGGTCGGGCAGCCCGGCGCGATGGAGACGCACCGTGAGCCGCATGGCGATGCTGTGATGGACCTGCGCTTAGCGGGAAATCATAGGGATGGGTATCGTTTGATACGATACGAAGCGTCGTTCGCTAATCCCATCGGAATTGAAATTTTGACGATCCTTGTGTATATGAATCGCGGGCGAAGGACATCCGCCTTTCTGTAGAGCCCCGGCTGCGGCAACGGCCGGGGCTCAAATCCTTTGGGGCTCGGACGGCAATCCGAGCCCCGCCGGGCACCTTACCTGTTGCGAACGTCGATAATCTTCACGACCAAGGTCGCGAAGGCGATGATGACGCCCAGGATCAGGCACAGATCGGCAACGGACATCCGTAGTCCTTTCTGTGAGTGACGGCGGAATTGCCGTCATGTTCCTTCTTTCAACAAGCACAGCGTTTGTCAGCGGGAAAGTCTCGCGTCATTATCCGCAACCATCCCCGCCCCCGCATCGTTCTCCCGCCAAACCCTCAGGACAGGAGAGCCAAGATGGCCGACGACAGCCCCCAGGAAATCGCCGCCAAGTTCCTCAGCAAGCTGAAGGACAGCCCGTTCGTGATGATCGGCCTGGAAGACGACCAGCATTCCGAACCGATGACCGCCCAGATCGACGACGATCAGCCCAACACGCTGTTCTTCTTCGCCGGTCGCGACAACCGGATCGCCGGCGGCGGCCAGGCGATGGCGCAGTTCGTCGGCAAGGGGCACGACTTCTTCGCCTGCCTGTCGGGCCATGTCTCGGTCGACAACGACCGGCAGCAGATCGACAAGCTGTGGAATAACCATGTCGAGGCATGGTTTCCGCAAGGCAAGTCGGACCCGAACCTGACGCTGCTCCGCTTCGACATCAATTCGGCGGAGCTGTGGGAAACCGACATCTCGCTGTCGGGCCGGGTGAAGATGCTGTTCGGCGGCACCATCCGTTCGGACGAGTCGTCCAGCCATGCGGTGGTGGGTTCGGTCGCGTAACCGACCCGACCGGAATGCGAAACGCCCAGAGGCCGCACGGCTTCCGGGCGTTTTTAATTCCCCGCCCCGTTCAGCCTAAGCGAAGTCGAAGGCCACGGGACGCCCTTTGCCCGGTGCGTGGCTGACGTTTTCCCTTGGCCTTCGACTTCGCTCAGGCTGAACGGAGGTTAGGATTGGCCTCCTGGCTTCAGGCGTTCGCCTTGATCCATTCCTCGACCACCGGCGCGATGCGGTTGCGCCATTTCGAGCCGTTGAAGATGCCGTAATGGCCGACCTGCTCGGCCATGTAATAGCGCTTCTTCTCGTCCCGGAGATTGGTCGCCAGCGTCAACGACGCTCGGGTCTGGCCCAGCCCCGAGATATCGTCCCGCTCGCCCTCGATCGCCAGGATGCCGATATCGGTGATCGCCCCCGGATCGACAGGCTTGCCACGGTGCAGCATCTCGCCCTTGGGCAGCGCGTGCCGCTGGAACACCAGTTCGACGGTCTGGAGATAGAATTCGGCCGTCATGTCGCACACCGCACGATATTCGTCGTAGAAGCGCTTGGTCGCCTCGGCGCTCTCGTCGTCGCCCTGGACCAGATGCTTGAACATCTCCCAGTGCGAAATCATGTGGTTGCCGAGATTCATCGACATGAACCCGGCGAGTTGCAGAAAGCCCGGATAGACCCGCCGCCCGGCACCCGGATAGGTCATCGGCACGGTCGCGATCGCATTCTGCTCGAACCAGGCATGGGGCCGCTCGGTCGCCAGCAGGTTGACCGCGGTCGGTGCCTCGCGGGTGTCGACGGGCCCGCCCATCAGGGTCAGGGTACGCGGGGTGCAGGGATGCTTGTCCGCGCTCATCACGCAAGCCGCGACATAGCAGGGGACCGAGGGCTGGCACACCGCCAGCATATGCGCATTGGGGCCGATCTCGGTCAGGAAGTCGATGATGTAGTCGACATAATCGTCGAAATCGAACCGCCCCTCGGACAAGGGCACCAGCTTCGCATCGCGCCAGTCGGTGATATAGACTTCGCAGGTGGGCAGCATCCGCTGGACGGTGCCGCGCAGCAGCGTGGCGTAATGGCCCGACATCGGCGCGACGATCAGCAGCTTGGGGCTGTCCTCGACGCCCTCGCGGCGGAACCGCTTGAGCTGGCCGAAGGGCTTGCGCGCCACGATCTCCTCATGGACCACCACCTCGCGCCCGTCGATCTCGGTCTTGGTCAGGCCGAAGGCGGGTTTGCCGCGCGGCGCGGAGGCATGGGCGAAGACCTCCAGCGCCGATCCCATGATCGCGCCGCCGCCGAAATAGGCGAAGGGGTTGGCCGGGTTTTGGAGCAGCCCCGCGCCGAAATTGGCCAGCGCGCTCGCCCCCGCCAGCATCGAGCGTTGCATTTCATAGGCGTCGTACAGCATGGTCGAGTCCCTCGCGCTCCCCGAAGCGGAGCCATGATCGCATCTCATCTATCACGAAACCGTTTGCGCAAGATGACCATAATATGGCTGTCCCGTCATATTGCCCGTGATCCCTTCCCCGACATAACGCATGAATGGCCATGAACGATGCGTGCAGGGCCGGCGCGCCGTTGAGCCCGTGCCCGCACGCTGCTAGGCGAGCGCGATCATGGCCAAATCCGCCGCTTCCCCCAAGCCCGCCATTCCGCCCAGCCGCCGGTTGAGCAATCTCAAGATGGTATGGCGCTTTACGCTGCGATATCCGGCCCATCTGGCCGCCGCCGCGCTGTCGCTGCTGGTCGCGGCGGGGGCGACGCTGTTCATCCCGCGCACCTTCCAGAAGGTGATCGATCATGGCTTCGGCCGCGCGGTCGATACGGGCAATATCGCCCCCTATTTTCAGGGGCTGCTGGCGGTGGTGCTGGTGCTCGCCTTCGCCACGGCGTTCCGATTCTATTTCGTATCCTGGCTGGGCGAGCGGACCGTCGCCGACATCCGAGTCGCGGTGCAGGCCAATCTGCTCCGCCTCGCCCCCCGCTATTTCGAGGAGAACCGCCCCTCGGAGATCGCGAGCCGCCTGACCGCCGACACCGCGATCATCGAGCAGGTGGTCGGCTCCACCGTGTCGATCGCGCTGCGCAACGTGGTGATCGGGATCGGCGGCACCATCTATCTCTTCGCGCTGTCGCCCAAGCTGACCCTGTCGCTGCTGGTCTGCATTCCGCTGGTCGTGCTGCCCATCGTGCTGCTCGGCAAGAAGGTGCGCAGCTACTCGCGCGACAGCCAGGATCGGCTGGCCGATATCGGATCGACCGCCGTCGAGACGCTGGGCGCGATGAAGGTCGTGCAGGCGTTCGGCCAGGAGCGGCGCGAGGCCGAGCGGTTCGAGCTGGCAGTCAGCAACGGCTTCGCCACGTCACGCAAGCGCTTCCTGCTGCGCGCCGTCATGACGGCGATGGTGATCGGCCTGTTCTTCGGCGGGCTGACGCTGCTGCTGTGGGAAGCGGTGGCGGACGTCGCCAGCGGGCGGCTGTCGGGCGGATCGCTGACCGCGTTCGTCGTGACGGGGATGCTGGTCGCGGGCTCGTTCCAGGCGCTGACCGAGGTGTGGGGCGATATCCTGCGCGCATCGGGGGCGGCGCAGCGACTGGCCGAACTGCTCGCCGAACAGCCGGAAATCGCACCGCCTCCCGCCCCCGCCGTCTTGCCGGTCGTACCGATGGGCGCGCTTCGCTTCGAGGACGTGGTGTTCCACTACCCCACTCGGCCCGAGGTGGCGGCGCTCGACGGCTTCTCGCTCGACATACGCCCCGGCGAGACGGTGGCGGTGGTCGGTCCTTCCGGTGCGGGCAAGTCGACGTTGTTCCAGTTGGCGGAGCGCTTCTACGATCCGCAGGGCGGGCGGATCTCGCTCGACGGCGTCGATCTGCGCGACGCCGATCCTGCGGCGATCCGGGCGCGCATCGCGATGGTGCCGCAGGAGACGGTGATCTTCGGCGCCTCGGCGCGTGACAATCTGCGCTATGGCCGGTGGGAGGCGGGGGACGACGAACTCTGGGCCGCCGCCGAGGCCGCCAACGCCGCCGACTTCCTGCGCGCGCTGCCGCAGGGGCTGGACACGTTCCTGGGCGAAGGCGGGGCGCGGCTGTCGGGTGGTCAGCGGCAGCGGATCACCATCGCCCGCGCGCTGCTCCGCGATGCGCCGATCCTGTTGCTCGACGAGGCGACCAGCGCGCTCGATGCCGAGAGCGAGCAACTGGTGCAGCAGGCGCTGGAACGGCTGATGGCGCACCGGACCACCCTGGTCATCGCCCACCGCCTCGCCACCGTGCGCGCGGCGGAACGGATCGTGGTGATGGACGGTGGGCGCATCGTCGAACAGGGTCGCCACGGGGAGTTGATGGCGCGCGGCGGTCTGTATGCCCGGTTGGCGAACCTGCAATTTCACGAGTGATGAGGCCGGTTTAGTACCAGTTTTGGTTTGCCTATCCCGGTGGAAGCCGGGGTTTGGGGGGCGGGGTGGGACGTGGCCTTCGACTTCGCTCAGGCTGAACGCGGGTTGGGTATTGTGTCCCCTGCCCTTCTCCTAGCTATCTTCTTCCCTTCATCCCATCCTCCGTTCGCGCTGAGCGAAGTCGAAGCGCAAGGGACACCCTCTCCCAACACCCTGAAATCCCGCCACTTCCCCATCATCAAAGCCGCTTGCGACCCCGGCCCCACTCCCCTAGGCTCCGACAATACCATTGTAATACCGGGAGTGAGGACGATGCAGCGAGTAGCCAAATGGAAGGGCAGCCTGATCGCCGCCGTCGCGCTGGCCGGAGCCTCGCCCGCCGCTATGGCGCTGCCCGTGACGCGACCCGCCATTTTCCCTGCTCCCACCGCCCTGACGCTGGGCGACGGCACGATGACGCTGGGCCGCTCGGTCGTGCTGATCGCCGCGCCGGGTACCGAACCCGCCACGGTCGCGCTCGTCCGCGACATTCTGGAAAAGGCAGGCGTGACCGAGATCACGACCGCCAGCCGCATCCCAGCCACGCTCGACCGTCCGACCATCGTCATCGGCCCGAACAGCGCCGCGATCGTCCGCGATGCGCTGACCCGCAGCGGAGCGAGCGCCGATGATCAGGCGGAGGGTTATACCCTCGCCAGCCTGGCTTCGGGTCAGGGCGGCCTGATCACGCTGGCGGGGCATGACGGCGACGGCCTGTTCCACGCCGTTCAGACGCTGCGTCAGCTCGTCGCCCGCCCGCAAATCCCCGCGCTGGTGATCCGCGATCATCCCGCCATGCCGATCCGCGGCACGATCGAAGGCTTCTACGGCAAGCCCTGGTCGATGGAGGACCGGACCAGGCATCTGAATTTCCTGGGGCAGATGAAGGCCAACACCTATGTCTACAGCCCCAAGGACGATCCCTATGCGCGCGACAAGTGGCGGGAACCCTATCCGGCGGCGACGCTGTCGGCGCTGGGGACGCTGGTCGCCACCGCGCGGGCCAATCATGTGAACTTCGTCTACGCGATTTCGCCCGGCCCCTCGATCTGCTTCTCCGATCCGGCGGACGAGCAGACGCTGCTGCGCAAGTTTGACGCGCTGCGCGGGATCGGCGTGCATAGCTTCTATGTCGCGCTGGACGATATCGAATATCAGAAGTGGAATTGCGAGGCTGACAAGGTCGCCTTCGGCCCCTCGGGCGCACAGGCCGCCGGAGTTGCCCAGTCCAAGCTGTTGAACGCGGTGCAGGCCGATCTGGCGAAGCGCGACCCCGCCGCGAAGCCGCTGATCATGGTGCCGACCGAATATTATGATGCCAAGGAAAGCCCCTATAAGGCCGCACTGCGCGCCAATCTGGACCCACGCATCGTGGTGCAGTGGACCGGCACCGACGTCGTGCCGCCCGCCATCTCGGTTCCCGACGCCAAGGCGGCGACCAAGGCGTTCGGGCGCAAGACGCTGTTGTGGGACAATTATCCGGTCAACGACTATGCCAGTTCGGCCGGACGGCTGCTGCTCGCGCCCTATGCGAAGCGCGAGGCGGGGCTATCGACCGAGCTGACCGGCATGTTGTCCAACCCGATGAACCAGGAGGCACCGAGCCGCGTCGCGGTGGCGGGGGTGCTGGCCTTCGGGTGGAACGACAAGGGCTATGACGCGGATCGCACCTGGCATTTCGCCGCGCGCGATCTGGCGGGGAACGACGTGCGGGCGACGGCGGCGCTGCTCGAACTCTTCGATACCCAGCATCTCGCCCCCACCTTCGGCAGCCAGCCCTGGCAGGAACAGGCGCCCCGGCTGAAGGCGCTGCTCGACCATGTTCGCGAGGCGCTGGCCCATGGTGACGAGGCGGAGCAGCGAGCCGCCATTGCCGAACTGACCCGCAAGGCCGATGCCATCGCCGACGCCCCCGACACGATCCGCGCGGGCGTGGTCGATCCCGCCTTTGCCGAACAGGCGCGCCCGTGGCTGGACGCGATGCAGCTTTGGGGCCGCTCGCTGCGACTGACCGCCGCCGGGCTCGACGCCGCCGAGCGGGGCAATGCGGCCGCAAGCCGCTATTTCGCCGATGCCGGGCGGATCGCCGCCCAGGCCGCCGCCGTGCAGAGCATTCCCGGCGCGGTCCGCTTCGACGGGCCGATCAAGATCGCCGATGGCGTGCTCGACCGGTTCATCGCCGACGCGCCCGGCCTGATCGCGGTTACGGCGAGACCGTAACCGTCCGGCTGGCGCGGCGGCCATCGGGGGTGCGGGTCCGCAGGTCCACCGCCCCCGTCACCGCGACCGGCCCGTCATAGCGCCGCCAGGCGGTACCGCCGGTCCGATACTCGATCGGGGTGCCGGGAAATTCGGCATTGGCCTCCAGCCTGCCGCCCGCGATCCGCGCACCCGGCGGGGCCAGGCGATAGGTCACCCCCGCCCGGTCGAGCATCCGCATCTGAACGCCCATCCGGCCCGCGAAATCGCCCCAGCCCGCCAGCAGCCGGGCGCGGTCGACGCGGGCGTCGTTCGGCTCATAAGCCGTCCCCGCAACATAGGCAGGCTCCCAGTCCGGCTTGGCCCAGGCACGCTCGGCCAGGGCCAACAGGCGGGGGAAGAGCATGTAATCGACCTGGGAGTCGCGACGCACCGTCTCGCTCCACAATTGCGCTTGGATGCCTGCGATCGCGCGTCCCGATTGCAACGGCACCGTGTCGGCGATCGGCTTGGGCTGGGCGAGGATATTGGGGATCAGCGCGGCATTGGCCGCCAGATTGCCGGGCATGAAGCCGAACACCTGGAAACTGTCCACCCCGCGCGACGCCCAGTCATAGCCGGTCTCGTTCGGATCGGCGGCATAGGGCATGTCGAAATAGCCGAGATCGGGGATCGACAGCACCGTCTTCCACCCGCGATTGGCCTGGCCATGCGCCTCCGCCACGCCGCCGCCGTGCAGGTTGCTCCAGATATTGGTCTGCACCGCGCTCGGCATCCGCGCCGGGTCGGTATGACCCAGCCCGTCGCTCCAGCCCGCAACGGCGATACCACGCTTGGCGAGATCGCTCGCCACCCGTTCGATGAAGCGCGCGCCTAGTTGCTGGGGCTGGAGCCCCTCACGCGCCATCGTCACCTTGCAGGCGGGCGAGTCCTTCCACGCCCCCGCCGTCTCGTCCGCTCCGATATGATAGGTGGTCAGCGGCACGCCCGCCGCCTTGTGGAGCGCGGCGATGTCGTCGATCACCGCGTCGATGAAGCGATAGGTGCTGTCGATACAGACGTTCAGCGTGTTGTCGTCATAATGCTGGACGCTGGAATAGCGGGTGGTGTCGCCCGGCTCGACCAGCCGATAGCGTTCCGCACCCGCCCGGTCGCCCTTGGCGATCAGCCGCTGATAGCGCACCTCCATCGACCGGATCGCCGCGCGCGAATGGCCCGGCATGTCGAAGGAGGGGATCACCTCGATCTGGCGCGCGGCGGCGGCGTGCAATATCTCGCCATAGTCTGCGGCGGTCAGATAGCCGTTGGTGGCCGCGTCCCGCGCCGGGTCCGCACCGAGTTGCGGCTGGAGACAGGTCTTTTCAGACAGGTCGGCGCAGCGATAGGCCCCCACTTCGGTCAGTTCGGGCAGACCGGCGATCTGCAATCGCCACCCCTCGTCATCCCCCAGATGCAGGTGCAGCCTGTTGAGCTTATAGGCCGCCATCTGCTCGATCAGCTTCAGGATTTCGGCCTTGCTGTGGAAATTGCGGGCAAGATCGATGTGAAGCCCCCGAAAGCCATAGCGCGGCGCGTCCTGGACCATCAGCGGACGAAGCACCGTCCCCTCCGCCGCGATCTGCTGGGCCAGCGAGCGAAGGGCATAGGAGGCTCCGGCCGCATCCGCCGCGTCGATCGCCACCCCGCCCTTCCCCACGGTCAGGCGATAGCCTTCGGGCGACATCCCCGCCTGCCGCCGGATCGTGACCGGCACCGCCCCCTGCCCCACGGCCAGGGCGGTCAGCGCCGGGGCGATGGCGGCGCGGTCGATCCCGCTGGTGGTCACCGCCACGCCCTTCGCCAGATCGACGGACGGGCCGCCGGGGCGGGTGGCCGTCATCGGCTTGGGCAGGATCGCCACATCGACCGGGGCCGCCAACGCGCCACGCTCGGCATAGAGCGCATAGGCGCGCTCGGGGGTTCGCCAGACGGTCCGGTCGTCCGGCGCGCTGCGGGCGAGCGCGGCCTCATCGGTCATCGGCGCGACGAAGGGCAGGGTTTCCAACCCCGTCTCGGCATCGGTCCCGGTCCGCGTCGCCGCGATCACGCGCGGGCTCAGCCCGGGGGCGGCCAGCGTCGCATGGGGCATCATGTGATTGCGCGAGAAGAAGGCGCCGACCGCCGTCAACCTGACATGATAGGTCTGGCCGGGCTTGAGGCTCCGGCCGGGCTTCACCGTCAGGACGTTCAGGTCGCCATTGACGGTCCGGTTGTCGAACAGGTCGCTGTCGATCCTCAGGACCGGATTGACCAGGCTGTAGCGGATTTCGAACGGCACGCCGGGCACCGCATCGGGAATGGTGATGGCGATATCGGCTTCGAAACAGCGCGGGGTTCCGGTCGGGCACGACGCCGGACGGTTGGTCAGGATGGTGTAGCGATAGCCCATGGTCGCCGCCATCCGGTCCAGATCGGCCTGGCTAGCCGCCGCGGGACTTGCCGCCAGGATCGCGGCCGAAGCCCATAAAGTCATCATCCTGTACCCGTCCCGCTATGCTGCAATGGTCCTATATTGGACCATGATAACGCTCCCCACGCAATCCTCCCCGGCACGGGGAGGGGGACTGCCGCGAAGCGGTGGTGGAGGGGGCGCGCCACAAATGACTCCCTACGTGGAGAACCCCCTCCACCAGCTTCGCTGGTCCCCCTCCCCGTGCCGGGGAGGATTGCAGGGGTGACGTGGCCGCCCCCACCCTCTATCTCGGACGCATGAAAAAGCCCAAGCCGGGTCTGCCGACCCGTGAGCAAATCCTGTCCTTCATCGAACAGTCGGAGCAGCCTGCGGGCAAGCGCGAGATTGCGCGCGCTTTCGGCCTGTCCGCGCAGGAGAAGATCGGGCTGAAGGCGCTGCTCAAGGACATGGCCGATGAAGGGCTGATCGACAGCGCGCCGGGCCGCGCCTTCCACAAGATGGGCGGCCTGCCCAAGGTGACGGTGCTACGCATCGTCGATGTCGACGACGGCGGCAATGTCTGGGCCGAGCCGGAGCGTTGGGAAGCCGAGGGCGCGCCCATCCCGCGCGTCCGGGTACGCGAGCGCAAGCGCGGGTCGCTGGGCATCGGCCAGCGGGTGCTCGCCCGGACCGAGGAAGCGGGCGGCGGCTGGATCGCGCATGTCATGAAGACCATCGCGCCCGCCTCCGAACAGATTCTCGGCGTGTTGCGCGAGGAAGCGGGCCGTTTCTGGCTGACCAGCGTCGACAAGAAGGAACGGCGCGAGTGGATGGTCTCCGACACCGGCGGCGCGGAATCGGGCGACCTGGTGATGGCGGAGAAGGCGGGCCGCCCGCCCCGCATCACCGCGCGCGTGACCGAGCGGCTGGGCGATCCCTTCGCCCCGCGCAGCTTCTCGCTGATCGCGATCCACAAGTTCGAAATCCCCGACCGCTTCCAGCCCGAAACGCTGGAGGAAGCCGAGCGGGTCGCGCGCCAGCCCTTGGGCGACGACCGTGAGGATTTGCGCGACTTGCCCATCGTCGCGATCGACCCGGTCGACGCGCGCGATCATGACGACGCGGTCTGGGCCGCGCCCGACGATGATCCCGCCAACCCCGAAGGCTGGCGCGCCATCGTCGCCATCGCCGATGTCAGCTTCTATGTCCGCCCCGGCTCGGCCATCGACAAGGATGCGCGGCGGCGCGGCAATTCGGTCTATTTCCCCGACCGGGTCGTGCCGATGCTGCCCGAAATCCTGTCGGCGGATGTCTGTTCGCTGAAAGAGGGCGAGGATCGTGCCGCGCTGGCCTGCCACCTTCAGGTGACGAAGGACGGCAAGCTCAAGGGCTTTCGCTTCACCCGCGCGGTCGTGCGGCTGGCGGCGAACATCGCCTATGAGGATGCGCAGGCTGCCATCGACGGCGAACTCCCCCATCCGCTGACCGAGACGGCGCTGCGTCCGCTCTGGGACTGCTGGCACGCGCTCGCCAAGGCGCGGGATGCGCGCGAGCCGCTCGACCTCGACTTGCCCGAACGGCGGGTGGTGCTGGACGAGCGGGGCCGCATCCTGTCCGTCGCGCCGCGCGCTCGGCTGGATGCCCACCGGCTGATCGAGGATTACATGATCGCCGCCAATGTCGCCGCCGCCAAGGCGCTGGAGGCGAAGAAGGCCCCCGTCATGTACCGCGTCCATGAGGTGCCCAGCCGGACCAAGCTGGTCGCGTTGAAGGACTATCTGGAGACCTTCGACATCCCCTTCGCCATGGGTCAGGTCATCCGCCCGGCGACCTTCAACCGGATCATCGACCAGATCGGCGAAGCGGACTTCCGGCCGCAGGTGATGGAGCAGATCCTCCGCTCGCAGACGCAAGCCTATTATGCGCCGATCAATCAGGGGCATTTCGGCCTGTCGCTGGGCTCCTATGCGCATTTCACCTCGCCGATCCGGCGCTATGCCGACCTCGTCGTTCACCGCGCCTTGGTAGGGGCGTACAAGTTGGGCGATGGCGGGCTGCTGCCCGAGGGTGACGAGATGGAGCGGCTGGGCACCTCGATCAGCCAATATGAACGCCGCGCGATGGAGGCAGAGCGCGAAACCATCGACCGCTATGTCGCGGCCTATCTGGCCGAGCATATCGGCCAGGTCGTCGAGACGCGGATCACCGGCGTCACCAATTTCGGCTTCTTCGCAACGGTCGATGGTGTCGGCGGCGATGGGCTCATGCCGATCCGCGACCTGGGCGGCGACTATTTCCATTATGACGAGAGCTCGCAACAGTTGCTCGGCGAGAAGAGCCGCGAAATCTACAAGCTGGGCCAGCGCCTGCCGCTGCGCCTGGCCGAGGCGAACCCGGTGTCGGGCGCATTGCGCTTCGAGCTCCCCGACGGCAAGGGCGCCGCGCCGGAACCACGCCGGGTGCTGAAACGACGCGGGCGGCCGGCGAACATCCGCCACAACGGCAAGCGGCGCTGATAATCCTCCCCGGTACGGGGAGGGGGACCAGCGAAGCTGGTGGAGGGGGCGTGCCACATAGGACGTCCTGCGGGGAAGCCCCCCTCCGTCAGGCCTACGGCCTGCCACCTCCCTACCGGGGAGGAGTAATGGGATCGCTCCCCGTCCCCATGCGTACCCTCCTCCAAAAGGAGACATGGCATGGGCAATATGGTGGACGGCGTCTGGCACGCCGACGGACTGTTCAAGTCCGACGACAAGGGCAGTTTCCAGCGCCCCGATTCCGGGTTCCGCGAATGGGTGACCGCCGATGGGCAACCCGGCCCGGAAGGCCAGCCCGGCCACCGCGCCGAACCGGGACGCTATCACCTGTACGTCTCCTATGCCTGCCCCTGGGCGCATCGCACGATGATCCTGCGCGCGCTCAAAGGACTGGAGGATATGATCGGCCTGTCGGTGGTCGATCCGCTGATGCGCGAGAATGGCTGGACCTTCGCCACGGAGCGCGGCGGGACTGGCGATCCGCTGCACGGGTCGGACTATCTGTGGCAGCTCTATGGCCGCGCGCGCGAGGGGTATAGCGGCAAGGTCACGGTGCCGGTCCTGTGGGACACCGCACGCGACACGATCGTCAGCAACGAATCCGCCGAGATCATCCGCATGCTGAACGGCGCCTTCGACGGCTTGGGCGCGCGCGAGGGGGATTATTACCCCGCCGAACTGCGCGACGAAATCGACGCGGTGAACGCCCGTGTCTATGACCGGGTCAATAATGGCGTCTACAAATGCGGCTTCGCCCAAAGCCAGGACGCCTATGACGCAGCGGTCGGTCCGTTATTCGCCGAGTTGGATGCGCTGGAAGAGCGACTGACGGGGCGCGAATGGCTGGTCGGCGACCGGATGACCGAGGCGGATATCCGCCTCTTCACCACGCTCGTCCGCTTCGACGCGGTCTATCACGGGCATTTCAAATGCAATGTCCGGCGGGTGCAGGATTATCCGGCGCTGGAGGGCCTGCTGGAGCGGATGCTGGCCGTGCCCGAGATCGCGGACACGGTGCATCTCGATCATATCAAGACGCATTATTATGCCAGCCACCGGGAGTTGAATCCCACCGGCATCGTGCCCGCCGGGCCGGATTTGC
>NZ_JALNUR010000018.1 GCF_026540895.1 Sphingomonas sp. GM_Shp_1 | reverse complement strand
AGGGCACGCAGGATGGGACTGACCATCCTGGCCATCGTCGTGGTCGTCGCTGCGATCGTCTGGGCGGTGTTCCACTTTCTGCTCGCCAAGCCGGAGGAGGAAACCGACGACGCCTATGTCGCCGGGGACGTGGTGGCGATCACCGCGCGCGATCCGGGTACGGTCCTGGCCATCCATGCCGACAATACCCAGACGGTGAAGGCGGGCGCGCCGCTGCTCGATCTGGATCCCGCGACCGCCGATGTGGGGCTGGCCTCCGCCGCCGCCGAACTGGCGCGCGCGGTGCGCTCGACCCGCGCCGACTTCACCAAGGTCAACCAGAGCGGCGCGGCGATCGTCCAGGCGCAGGCCGAACTGGCCCGCGCGCGCGACGACTATGCCCGCCGTCGCGGTGCCGCCGCCGAGGGCGCGGTGTCGGGCGAGGAACTGTCCCACGCCGCCGATGCGGTGAAGGTCGCCACCGCCAATCTGAACCTCGCCCGCGCCCAGGCGGCGCAGGCGCGCACCGCCGTGCAGGGTACCGAGGTCGGCACCAATCCCGCCGTGATGGCCGCGATCGCCGCCTATCGCCGCGCCGCGATCACCCGCAACCATATGCACGTCATCGCGCCGATCACCGGCGTCGTCGCCCAGCGCACCGTGCAGGTGGGGCAGCAGGTCGCGGCGGGCACTCCGCTGATGGCGGTCGTCCCGCTCGACCGTCTGTGGGTCGACGCCAATTTCCGCGAGACCCAGCTCAAGGACCTTCGCATCGGCCAGCCCGCGACGATCGTCGCCGATATGTATGGCGGCAAGATCGTCTATCACGGCAAGGTCATCGGCCTGGGCGCGGGCAGCGGCAACGCCTTCGCCCTGCTGCCGCCGCAAAATGCCAGCGGCAACTGGATCAAGATCGTCCAGCGCGTGCCGGTACGCATCGGCCTGAACGCCAATGAGCTGCGCCAGAACCCCTTGCGCGTCGGCCTGTCGGCGACGGTGACCGTGGACACCGCCGATCAGCGTGGGCCCCGGATCGGCACCGCCGCCACCCAGGCCTATCGCACGCCTGCGACCGACGCGAACGACCCGGCGGTCGAGGCCCGGATCGCGCAGATCATCGCGGCCAATCGCTGATGGCCGGGGCCCCTGCTCACGCCGGTGCGGAGGATGGCCCCGCCCCGCTGAAAGGTCCGGCGCTGGCACTCGTCGCCTTCGCGCTGGCCTTGGGCACCTTCATGCAGGTGCTCGATACGACCATCGCCAACGTGTCGCTGCCCACCATCGCGGGCAATCTGGGCGTCAGTTCGGACAATTCGACCTGGGTGGTCACCGCCTTCGCCGTGGCGAACGGCGTGGCGGTGCCGCTGACCGGCTGGCTGATGGGCAAGTTCGGGGTGGTGCGCACCTTCTGCGTGTCGGTGCTGCTGTTCACCATCGCCTCCTTCCTGTGCGGCATCGCGTGGAACCTGTCCTCGCTGATCGGTTTCCGCGTGCTTCAGGGCGCGGTGTCGGGGCCGATGATCCCGGGCAGCCAGGCGCTGCTCATCTCGATCTTCCCGCCGCAGAAGCGGTCGACCGCACTCGGCATCTGGTCGATGACCACGCTGGTCGCGCCGATCATGGGACCGATCCTGGGCGGCTACATCTCCGACAATTATCACTGGAGCTGGATCTTCCTGATCAACGTGCCGGTCGGCCTATTCTGCGCCGGCGTGTGCTGGCGCGGGCTGTCGAGCCGAGAGACGCCGACCCGCAACCTGCCGATCGACAAGGTGGGGCTGATCATGCTGGTCGTCTGGGTCGGCGCGCTTCAGATGATGCTCGACCTGGGCAAGAATGACGACTGGTTCCATTCGACCCGGATCGTCGTGATGACGGTGATCGCGGTCGTCGGCTTCGTCGCCTGGCTGATCTGGGAGTTGACCGACGCCAATCCGGCGGTCGACCTGTCGCTGTTCAAGGGGCGCAATTTCAGCATCGGGACGCTGGCCTTTTGCCTGGGCTATGCGGTGTTCTTCGCCAACACGCTGTTGCTGCCGCTCTGGCTCCAGACGCAGCTGGGGTACACCGCGACCTGGGCGGGTCTGGTGGCGGCGCCCAGCGGGGCGGTCGCGGTCGTGCTGACCCCGATCGTCGCGCGGCTGTCGGGCAAGGTCGATGCGCGGGTGATGGCGACGATCGCCTTCGCGGCGTTCGGCGTCTCCTATTGGATGCGCTCGGGACTCAATACCCAGGCGAGCTTCGGTGACTTCGTCCTGCCCCTGATGGTGCAGGGGATCGCGATGAGCACCTTCTTCCTCGCGATGCTGACCATCGCGCTGGACGGGGTGCCGCCCGCGCGCATTCCTTCGGCCACCGGCATCTCCAACTTCGCGCGCATCACCGCGGGCAGCTTCGCCGCCTCGCTAACCACGACCATGTGGGACCGGCGCGAGGCGATGCACCAGGCGCATCTGTCCGAGGCGATCGGCCAGGGCCCGGTGTGGCAGATGGCGAAGAACGGCCTTGGCCATCTCGGCCTGACCGACGTTCAGGCCGCCGCCGCCGTCACGCGGCAGATGGTGGGGCAGGCCTATCTGCTGGCCTCGACCGACATTTTCTATGTCTCGGCCTGGCTGTGTATCGTACTGGCGGCGCTGACCTGGTTCACCAGACGGCCCAAGCCGCATGACGGCCCCATCGCGGCGGATTGATCCCTTATTTCTCCCCTGCAAGGGCAGGGGAGGAATGCATTGCCCTTCACCGACATCTTGCTACCCTCCGGAAAAACGGGAGAGGGATGATGTTGAAAACGCTGGCAATGATGGCGATGATCGCGGTAGCGCAGGTCCCGTCCGACCCGCATCTCCCGCCCAAGACCGTGGACAGCGTCGCCCCCACCCTGCCCGCCGGGATCACGCGCGGGGTGCTGATCGTCTCCAAGACCAATGGCTGGCGGCATATCGAGCATATCCCGCATTCCAATATCGTCCTGGCCGACATCGCCAAGCGGCTCGGCCGCCCCAGCTTCACGACCGAGAATGCCGCCGTCTTCAACGACGCGCAATTGTCGCGCTTCTCCGTCATCGTCCTGAACAGCGCCAGCGGCGACTTCCTGACGCCGGACCAGCAGGCCGCCTTCACCCGCTTCGTCGCGCGGGGCGGCGGTGTGGTCGCGCTCCATGCGGCGGGCGACGACAGCCATAAGGAGCCCTGGTATGCCGATACGATCATCGGCACGACCTTTATCGGCCACCCGAACGGCGAAGATCATATCCAGTCCGCCCGCGTCATCGCCGCCGCACCGCGCCACCCGATCCTGGCGGGGATCCGCATGCCCTGGGTCGCGCGCGACGAATGGTACAGCTTCAGCGGCAATCCCGCCGCGCGCGGCATGACCGTGCTCGCCCAGGTGGATGAAGCGAGCTATCGCCCCGGCGACATGCTGCGCATGGGCACCCATCCCGTCATGTGGACCAATCCGCACGCCAAGGGTCGGGTCTTCTATTCCGCGCTGGGGCATGAGCCGCAACTCTATGACGACCCCGCCTATCGCCGCATCCTGACCAACGCGATCCGCTGGGCGGCGCGCTAAGCACTCAGCATTCGACGACGTTGACCGCCAGGCCGCCCAGGCTGGTTTCCTTATATTGGGATTTCATGTCCTCCCCGGTCTGGCGCATCGTCTCGATGACCTGGTCCAGGCTGACGATGTGCCGCCCATCGCCGTGGAGCGCCAGATAGGCGGCGTTGATCGCCTTGATCGCCCCCATGGTATTGCGCTCGATACAGGGGATCTGGACCAGCCCGCCGATCGGGTCGCAGGTCAGGCCAAGATTATGCTCCATGCCGATCTCGGCGGCATTCTCGACCTGCGCCGGATTGCCGCCCAGCGCCGCCGCCAGCCCCGCCGCGGCCATCGAGCAGGCCACGCCGACCTCCCCCTGACAGCCCATTTCCGCCGCCGAGATGGACGCCCGCTTCTTGTAGAGCATCCCCACCGCCGCCGCCGTCAGCAACAGCGTGCGCACCCCGTCGCGCGTCGCACCGTGGACGAAGGTCTCATAATAGCGCAGCACCGCCGGGATCACCCCCGCGGCACCGTTGGTAGGCGCGGTGACGACACGGCCGCCCGCCGCATTCTCCTCGTTCACCGCCAGCGCCCAGAGGCTGACCCATTCGAACACCAGACTGGGATCGGAGCGCGGCCCCCGGTCAAGCAGCTTCTGCTTGATCGCTTGGGCGCGGCGCTGGACCTTCAGGCCACCGGGTAGAATGCCCGATGCGGCACAGCCCCGCTCGATCGCGCCGCACATCGCATCGCGCACCCGGTCGAGAAACGCGTCCGTCTCCGCGTCCGCGCGCCAGGCCGCCTCGTTCGCGCGGACGATCTGGGCGATCGACAGGCCGGTTTCCGCCGTGCGCTCCAGCAGCTCCGCGCCAGAGGCGAAGGGATGCGCCAGCCGCCGGTTGGTCCGCATCGGCTCGGCACCCTCCATCCGGATCGCACCGCCGCCGATCGAATAGAAACGCCGCACCACCGCGCTGCCGTCAGCCAGAAAGGCGGTGAAGACCATGCCGTTGGGATGCGCAGGCAGGAACCCCGGGCGGAACAGCAGGTCGGCCTCATAGTCGAAGGCCATGGGATGCCGCCCATCCAGCCCGATTTCCCCCGACCGCGCGATATCCGCCAACAGGCCCTCGATCGCATCGGGGTCGACCGTCTCCGGCGTCTCCCCCGCCAGCCCGAGCAGGACCGCCCGGTCGCTATGATGCCCCCGCCCGGTCAGCGAGAGCGAGCCGAACAGTTCTGCCTGCACGCGCTGCGGGATGAGACCGGTGTCGAGCATCTCGGTGGCAAAAGCCTTGGCCGCGCGCATCGGCCCCACCGTATGCGAACTGGACGGGCCGATACCGATGGTGAACAGCTCGGTCACGCTGACGGCGGCGACGCTGTCTTCGCCACGCGGCAAGGCGGTCACGGGGGTGGCGGACAGGGTCAAGATCGTTCCAATTGTTACGGCTTTACCCGTTGACTAGCCCAACTCCCTGCGGCTGGCCAGCCATGCCTTGGCGATCTCCCAGTTCTGCGACGATAGCTCGTCGAGCAGTTCGGGGGACAGCGGTCGACGGAACCGGCACCGGGCGGAAAAATCGGATGCGGACACGACCCGCGCCATGACCCCATCGGTCTCCGGCAGATAGAGACGGATGACCGACTTCAGGACAAGCGGAATATAGGTCTGAAGCTGAACGCCTTCGCGCGATATCTGCAACACCTTGCACAGCGCCCGCGCGAGGCCGTCATTCGCGGGCTCCCCCTCCGCCGCCGTTGCCGCCGCGTCCATCGAACGACGACGGCGCCGGAAGGTGACGGTCTCGAACTCGGCGGCGAACATTCGCCGAAGGCTATGGCTGGTTGGTTAAGGAAGGGTTTAGAACGGGATGGCATCAGGTTGATCCACCTTCCCCTTCAGGGGAGGGGCCGGGGACGCTTCCACAAACGCGGCGCCCTGGGTGAGGCCCCACCCCAACCCCTCCCCTGAAGGGGAGGGGCTAGGCTCGGGTCGGCTCCATGTCATCCTGCTTTAGGATCGGCCCTCCCGGCCCTTTGCGGCACGCATGAAAAAACCCGGCGCCTCCACAGGAAGCACCGGGTTCTTTCGGCATTCGCTCCAAAGAGCGACGCGATTACTTGCGGAGCGTGAGACCGCCGCCGAAACGCTTGTTGAAGCGCGCGACCTGACCGCCGGTGTCCAGCAGCGAGCCACGGCCACCGGTCCAGGCCGGGTGCGCCAGCGGATCGATATCCAGCTGCATCGTGTCGCCTTCCTTGCCCCAGGTGGAGCGGGTTTCGAACACGGTGCCGTCGGTCATCTGCACCTTGATCATGTGATAGTCGGGATGCGTATCGGTCTTCATGATATTGCTCCGGAAATGGCTGGTTCCGACCAGCCTGAAAGCGGGAAGCGCGGCCCATAGCGGACCGCGCTCCCTTAGTCAAAGTGCGAACCCGTCGGAGCGCGCCGTCAGGCGGGCTTGGGCGGATCGGCGATCATCGCGGTGAAGTTCGCCTCGGCGACGGTCACACCGTCGATCTTGGCGACACCGGCGAACTTGCAGACGCTCGACCGCTTCTGGACGAATTCGACCTCCAGATGGAGCAGGACGCCGGGTTCCACGGGCTTGCGGAACTTGGCGCCGTCGATCGCCATGAAATAGACGAGCTTGCCGGAACCGGCGAGGCCCAGGCTCTCGACCGCCAGGACACCGGCGGCCTGCGCCAGAGCCTCGACGATCAGGACGCCAGGCATGATCGGACGACCGGGGAAATGCCCCTGGAAGAAGCCTTCGTTGATCGTCACCGCCTTCACCGCGCGGATCGATGTGTCGAGGACCAGTTCCTCGACACGATCGACCAGCAGCATCGGATAGCGGTGCGGCAGGGCCGCCATGACCCGCCCGATATCGAGCGGGCCCATGGTGGTCTTCTCCGTCTCGCTCACGGACGGATTACCGGCCGCTGTTCTGACGACGCGCGGGCGCCGGAGCGGCGGCGGCCGGAGCCGTGGCGGCGGGGGCCGCACCCTGCTGCTGACCCTGCTGGCCGGGCTGCCAGTTGGCGGGCGGCGTGATGCTGACGGTCGGGACCAGCTTGTCCAGCTCGGCGGTCACTGCCGAGGTGATGTCGGCGGTCGGCTGCATGAACAGCACCGCCTGCGGGCTGACCAGCAGGCTGACATTCTTGGCGCGGACGGCATTCTGCACCGCTTCGCCCAGACGCGCCTGGATCTGCTCGACCGCATAGGTCTGCGCACGGACGGCGGGCTGGGTCAGGCGCGCCAGTTCCTGCTCGGCGGTCTGCTGCTTGGTCTGGATCGCCTGTGCCTGGGTGCGCAGCGCCGCTTCGTTGGCATTGGGGGCCGAACGCGCGGTCTGGAACGCCTGGACCAGCGGCTCCAGCTCACGGCTGAGCGCGGTGCGGCGGGTTTCGGCCTGATCGAGCTGCGCCTTGTAGGTCGTCTCGATCTGCTGGCGGGCGGCCGTCCAGGCGCGCGAACCGGCGATCGCACCCTGCGGGTCGGCGACGGCGACGCCGTTCACCTGGGCCTGGGCGGTGGTCGCAACGGTCGCCGCCGGAGCGACGAGGGCCGCCGCGAGGAAAAGCTTCGTCATGGTCTTCATCAGAACTGCGTCCCTACGTTGAAAGTAATAAGCTTGGGGTCATCCCCGGGTTGCGTGATCAGGGCCTTGGCCAAATCGATGCGCAGCGGGCCGAACGGCGAGTTCCAGTTCACGCCGATACCGATCGACACGCGCGGCTTCCACGTGCCGCCGTAGAATTCCTCGACGGCATAGCTGGTGTTCTGAAGCGCGATGTTGGTCGTGGTGCCCGAGCATGTGCCGCCCGCGGTCGACGAATAGCCGGTGGCGCAGGTGGTTTGCAAATTGGCGATGCTGGCATCGGCGGTGCTGGGCACCTGATAAATCTGTCGCCCCTGCCCGTCGACCAAGGGCGCGGGTGCCAGCGTCGGCGAGCCGTCCTTGTTGAACAGCGGATTGCCGTTGGCGTCACGCGCCTGCGGGAAGTTGAGCGACGGCAGCGGACGGGTGACGCCCCACAGGCTACCCGCCTGGACATAGATGCTGGGACGCAGGCCCATCTCACGAGCGCCCGAACCCAGCGGCAGTTCCAGCTCGGCGCGGGCGAGGTAATACGCCCGGCCGCCCAGCGAGTCGTCGACGATCTGATCCCGATCGGTCTGCTTCGACTGGCTGCCATCCGCAGCGACCACATAGGGCACGCGCAGCACGCGCGGACCGACGCCGCGAATGTCGAAGCCGCGGAACTGCGGCTCGCCGAGATAGAAGCGGTCGACGATGCGGACCGGATCGATGCCGGGCCCACGGCTGCCTTCCAGCGAGTGGATATAACCGCCCTCGCCGAGCAGCGAGAAGACGAAGCCCTTGCCCAGACCCATGAACTTCGCGCCCTCGGCCCGGGTGCGGATATATTTCACGTCGCCGCCCAGACCGGCAAAGTCCTGGCTGAACGAGAAACGATGTCCGGCGGTCGGGCGCAGACGGCTGTTCAGGCTGTCATAGATCAGCGAGTAGCCGACCGAAGAGGTCCAGCGATTGCCGATCGAGTCGCACAGATAGCGGCCCGCCGTCTGATAGTTGCAGGTGCCGTCGGCGTTGAAGAAGGACGAGTCCAGACCGACCTCGTCATAGGTCAGGCCATAGCGACCCGACAGCGACCAATATTCGGTCAGCGGCACGCCCGCACGCACCTGGAACCCGGTCGACACCTGGCTGTAGGTCGTCTGGCGCGTCGTGCCCAGATAGTTGAACGAGTTGAAATCGCGGCGGAACACGTCGACGCCCAGCGCGATATTCTTGTCGAACACATAAGGCTCGGTAAAGCCCAGCTCGATTGACTTGGAATAGGCCGAATAGTTGACGCCCGCGCGCAATTCCTGGCCCTTGCCGCGGAAATTGCGCTGGGTGATGTTCGCCTGGATGATGAAGCGTTCCAGCGACGAATAACCCGCCGACAGCTGGAGCGAGCCGGTCGACTGTTCCTCGACATTGGTTTCCAGGACGATGCGGTCCGGAGTCGAACCCGGATTCTGCTTGATCTCCAGCTTTTCCTGGAAATAGCCGAGCGAGTTGATGCGGTCCTGGCTGCGGCGGACCTGGAAGCTGTTGAAGGCATCGCCCTCAGCCACGCGGATTTCGCGACGCACGACCTTGTCCTGCGTCTGCGTGTTGCCGTTGATGTCGATCCGCTCGACATAGGTGCGCTTGGCTTCGGCGATGTTGAAGGTGATCGACATGGTCAGCGCTTCCTTGTCGCGCTGGAAATTCGGTTCCACGTCGGTGAAGGCATAGCCGAACAGGCCCGCCGTCTGGCTGAGGCTGTCGATCGAGTCCTCGATCAGCTTGGCATTGTACCAGTCGCCCTTCTTCATGGGCAGCGACTGGGCGAGCTTGTCATTGTCGAAGTCGCGGATCTGGCTGTCGACCTTGACGTCGCCGAACTTATAGCGCGGGCCTTCCTCCACCACATAGGTGATGATGAAGTCCTTCTTGTCCGGCGTCAGCTCGGCCACCGCGCTGGTCACGCGGAAATCGGCATAACCGTTGCTGAGATAGAAGGCGCGCAGCTTCTGCTGGTCGGCGGCCAGGCGATCCTGGTCGTAGCTGGTGGCCGAGGACAGGAAACGGAACCAGCGCGACTGCTTGGTGTACATGGCACCGCGCAGTTCGTCGTCGGAGAATTTCTCGTTGCCGATGATGTTGATCTGGCGGACCTTGGACTTGGGGCCCTCGCTGATCTCGAACACCACGTCGACGCGGTTCTGGTCGAGATTGACCATCTTCGGCTCGACCACCGCGCCGAACCGGCCTTGGCGGCGATAGAGTTCGACGATGCGCGCCACGTCCTGGCGAACCGCGGTCCGGGTGAAGATCTGACGCGGAGACAGCTTGATCTCCTTCTTGATCTTGTCTTCCTTCAGGCGCTTGTTGCCCTCCAGAATGACCCGGTTGATGATCGGGTTCTCGCGCACGCGCAGGACGATGTCGCCGGATTCGACGCCGGAGATCGAGAAGTCGGCGAACAGCTCCGACGCCTGAAGATCCTTCAGCGCCTGGTCGAGCGTTTCGGGGGTATAGGGGATGCCGACCCGCAGCTTGGTGTAGGACAACACCGTCTCGGGCTCGATACGCTGGGCCCCTTCGACGCGCAGCGTCTTGATCGTCCGCACCGGTGCGGGTGCGACCGCCGGAGCCGGGGCGGCGGCGGTGCCGGGCGCGGCCGGGGCGGTCTGCGCCCAGACGGGGACGCCGGACAGCATCGTGCCCGCCAGCAATATGGCGCCCGCGCGCACAGTCTTCATACCCGTCATTGCTGTCACCAAACCCACCCCAGAAAAGTCGAACCGACCCCTGTCGTAACCGCGCCCTGCCCCATCGTCGTCAACCGATCAAGCCGGCGATATTCCGCCAAAGCCCCAAATTGCCAAGATCGTTGAATGTAACAAACAGCATCAGGGCCAAAATTGCGATCAAACCGCCGCGAAATGCCCATTCCTGAGCCGCAGGCTCCAGGGGGCGTCGCCGCACCGCTTCGATCGCATAAAAGAGAAGATGCCCGCCATCCAGCATCGGCACTGGCAACAAATTGATGAACCCGAGATTGATGGACACCAGCGCCACGAAGAAAACAAAGGCATCGAGGCCCAGCGACATCTGTTCGCCGGACACCTTGGCGATGGAGACCGGCCCGCCCAGTTCCTTGACCGAGCGGCGGCCGGAAATCACCTGGCCCAGCGTCTCGACCATCATCCGGACGATCTCACCGGTGCGCTCAACCGCGACGACGGGCGCGCGCAGCAGGCCGACCGGGCGGAGATCGACCTCGCCCGAGCCGCGAAGCCCCAGGCGTCCGATGCGATACGCATTGCCGAATCGGTCGCGCTGCTGCTCGGTGCCGATGACGGCGTCCGTGGTGAAGCGGCGCCCGCCGCGCTCGGCGGTGATCGTCACCCGCTCGCCCGCGCGGATCTGTACATAGCGGGCGATGTCGGCGAAATCGTTCACGTCGCGGTCACCGATCGCCGTCACCCGGTCGCCCGCGCGCAGCGTCGTGGTCGCCGCCGCGCTGCCGGGCATGACCTGACCGACCACCGGGGGGATCACCACTTCGCCATAGGCATAGGCGAAACCGGCGAGGATCAGGATCGCGGCGAAGAAGTTGATCGCCGGGCCCGCCGCGACGATGATCGCGCGCTGCCACACGGGCTTCGCCTGAAAGGTCCGGGCGCGCTCCTCCGGCGGCAGCGAAAGCCAGGCGGCATCGGCCTGGCTGGCCGGGTTCATGTCACCGGCGAATTTCACGTAACCGCCCAGCGGCAGCCAGCCGACCTTCCACCGCGTGTCACGCTTGTCGGTGAAACCGAAAATCTCCCGACCGAAACCGATCGAGAACGTCTCCGCCTTCACCCCGAACCAGCGACCGGCGAGGTAATGGCCCATCTCGTGCACGAACACGAGCGGACCGAGAGCGAGAACGAAGGCCAGGATGGTCAACAACAGGCCGGGAGTTTCGATCAAACGACGCAATCCTCAACACGCTCGGCCGCCAGCACCCGCGTTTCCGCATCGATCGCGATCACCGCATCGAGCGTTTCCGGCGGGGCCGGGTCGTAGCGATGGAGAACATGTTCGACGATTGCGGCAATTTCGAGGAAGCCGATGCGTCGCGCGAGAAAAGCCGCGACCGCGATCTCGTTCGCGGCGTTCAGAATGGCCGGCGCCGCCCCACCCGCCTCCAGCGCGGCACGGGCGAGCCGCAGCGCGGGAAAGCGCACCGGATCGGGTGCGGCGAAGTCCATCCGCCCCAGCGCGACCAGATCGAGCGGTGCCATCGGTGTCGGCATCCGGTCCGGCCAGGCCAGGCAATGCGCGATGGGCACGCGCATGTCGGAAGGGCCAAGCTGCGCCAGCATCGATCCGTCGACATAATCGACCGCCGAATGGATGACCGATTGCGGATGGAGCACGATCTCGATCCGGTCGGCGGGGACGGGAAAGAGGCGCGCCGCCTCGATCAGTTCCAGCCCCTTGTTCATCATCGTCGCCGAATCGACCGAAATCTTGGCACCCATCGACCAGTTGGGATGTGCCACCGCCTGTTCGGGGGTGACATGGGCCATCTCTTCGGTGGTCGATTCGCGGAACGGACCGCCGCTGGCGGTCAGGACGATCCGCCGCACCCGCTCCGGCCGGGCGAAGTCGAAGCATTGATAGATGGCGTTATGCTCGCTGTCGGCGGGAAGCAGCGTCGCCCCCGCCCTGGCCGCCGCCGCCAGCACGACCTCGCCCGCCGACACCAGAGGCTCCTTGTTGGCAAGCACGACGGTGCCGCCATTGGCGATCGCCGCCATGGCGGGCTCCAACCCCGCGCAGCCGACGATCGCGCCCATGGTCCAGTCGGCGTGCAGCGCCGCCGCCTCGATCACCGCCGCGCGACCGCCCGCCACGCGCGTCGCGGTGCCCGCCAGCGCCTCGCGCAGATCGGGGAGGCAGCGTTCGTCGGCGACCACCGCCAGTTCCGCCTCGGTCCGCTTCGCCGCCGCCGCCAGCTTGGCGACGTCGCAATTGGCGGTCAGCGCGCGGACACGGTACCGGTCGGGCTCGCGCTCGATCAAATCCAGGGTCGAGGTGCCGACCGAACCGGTCGCTCCCAAGATCGTCACGCTGCGCATCAGAACAGGCCCGGCAGGAAGATCAGGAACGCCGCCACCGGCGCGACGGGCACGATCCCGTCCAGCCGGTCCATCACGCCGCCATGGCCGGGCAGGACATTGCCGCTGTCCTTCACGCCCGCCCGACGCTTCAGCCAGCTTTCGAACAGGTCGCCCATCTGCGCCAGCACCGCCAGGAACGGCGTCGCGATTACCAACGGCAGGGGCAGGTCATGGCCCCAGCGCATCAGCATGGCCAGCAGGGTCGCCGCCGCGACACCGCCGATCAGGCCGGACCAGGTCTTGGCCGGACTGATCGTGGGAGCCAGCTTCGGCCCGCCGAATTGCCGCCCGACGAAGAAGGCACCGCTGTCGCAAGCCCAGACGATCGCCATCGCCCAGAGCGACAGCGCCAGCCCATCGTCATGCAGACGGATCGCCAGCAGCGAAAAGACCGGCAGACCGACATAGAGCGCGCCCGCGCCATAATCGGGGCGACGCGAAATGATGGTCAGGAAGAAGAAGACGCCCGCGATCAGCCCCAGCGCGAAGAAGCCCGGCCCCGCCGCCAGTCCCGGCGCCATGATGGCGAGCGGCACCGACAACGCGAACTGGGCCAGCCGCTTGCGCGAACGATCGACCTTCAACAGATCCGACCATTCGGCCATCATGAACAGCCCGACCACGACCGCCAGCAGCCAGAAGGCCAGGCCACCCAGCGCCAGGCACAGGCTGGCCACCGCGATCATCACGATACTGGCGAGCACCCGCTTGGTCAGATTCGACATGCTCTTGACCGGGGCCGCTTCGGGCGCCCCGGTCGTCGGGATTTCGGGGTCGGTCACAGGCCGCCGAAACGCCTGTGCCGTCGGCCGAACTCCGCCACCGCATCCGCCAGCGCCGCTTCGTCGAAATCGGGCCAGAGCGTGTCGACGAACAGCAATTCGGCATAGGCCGCCTGCCACAGCAGGAAGTTGGACAGACGCTGCTCGCCCGAGGTGCGGATCACCAAATCGAGCGGCGGCAGGCCGTTGGTCTGCAACTCGCCCTCGATCGCCTCCGGCGTAATCGCGTCCGCCGTCATCTCGCCGGCGACCACCTTCGATGCCAGTCGCCGGGTCGCCTCGACCAGCTCGGCCTGCGCGCCGTAATTCAGCGCGATCGCCAGAATGGGACCGGTATTGGCGGACGTCCGCGCGATCGCATCGTCGATCATCGCGACCAGATCGGCGGGAAACCGGTGATAGTCCCCGATCACCCGCAGCCGGACATTGTCCGACACCAGCTCGGCCAGATCCTTGCGCAGGAAGATGCGGAGCAGACCCATCAGGTCGCTGATCTCGGTCTCGGGCCGCCGCCAATTCTCCGAAGAGAAGGCATAGAGGGTCAGCGCCTCGATCCCCAGCGCACGCGCGGCGCGGGAGATGCGGCGCACCGCCTCCACCCCGGCCTTGTGACCGGCGAAGCGCGGCAGCAGACGGCGTTTGGCCCAGCGGCCATTGCCGTCCATGATGATCGCGACGTGACGCGGGACCGCACCCGTATCGGGCACGGCCACCAGCGACCCCAGAGCCGTCTGGGCCGAGGCGGCCGGAGGACTCACTTGCCCAGGATTTCCTTTTCCTTGGCCGCCGCCGCCGCATCCAACTCGGCGATGGTGGCGTCGGTCAGCTTCTGCACTTCGGTCTCGTGGCGCTTGCGCTCGTCCTCGCCGAACAGGCCCTTCTTCTCGTCGGTCTTCAGGCTGTCCATGCCGTCGCGACGGACGTTGCGGACCGCGATACGCGCGCTCTCGGCATATTTGTTGGCGAGCTTGGCGAGTTCCTTGCGGCGCTCCTCGGTCAGGTCGGGGATCGGCAGGCGCAGCGTCTGGCCGTCATTGATCGGGTTCAGGCCCAGCCCGGCCGAACGGATCGCCTTTTCGACCGACGACACGTTCGTCTTGTCCCATACCTGCACCGACAACATGCGCGGTTCCGGCGCGGAGACGGTCGCGACCTGGTTCAGCGGCATGTGGCTGCCATAGACCTCGACGGTGACCGGATCGAGCAGAGCCGTCGACGCACGGCCGGTACGCAGGCCGTTCAGGTCGTGCTTCAGCGACTCGACCGCGCCCTGCATACGGCGCTCGAGGTCGGACTTGTCATAGGCTGCCATGAATTACGCTCCTTGGTTCTGGACGATCGTCGACACGCCTTCGCCGGCGAGCACAGCACCGAAATTGCCATGTTCGCGGATATTGAAGACGACGATCGGAATATTGTTGTCACGGCACAGCGCGATGGCCGAGGCGTCCATGACCTTCAGGTCGTCGGACAGGACCTTGGAATAGCTGACCGTGTCATAGCGGGTGGCGGTCGGCACCTTCTTGGGGTCGGCATCGTACACGCCGTCGACGCTGGTCCCCTTGAACAGCGCGTCGCACTTCATCTCGGCAGCACGCAGCGCGGCGCCGCTGTCGGTGGTGAAGAAGGGCGAACCCACGCCCGCCGCGAAGATCACCACGCGGCCCTTTTCCAGATGCCGCTCCGCGCGGCGACGGATGAAGGGCTCGCACACGCTGGCCATCGGGATCGCCGACTGGACCCGAGTATCGACGCCGATCTGCTCCAGCGCATTCTGCACCGCCAGCGCGTTCATCACCGTCGCCAGCATACCCATATAGTCGGCGGTCGCCCGCTCGAACCCCTTGGCCGCCGCCGACAGGCCACGGAAGATGTTGCCGCCACCGACCACGATGCACAGCTCATAACCCTGGGCCCGCACATCGGCGATCTCCTGCGCCACGCGCGCGGTGATCTCGGGCGAAATGGCCAGGCCCCCCTCACCCATCAGGACCTCGCCCGAGAGTTTCAGCAGGATTCGTTTAAAGCGCGGGCTCGTCATCGTTTCTCGGATCTTGGTGATGAAAGTGGCGCGGACCTTAGGCGGCGACCGGGCTACGGGCAACCACGCAGCGGCAGGTTGCGGGGATTTTCGTGGGACATGCGGCGGATGACCGCTGCTCCCAGGCTATGCCCGGGTGCGGCGGATACAGAGAGCAAAGCCTCATTCCCCAACGGCCGTTCAGGCTGAGCGAAGTCGAAGCCCATGGAACTGCGTTCACCCCATGCCCTTCGACTTCGCTCAGGGCGAACGGAGGTTAGGAGAGTCACCCACACGCAAAGGAGCGGCCACCTTCCGGCAACCGCTCCCCTATCACCTTGACCGTCCCATCACAGGACAGCGCGGATGTTACGCCTTCTGCGGAACGCCCGAAGCCGCAGCCACTTCGGCCGCGAAGTCCGACGCTTCCTTCTCGATGCCTTCGCCCAGCTGGAAGCGGACATAGTCCACCAGCTTGATCTCGGCACCGGCGTCCTTGCCGGCCTTCGCCACGACGTCGCTGATCTTGGTCTTGCCGTCGATCACGAACAGCTGGCTGACCAGCGCATGCTCCTTGCGATACTTGGCGATCGAGCCTTCGACCATCTTGGCGATGATGTCGGCGGGCTTGCCCGATTCGGCGGCCTTCTCGGTCGCGATCGCGCGCTCACGCTCGATCTCGGCCTCGTCCAGGTCTTCCTCGTTCAGCGCCTTGGGGAAGGCGGCGGCGATGTGCATCGCCAGCTGACGACCCAGCGACTGGAGCGTCTCGTCGGCGGCTTCCGACTCCAGCGCGACCAGCACGCCGATCTTGCCCATGCCCGGCGCCTGCTGGTTGTGGACATAGGACACGACCGCGCCCTTCGACACTTCGAGGCGCTTGGCGCGACGCAGCGACTGGTTCTCACCGATCGTCGCGACATTGTTGGTCAGCACTTCGGCGACGGTGCCGCCCTGCGGCATCGCCTGGTTCTTAAGCGCCTCGATATCGTCGCCCGACTTCAGCGCGATCGCGGTCACGTCGCGAACGAACGCCTGGAACTGGTCGTTCTTGGCGACGAAGTCGGTTTCCGAGTTCACTTCGACGGCGGCGCCGACGGTGCCGCTGGTGGCAACGCCGACCAGGCCTTCAGCGGCGGTACGGCTCGACTTCTTCTGCGCGGCCGCGAGGCCCTTGGTGCGCAGCCAGTCCAGCGCGGCGTCCATGTCGCCATTCGCCTCGGCCAACGCCTTCTTGCAGTCCATCATGCCCGCGCCGCTCTTTTCGCGCAGGTCCTTGACCATCGCTGCGGTGATATCGGCCATTGTCTCAATCCTCTGTCTGAAAAGGGGGATGCGGGTAGGGCCGCCCCATCGGGGGCGGCCCTTAGCACGGCTTGCATGTCAAGCCGATGTCACCGACCGAAGGGTTGCCCCGTCCGGTCGATGATCGCCCCGCCCGCACCGCGGGGCATGTTCCACGCGATTACGCGTCGATCTGGCGCTCGGCCTCGACGGCCTGCTCGGCCGCTTCGGTCGGGGCGACGGTCAGCGCTTCCTCGACGGGCGGCTCCGCCATCGCACCGAAGTCGGTGCCGCTGCGGCGCTGCTGCTCGTTATTGCCACGGGTCGCGGCGATCGCCACGGCCTCGCAGTACAGGCGGATCGCGCGGCTGGCGTCGTCATTCGCCGGAACCGGGAAGGCGATGCCATCGGGCGAGACGTTCGAATCGAGGATCGCGACGACGGGGATGCCCAGCGTGTTGGCTTCCTTGATCGCCAGCTCTTCCTTGTTCGCGTCGATCACGAACATGACGTCGGGCACGCCGCCCATGTCACGGATGCCGCCCAGCGACAGCTCGAGCTTGTCGCGCTCACGGGTCAGGTTCAGCACTTCCTTCTTGGTCAGGCCGTGCGTGTCGCCCGAAAGCTGCTCTTCGAGCGTCTTGAGGCGCTTGATCGAGTTGGAAATCGTCTTCCAGTTGGTGAGCATGCCGCCCAGCCAGCGGTGGTTGACGAAGTGCTGGCCCGCACGGCGAGCGGCCTCGGCGACCGGCTCCTGCGCCTGGCGCTTGGTGCCGACGAACAGGACCTTGCCACCGCCAGCGACGGTCGAGCTGATGAACTCCAGAGCGCGCGCGAACAGCGGCACGGTCTGCGACAGGTCGAGGATGTGGACGCCGTTGCGGTCGCCGAAGATGTAGGGCTTCATCTTCGGGTTCCAGCGGTGGGTCTGGTGGCCGAAGTGCGCGCCGGTCTCGACCAACTGCTGCATGGTGACGACAGGTGCCGCCATAAGATAATTCCTTCCGGTTAGTCCTCTGGGAAGCGGATGACGCGGCGGGCGAAGCCCATGCGCACCAGAATATGATGCTTCCCATGCGGTGTTGAGGGGCGCGCCCTTAGCCCAGCCGATACGCGATAGCAAGCGCAACACGCCGTTCGCGTTTGTTCCAATGCCGCTTGACACAGGAACAACAGCGGAACATAAAGAGCCCGCAAGGGAGAACAGGCCTTGATTGCGACGAGTCGCTATCGAAACGTCGTGAATTTGGCACCGTTCGACCTGCTGTCACGAAGGCAGCGACGGAACTGATCAAAATTTTCAATGGTTACGATCCGGTTAATGGGCTGGACCGTAGCGGACGGCAGGAGGCGGGCATCATGATGATCGTGGTGAGTGTTCTGGTTTTCATGGGCGCGCTGGTCGCTGCCATCGGTACCATCGTCATGATGATCGCGCCACAATGGCGTCGCATCCTTCATCTGGCCACCGGCCATGTCGAACCGGCCTTCACGCCGCTGGCGACCCTGGTCGTCGCCGAGCGTCGTATCGCGGTCAGGCGCTGGGCGGCAAGTTCGCCGGTGCCTTCGTCGCTGGCACGCCGCCGCGCTGCCGCTTGAGCCGGGCATAAGCGAGCATCGTGAAGGGTATGCTGATCAGATAAGCGAGGCACAGCGCGGTCAGGGCATGCCATGGTGCCGAGATCAACGCGACGCCGACGAGCACGATGATCGCCAGCGCCTCGAACCGAACATGGCGGCGCAGCCGGAACGAGGTCCAGGATAAAGTCGCCAGGCTCGACACCATGAGCAGCGCCACGAAAGCGACCCAGGGCGCCACGAGATAGGGCGAGGCGAAGAGCGGCTCGCCCGTCCAGAACCACAGATAGAGCGGCAACATGGCCAGCCCCGCCCCGGCGGGAGCCGGGACACCGGTGAAGAAGCCCGCGGTCTTGCGTGGCTGGTCGGTCACATCGAGTTGCGAATTGAACCGCGCCAGTCGCAGCGCGCAGAACACCGCCTGAAGCACCGCGCAGATCCAGCCGATCCGCGGCAGATGCTCCAGCGACCAGAGATAGAGGATCAGTGCAGGCGCGACGCCGAAGGAAATGGCGTCGGACAGGGAATCGAGTTCCGCCCCGAACCGGCTTTCCCCGCGCAACAACCGGGCAATACGGCCATCCAGTCCGTCGAGCACGGCGGCGACCATGATCATCGTCACCGCCGCTTCCCAGGACCCGGCAATGGCGAACTTCACCCCGGTCAGACCGGAGACCAGCGCCAGCGCCGTCACCGCATTGGGCGCGATCGCGCGCAATGGAAGCCCTCTGGGGGGCAGGCCGTCGGTCGAGGCGCGACGCGCGAAGCGGGGGGAAATGGCCATGTCGCTAAAGGCTTATTGGGCGATGCCGCTTATCGGCTTGCCGCCGACACGGCCCAGCACCGTTTCCCCGGCAACCGAGCGCTGGCCCAGGCAAACCTGCGGCGTGACGTCGTCGGGCAGATAGACGTCGACGCGGCTGCCGAAGCGGATCAGGCCGACCCGCTGGCCGGCCGCGACCATGTCCCCGGGCTTCACGAAGCCGACGATGCGTCGCGCGACCAGCCCTGCGATCTGGGTGAAGCCGATCTTGCGACCGTCGCGCCCTTCGACCACGAAATGCTGGCGCTCATTCTCGTCCGACGCCTTGTCGAGATCGGCGTTGAGGAACTTGCCCGAGATATACACGACCTGACGGATCACGCCCGCCACGGGCGTCCGGTTGATATGCACGTCGAACACCGACATGAAGATCGACACGCGCACCAGCGGCGCCTCGCCCAGTTCGCCGACCAGCTCGCGCGGGATCGGCACGCGCTGGATCATCGTGACCAGGCCGTCGGCGGGCGCGACGATCAGGTCGTCCCCCTGCGGCGTGGTGCGCACGGGGTCGCGGAAAAAGGCGGCGATCCAGATGCACAGGCCGACGAACGGCCAGAACAGCACTTTGGTGACGAGCGTCGCGAGCAGGGTCAGGCCCGCCCCGATCAGCACATATTTGCGCCCTTCGGGATGGACGGCGGGAAAGCGCCACTTGACGGTGGTGGTCGCGATGGGAGGCTTTTCGAGCGAAGGCATTACGCCTGTTTACCTGTCCACCGGCCATCGCACAATGATTTCGGTTCACCCCGGCTCCGCCACCCCGCGCCACAGGTGGTTGATCCGCCGCGCCCCCTCCCCTAGACGCATGCCCAAACCTGCCAATCTGAAGGATGCGCATATGGCGAAGATCAAGGTGAACACGCCCGTCGTGGAGATCGACGGCGACGAAATGACCCGGATCATCTGGGAGTGGATTCGCGAACGCCTGATCAAGCCGTATCTCGACATCGAGCTGGCCTATTTCGACCTGTCGGTCCAGAATCGCGACGCGACCGGCGACCAGATCACGATCGACAGCGCCCATGCGACGCAGAAGTACGGCGTCGCCATCAAGTGCGCGACGATCACCCCCGACGAGCAGCGCGTCGAGGAATTCGGCCTGAAGAAGATGTGGAAGTCGCCCAACGGCACGATCCGCAACATCCTGGGCGGCGTGGTGTTCCGCGAGCCGATCGTGATCAAGAACGTTCCCCGCCTCGTCCCCGGCTGGACCCACCCGATCGTCGTCGGCCGTCATGCGTTCGGCGACCAGTATAAGGCGACCGACTTCAAGGTCCCCGGCAAGGGCAAGCTGACCCTGAAGTGGGAAGGCGAGAATGGCGAGTCGATCGAGGAGGAGGTGTTCAACTTCCCGGCGGCTGGCGTCGCCATGGGCATGTACAATCTCGACGATTCGATCCGCGACTTCGCGCGCGCCTCGATGAACTATGGCCTGAATCGTGGCTGGCCGGTCTATCTGTCGACCAAGAACACCATCCTCAAGGCCTATGACGGCCGCTTCAAGGACATCTTCCAGGAAGTGTTCGACACCGAGTTCGCCGAGCAGTTCAAGGCGGCGGGCATCGAGTATCAGCATCGCCTGATCGACGACATGGTTGCCTCGGCCCTCAAGTGGCACGGCGAATTCGTCTGGGCTTGTAAGAATTACGACGGCGACGTGCAGTCGGACACGGTCGCGCAGGGCTTCGGCTCGCTGGGCCTGATGACCTCGGTCCTGATGACCCCGGACGGCAAGACGATCGAGGCAGAAGCGGCGCACGGCACCGTGACCCGTCACTATCGCCAGCACCAGCAGGGCAAGGCGACCTCGACCAACCCCATCGCGTCGATCTTCGCCTGGACCGGCGGCCTCAAGTATCGCGGCAAGTTCGACAACACGCCGGACGTGGTGCGCTTCGCCGAGACGCTGGAAAAGGTCTGCGTCCAGACCGTCGAGAATGGCCAGATGACCAAGGACCTCGCCATCCTGATCGGCCCGGACCAGCCCTGGATGACCACCGAGCAGTTCTTCGAGGCGATCCGCGTCAACCTCGAAACCGCGATGGCCGACTGGCAGTAAACTCCGTTTCGGTCCGGTCACCGATAGGCGACCGATCGCGAACCGCGCAATCTGGACCCGGGGGGCATGCCTCCCGGGTCTTTTTGCGTATCGCTCGATCGGGAGACATCGAATGGATCTGGGAAATTACAGTTGGCTGACAACCATCGGCACACTGCCGCGCATGGTGTCGGAAGCGCTGAAAATCTGGGGCGTCGAAGAGAAGCCCGGCGGCAAGAATAACCCCGAAATTCTGGCATGGGCTCAGGAGGTCGGTGGCGACGTCGCCGAATTCTATAACGCGGACTCCATCCCCTGGTGCGGCCTGACCATGGCGCTCGTGGCGCGCCGCGCGGGTAAGACGCCGCCCGCCAATCCTCTATGGGCACTTAACTGGCGCAAATTTGGAGAACCCAGCGGTCAGCCCGACCTTGGCGATATCGTTACCTTCACGCGCAACGGCGGCGGCCATGTCGGGCTCTATGTCGGTGAGGACGAAAGCCGCTATCATATACTCGGCGGCAATCAGGGGGACAAAGTCTGTATCCGCCCCTACGCCAAGGAGCGCTTCGTCGAGGCGCGCAAACCGCTCTATATGACCCCGCCCGCGACAGCGGTCCCCATATTGCTGCACGGCGATGGACAGCGGCCAGCCAATATGGTGGCGACCTTCTAACGGCGATCGACGTTCACCGCTGACTTTCACGCCTATCTGGAGCCGCCCTCATGCTCCAGATAGGCGATCACATCGGCCCGTGCGAGCGGGTCGGGCAATCCCGCGAAGGTCATCCTCGTGCCCGGTGCGAAGCGCTGCGGCGAGGCCAGCCAGCGATCCATCGTCGCCCGGTCCCAATGGCCGCCGATCCGCATCAACGCGGCGGTATAGCCGAAGCGGTCGCTGCCTCCCGCCACCGGCTTGCCCATGATGGCGTGCAGGTTCGGCCCGGCGCGATCCAGTTCGCCCTTGCCGATCGTGTGGCAGGCCAGGCATTGCCCGAAGGTCCGCGCCCCCGCATCGGCATCCGCGACGCGCATCAGCGTCTCCAGCGACGGATGGGGCCCCGCCTTCTTCAACCGCTCCGCCCGGCCATCGTCCCCGCACCCCGCCAGCAACAGCAGCGACAGCAAAGGCCCGAACAGCGAGAGGCGATAATCGATCATCGCCGCCCCCTAGCCCCGCATCGGTCGCACCGTCAGTGGACCGATCGTCCCATCCCCGTTACGCGCCATTAACGACCTGACAAGCGCGTCCAAGCCGGGTTAGTGTGTCGCCATGGCATTACGGCTCGACAATCAAGGCTTCTCCGATGCGCTGGTCATCCTCGGTTCTGCGGGGATCGTCATTCCGGCCTTTGCCCGCTTTCGGGTCAGCCCGGTCATCGGGTTCATTCTGGTCGGATTGCTGGTCGGCCCGGCGGGGCTGGGTTCGCTCGTCCCGCATGCGCCATGGCTTTACTATCTGACCATCTCCAACCCCGAGTCGATCGAACCCTTTGCCGAGTTCGGCATCATATTATTGTTGTTTTCCATAGGCCTGGAGCTGTCTTTTCGCAGGCTTTGGGCAATGCGGCGGCTGGTGTTCGGGACCGGCGCGGCGGAGTTGCTCGGCTCGGCAGCATTGATCGGCATCGCGCTGCATCTGATCGGACAGAGTTGGGCCGGGGCGATCGGGCTGGGGCTGGCATTGACCTTGTCGTCGACCGCGCTGGTGCTGCCACTCGTCGGGACGACCAGCCCGGTCGGGCGGGGCGCCTTTGCGATGCTGTTGTTCGAGGATCTGGCGCTGGTCCCGATCATCTTCGCGCTAGGGGCGATGGCGCCGACCGCGACCGATGAGGGCTGGGTCGGCATCGCGGGCGTCGCCTTGCGCGGCGGCCTGACGGTGGTCGCCATGTATCTGGGCGGCAGGATCGTCCTTCCCCGCCTGTTCGCCCAGGCGGCGCGCACCAAGAGCCCCGAATTGTTCCTCGCCGCCTCGCTGCTGGTCGTCATCGTCGCCAGCGTGGCGACCACGGCGGCGGGCCTCTCGCCGATCGTCGGGGCGCTGCTCGCCGGACTGCTGATCGCCGAGACCGAATATCACTCGGAGGTCGAGGTGATGACCGCGCCCTTCAAGGGGCTGGCGCTCGGCGTGTTCCTGATCACAGTGGGGATGAGCCTGGACCTTCGGCTGATCGCAAAGAACTGGGACATGCTGTTGCTGGCGGTGGTTGGCGTGGTCGCGGTGAAGGCGATCGTCACCTATCTGCTGCTCCGCGTCGCCCATGCCCGGCGCGGGGTGGCGGCGGAGACCGGGCTGTTGATGGGCAGTCCGTCGGAAACCACGCTGATCGTGCTGGGCACGGCGGCGCAGGCGCAGTTGATCCTGCCCTCGACCGCCAGTTTCTGGCAGACCGTGACCGCCATCGGCCTGACCATTACGCCACTCCTCGCCAAGGCGGGTCGAGTCATCTCCCGCCGGATCGAGGCGCGGAGCACCGACGGTCCGCCCGCGCCCGAGCCGGAGGCGGATGGCGGGCGCACCGTCATCATCGGCTTCGGCCGGGTCGGCAAGATGATCGCCGACATGCTCACCGTCCATGGCCAGGCCTATGTCGCGGTCGAGGCGGACATCGATTCGGTCAGCGAGGCGCGGCGGGCAGGCTATCCGGTGCTGTTCGGCGATGTCTCGCGCGCGGAACTGGTCGACCGGCTGAACCTCCCCGCCGCGCGCGCGCTGATCCTGACGATGGACGATCCGGTGCTGACCGTGAGGCTGGCACGGCGCATCCGCGACGCCGCGCCGGACCTGCCGATCATCGCGCGTGCAAGGGACATGGCGCATGCAACCGAACTATACCGCGCGGGCGTCAGCGAGGCGGTGCCCGAGACGCTGGAAAGCTCGCTGCAATTGTCGGAGGCGGTGCTGGTCGATCTGGGCGTCGCGATGGGACCGGTGATCGCGTCGATCCACGAAAAGCGGGATGAACTGCGTCAGGTGATCCGGCGCGAGGCGCAGTTGCAGCGCGAGCCGAGGATCCGGCGGCTGCGGCGGTTGGGGGAACAGGCCTAACCCAGTCATCCCCAAGCATAGCTTGGGGAGGGGGACCATCGCGAAGCGATGGTGGAGGGGCTTTGCCCCTTGCCCCTCCACCACGCCCTACGGGCGCGGTCCCCCTCCCCATCTGACGATGGGGAGGATTAAGCGTCAGCCAAGCCGCCCGAGTGCGGCGTGCAACCGCGCCGCTTCAGCCATCTTGTCGGCGTGGTCCGCCCGCGCCTTCTCGACCGCTTCCGGCTTGGCGCGTTCGACGAAGCTGGCATTGCCCAGCCGCCCGCCCAGCGCGTCGCGTTCCTTTTCCACCGTCGCGATCGCCTTGGTCAGGCGCTGGCGTTCGGCGTCGAGGTCGATCACGCCCTCCAGCGGCAGGACGAAGGTCGCCTCGTCCACCACCACCTGCGCCGCGCCGCCCGAAACTTCGCCCTCGGCCGCCTCGACACGGGCGAGCCGCGCCAGTGCAGAGGCCTGGCGGACCAGTCGCGCCTGCGTATCGGCATGGGCATCGCGGACGTGCATCGGCAGGCGCGCGCCCGGCGGTACGTTCAGCTCGGTCCGCGCGGCACGAATTTCGCTGACCAGACGGATCAGCCAGTCGATCTCGCGCTCCGCTTCCGGATCGAGCGCGCGGGCGTCGGCCATCGGCCAGTGCGCCACGATCAGGTCATGATCGCGCGCGCCCATCGCGTGCCACAGTTCCTCGGTGATGAAGGGCATGAACGGGTGGAGCAGGACCAGAATCTGGTCGAGCACCCAGCCCACGACCGCGCGGGTCTCGTCGCCGCCCTCTTCGCCGCCTTGCAGGACCGGCTTGATCAGTTCGAGATACCAGTCGCAGAAGCGGCTCCAGACGAACTGATAGATCGCGTTTGCCGCGCCGTCGAAGCGGTAGTCAGCCAGCGCCAGGTCGACCGCCTGCACCGTCTTTACCGTCTCGGCGATGATCCACTTGTTGACGGCCAGCGTCGCGTTGGGCGCCTCCAGCGTGGTCGACGCGCCGATGCCGTTCGCCTGGGCGAAACGCGCGGCGTTCCACAGCTTGGTCGCGAAGTTGCGATAGCCCTCGACACGGCGTTCATCCATCTTGATGTCGCGGCCCTGGCTCTCCATCGCCGCCATGAAGAAGCGCAGCGCGTCGGCGCCGTACTGGTCGATCAGGCCCAGCGGATCGACCGTGTTGCCCTTCGACTTCGACATTTTCGAGCCGTCGGCAGCGCGGACAAGACCGTGCAGATACAGCGTCTTGAAGGGCACATCTTCCATGAAGTGCAACCCTTGCATCATCATCCGCGCATCCCAGAAGAACAGGATGTCGAAGCCGGAGATCAGCACGTCATTCGGGTAACGGCCCTCCAGCGTCTTGTCGCTGTTGTCGGGCCAGCCGAGCGTCGCGAAAGGCCAGAGCGCGGAAGAAAACCAGGTGTCGAGCACGTCCGGGTCGCGGGTCAGGACCACGCCCTCGCCCGCTTGTCCCTGCGCCTCTTCCTCGCTCTCGGCGACGAACACGCGGCCATCCTCGGCGAACCAGGCCGGAATCTGGTGCCCCCACCAAAGCTGGCGGCTGACGCACCAGGGCTGGATATTCTCCATCCAGTTGAAGAAGGTCTTCTCCCACGCCTGCGGCACGATCTTGATCTTGCCCGAGCGCACCGCCTCGATCGCGGGCTGGGCCAGCGTCTTGGCGTCGACATACCATTGGTCGGTCAGCCACGGCTCGATCACCACGCCCGAACGGTCCCCGAACGGAGTCTGGATCGTGCGCGGCTCGGCGTCGTGCTCTTCGCCCTCCTTGTCGATGTGCGGGATGAGCACGCCCTCCTCCTTCAGCCGCGCGACGACCGCCTTGCGCGCGTCGGCCGTCGACAGGCCGAGGAACGCGTCGGGGATCAGACCATCGGCGGTCTGGACGATGCACGCCTTGGCATCGAGCATGTTGAGCATGTCGCGCGCTTCGATCCCGGCGCGGCGGCCGACCTCGAAATCGTTGAAGTCATGGCCGGGCGTGATCTTGACCGCGCCCGATCCCAGTTCGGGGTCGGCATGTTCGTCGGCGACGATCGGGATCAGGCGGCCAGTGATCGGCAGGCGAACCTGCTTGCCGATCAGCGCGGTATAGCGCGCGTCATCCGGGTGGACCGCGACCGCCATATCGGCCAGCATCGTCTCAGGGCGCGTCGTCGCGACCTCGATAAAGCCCGATCCGTCGGCCAGCGGATAGCGCAGGCGCCAGAAGCTGCCCTTCACCTCGCGTGTCTCGACCTCCAGGTCGCTGATCGCGGTGCCGAGCCCCGAGTCCCAGTTGACCAGCCTTTTGTCGCGGTAGAGCAGGCCTTGGGCGTGCAAGTCGACAAATACCTTCAGCACCGCCTTGCTGAAGCCCTCGTCCATGGTGAACCGCTCATTGGCCCAGTCCATCGAGCAGCCCAGGCGACGCAACTGGCCGGTGATCTGGCCGCCGCTCTCCGCCTTCCACGTCCAGACCTTTTCGAGGAACTGTTCGCGGGTGAAGTCGGTGCGCTTTTGCCCAAGCGCGTTCATCTGGCGCTCGACCACCATCTGGGTCGCTATCCCTGCATGGTCGGTGCCGACCACCCACAGCGCATCCTTGCCCTTCAACCGGGCATGGCGGACGAGAATGTCCTGCAACGTGTTGTCCAGCGCATGGCCGATATGCAGGTTGCCGGTGACGTTGGGCGGCGGGTTGACGATCGTCCAGGGCTCGGCATTGGGGCGGTCGGGGCGGAACAGGCCCTTTTCCTCCCAATGGCCATACCAGCGGGCTTCGATTGCGGCGGGGTCGAACGTCTTGGGCAGCTCAGTCATGCCGCTGCCTTAATCAGCCGCGCCCGCTTGCGCCAGATGCTATCAGGTACGAGCGCCCGGCCGGTCGAGCACCGCGCGGATCCGTTCGTTCAGTTCGGCCCGGCGATAGGGCTTGCGGATCAGTTCGTAGGACCGCGCGCCCTCATCGATCGCCTCGTCGGCGTAACCGGTGGTCAGCAGGACGCCCAGGCGCGGATAATCGCGCCGCACCGCCTGCGCCAGCGCCACGCCGTTCATGCCGCCGGGCATCAGGATATCGGTGAACAGGAGCTGGAAGTCGCTGTCCCGCGACAGATGGTCCAACGCCTCGCGCGCGCTGCGAGTCAGGACCACGTCATAGCCCAGATCTTCGAGCATCGATTTGCCCAGATCGCCGACATCGTCCTGATCCTCGACCATTAGCACGCGTTCGGCCCCGCCGCTGCGGGCGGGCTGTACCGGGGCGGGGCGGCGTTCGGATGCTCCCGCTGCCGCGCGCGGGAAATAGAGCGACAACGCCGTGCCTCCCGCCTCGCTCGGCTCGACCGCCGCCAGCCCGCCAGACTGACGCATGAAGCCATAAACCATCGCCAGGCCGAGCCCCGCGCCCTTCCCCATTTCCTTGGTCGTGAAGAAGGGGTCGAAGACCTTGTCCGCGATCTGCGCATCGATACCCGGCCCGTCATCGGCGATACCCACCACGACATACTCGCCCGCATCCAGATTGGCCGGACCTTCGGGCTGGTCGGCGGACTGGATCATGTTGCGGGTGGTGATGGTGATCTCACCCCGATGATCGGTACGGGCGATGGCTTCGCGGGCGTTGGTGACGATGTTGAGCAGCGCCATCTCCGCCTGGACCGGGTCAATCCGGCAGTTCCAGAGATTTTCCTCCAGCCGCTGGCGCAGCACCACCCCGTCCCCCGCCGTACGGTTCAGGATCGGCCGGAAATCCTCGATCAGCTGGTTGAAGTTGAGCAGCCGGTCGCGAAGCTCCTGCTTGCGTGCGAAGGCGAGCAGTTGCTGGGTCAGGGTCGCGCCGCGCGCGGCGGCGGCAGCGATCGCTTCGACCGCGCGACGACCGCTGCGATCCGCCTCTCCGACCCGCGCCTCCAATATGTCGGAATAGCCGATGATGACCTGGAGCAGATTGTTGAAGTCGTGCGCGATGCCGCCGGTCAGCTTGCCCACCGCTTCCATCTTCTGCGCCTCGTGCAGCGCATCCTCCGCCTCGCGGCGGCGCGAAATGTCCAGCTGGCTGCTGAAGAAATAGACCAGTTCGCCCGCATCGTCATAGACCGGCGAGACGAACAGCGCGTTCCAGAAGGTCGAGCCGTTCTTGCGGTAGTTGAGCAGTTCGACCGCGATCTCGTCGCGCCGTTCGACGGCGGCGCGGATTTGCGCCACCACGTCGCGGTCGGTCTCCGGCCCTTGCAGGAACCGGCAATTGGTGCCGAGGATCTCGTCCTCGGAATAGCCGGTCATGAAGCTGAAGGCTTCATTGCAGAAGACGATGGGATTGTCGGGTTGCCGGGGATCGGTAACGATCATCGGCATCCGCGTGGTCTTCACGGCCGCAAAGAAGATGTCCGACTGGCCCGAATGCGGCTGCTTCGAATCGGATATGGGGGGCGACGACACGGCGGAACGCGTCGACTTCTCGGCATCGGGCGTTTCGGGCGTGAGGGTCATGACCACCGAACCCAGCGGAACGCGCGCGGTTCCGCTCCGACGGCGATCAATATCCCGAAACCGCGCCCCTCGCCGGTCGCGAAAGGCTTAGCGCCCCTCGCGCGTGATCCGGGCGATTTCGCGGGCGACCATCGCCTCGACCATCCCCGGCAGATGGGTGTCCAGCCATTCGCGCAGCATGGGGCGGAGCATGTCGCGAACCAACCCTTCCAGGGTTCCGTCGCTGCTCGGTTCGGGCTTGACCATCATGCGGCTGAGCGCCTCCAGGGAACCGCGGCTGGCCTCGGCCGCACGGGGGCTGACGATCGCCTCTTCACCGTCATCGACGGGCTGCGTCTCGACCTTTGCTGACGAGGCGGGGGCAGACTGGGCCGGAGCGGATGGCGCGGGGGCTTGGGCGACCGGTTCGGACGCCTGGGCCATCGCGGCCTCTACTGCCGGGCGCAGCGCCGATTCGGCGGCGCGGGCGGCGGCGGCCTCGACCTTCATGCGCAGGGGCATGGGGTCGCTCAATTCCAGAACCTCGGGCGAATCATCCTCATCGACCGGCGAAGGTACGGGGCGCGGCTGGCGACGCTGACGCGCGGGCACCTCTCCCTCTTCGGCGATGATCCTTTTGATCGAGGAAAGGATTTCCTCCATCGACGGCTCGGCGCTGATCTCACCCATGACCGCAATCCCCATTGAAGCCCCCCAAGGCCCCCTGCCCGGCGTTATTGCCGGCTCGGTGCCGATGCACCTGTGGTTAATGCGGGGCTTCTGTCAACAGGGGCATTCACATCGGCATCGAGCGGGCGGGTGATCGCCGCCGTCTGGGCCGGGGTTCCGGCGGTGGTGCTGGCCACTGGCGCAGGCTCGCCATCGCCGCCCCAGTCGTTGATCTTGTTGCGAACCCGCTGGTAATTGACGACCGGATCGTAGAGGGCACCGCCGTCCAGCCCCAGGTCGCGCGCCTCCGCATTGCCCATCGCGGCGATCAGCGCGAAGCCCGCGACATAGGCATCGCGGCGCGCGGTCACCAGCGTCACCTGGCTGTTCAGCAATTCCTGTTCGGCGTTCAGAATGTCGAGCACGGTGCGGGTGCCGACGCTATTCTCGGCCCGCACGCCCTCCAGCGACAGCGAGTTGGCGCGCACCGCCGATTCGGCGGACTGGATCACCTCCTGCGAGGATTGCCACACGGCATAGGCGGAGCGGACCTGCGCCACCACCTGACGCTCGGTCCCGGTCGCGTTCTCCAGCGCCTGTCCGCGCAACGCCTCGGCCTGGCGGACCTGCGCCGCCGGGCGACCGCCCTGGAACAGCGGCATGGTCAATTGCGCACCGATGGTCGCATTCACGCCCGATACCGGCACGCCGGGGACGTTCAGCGACCCTAGATAGTTGAAATAATTGCCGCTCGACACCGCCGCGATGCGCGGCAGCCGGTTGGCGCGCGCGACGTTGATGTCATAGCGGGTCGCATCCGCCGACCGACGCGCGGCGATCAACTGGGGGTTCTGATCCAGCGCCACCGCCACCGCCTGGTTCGGCGATGCGGGCAGCGCGGGCAAAGCGGGCGGCTGTTCCAGCCCGACCGGGGCGACACCCACCACCGCGACGTAATTCTCGCGGCTGGAGATCAGATTGGCCTGGGCCGACTGAAGCTGCGCGCGGGCCTGGGCCAGGCGCGCCTCGGATTGCGCCACGTCGGTACGGGTCAGGTCGCCGACCTGGAACCGGTCGCGCGAGGCGCGCAGGTTCGTCTCCAGCACATTGACGTTGCGGGTATTGAGATTGACGATCGCCTCGTCGCGGATGACGTTCATATACGCCGCCACGACATTGGTGAACAGGTTCGCCTCCACCCCGCGCAGCTGGGCGCGGCCCGCATCGACCCGCGTCTCGGCCGCGCGCACCGCGTTCTTGACCGCCCCGCCCTGATAGAGCGGCACCGAAAGCTGCACCGCTCCGGTACCGACCCGCTCGGGATTGAGGAAGTTGTTGTTGGCGACGACGATATTGTCGGTCAGCTGCGCCGAGCTTTGCAGCGACGGCAGGCCGTTCGACCGTGCGATCGGCACATTCTCATCGGTGGCGCGCTGGGCGGCGCGCTGGCCGGTGATCGTCGGGTTGCTCTGATAGGCGCGCACCATGGCTTCCCGCAACGTCTCGGCCGAGGCCGCCCCGCCCATCAACAGGGTCGAGCCGATAAGAATACGGGAGGTCAGTCGGGAAGTCAGGTGCAGGCGCATGGTCCCTCAGAATTGGAAGGCGCGAGGACGGGCAAAGCCCGGCAGGACGGTGCATTCGGCATCGGCAAAGGCGCGGACGCCGTGGCCGCCCTCGGTCCGCCGACCGCTGGCCAGCCGGGTGACGCCGTTCTCGACCAGGCCGGTGACGATGCGGCCGCCGACCTTGACCTGCTCGATCAGAGCGGCGGGCAGTTCCTCCACCGCGCCGTCGATCACCAGAACGTCATAGGGCGCCGCGGCGGGGTTGCCCGCCTTCAGCGGCGCCTCGACGATCTCGACCTTCGGCTCACCCGCCAGCGCGGTGCGCGCGGCGGCGACCAGCTCGGGCTGCTCCTCGACCGCGACGACACCGGCGACGATCTCGGCCAGCAGCGCGGCGGTATAGCCGGTCGCCGCGCCGATCAGCAGCACGCGGTCGCCCGCCTCCAGATAGGCCTCGGTCAGCAGACGGCCCGTCGCCATCGGCAGGTTGATCGCCCGGCCATGGCCCAGGTCCAGCGTCCCGTCGCGATAGGCCACCGCCCGCAGCGCCTCGGGCGTGAAGACCTCGCGCGGCACCCGCGCCATCGCGGCCACGACCCGCTGGTCGCTGACCGCCGTGGTGCGCAGCTGGCTCACCACCATGGCGTGGCGCATCGCGTCGAAATTCGAGGAGTCGTTGCTGGTCGTCATCATGGCCCATCCCTGTCGCACAGCCGTTTTAGTTGTGCAATACACTAAATTGGTTCCCGCCGCTTCTATCGCGCAAGGGCTTTTCCGCCAAGCGGACTGGATACCCCAGCACAAGGATTTGGCCATATTGCGGCATCCGGCGGCATAATCGCTTGTAGCGATCCTCAGGCCGGAAAGACCGGGAGCGAGTTTTTGCCGCGCAATCGCATCCTGCCTGTTGACGCCGCGCAAAAAACCGCACACATGCCCGCCTCCCACGCATCGAGGCGCGATGGCGGAGTGGTGACGCAGAGGACTGCAAATCCTTGCACCCGGGTTCGATTCCCGGTCGCGCCTCCAGATTTTCCTGACATATCATCTGGATAAGACGCCACTCGACGAGAGGGACGGCGTTGTCGTCCGGCGATTCGCCGCTGCCCCGAAATAGAGCCCGGCCGCGCGCACAAAGCGGTGGACCCCGTCATTGCTCCGCGCTTAAGTCCGTACCTCAATCGAGTGAAGGGGTTCGGGCATGCGGATATGGGCGATGACGGCGGCATGGGCGCTGGCGAGCACGGCGCTGTCCCCGGTCTCGGCGCAGCAGGCCCGCCCCTCCGCCCAGGCTTCCGCGCCATCGACCGTAGAATATGACATCGCCTTTCCGCATCCCGACCATCATGAAGCGCAGGTCAGCGTGACCTATCGCGGGCTGGACCGCCAGCCCGTCCGCTTCCAGATGGCCCGCTCCTCGCCCGGTCGCTACGCGCTGCACGAGTTCGCCAAGAACGTCTATTCGGTGTCCGCCGTCGACGGGGCCGGACGCTCGCTGACCATTTCGCGGACCGATCCCTATGGCTGGACGGTTCCCGCCCACGACGGCACGGTCACGGTCCGCTACACGCTGTTCGGCGATCGCGGCGACGGCACCTATGCGCAGATCGACCCGACCCATGCGCATCTGAACATCCCGGCGACCTTCATGTGGGCCGCAGGGCAGGACGACCGGCCGGTCCGCGTCCGCTTCCACCCGCTTGCCGGATGGAAGATCGCGACGCAGCTTGCGCCGACCGGCGACCCCACCGTCTTCACCGCACGCGACCTACAATATTTCATGGACAGCCCGGTCGAGCTGTCGGCCTGGGACATGCGGAGCTGGACGGTGGGCGACGGCGCCAAGCGCTATACCATCCGCCTGACCGCGCATCATGACGGCAGCCCCGCCGATCTCGACCGGTTCGCCGCGATGGCGAAGAAGGTCGTGGCGCAGCAGATCGCGATCTTCGGCGAGGCACCACCCTATGATTATGGCACCTACACCTTCCTGGCCGATTACATGCCGCAGATCAGCGGCGACGGGATGGAGCATCGCAACTCGACGGTGATCAGCATGCCGCAATCGCTGGCGGCGGCGAAATTCGCGCAGATCCAGACGCTGAGCCACGAATTCTTCCACGCCTGGAATGTCGAGCGCATCCGTCCGGCGGAACTGGAGCCGTTCGACTTCACCCGCGCCAATGCCACGCCGTCGCTATGGCTGGCCGAGGGCTTCACCCAATATTACGGCCCGCTGGCGGTGGTCCGCGCCGAACAGATGCCGCTGGACGACTATATCGCCCAGCTCTCCGCCACGCTGAACGCGCTGCTGATCACGCCAGCGCGCCGTTACGGCGGGCCGCAGGAGATGAGCCTGCGCGCACCCTTCGTCGATGCGGCGCAGTCGATCGACCCGACCAATCCCAATATCTTCAAATCCTATTATGCCTATGGCGCGGTGCTGGCGCTGGCGCTCGACCTGGAGTTGCGACAGGCTTTTCCGACGCTGACGCTGGACGATTATATGCGCCAACTCTGGCGCACCCACGGCAAGCCTGAGCGCAGCTATCGCCCCGACGACCTCCGCGTCGCGCTGGCGCAGGTGACCGGGGATCAGGGCTTTGCCGACCGCTTCTTCGCGCGCAGCGTGACGGGCAGCGCGCTTCCCGATTTCGCGCCGCTGCTGGCCCAGGCCGGTCTGACCCTGCGTCCCCAGCATCCCGACACCGCCTGGGCGGGCGCAACGCCGGTGAAGGGCGATGGCGGCCTGACGATCGGCGCATCGACCGCGCCGGGCACGCCGCTCTATGAAGCCGGGCTGGACAAGGGTGACGAGATCGTCAGCGTCGATGGCCGCCCGGTCGCGGATGCGGCGGCGTGGAGCGCGTTGCTCGCCGCGCACAAGCCGGGCGACCGCCTGCCCATCGTCTATCGCCAGCGGGGGGGCGAGCGGCGGGCGACCATGACCCTGATCGCCGATCCCAATATGGAGATCGTGCCCGACGAGCGGATCGGACGGACGCCGACGCCCGAACAGACGCGCTTCCGCCAGGCGTGGCTGGGGCCTCGCCCCGTGGCGACCGCACCCTGACGACGCGGCCCCGGTGGCGACCGCGCCGGAACGTGCGCGGCCTTTCCCGGGTTTATCCAGGTGAATTTTTCGGGGGCGGCCGTTCGTCTCGGCACTTGCGGAGGGATAGACGCCATGCGAATGCGCGTCAGGGAGCCAGTTTGCGTGAACGATATCGATATTCCGACCCATCTGGCCAGCTATTTGGACCAGTCGCCGATCGCCCTGGCCTTGGCCGATGCATCGGACGACAATCCGCTCATCTTCATCAATCACGGTTTCCGCGAACTGACCGGCTATACCAGCGAAGACATGATCGGCCGCAATTGCCGTATGCTTCAACGGGACGCCGACAATATCGAAGCGCGCGATCGCATTCGCGAATTCCTGGCCAATGATCGCCAGGTGAACGTCCGCACCATGCTGGTCAATTTCCGCAAGGACGGCTCGCCTTTCATCAACCTGCTCTACATGTCGAAGCTGCGGCAGCTGGGCGGCAAGATGCCCTATATCTTCGCCTCGCAATTCGATGTCAGCCGGTCCCAGCCGGAGCGGCTGGCCGCCTATGACGCCGAACTGGGCAAGACGCTGGGTCGCCTGACGCCCATCCTCGCCGAGAGCGGGATCGTGCTGGAGGGCTCGCTGACCGCGATCGCCAACACGGCCGCCACCATCGCCCAGGCCAAGCTGACGCTATCGGATCTCGACCGAGCGGCCTTTCCGTGAGTGACGCCTCGCCCCGGACCGGGACGACATCGACGGACGGACGCGGCGGCATGACGGTGCCGATCGTCGGCATCGGCGCGTCCGCCGGCGGGCTGGAGGCGCTGCGCGAGATGCTGACGCCCGCCCATGCGCCGACCGGCATGGCGTTCGTGGTGGTCCAGCATCTCGACCCCAATCACGAAAGCATGCTGGCGCAGCTTCTCGACCGGCACACCAACCTCGAAGTGCGCCAGTGCGAGGGGTCGGAGCGGATCGAGGCCGATCATGTCTATATCATCCCGCCGGGCCGGGGACTGGCCATTCGCGGCGGTGTGCTGGAACTGACCGACTTCGTCCAGCCGCGCGGGCTGCGCCGCCCGATCGACGATTTCTTCCTGTCGCTGGCGAGCGACCAGCAGGCCAATGCCGCCTGCGTCATCCTGTCGGGCACCGGGGCGGACGGCACCACGGGCCTGCGCGCGATCAAGGAGAATGGCGGCGTCGGCGTCGTCCAGAAGCCGGAGAGCGCCCGTTATGACGGCATGCCGCTGTCGGCGGTGGGCACCGGGCTGGTCGATTTCATCAAGCCCGCGGGCGAGATCGTCGCGTGTCTCCAGGCCTTTTTCGCGCGTCGCTCGGGCGATCCCAAGGAGCATGAGGCGGAGGTCGTCGCCGATCATATCGACGATCTGTGCCGGGTGCTGCGCAACGCCATCGGCCATGACTTTTCGGGTTACAAGCGCACGACGCTGGTCCGCCGGGTCGAGCGGCGGATGCATGTGCTGGGGATCGGCACCGGCTCCGCCTATCTGGCGCGGGTCAAGAGCGACGCTGACGAGTGCGAGGCGCTGTTCCGCGACCTGCTGATCAACGTCACCCGCTTCTTCCGCGATACCGAATTGTTCGAGACGCTGCGGACCAAGGCGATCCTGCCGCTGATCCGCGCACGCGACCCGGACGAGGACATCCGCATCTGGGTGCCCGGCTGCTCCAGTGGCGAGGAGGCCTATAGCATCGCGATGATGTTCGCCGAGGCCGCGCGCGAGGCGGGACAGCCGCTGGCGGTGCAGATCTTCGCGACCGACATCGACGAACAGATGCTCCAGATCGCGCGCGACGGCACCTATCCCGCCGCCGCGCTGGCCGACATTCCGGCGCCTTTGCGCGAACGCTACACCATTCCCCATGCGGAGCGGTTCACCATCGCGGGGTCCATCCGCGACATGATCCGTTTCTCGAACCACAGTCTGGTCAAGGACCCGCCCTTTTCGCGGATCGACCTGGTATCGTGTCGCAACCTGCTGATCTATTTCGACGATCGGTTGCAGCAATCGGTGCTGCCGCTGCTCCATTACGCGTTGCGGCCGGGCGGCTATCTGTTCCTGGGGCCATCGGAAAGCGTCGGGCGGTTCGACCATCTCTTCCCCGCGATCGACAGCCATGCCCGGCTGTTCGAGCGTTCCGCCGCCTCCCCCTCCTACCCCATCGACCTGCCCGGCGCGACGGGCCGCACCCCCCGGCGACGCGGCGAGCGGGGCGAGCGTGACGGCGGCCATGTCAGCAGCGATGAGGGCGTGGCGCTGCGTCGGATCGTCGATCGCTATGCCCCGCCGAGCATGGTGGTGGATCAGGATGGCGGCATCCTGGCCGCGTTCGGCAAGCTGAGCCGCTATTTCACCTTTCCCGTGACCCGTGCGGGCGGGTCGAGCGCGACCACGCTGGCGCGACCGGGCCTGCGCGAAGTGATGGGCCCGATGCTGCGCCAGGCGCGCGACGCCCGCAAGCGGATCGCCGCGCGCGACGTGGCGGTGACGACCGAGTTCGGCATCCAGAAGATCGAGGTGATCTGCGATCCGCTGACCGACGGGTCGCTGCTTTTCCTGTTCCGCGATACCGCGCCGTTCAGCCCGGTCGAGATGAGCGACCTGGCCGATCTGGAGCCCGGCGACGATCATATCGAGGCGCTGGAGGACGAACTGCGCCTGACCCGCCACCGGCTGCGCTCGACCGTCGAGGAGCTGGAGACGGCGAATGAGGAGCTGAAAAGCTCCAACGAAGAAATGATGTCGATGAACGAGGAGCTTCAATCGACCAATGAGGAATTGTCGACCGTCAACGACGAGTTGAAGACCAAGGTCGATCAACTCACCCTCGCCAATTCCGATCTGCGCAACTTCTTCGAATCGACCGATCTGGCGGTCGTGGTCCTCGACCGGCATCTGCGGGTGCGCAGCTATACCGAGGCGGCGCGCTCGATCTTCCCGCTGCAACCGAGCGACCGGGGCCGGTTGCTGGCCGATGTGTCGACGCGGCTGGCCAATACGGATTATCTGGGCGGCGCGGAGGCCGTGGCCGCAGGGGGCCCGCCGTCGCAGCAGCGGGTGACGACGCGCGACGGCGAGCGGACGCTGTCACTGCGCATCCTGCCCTATCGGACGCAGGGCGACGGCATTGACGGCGCGACGCTGGTCCTGACCGACATCACCGAGGCGCTGAGCCTGGAGCGCGAACTGGCCGCCGAGCGCGAGCGTCTGGACCTCGCCATCAAGGCGGGTGGCATCGGCGTCTGGGAGTATCGCGCGGGCACCGGCGAGATGATCCTGGACGAAACCGGACGCCATCTGTTCGGCTTCGACGGACCCGAGAAGGCCGATCGCGTCGCGCAGGTGTTCGACCGGATCGTGCCCGAGGATCGGCCGGGCGTCGAACTCGCCTTGGCCGAAGCGATGGCGGGTCGCAGCGATTTCGAAATGACCTTCCGCCTAGACCTGGACGGCAAGGAACGCTGGATCAAGGGCTTCGGCCGGGTCGTCACCACGGCCGCGCCGCATCGCATGGTCGGCGTGTCGATCGACGTCACCGCCGAATATGCGATCGCCGAGACGCGCGAGCTGATGCTGCGCGAGATGAACCATCGGGTAAAGAACCTGTTCGCCATCATCTCCGGCATCGTCTCCGCCGCCGCGCGGTCGCATGGCGACGTGACCGAGATGGCCGAGGATGTGCGCGAACGGATCGCGACGCTGGGCCGTGCCCATTCGCTGGCATCCCCGGCGGGCGAGCAACAGGCGATCGAACTCGGTTCGTTGGTCGACGCGACCATCGCCCCCTATAAGGGTCAGTCGAAGATCGAGATCGACGGTCCCCGCCTGCTGGTCGACCGCCGCTGCCTGTCGCCGCTGGCGCTGATCCTGCACGAATGGGCGACCAACTCGGTCAAATATGGCGCACTGGCGCGGCGCGAGGGGGAATTGTCGGTCGGCTGGACGCTGGCCGATGGCAAGCTGACGCTGCAATGGACCGAAACGGGCGGGGAGAGCCCGACCGAGGACAATGCCAAGGGCTTCGGAACATTGCTGGTTCAGACGTCCTCGCGACAATTGGGTGCCCAGTTGGAGCGGAAAAGCATCGACGGACGTTTCATGCTGACCCTGACACTGCCGGAGACGGTACTCTCGAATGACTAAGACGGTTTTGCTGGTCGAGGACGAGTTTTTCGTCGCCATGGATCTTCAGTCGATCATCGAGGATGGCGGCTATGAGGTCGACGGACCCTATGTCAGCGTCGAAGAAGTGCTGGCGCATCTTGACGGCGATCGGCCTCAACTGGCCTGCGCCATCCTCGACGTGCGTTTGCGCGACGGGGAGGTCTTTCCGGCGGCGGAGCGGTTGAGCCAGGCTGGCGTGCCGCTGATCTTCCATTCGGGCCATGCGGACGAACAGGCGCTGCAATCGCGCTATCCGGGTGCGGCGGTATGCGGAAAGCCCTGCTCCCCCTCCCTGCTCCGCCGCACCCTGTCGATGGCGGTGTCCGGCCCCGACCAAGACGACCGCGAGGCAAGCTGAGCCCCTTGCTCCTCCCCGCCGGGGGAGGACCATCCCCGCTCCTCAGTCGAACGCCTCCCGCCCCATCCGGCCCGTCGCCCGCAGGAGCGCGGCCTGCGCGGTCAGCACATCGACCTGCGCCCGCGCCACCGCCAACTGGGCGGAGCGATAGCTCTGGTCCGCGACCAGAATGTCGATGGTCGAGCGCAGGCCGAAGCCATATTCCGCCCGCACGCCCTTGAGCGCCAGGTCCGCCGCCTTCAGCCCGTCCGCGCTCGCCTTCAGCCGCCCCTCGGCGGCGATCAGCGAGGCCCAGGCGGTATCCGCCGCGCGCACCACCGCGCGCGAGGCGGTATCGACATCGAAGCGCTCGGCCCGGCGCAGCGCCTCGGCCTGACGCACCCGCGACGCGACCAGCCCCCCGGTCAGCAGCGGCACCCGCAGCGACAGGCCGGCATTGGCCGCACTGTCGAAGCCGGTGGCATTGCCCCCCACCCATTGCACGCCGCGTCCATAGCTGCCCGCCAGATCGAGCGCGGGGGCGCGTTCCGCCCGCGCCTGATCGATCCGCGCGGTCGCCGCATCGACACGGCGTCGCTGCGCCAGCAGAACGGGATTGCTGGTCTCCGCCGCCTCCCGCGCATCGGCCAGGCTGCGCGGCAGGGCGGAGGGCGGCGCGATACTGGCCTCCAGCGTCCCCGCATCCCGACCGACCACCGCCCGATAGGCCGCCGCCGCCGTCGCGGCCTCACCCTCCGCATCGACCAGGTTCGACACGACGCTGGCCCGTTGCGCCTCCAATTGGGCGACGTCGGTCTTGGTCGCCTGACCCAGGCCGTAGCGCGAGCGGGCCTCGGCCACCTGGCTGTCGAGCCGCTCGATCCCGACCCGCGCCACCTCGACCGCCTGCTGGGTATAGAGAAGGTCGGCATAGGCCGACACGACGCGCTCCAGCACATCGGCCTCGACATCGCGCAGGGCCTCCCCGCCCGCCGCGACATCGCCGTTCGCCGCCCGCACCGCCGAGGAAACGCGCCCGCCGGTCCAGATCGGCAGCGTCGCCGATACGCCGCCCAGCGCACTGCCCGCGCCGGTGCGCACGCCCGTCTGGTTGTAACCGAGCCGATCATAGCCCGCATTGCCGGTCGCCCCTGCGGTCAGCCGTCCCGCCGCCCGCGCCTGGCTGGGCGTTTCGGCCAGCGCATCCTGCCGGGCACGGGCGGCGGCGAGTTCGGGATTGCCGTCCCATGCCGCCGCGATCGCCTCCCGCAGCGTCTCCGCCGAGGCCGGGGTGGCCGCGATCAACGCCACCCCCAACAGCAACCACCATCCCCGCTTAGTCATGACGCAGCGCCCAGGCCGGGGCGGCACGACTGGCCTTGAGCGACTGGCCCAGCACGGTCAGCACCGCGACGGTCAGCGCCACCGCCGTGGCCGCCGCGAAATAGAAGGGCGACAGGGTAATGCGATCCTCGAACCCCGCCAACCACGTCCGCATCGCGATGAAGGCGAGCGGCCAGGCAACCAGATTGGCGATCAGCACGGGCCGCAGGAACTGTCCGACCAGCAGCTTGACGATGTCTGTCGCGGACGCTCCCAGCGTCTTGCGGATGCCGACCTCCTTGGTCCGCCGCGCCGTGTTGAAGGAGGCCAGGCCCCAGAGCCCGACACAGCCGATCAGAACGGCGAGCCCCGCCCCGATACCGAACAGCCGGGTCGCCCGGTCATCGGCTTCGTAGAACTCCTCCAACTTCGCATCGGCGGTTTTGGCGTTGAAGGGCACATTCGCCACCATCTGCTGCCACAGGTTACGCACCGCCGCCGTCATCGCGCGCGGATCGCCCTGGAAGCGGATGGAGATGACGGGACCGTCCATCACATTTTCCGGCTTTGCGTCATAGACATAATAGATCGCGCTATTGGGCACGCGCGGCGAAAAGAAGCGCATGTCCTCGATCACCCCGATGATCGTCCTGGGGCGATCGCCGCCCACCGTCTTGCCGACCGCCTCCTCCGGCGTGCGGAAACGCAGGGTCGACAGCGCCCGGCGGTTGATGACGATCGCACGCGGCTGGCCCTTCTCGACCGTCTGCGAGTCGTCGCCGCGATGCGCGTCGTCGAAGAAACGGCCTGCCAGCAACCGGGTGCCATAGACCTTGAAGAAGTCCGGCCCCACTTCGATCCGGCGCAGCGACGGGCCATCTCCCGGCACGCCGGGCAGCGGGACATTGTCGGCATTGTTGTTGCCCGCGCCCCCCACCGCGCTATCGCCCACCGCTGCGGCGGAGACGTTCGGAAGTCGCCTGATGGCCTCCAGCACGGCCCGGCGACGCGGCGCCTCGATAAGCGTGTCGGCAATCGACGATACCGTCAGCAGTCCGTCACGGCGAAAGCCCAGATCGGTTGCGCGAAGATGCCGGGTCTGCGCGATCAGCACGAGCGTGCCGATCATGAAGGCGATGGCCAGCCCGAACTGGAAGATGACCAGGGCCTCGCGTATGCGCGTCCCCGCTCGCCCGCCACCGGGCGCGCGCGCCGACGCCAATACGCTCGCCGCCGGAAAGCGTGACAATAGAACCGCCGGATAGGCCCCCGCCAACACGCCGACGACGACCGTCAGCAGCGCCAGTGCGGGAACGACGACCATATAGGGAATGCTCAGGTCGAGCCCGCCTGCCGCATTGACCAGCGGCAGCCCCAGCTCGGCCAGGATCAGGCCGCCGAGTGACGCGATCGCGACCGTCAGGACCGCCTCGCCCAGAAACTGCGAGATCAGCGCGGAGCGGCTGGCGCCCAACACCTTGCGCATCGCCACCTCGCGCGCGCGCAGACCCGAACGCGCGGTCGCCAGGTTCACATAATTCACGATGGCGATGATCAGCGTCAGGATACCGACCAGTCCCAGCGTCACCATGGTCAGCTTGCGGCTGGCGCTCTCCCTGCCCTGCGGTTCCAGATGCATCCTGGTGATCGGCATCACCGCGATGTTAAGCGACTGGGACGCATTTTTTCCCATGTCCTTCAGTGCACGCCGGTCGACAAAGCCGGTCATTTTCGCCGCAAACGCATTCGCGGCATCGGGGGTGTCGAACTTGAGGAAAGTCTGAAGCGACGAGCTGCCCCAATGATACCACCATTCCTTCGAGGATGTCGGCGGGGTGCGGGGGAGCGGAACCAGGATCGAAATGTCACCGATCTCGGTATTTTTGGGCATGTCCTTGAAAACACCCGCGACCCGGTAACTGGCGATCTCATCGATCGCGAGCTTGATCGGCTTCCCGACCGGGCTCGCCGATCCGAAATATTTGCGCGCGGCGGTTTCGTTGAGGAAGACATTGGTTGGGACGTTCAGCGCGTCGCCGCTTCCGCTCACCAATGGCAGGTCGAATATGCGGAAGAAATTCGGATCGACCTGTACGATATCCTCACTGGTCGCGACCCCTCCCTGAATGACGCTACCGCCGGAGCCACGGATGCGGGTGCCCTGGATGCCGGGAAAATCCTCGCGCAGTTGTTCGAGAAGTCCGCCCATCGTCCAGTTGCTCGCCCCGTTGAACGGACTTTCGGGCATGTTCCAGACCGACTGGGCGACATAGAGCTTGTCATAGCCCGGCAGCCATTTCTCATAGCTGGTCTCGAACCGGACATAGAGGCCCAGCACCAGGAAGACGGCGATGCCCACCGCCAGTCCGCCGATGTTGAGCGCGGCATAGAGCTTGTGGCGCACAAGCGAGCGATAGAGCGATAACAGCGCGAAGCGGTTCATGATCCGATCTCCCCCATGATCCCCGGCATCAGCCGCAGGTGACGCGGGCGAGCCCGCTCTTAGAAATGGTGCAATGCGGATCGCCCTCGACGGAGACGTTCGCCATGCCGCTCGCACCGACCTGCACCCGTTGCGCGCTGCCCGCGCGGACCTTGGCCGTTCCACTGGCGTCGATCGTCGCCTCGGGCGCGGACAGGCCACGGGCATCGAGGACGCTGGCCCCGCTGCTGTCGATGGTCACCTGCCGCGCCGCGCCGTCGATGCGAAGGACGCTGGCGCCCGAAGTGCCGAGGTTCGCACGCTCGGCCTCGAGCTTGTGCACCGTCACCTCGCTCGCCCCCGACAGGCCGAAGCCGGCCGCACCGCTTCGCAGGGCGGGAAGGCGAACCACGCCCGCCCCGCTCGCGTCGAGCGCGAAGGCAGCGCCGTCGAGCGCGGGCAGGTTCATTTCCGCCGCACCGCTGACATCCACCGCCTTCAGCGCCGGAAGGGTGACGGTGATCGCGACCCGCCGGTCATGGCCGTTGCAGCTGTTGTTCCGGCGGCGGATACGCAGGGTCGATCCGGTCGTGTCGATCCGCAGATTGTCGATATTGGCGGCACGCCCCCGCGCCGTCACGGCATAGGCCGATCCCATCGCCACGGTGACGATATCGCACCCGCTCAGTTCGATGCGGTCGAAGCCGCGCATGTCGAAATCACGCGAGACCTGCGCGCCTTCCTGCGCCGGAGCCGCGACGGCGGCGAGGGACAGAAGGGCGATGGCGGACATCATCTTCATCACGAAATCTCCTTGTCAGATCGCGCGCATGGCGCTGGCGACGATGCGGCCGTCGAGCATGTCGATGCGGCGCTTGGCGAGGTCGGCATGGCTGGGCGAGTGGGTGACCATGACGATGGTCGCGCCCGCTTCGTTCAGGCCGGTCAGGATGTTCATCACCTGCTCGCCATTGGCGGTGTCGAGGTTGCCGGTCGGCTCGTCCGCCAGGATCAGCTTGGGATCGCCGACGATGGCGCGGGCGATGGCGGCGCGCTGCTGCTGACCACCCGAAAGCTGGTGCGGGAAGTGACGGGCGCGGTGGGCGATGCCGACCTTGTCCATCGCCGCCGCCACCCGGCCGCGCCGGTCGCCCACGTCACGGCGATAGGCCAGGCCCAGCGCCACATTCTCCTCGATGGTCAGCTCGTCGATCAGGTTGAAGCTCTGGAACACGAAGCCGAGCGTCTCGGCGCGGAACTTCGCCAGTTCCTTCTCGTCCATCGCCGCCAGGTCACGGTCGCCGAACAGATAGCGACCGCCGGTCGGCCGATCGACCGTGCCCAGCGTGTTGAGCAAGGTCGACTTGCCGCAGCCCGAGGGGCCCATGATGGCCAGGAATTCCCCTTGCGCGACATGCAGGTCGATATCGTGGAGCGCGGTCGTCTCGACCTCGTCGGAGACGTAGCGGCGCTGAATATTTTCCAGTCGGATCATGATGCAAGTCCCCCTTATCGGATGTTCAGTATGTCGCCCTTCACGGACGAGGTGTTGCTGATGACGATGCGTTCGCCGGGATTGAGGCCGGAGAGGATCTCCACCTGTTCGGGATTGCGGCGGCCGATCTTCACGCTGCGGCGGCGGGCATGGGCACCGTCGGGATCGAGGACGAAGGCCGAATTGCCCCCCGCCTCCAGCCAGCCGCCGACCGGCGCCACCACCGCGCGGCTCGCCGCGCCCAGGGTGATGCGGATGTCGATGGTCTGCCCGCGATTGAGCCCTTGAGGCGCGCGGTCGAAGGTCAGTTCCACCTGGAACCGCCCGTCCTTCACGGCCGGAAGCACCTTCGACACGGTCAGCTTCGCGCCGTCCGAAGTCGTCGCCGTCTGCCCCACCGCGACGCGGCCGAGATAATACTCGTCGACCTGAGCGACCAGCTTCCAGGAGCCTTCGCTGTCGACCTGTCCCGCCGGATCGCCGGGCTTCAGCGTCTGGCCCGGCTGGATGACGAAGTTGGTCAGCCGACCGCCGGACGGCGCGCGGATGGTCAGCCCTTCGAGCCCCGCGCGTACCGCGGCCATATTGCCCGACAGCCGCGTCTGGGTGTCGGACAGGCGGGCGGCCTGGGTCGCGGTGATCCGCGCCTCGGTCGCGCGGCCCGACCTCAACTGGGCGAGGCGCTTCTCCTGATAGGCAGCCTCTTCCTCGAAGCTCTTCACGCCCGCATCCGACAGGAACCCCTGGTCGTGAAGCTGGCGGCGAATGCCCAGGTCGCGGCGTGCCTTGATGAGGTCATACTCGGCCTGCGCGACCTGCCCCGCCCGGTCGAGCTTGTTGCGCTCGATCCCCAGCCCCTCGCTGGCGACGCCGCCAAGCTGGCTGGCGATCTGCGCCTCGCGGGTCAGCACGTCGAGCTTGAGTTGCGGATTGGCGAGGGTGGCGAGCGGCTGTCCCTCGGTCACCATCTCGCCGTCCTGCACCAGCAGCTTCTCGACCTGCCCGCCCGACAGCACGCCGACCAGGGTCGTCACGCGCGGGGTGACGGTGGCGCGCACCGGCAGGTAATCGTCGAAAGCGGCGCGCGTGACCTCCCCCGTCTCGATATTGGCGGAGGCGATGTCGGTGGAACCGGCGGCGGGCAGGAAGCGCCAGATCAGCACCGCCGCCACGATCACCAGCGCCGCGATCATCACCGGCTTGCGCCGCCACCAGGGCGTCGCCTTGCGCGCGATACGGCGATCCATCGCCGCCCCCGGAGCCGGCCCGCCGTCCCCGACAGCGGAAGTGTTTGCGCCTGTGCTGTGTTCGGTCATCATGGGATCAATGTCACCCAGGACGGCCGAAAAACCTAAAGCGCTATGAAACCGCCACTTTCCTCCACCATCGCCGAATCCGACCGTTCGGGACCGAACGCACCGTCCACAAATGGACGGTCGGAAGACGGGTCAAGCCCGCTTTCGATCCTGGTCATCGACGACAATCCGCGCATCGCCGAATCGCTGGCCATCGCGATCGATCTGGCCGGGCACCGGCTGGACGTGGCGAACGGGCCGGAGGAAGGTTTCTCGCGGCTGGCAGCGCGGCGATATGATGCGATCCTGCTCGACCTGAACTATGCGGCCGGTCGCACCGACGGCGGAGAGGGGCTGACCATGCTCGCCCGGCTGCTGGCGGATGATCCCGCCGCGTGCATCATCGTGATCACGGCGCATAGCGGCATCCGGCTGGCCGTCACCGCGATGCAGGCGGGCGCGCGCGACTTCGTGATGAAGCCGTGGCGCAATGCCGAACTGATCGCCAAGATCGAGGTCGCGGTCCGGCGACGCCCGGCGCCGGTGGACCAGGCCCATATCGCCGACGCCCCTTCCCCCGCCGCCGAACCCGTCCGCCTGCTGGGCGACAGTGCCGCGATCGAGCATGTCCGCACGATGATCCGCCGGATAGGTCCGACCATGGCCGGGGTGGTCGTCACCGGGCCATCGGGCGCGGGACGCAGCCTGATCGCCGCCGCGATCCACGCCGCATCGGCGGGGCCGCATCGCCCCATGACGCGGATCGACCTACGCGACCCGCAGGCCTGGGACCGGCTGGACGGGGGTGGCAATGGCGCGACCTGGCTGCTGCGCTACCCGGATCAACTCGACGCGATCGGACAGGCGCGGCTGCTCGACCGGCTGTCGGCGGCGGATCGCTTCATCGCCATTGCCGACGATGCCCGCGCCATCACCCCCGCGCTCGCCCGGCGGATCGCGACGGTGGAGATCGCCGCCCCCTCGCTCGATCAGCGGCGCGCCGACATCCCCGTCCTCGCCCGCCATTTCGCGCGGGTCGCGGCGGAACGGCATGGCCGCCCCCTGCCCCGCTTCACCCCCGCCGCCGAGGCACTGTTCGCCACCGCGCATTGGCCCGACGAAGCCCGGGGGCTGGCCGCTGCGATCGAGCGCGCGCTGCTGCTCGGCGATGACGGCGTGATCGAGGCCGCGCTTCTCGCCCCCGCGGCGCCCATCGCTTCGGCCGCCACTCCGGGCCGGGTGAGCTTCGACCTGGACGAGACCGAGCGGACCATGATCGAGGCCGCGCTGGTCGAGCATCATCACAATGTCACCCAGGCGGCGCATGCGCTGGGGCTCAGCCGGGGTGCGCTTTATCGACGGATGGCACGACATGGGCTTTGATCGGCTCCATGCCCGGATGATCGCGACCGCGCTCACCGCGCTGGCGCTGACCGGCAGCGGGGCCCTACTGGTGCTGGCGTGGCAGAACGGCATGTTCGCGTCGGTGCTGGGGCTGAGCCTGTGCGCCGTCTGGGCAATCCTGGCGGCGTGCTGGACGATCGCGCGGCGGCCCGTTTCGCCCGGATCGTCCGAAGCCGTGCGGACTGCCGACGATGGCCCGCCGCTGGCCGCGCTGTTCGACCAGATCCCGCTGCCCCTGCTGCGCATCGATCGCGGGCGGGCGCGGGCGATCAACCGGGCCAGCCGCACCCTGTTCGCGACCGACGACCGGCTGACCCCGACCCCGCCCGCGCTGCTCGATCCCCGGGAGAGCCGGTTGCGCCACGAAGGGCGAAGCTGGCGGATCGAGCGGGTCGCGAGCAGCGAGCAGGCGCTGGTGATCCTTATCGATATCGAGGTGGAGCGGCGGGCGGCAGAAGCCCATGCGGATAACGAGATGATCGATATCCTCGGCCACGAACTGCTCAACGGCTTGTCGCCGATCGTCTCGCTGGCGGACAGCGCACTGGTCGCGGCGGAACGGTCCGACCGGCGGCTGCCGGGCATATTGTCGACCCTGGCGCGGCGGATCGAGGGGCTGGAGCGCTTCACCCGCGCCTATCGAATGCTGGCCCGCCTGCCGATGCCGGTGCGCACGCCGCTGCTCCCCGTCATCTTGGCGGAGGATTTGGGCCGCCTGTTCGCCGAACGCTTCGAGGGGCGCGTCGCCCTGTCGATCCGGGTGCCGCAGGGCATCATCGGCACCTGCGACCGGGATCAGATGACCCAGGCGGTCTGGGCGTTGCTCCAGAACGCGGCGGAAGCCGCGCTGGAGGGATCGGTCGCGCCCAGGGTCACCCTCTCCTTCCAAGGGGATGGCAAAAGCTTCCGGGTCAGCGTGGCCGATAGCGGGGGCGGCGTCGCGGCGCCCGAACGGGCCCGCATCTTCCGCCCCTTCCACACCACCAAGCCCGAAGGATCGGGCATCGGCCTGACCCTCGCCCGCCGGATCGCCAGGGCGCATGGCGGCGACCTGACGCTGCTGCCCATCGCCGAGACGACCTTCGAGATGACGATCCCGGCGGCCTGACGGGCCGGGGCCGGTTCACACCGCCGGGGCGAGCGTCCGCGCCACCGCATCGCGCCATCCCGCCACCAAGGGCGCACGCGCCTGCTCCGTCATCGCGGGCTCGAAGCATCGCTCCCGCGACCAGAGCCGCTCCAACTTGTCCAGCCCCGACCACAGCCCGATCGCGAGCCCCGCATGAAAGGCCGCCCCCCGCGCGGTCGTCTCCAGATCGGCGGGGCGCTCCACCGCCGTATCGATCATGTTGGCGAGGAACCGGCAGAGCCAGTCGTTCGCCGCCATCCCGCCATCGACCCGCAGGATCGCGGGGCCCTCGCCCGCATCGGCCTTCATCGCCGCGACCAGATCCATCGTCTGATAGGCGACGGACTCCAGCGCCGCGCGCGCCAGATGCGCCGCACTGGCCCCCAGCGTCAGGCCATAGATCGCACCGCGCGCATCCGGCTGCCAATAGGGCGCGCCCATGCCGACGAATGCGGGAACCATATAGACGCCGTGGCTGTCGGGCACCTGGGTCGCCAGATCGTCGGTCTGGCTGGCATGGGTGATGACGCCCAGCCCGTCGCGCAGCCACTTCACCGCCGCGCCAGCGACGAAGATCGATCCCTCCAGCGCATAAGTCGTCACGCCGTTCAACCGATAGGCGGGCGTGGTCAACAGGCGGTGGCGCGAGGCGACGGCCGTCTCGCCCGTATTGAGCAGCAGGAAACAGCCGGTGCCGTAGGTGGACTTGGCCATGCCATGCCGGAAACAGGCCTGTCCGAATAACGCCGCCTGCTGATCCCCCGCCATCCCCGCGATCGGGATCGCCGCACCCAGCAGGTCGGGCGCGGTGGTGCCATAGACATGCGCATTGTCATGGACCTGCGGCAGCATCGCCATGGGCACGCGCAACAGGCGGCAGAGGTCCGCGTCCCATTCGCCGCGATGAATGTCGAACAGCATCGTGCGGCTGGCATTGGTCACGTCGGTCGCGTGCACCGCCCCGCCGGTCAGCCGCCAGAGCAGGAAGCTGTCGATCGTCCCGAAGGCCAGTTCGCCCCGCTCCGCCCGTTCGCGCGCGCCATCGACATGGTCGAGCAGCCAGGCGAGCTTGGTCGCGGAGAAATAGGGATCGATCAGCAACCCGGTCCGCTCACGCACCAGTTCCTCCGCCCCATCGGCCTTGAGGGTCTGGCAGAGATCAGTGCCGCGCCGATCCTGCCAGACGATCGCCCGGTGGATCGGCGCGCCCGTGGCCCGGTCCCAGACCAGGACCGTCTCACGCTGGTTGGTGATGCCGATCGCTCCGATCCCGGCGGCCCCGACGCCGCTTTCGGCGATGGCCCGGCGCGCGGTGGCGAGCACGTCGCGCCATATGTCCTCCGGGTCATGCTCGACCCAGCCACGCTCGGGATAATGCTGCGCGAATTCGGCCTGGGCGATGGCGACGCGACGCGCCATGCGATCGAAGACGATGCTGCGGGTCGAGGTCGTCCCCTGATCGATCACCAGAATATGCGACCCCATCGCTGACCCCTCCTGTCATTTTCGCTTATGCCCGGCATGGTGTAGCCTTGCCGCCGTAGAGGATAGGGACAGGCGGCATGGCGGACCAGAGCGAAGAGACGGTCGATCTGCTGATCGTCGGCGGCGGGATCAACGGGGCCGGGATCGCCCGCGACGCCGCCGGGCGCGGCCTGTCCGTCCTGCTGGTCGAGCAGGAGGATCTGGCCAGCCACACCTCGTCCGCCTCGACCAAGCTGATCCATGGCGGGCTGCGCTATCTGGAATATGGTGAGTTCCGCCTGGTGCGAGAGGCGCTGATCGAGCGCGAACGGCTGTTGGCGATGGCCCCGCACATCATCTGGCCGCTGTCTTTCGTCCTGCCGCAGAACCGTTCGCCGCGACCCGCCTGGATGGTCCGCCTGGGGCTGTTTCTCTACGATCATCTGGGCGGCCGGGTTCGTCTGCCGGGCACACGGACGATCCGGCTCGACCGGTCGCCGCTGGGCGCCGGGCTTTCCGCGCGGACGGGCAAGGCGTTCGTCTATTCGGACTGCTGGGTCGAGGACAGCCGCCTGGTCGTCCTCAACGCGCTCGACGCGGCGGAGCGTGGCGCAAGGATCGAGACCCGAACCCGCCTGATCGAGGCACGGCGAGAGGGCGGCGGCTGGATCGCGACGATCGAGGGAGAAGGCGGCAGCCGCACGGTTCGGGCGCGCATCCTCGTCAACGCATCGGGCCCCTGGGTCGCGGATGTGATCGGGCGGGCGCACGGTACGCGAAGGGATCGCGGCGTGCGGCTGGTGAAGGGCAGCCATATCGTCGTGCCGCGCCTCTATGACGGCGAGCACGCCTTCATGCTCCAGAACGACGATCGCCGGATCGTCTTCGCCATCCCCTATGAAGGCCGTTTCACGCTGGTCGGTACGACCGACCAGCCCTGGACAGAGGCTCCGGCCAAGGCATCGATCAGCGCGGGCGAAACCGCTTATCTGCTCGACACCATCAACCGCTATTTTTCCGTGAAGACCGGCGAGGCGGATATCGCATGGAGCTATGCCGGTATCCGCCCGCTCTATGACGATCACGCCGCCGACGCCTCGGCGGTGACGCGCGACTATGTCCTCGACCTCGATATCGGTCCGGCGGGTGAAGACCATGCGCCGATGCTCAATATCTTCGGCGGCAAGATCACCACCTATCGCAAGCTGGCCGAACATGCCCTGTCCGAACTTGCGCCCTTCCTTCGCCAAGCGAGCGGCGATTGGACGGCCGGGGCGGCCCTGCCCGGCGGCGACATGGCGGATGCGGATTTCGAGCGTTTCCTTCGCGAGCTACAGGCCGAACGCCCAGCCCTGCCACCCGTCCTCTTGCGACGGCTGGCGCGGGCCTATGGCACGCGGGTCGCCGACCTGCTGGGTCCGGCGCGGACCGTGGCGGACCTCGGGCCCGATCTGGGCGGCGGACTATATGGCGCGGAAGTCGATTATCTGGTCCGCGTCGAATGGGCGCGGACGGCGGAGGATATTCTCTATCGCCGAAGCAAGCTGGGCCTGCACGTGCCCGAGCGCACGGTCGAGCGTCTGACCGCCTATCTGGCCACCGCATAGGGCCGCTCTGTCCGACGCAAATGCTTGACCGATATGCGTCCACGCCCCCAATAATGGTCGTGATGGACAACACACCCACGACGCAGGACCGCCTCTACCGGGAACTGGCCCGCACGCTGATCGCCGAACTGGTCGAAGGCCGCTATCCGGTCGGGACCCGCATGCCCGCCGAGCGCGAACTGGCGGCGCGCTTCGACGTCAGCCGTCCGGTCATCCGGGAAGCGCTGATCGCGTTGGAGGTACAGGGTTTTATCGAGGTCCGCATTGGTTCGGGCGCGCATGTCGTCGCGCTGCCCGGGCAGGGCGAGACCCCCGATTTCGGCGTGTCCGCCATGGAAGTCGCCGAGGCGCGCCTGCTGTTCGAGCCCGAATCGGCCGCGCTCGCCGCGTCGCAGATCACCGATGCCGAACTGGACGAACTCGCCGCGCTGGTCGACGCGATCGAGGAGGAAAATAACGAGGTCGGCGGCGCCTTTCGGGCTGACCGCGCCTTCCATACACTGATCGCGCGGGTCACCCGGAACAGCGCCATTCTCGAAACCATCGACCGCCTGTGGGAGCAGCGCGAGCGGTCGGCGGAAAGCGCTTTGCTCGATGCCAAGGTGCGCGCGATCGACGTGCGTCCCATCGTCGAGCATCATGCTGCCATTCTGGAAGCGCTGCGGGCGCGGGACTCGCTCGCCGCGCGGGCGGCGATGCAGCGGCATCTGACGGCGGCACTCGAAGGCCTGCTGATCGCCAGTGAAGCCCGCGCGGTCGCCGAAGTGCGACAGGCGCTCGCGGCGAAGCGCGATCGAACCGCGCATCTGAAGATCTGATCCGCCCGGCTTCGACGAAACAGAAGGCCCCCCTTCGTTGATCCGCTCTATCGACCCCGGTTCGACGAGGGCCGGCGGGTGTCGGCCTGCGGCATGACCAGCGACGTCGGACACCCGCGCCTGCCATATGATGGCAAGGGTTGTTCCCAGGCCGCACAGTCCAATTGGCCGAACCAATAACGACAATACCAATCGAGACTCAGCGCTTTTCGCGATCCCTATCCGACGGCGAACAGACACTCAAAATGTCTCACTGCACGACCCGCCGCAGGTGTAGCGCTACCATGAAAAAATCTTCACATTCGCCATCCTACTGAAGGTAAATGATAAAATCTGGTCACGCATCGTCCCGACCAATTTTGTGGTGAAACCGATTGTCGCCCCGTTGACATGCATGACCATTCCATGTCACCGATAAGACCATAAGATAACAACACCGTGATGCAGGAAGAAATTTTCGGTCTTTCGACGGGATCGACGCACACGACCCATAGGTCGGGCGGCGGCCACGGCGATCGACTTCGGAAGGGTTCCGCGTCCTGACGCAGCAGAAGTGACGGCCCACCCCGATCCGCGAACGCCACCCCGTTCCGGTCGATGACGGCCCCTGCCTGTCCGACGGTCACGCACGCCCTATCCACAAAAGTCTCGGGGAAGCCCGGCGCGATCTGCTTCGCGTCGGGATCAGAGGGAGGGAAATGAGCATGACTATGTCACCGCGCAAGGACGCGTCGCGTCTCGGGCGCAAGCGGTTGCTTCAGACGACGGCGTTTACGGCAACCTGGATGGCCTCGGCGATGATCGCGGCGCCGGCCCTGGCGCAGACCGCCGCCGCCACGTCCGCCGCCACCGTTACCGCCGATACCGGACAGGCGACGCCGCAGGTCGATACGGCGGGCGACGCCAGCCAGAGCGAGATCACCGTCACCGGCTATCGCCAGAGCATCGCCTCCGCGCTGGCCGCCAAGCGCAACGACATCCGTATCACCGACGGCATCTCGTCGGAGGATATCGGCAAGTTTCCCGCCCAGAACGTGACCGAGGCGATCCAGCGGATCGCGGGCGTCCAGATGTCCAACATCAACGGACGCGGTTCGACGATCAGCATCCGTGGCCTGGGCCCGCAATATGCCCGCACCACGATCAACGGCCAGACCTTCGCCAGCGCCGACTTCAAGGACGGCTTCCGCTACGACATCATCCAGACCGATCTGGCGAGCGCGATCCAGGTCATCAAGTCGCCGACCGCCGACATGGACACGGGTGGCCTCGCGGGCACCGTCAACATCGATACGGTCAAGCCGCTCGCCTATAAGGGCCCCAGCTTCATCGCGGGCGTGAAGGCCTATCATTCCGACTTCCGCGGCGGCGTCACGCCCAAGGTCAATGCCGCCTATATCAAGCGCTTCGCCAACGACACGATCGGCGTCATGCTGGACGTCGGCTATCAGAAGCTAAAGGATCGCGGCGACTATCTGTTCATCAAGAACTGGTATCAGCCGGGCGCGGTGGCGGGCGCCCCCGATGCGCAGGTGCCGGGCAATCTCCGCTACCGCCGGATCGACCGCGATACCGAGCAGTTGATGGGCAGCGGCGCGATCCAGTGGAAGCCGCAGGACAATTTCGAGGTCCTGCTGCAAGGTGAATATTCGCGCGACCACACCCGCTACGACACCCGCCAGATGGTCTTCGGCCGCTGGGCGACTTCGGCGGTGACGGTCAACAGCACCGCCAACGGCGTCGCCGACAAGATTTCGATCAGCAACTTCAACGTCGACAACAACGACCAGCCCGAACTGCGCAAGCTCCAGACCCAGGCCTATACCGGCACCGTCAACTGGAGCCCGACCGACACCACGCATATCAAGGCGATCGGCCATTATACCCAGGGGGACGCCAAGCTGTACGAATGGGCGACGATCGACGAGGTCCGCTTCGCGAACGGCGGTACGCTCGACATTTCCGATCCGTTCAACGTCAAGTGGAACACCGCCAGCCTGACCGACGGATCGATCTACAACATGGCGAACCGCACCTGGTACGCCTTTGTCGACGGCGCGACGCATATCCAGTCGGCCCGCGACCGCGCGATCCAGACCGACCTGACCCAGGATGTCGATTTCCACGGGATCAAGGCGCTGGTGTTCGGCGCGAAATATCACCATGAGAGCTTCGACACCAAGGCCTATCGCCACGATCGCGACGCCGATGTCAGCGACCCCGTGACCTATCCCGAATTCGCCTGGATCCCCGATCTGTCGAAGACGGGCGTGCTGGTGAACAACTTCCTGGGCGGATCGATGTCGATCCCGCACAGCTTCCTGTCGGTCAATGCGCCGCTGTGGCAGCAGATCCTGCGCGACAAGGGCATCACGGTTCCCGACACGCCCGACTGGCCCAACACCTATCGCGTCGACCGTTATATCCCGGCGGTCTATGCGATGGCGAATATCGACGGCACGCTGTTCAACCTGCCGGTGCGCGGCAATGTCGGCGTCCGCTACGAGCACACCCACCAGAACGTCACCAGCAGCCTGACCAACGGCACCGACAGCAACGCCACGCTGCTCGGCCAGCAGCATGTCGTGCAGGATTATGGCAACGTCCTGCCCAGCGCCAGCTTCGCGCTGGACCTGACGCCGCGCCTGGTCGCCCGTATCGCCGCCGCCAAGGTGCTGGTCCGCCCGCTGCTCAACAGCCAAACGCAGATGGCCGACACCATCACGCGCGTAACTACCAGCCTGCGCCCCAGCGTCTCCGTCGCGCAAGGCGAGAGCCGCCTGAAGCCGCTGACCGCCAACCAGTTGGACCTCAGCCTGGAATTCTACCATGGCAAGGGCAATTCGATCAGCGTCGCGGGCTTCTACAAGGCGGTGAAGAACGGCACCTTCACGCAATTCTACTGCCCCGGCTCGTTCGACGGGGTGACGCTGAACGGCGTGGTCAGCGACTGCCAGTCGGCGGACCAGACGACCGACTATAGCTTCAGCCGGGTGCTGAACGACGACCGGGTCATCCATATCAAGGGCGTCGAATTCTCCGCGTCGCAGAATTTCGACATGATCCTGCCGGTCAAGGGCTTCGGCGCGGTCGGCAACGTCACCGTGGTCGATACCGATGCCAGCGCGATCGGCACCGGCTTCAACCTGCGCGACCTGTCCAAGCTGACCTGGAACCTGACGCCCTATTGGGAAAACGAGATGTTCAGCGTCCGGCTGTCGGTCAATCACCGCAGCTCCTATGTCCAGGACGCGGCGTCGAGCTTCTTCGTCAATAGCGGCCTGACGCATGTGGTCCGCCCGCGCACCCAGATGGACCTGGCGCTGGGCTTCAATCCGCTGAGCTATCTCAGCTTCACGGCGGGCATCATCAACCTCAACAACACCCATGAGGATGCCTATCAGACCAACGCCGACACCTTCCAGCTGGCCAGCCGGACGGGTCGCACCTTCTACCTCTCGGCCTCGACGAGGTTCTGACCCCCCCACTGAAGGGCGGACCGCCGTGCGGGCCGGTCCGCCCTTCCCTTTTCGCCATTTGCCGGGGACAATGCCGTCCGTGATGACCTCTTCCAAAGCGCTGGGCCTGATCGGCACCCTGTTTCTCACCGCGTCCGTCGCCCACGCGCGGGCGGATGGCGGCCAGGCCGCCCGAGCGGCGCTGCAAAGGCTGGGCGTGCCGGAACGGCAGGTGGCGGTGACGATCCAGTACTCCGCCACCCCGCGCTACCGGGTGCGGGTGGATCATGACCGCCTGACCGTCCAGGCATCCTCGCCCGTTGCCGCCATACGCGGGATCGCCGCAACCTTGCAGGCGGAGGGGCGGCTGTCGGTCAGTTGGGAGGGACGACGCGTCGGGCCGATGACCGGGCTGGCCGCGCGGGACAGCGGCTGGGTGTCCTCGCCCTTCGGCTTCCGCGCCTATCTGAACACCTGCACCTATGGCTATACCACGCCCTGGTGGGGCTGGCCCCGCTGGGAGCGGGAGATCGACGACATGGCGGTGCGCGGCGTCGACATGCCGCTCGCCATGGAGGGGCAGGATTATGTCTGGCGCAAGCTGTGGCGCGAACAGGGCCTGAGCGAAGCGCAGATCGCGCGGCATTTCTCCGGCCCCGCCTTCCTGCCGTGGCAGCGCATGGGCAATATCGAGGGCTATCGGGCGCCCCTGCCCACGGGATGGATCGACAAGAAGCACGACCTGCAAAAGCGGATTCTCGCCCGGATGCGCGATCTGGGCATGACCCCGATCCTGCCCGCCTTCGCCGGTTACGTGCCCAAGGCCTTTGCCGAGGCGCATCCCAAGGCACGCATCTACAAGATGCGGTCCTGGGAGGGGTTCGAGGGGACCTATTGGCTCGACCCGTCCGATCCGCTCTTCGCGCCACTCGCGAAGCGGTTCCTGGAACTCTACACCGCCGAGTATGGGTCGGGGCAATATTACCTGGCCGATGCCTTCAACGAGATGGTGCCGCCGATCGCCGAGGATGGCAGCGATACCGCCCATGCCTCCTACGGCGATGCGACCGCCAACACCCCCGCACTCGATGCCGCGACCAAGGCGGCGGCGCTGCCCCGCGAGGTTCGCGACGCCCGGCTGGCGGCCTATGGCCAGCGTCTCTACGCCTCGATCGCCGCCGCCGCGCCGGGTGCGACCTGGGTGATGCAGGGCTGGCTGTTCGGCGCGGACAAGAAATTCTGGACGCCCGACGCCATCGCCGCCTTCCTGAAGGACGTGCCCGACGAGAAGATGCTGATCCTCGACATCGGCAATGACCGCTATCCCGGCATCTGGAAGACCACCAACGGCTTCGACGGCAAGAATTGGGTCTATGGCTATGTCCATAATTATGGCGGCAGCAACCCGGTCTATGGCGCGCCCGATTTCTACCGCCGCGACGTGGCAGCGCTGTTCACCGACCCGGCGCGAGGGAATGTGCGCGGGTTCGGCATGTTCCCCGAAGGGCTGCACAGCAACAGCCTGGTCTATGACTATGCCTATGACGTCGCATGGCCGGGCGGCGACATGGCGCTGGGGCCCTGGCTGAGCCGCTACACCGCCGCGCGCTACGGGCGCAGCGATCCGGCGATGGTCGCGGCGTGGCAGGACGTGATCGCGGGTGCCTATGACGTGCGCTACTGGACCCCGCGCTGGTGGAACGAGCGGGCGGGTGCGTATCTGTTCTTCAAGCGCCCCGCCGCCGATGCGCCGACCTATCCGACCGCGCCCGGCGACCGCGCGAAATTGCGCGCCGGGATCGCGGCGCTGCTGAAGCTCGCCCCCATTTACGGCAAGAGCCCGCTCTATCGCTATGATCTGGTCGACCTGACCCGCCATGCCGCTAGCCTGTCGCTGGACGACAGCGTCAAGGCCGCCGTCGCCGCCTATCGAAAGGGAGACGTCGCCGCCGGGGACCGGGCGACGGCGCGGATGAAGGCGCTGGCGCTCCGCATCGATCACCTGATCGGCGGACAGCAGGAAAGCCTGGCCAGTTGGATCGCCGATGCGCGGGCCTATGGCGACACCCCTGCCGAAAAGACCGCCTATGAACAGAACGCCAAGGCGCAGGTGACGATCTGGGGCGGGCGCGGCCATCTGGGCGATTATGCGTCCAAGGCCTGGGCGGGCATGTATGCGGACTATTACCTGCCGCGCTGGACCCGCTATCTGACCGAAGCCCGCGCCGCCGCCCTGGCCAAGCGGCCCGTCGACGATGTCGCCTTTACCACGAAGCTGCTCGACTGGGAAAAGGCGTGGGTCGCCGATCCCCGCCCCTATAAGGCCGCCGCGCCCGCCGATCCGGTGGCCGAAGCCCGCGCCCTGATGACGGAGATCGACCGGTGACGACGACCATGCCCAAGCCGGAGCGCTTCGCCTCGCTCGACATGTTTCGCGGCGCGACCATCTTCCTGATGATCGTCGTCAACACGGCGGGCGCGGGCGGCGCCTTCACCCAGTTGCAGCATGCGCCATGGTTCGGCTTCACGCTGGCCGACCTGATCTTTCCGACCTTCCTGTTCGCGGTCGGCAACGCGATGAGCTTCGCGCTCACCCGGCCGATGCCGGAGGGCGTCTTCCTGCGCCGGGTGTTCAAGCGGGCCGCGCTGATCTTCCTGCTCGGCGTGCTGATGTACTGGTTCCCCTTCGTCACCCATCAGGCGGACGGAAGCTGGGTCGCCAAGCCCTTCGCCGACACGCGCCTGACCGGCGTGCTGCAACGCATCGCGCTTTGCTATCTGCTGGGGGCGCTCTGCGCACGCTATCTGCGGCCCAGCCATTTGCTGTGGGTCGCGATCGGGCTGGTCGTCGCGCACTGGGCGATCCTGGTCGGGCTCAGCCCGGCGGGCGAGGCGTTCGGGCGATACCGGAATGCGGGCACCTTGTTCGACCTGTGGCTGATCGGCCCGGCGCATCTCTATACCAAGGATCACGGCTTCGATCCCGAGGGGTTGCTCGGCACGCTACCCGCCACCGCCAATGTGATCGGGGGCTATCTGACCGGCCTCGCCATCCAGCGCTGGGGCAAGCATATGGCGACGGTCGGGCGGCTGGCGGCGATCGGCGCGGGACTGATCGTCGTCGCGCTGCTGCTGTCGCCCGTGCTGCCGATCGGCAAGAAGCTGTGGACCGGATCGTTCGTCGCGCTGACGGTCGGGATCGACCTCATCCTGCTGGGCGTGGCGCTATGGCTGGTCGAGGTGCGCGGCGTCCGCTTCGGGCGCTCCTTCCTGCAGATGCTGGGACGCAATCCGCTGGCCATCTATCTCTTTTCCGAACTGCTGGTCGTCGCGCTGGAGTTGATCCATGTCCGGCCCGATACGGGTCTGTACACCTGGGTCGGCGAGACGTTGTTCCAGGCGATCGCGCCGGGACCGGTCGGGTCGCTGCTCTGCGCGCTCGTCTATACGCTCATCTGCTGCGCATTCGGCTGGGCGCTCGACCGGCGCGGGATCATCCTGAAGGTCTGAGCGACCGGTCCATTTTCGGCTAGCCGTGCGGACCAGGGGAAAAAGGTCCCACCCTCGGCGCCGCCCCCCTCACCCGTTTCACGACCCGCGGAGGATCAAATCGACCGGCGGGACTTTATCGTCGGCGAGGGACCGTCGAACGAGAGGCCAAGCCGATGAATGCCGCAGATGTCTTCACGAAACTGGACGTCGAACTCAAACCCGATCCGTCCCGCACGGTGCTTCGCCCGTTCAGCTTCGGCTATCCGGCCGCCTTCGATCGCAAACCGACCCGTGCGCAGGATGTGGCGAGGCGCGTCATGGCGCTGGACGCTGAGACGCGCGACCGGATGCTGGAATTGCTACAGGCGGCGATGGAGAAAAGGCATCGCAACGTCGACGGCGTCTTCCTCCGCCGCTTCGACGAGGTGAAGGACGATCTGGGCGATATCGCCATGGGGGAAAAGCGCGACCGGCTGCTGCTCGGCGCCTATTTCAGCCAGGAATATGCGTTCGAATCCGCCGCCCTGTTCAACCCCAGCATCGTGACCGTGCCGGATCAGGACCCCGATGACGACGATATCCGCTTCCTCCTGTCGCTGCGCGGCGTCGGCGAAGGGCATATTTCCTCGGTCACCTTTCGCACCGGCAGTTGGGATGGCGGCACCGGCCTGGTCGTCGATCCGCCGAGCCCGCAAGGCGTGCCGCCGCGGATCGAGAGCAATGAGGGCGGCTGGGTCCGGATGCTCGCCGACGACAGCGAGGACGTGTCCGAGACGGTGATCTTCCCCATCCTGCCCAGCCAGCGCCAGGGCGTCGAGGATCTGCGGCTGGTGCGTTTCACCGACCATGACGGGGTGGAGAGCGTGATCGGCACCTACACCGCGTTCGACGGCAATGTCGCCCGGTCGGAGATGTTGCGCGGCATCAACCAGCAGCGTTTCGAGATGCGCGCCCTGGCCGGGGCCTTGTCGGCATATAAGGGCATGGCGCTGTTCCCCCGCCGGATCGGCGACCGCTTCGCGATGATCGGGCGGCAGGACAATGTGAACCTGTGGCTGCTCTATTCCGACGACCTGCACATCTGGGACGAAGGGATGCGCATCATGGGTCCCAAATATCCGTGGGAATTCGTGCAGATCGGCAATTGCGGCTCGCCGATCGAGATCGATGAGGGCTGGCTGGTCTTCACCCACGGCGTCGGCATGATCCGGGGCTATTGCGTCGGTGCCTGCCTGCTCGACAAGGACAACCCGACCAAGGTGCTGGGCCGGACCCACTCGCCCCTCCTCTTCCCCTCCGCCGAACAGCGGGGCGGCTATGTCCCCAATGTCACCTATAGCTGCGGCGCGCTGCTCCACAAACGCCGCATCCTGCTGCCCTATGCGATCGGGGACCAATATACCGCGTTCGCGACCGGCAGCGTCGACGACCTGTTGTCGGTCATGGAGTAATTCCCCCCTTTCGGCGGACGATCCGGCGGATCGCGCATAGTCCCGGAATCGGTCATCTGCGACGCGGTCGTAGCGACCGACCCGGGTCCAAGCCCTTGCGCATCCGGCTTTCAGCGGCGACAAGACGCCCATTCGCCGCAAATGCGGTTTACGGCATATGACGAGAGGCCAAGAGGCTCCGGGGTTTCACGTTGGACACCGCATCGTCCGAAATCCGCACGCCCGTTCATCATCTGCTGACGACAAAGCCATCAACCATAAGGGGCCGATATGAAGCTGGAATATTCACGACCCGGATCGCACGGCAACTTCGGCGACGATCTGAACGAGTGGTTCTGGGACGAAGTGGCCCCGGGTCTGCTCGACGATGACGATTCGACGATTTTGCTGGGCATGGGCACGATATTCAGCCGCTGGTTCACCGACCAGTTGCCCGCCGACAGCCAGAAGATCGTGATCGGCAGCGGCGGCGGCAAGGCCGGCGGTCCGCCCCATCTCGATGACAAGTGGCATATCTATGGCGTCCGGGGACCCCTGACCGCCGCCTATTCGGGGCTGGGCCAGGAAACCGTGCTGACCGACCCGGCGATGCTGCTGCGCGACTTTCCCGAATTTTCCGATCTGGGGCCCCGGCGGGGCATCGGCTTCATGCCGCATATCTGGAGCCTGGATCACTGGGACTGGGAAAAGACGACCAGGGAACTCGGACTGGAGTTCATCAATCCGCGCGACGAGGCGAAGGGGACGGTGCGGCGCATCGGACGCCTGGAGGGCCTGATCACCGAGGCGATGCACGGCGCGATCGTTGCCGACGCGTTCCGCACGCCCTGGATCGCGGTGGGGATCGCACCCGGCTTCGAAACCTCCAAATGGTGCGATTGGGCGGCGTCGCTGGGCATGGCGATGACGTTCCATTCGGTGCGCGACGTCTATGCGCCCAAACACTCCACCTCGCTCCGCATCATCAAGGGCGCGATCAAGGAAGGCCTGCACCGGATCGGCATCAAGGCGGGCAAGCGGGCGCGTCCCCGCAGCGGGGAATGGGACGTGGCGGACATGAAGGGCCGACTGCGCTCGCTCATCGAACAGAAGCCGTACCAGTTGAGCGACGAAGCCAAGCTGGACGCCGCACTCGAACGGACCAGGCAGGCGATCGCCCGGCTGAGGCAGGATGCGGCGGCGGGGAAGTTCGCCCGGAAATAGCATCGGCCGATCCCCGCAAGTGCGGCCATGGTCGCACTTGCAGGTAGGAAGCGGCTATCCCCGTCGGTCCAGCCGCCGATCGGGTCCTGCGGGATAGGCCACGCGAAACCCGATATGCGATGTCGGCAGGTCGCGCTCCTGCGCCTGATAGGCGGCGGGTCGGAAATTGGCGCAATAGCTCATCGCGCACAGATAGCTGCCGCCCTTGACCAGCCCGACCTGCCCGTCGCCCGCCACCCATTCCCAGACATTGCCGACCATGTCGTAGAGCCCCAGGTCGTTCGCCTCGAAACAACCGACCGGCGCGATCCCCGCATAGCCGTCATCGGCGGTGTCGCGAATCGGAAACACCCCCTCCCAGACATTGGCGCGGGGCTTGCCATGGTCGAAGGCCCATTCGACCGGATCGCGAGCGGCATTCTGGTTGCCGCGTGCCGCCCGTTCCCATTGCTCGGTACTGGGTAGCGCGCCGCCTGCCCAACGCGCATAGGCGGCGGCATCGTCGCGGTCGACATGGACGACCGGCTCGTCCGCGCGCCCTGTCAGGTCACTGCCCGGCCCATTAGGATGCCGCCAGTCCGCCCCCTTGGTCCAGCGCCACCAGCGTGACGCATCGTCGAGCGACACCGGCTGGGTCGGCGCGACGAACAGCGCCGAGGCCCCTTCCCGCTCGGCGCGGGTGCGATGGCCGGTCGCCGCGACGAAGGCCGCGAACTGGCGGTTGGTCACCTCATGCGCATCGATGCGGAACGCCGCGACATGCACCGCCCGCCCCGGCCGATCCGTGCCATCCTCCCCCAGCAGCACCGTGCCCGCCGCAACGGTCACGATCCCATCCCGCGCGATGCAGCGCCGCACCGGCTCGGCCGCCCGCGCGCCCAGCGTCACGCTGGCCGCCAGGCTCAGTAGCAGCGCCGCCGCGATCCTCATGGCCGCGCCGCCGGTGCGGGTGCCTGCGCATCGGCGGGGAGCGGCACCACGCCCTTCGCCTGGGCATAGCGTTCATACGCGCCGACCAGCTCGGCCAGCCGCCTGGGTTCGGCGGCGGCAAGGTCCTTGGTTTCGCCCGGGTCTGCTGCCACGTTGAACAACTGCCAACGCCCGGTGCTGACGCCGCCGCGCGTATAATTGTTGGTCGGGGCGGGCAGGAAGACGACCTTCCACTCCCCCTTGCGCAGCGCCCGGCGGAAGAACAGCTCGTAACCCAGCGTCTCGTCGGCGGAGCGCACGCCGTTCGCGTCGGCGGCGAGAACGGGGCGCAGGCTATGCCCTTCATGCGGCAGGATCGGATGGCCCGCGAACGTGCCGGGCTGGCGAAGCCCCGCATAGTCGAGCAACGTCGGCGCGACGTCGCGCACGTCCAGATTGGCATTGGCGATCCGCCCGCCGCCCTTCACCCCGCGCCCGGCGGCGAAGGCGCTGACGCGGATTCCTCCTTCGGTCGTATAGCCCTTGACCAGCCAGGACGGCACCGAGTTGGCCTGGGCCCAACCGGGGCCATAGCCGACATAGCTGGTCGGTTTGCCGATATTGTCCAGGCTGTTGTCGATGCCCAGCGCCTCGGCGGGCGGTAGCGCCGCATCGGGCGAGCCGACCTTGAACCGAGGACTGGGTGCCTTGATCTCGTTGCCCTCGGGGCCGTTGTCGGCGAAGAACAGGATGACCGTGTTGTCGAGCCGCCCTTGCGCCTTCAACGCGGCGATGACACGACCGACATTCTGGTCCATCCGGTCGACCATCGCGGCATAGACCTCCATCTTGCGCGCCTCGACCGCACGCTCCTCGGGGCTCAGCGACGCCCAGGGACGGGCCAGCTCGACCGAATGCGCCACCGCATCGGCGGGGACCAGACCCAGCGCCTTTTGCCGCGCGAGCCGCTCGGCCCGCAGCGCCTCATAGCCCGCATCGTACCGCCCCTTATATTTGGCGATCGTCTCCGCCGGGGCCTGAAGCGGCCAGTGCGGCGTGGTGAAGGGCAGATAGGCGAAGAACGGCCTTTTGTCCCCCGCCTTCGCTGAAGCGTCGAGATAGCCGATCAGGCGGTCGGCGAAATAATCTGCCGAATAGGCCCCCTTGGGTAAGGCCGCGGGCTTGCCGTCGTCGCGGTAGCTGGGGGCGAGTTCGGCCTTGGTCCAGGCCTCGTTCTGGTCCGCGCCGAAATGGTTGGACAGGCCTTGGAGCAGCGCGAAGCTATGCTCGAACCCCCGCGCGGCGGGCTCGCGGTCGGGAGTCAGGCCCAGATGCCATTTGCCTGCCATCAGCGTGGCATAGCCGCCGGCCCGCAATAGCTCGGCGATCGAAGCGACCCGGTCGTTCAAATACCCCTCATAGCCCGGCTGCCCGCGCGTCGCCGGGCCCAGCAACTCCGCCATGGTGCCGAGCCCCGCCTCGTGATTGTCGACCCCGCTCATCAGCATCGAGCGGGTCGGCGAACAGGTCGGCGCGGTGTGGAAGCCGGTGAAGCGCACGCCCGAGAGCGCCAGCGCATCCAGATTGGGGGTCGCGATCTCACCGCCGAACGCGCCCAGATCGGACCAGCCGAGATCGTCCGCGACGATGACCAGGAAGTTGGGCGCGTCCTTGGCCGCCTGTTGCGGAGCCGTCTCCGCCGGGCTGCCGCGCACCGGTTCCGCCAGAAGCGGCGTGGCCAGGATCAAGGCCGGGAGGGCTGCTGCCAGGAATTTTCCGCCGATCATATTCTTCCCCTTTCGGGCCGCTCACGCGGCTGCACGCCTGGCATAGCCGGCAGCGGCCGGGGGACAATGAACATTCTCTACTAATCCGATAGGAATTACTTCGTTCGCTTCGGACAACGACATTCATAGCCCTATGCGGGCGGCGCCTGCCGCGCTCCCTGCCACCGTCCGAGGACTTGTTGATGCCGATACCGAACGCTCTTGGTCGCCGTGCAGCCCTGCTGGCGGGCGCGATGATCCTGACGACACCCGCGCTGGCGCAGCAGGCGCTGGTCGCGCCCGGCACAGTCGATGAACCAGGTTCGGTCGCAGAACCGGTGGCCCAGTCCGACGATATCCTGGTCACCGCACGCCGCCGGACCGAGAAGAGCCAGGACGTGCCGATCGCGATCAACGCCTTCGGATCGGCGCAGATCGAATCCACCCGCACCTTCAACCTGCGCGACCTTCAGCAACTGACCCCCAGCCTGGTCGTCACCAACACCAATCCGCGCAACACCAGCATCAACATTCGCGGCCTGGGCAACAATGTCGCGGTCTATAATGACGGGCTGGAACCGGCGGTCGGCGTCTATCTGGACGGCGTGTATCTGGCGCGCCCCGGCCAGACGGTGTTCGACCTCGCCGATCTGGAGCGTATCGAGGTGCTGCGCGGGCCACAGGGCACGTTGTTCGGCAAGAACACCTCGGCGGGGGCCGTGGTCGTGACGACGAAACAGCCGACTTTCGACTGGCAGGCGGGCGGCGATGCCAGCCTGGGCAATTATGATTTCCGACAGCTTCACGCCTATGTCTCGGGGCCGCTCACCGACACGGTGGCGGCGCGTTTGTTCGTGTCGAAGACCGACCGCGACGGCTTTACCCGCAATCGCTTCGACGGGCGCTATGGGCAGGACTTCCACGACCTCAACCTGCGCGGTCAGTTGCTCTACAAGCCGACCGATACCCTCAGCTTGCGGATCATCGGCGATTGGGGGCGGCAGAACAGTTTCACGGCGGGTAGCATCCTGCTCGGTGCGATCCGGAATTATGACAACGGCACGCTGTTCCCGAACAATTATTACGACCGCGCCACCCGATTGGGATACAGCCCCGTCGCCGCCGATCCCGCGCTTCGGACGACCGACACCGACGCCAACCCGCGCTACCGGATGAACCAGCACGGGGTGAACGTCACCACCGATTGGGATATCGGCCCCGCGACGCTGACCTCGGTCACCGCCTATCGCGCCTGGAACTGGTATCCGCACAATGACGGCGACGGCACCAGCCTGGACGCGGGCGCGGACTTCCACCAGAGCAACGAGCAGCGCCAGGTCAGCCAGGAACTGCGCATCGCCTCCAACGGGAACCGCCGGGTCGATTATGTCGCAGGGCTCTATTATCTCTACCAGTCGATCGAGGCGGAGTCGGTCAACCGCTATGGCACCCGCGCCGCCGACTGGTTCCTGCCCCCGACCACCAACGCGGCGGTCGGGGCGGCGGCACTGAACGGCTATAACGTCGTCAGCCATTCACGGCCCGTCACCGACAGCTATGCCGCCTTCGCCCAGACCATCTGGCACATCACCGACGCGGTCGATCTGACCACCGGCCTTCGCTATACCTATGAAACCAAGTCCGGCTATTTCGACCAGACGGCGACGGGCGCGTCGCTCGCCGGACTGACGGCGGCGCAGCAGACCGCGGCGCAGGCCATCCGGGCCCGCTACGGCGTCGCCAATTATTACGAAGCCCGGACCGAGGCAGGACGGCTATCGGGGCAGGCGACCCTGTCGTGGAAGGTCGCCGCGCCGATCCTGGCCTATGCCACCTATGCCCGGGGCAACAAGTTCGGCGGCCTGAACCTCGCCAACATCACCACCACCGGCCAGTTCGCCGCCAACCCCGTGATCCGCCCCGAGACGATCGACAGCTATGAGGTCGGGGCCAAGACCACATGGGCGGACGGGCGCATCACCGCGAACGTCGCGGCCTTCTGGACCGATGTGAAGGATTACCAGACCACCATCATCGACGTGGAGCGGAACGGGGTCAGCTTCTTCACCAATGCCGCCAAGGTCCGCACGCGCGGGATCGAGGCCGATGTCCGCGCCACGCCGACCCGCTGGCTGACGCTGTACGGATCGGGCACCTATGACGATGCGCGCTACATCTCCTACGCCAACGCCCCCTGCCCCATCGAGATCACCGGGCGGACGCTCTGCGACCTGAGCGGACAGCGCCTGCCCGGCGTCTCGCGCTGGGCCGCCTCCGCCGGTGGAGAGGTCCGCGCGCCGCTGGGCGTGAATTTCGGTCATGAGGCGGAGCTTTATGCCGGGTCGGACTATAGCTATCGCTCGGGTAGCAACAGCACCGCCAGCCTCAGCCGCCATTCCAACATTCCGGGCTATGAGCTGCTCAACCTGCGGTTCGGCATCCGGTCGCTGGACGGTCGCTATGACATTCAGTTCTGGGGCCGGAACGTGACGGACTCGACCTATTATCTGTCGCTGGCGGCCAACAACACGGGTGCGATCTCGGGGACGCTGGGCGATCCCCGGACCTATGGCCTGACGCTGCGGACCAAATGGTAAAAGCACCCGCCGACCGGCGGCCTTCCCGACATTTGGTCACACCATGCCGAGAATGCGCTGCAACGCCGCCTGGAAATGATGGGTGAGCGCCGCCTCCGCCGCCGCCGGATCGCGCGCCAGGCACGCCTCCAGCACATCCAGATGCTCGCGGATGGTGCGGATCATGCGCGGCGGCGTCGCGGTCAGGTCGAGCCGGATCACCGCGACATAGTTCTTCAGCCGCCGCGCCGTCGTCTCGATCATCGGGTTGCGCAACGATGCGATGATGCTGCCGTGAAAACGCTGTTCCAGCGACTCCATCTCCTCCGCCGTGCTCTCCACCGACGCGCCGTCTTGCAGCCTTTCGAGCAGCGCGCGGTGGTCGGCGATCAGTTGCGCGATCTCGCCCGTCTCGGCGGTTTCGGCATAGGTGCGCGCCGCCGACCTCTCGATGATCGAGCGGAACTGATAGGTGGAGCGCGCCAGCTCCAGATCGGCCTTCAGGAACTCGATGCCCGATCGGGCATGGATCTTCAAAATGCCCTCGGTCTCCAGCACGCGCAGCGCATCGCGCAGCGGCTGGACGGGCAGGTCGAGCAGCTGCATCAACTCGCCCTGCGAGATGAACGATCCCGCCGAAATGCGCCGGTCGAACAGCCCTTCCAGGATGCGGCGATAGGCCATCTCCCCCAGACGGCGACCGGAGTCCGTCGGTTCCTTGGCCTTGGCGGATCGGGTGCGCGGGCGTTTGGCGGAGACGGTCTTGTTCATGGCCTTGCCCCCTACCGCTTTGCGACGGCCCTCGCCACCGGCTGCAACCGGTTGATATTCCGCGGGAGGACTCATCGCGGCTTGTCCGGGCGCGGGCCCGATGCATCGATCACCGCGCGGGCCGGGCCGGACCACTGGCCGGGTGCGACCTTCACATTGTCGATCAGCCGGTTGTTCATATAGGCGTCCCAGGACCCGTTCAGGCGGCCGCCGTCATACCAGTTGCCCGTCGCGACATTGTCCAGCGTGGTGCGGTGCGGGCGATAGCCGTCCATGGTGTTCGCGTTCAGCCACACGCCCACCCCCTGGATGACATTCTGGCGGACCGTGACATAGCGCGACCCTTCGTCGAGATAGAGGCCGATGCCGCCGGGCACGTCATAGACGTAATTCTCCGCGATCAGCGCGCCCGGATCGGCGGACAGGTGATAGATGGCGCCGCCATCGGCGAACCACTGCTTGACCTTGTGCACCCGGTTGCCGAGCACCACCGTGTCGCGCAGGATCGTCGGCGTGTCGTACACGATGTTGCCGGGCTGGTCGTAATAGCCGCGCGTCCGGGTGCGATAGGCGCCGCTGCCGCCCGGATCGTTGACGCCCCAGCCCCAGCCGATGTCGATCCCGTCATAGGGCGCATCGGACACGTCGTTATGCGTGACGACCGTTCCCGCCGCATAGGTGACCAGGATCGCGGCCTGTTCCTTGTAATCCTGCGACACGGTTTCGATGCGATTGTCGGCGATGACGACATTGCGCACGCCCATTTCGGGGCGGGGCGGATGATGCGCATCGGGCAGGATGCCGCCGACCATGATCGCGCCGCCCGCAAGCTGGCCGAAGCGGCTGCGGCGCACCTCGACGCCCGCCGCGCCATATCCGACGCCGCTGTCATTGGCCTCCGGATTGTTGCCGATGCCCAGCGCCACCTGCCCCAATTGGGTGAACTCGGCACGGTCGAAGGTCACGCGCACCGCCGCCGCGACCTGCACGGCGGCGGGCTGCTGGCGCCAGCGGTTGCGCATCGTCTCGAACGCCCAGCATCCCCAGCTGCAATCGCGGATCGGGTCCTCCGGGAAACCCGGTATCCATCCCGCCAGATAGGAGCCGCTCTGCTGGCTGGCATAGCCCTCCGCCCCTGAGGGGGCGAGCCAGCTGGTGTGGCGGAACGCCAGCCCGTCGAACGCCAGGTCGGTCACGGGGCGGTCATAGCTGCCCGCGATCGACACCAGCGATTCCAGCCGGGGCAGCACGACCGCGATCCGCGCCATATCCTCGCCCGGCAGCGGCTTGTAATAGAGCTTGCCCGCCGCCGAATCGACGAACCACTGCCCGCCCTCGCGCAGGAAGGCGAGCGAGTTGACCAGGAACAGCCGCCCCTTGTCCCCCGCCAGCGTCCGGGCGAGCGTGTCATAGCCGATGAGATTGTTGCGCCAGCCGGGCTGTTGCATCCGGATCGTATCGCCCTCGATTCCATCGACCACCGCGCGGCGATCGGTGAAGAAGCCGGTCTGCTCGACCTCGATACGCGATTGATCGGGCAGGCTCGCCAGAAAGCGCCAGGCCGGATCGACGATGGTCATGCCCGTGGCGGTGAAGGCGACAGCGCTTCGGGGGATCGGGACATGCGCGCGCTGCGCCATCCGGCCCGCCACCCAAAGCTGGCGCGGGTCGAGGCCGCGCGGCACCTCCGCCACCCAGATATCCCGCGCCCGGTCGGCGAGCGTCCAGCCACCGACCGCCATGCCGCCCGACAGCACGGGCCGCGCTCCCGCCGCCGCCGTCCAGCGGACGACATGCCCGCCCTGCCCGCCATCCGCCGCCGTGAAGCGCAAAGGCGCGGCCAAGGCATAGACCCCGTCCGCCAGTTCGACCGTGACGTCGTGATCGGCGTTGATCCGCCGCACCGCCTGCTGTGCGCGCTCCAGCGTGCGGAACGGGTGCGCCGCCGATCCGTCACCCGCATCGTCGCCCTGCGGCGATACTCGCAGGATGACGGGAATGGCGGCGGGCGGCACGGGCAGCGAGATCGCGCTGAAGGACTCGTGCGAATTGGGTATCCCCGCCGCCTGCGCCGATGGAATGGCGGGTGCGGGCGGCAATTGCTGGGCCGCCGCGACTAGAGGCGTGGACAGCAGCAGGAGCCCGGCTCCGGCGAAACGCGATGTCATGGGGTATCTCCTGCCGAAGGTTCGGGAAAAGGCGGCACCTGGCCTGCGATCGACGTCATCTCAGCGGACCGACCGGATCGGCAGGACCAGGAACGAGCCGACCAGCACGAAGACACCCGACACCACGAACAACACGGTATAGTTGTTGCCCGTCGAGGACAGCAGTGCGGCGGCCATCACCGGGCTGAGGATCTGGGGCACGTTGACGGCGGTGGTCAGGATGCCCAGATCCTTGCCGGTCGCATCCTCCGCACCCGGCTTGGGCTTGGGCAGCACCTGCGTCATCAGCGCCAGGTCGACCGACATGAACGCGCCATATCCCAGGCCGATCAGCACGGCATAGGCGAACATGCCCTGCGCCGTCGGCACGATCAGCGGCATGGCCACCGCCGCCGCCATGACGAGGCTGGCGAGGAAGACTAGCGGCTTTCGCCGTCCCAGTCGATCGGACAGCACGCCCGAGCCCAGACCCGAGACGACCAGCGCCACGAAGGTGATGATCGACATGCTGGCGATCATCCGGTTCGCGCTCGCCTGGCTCATCCCGATATGGTCCTGCAGGATATAGAGCAGATAGGTCAGGATCGCCTGATAGCCCATATAGATGGCGAACCGGCCCAGGAACGCCCAGGCGAAGTCGGGATGCTCGCGCGGGGAAATCCAGAAGCCTTTCAGGAACGCCCCCAGCTTCAGCGGCGTGGCGGGCGGCAGGGCGACACGCGGTTCCGGATTGATCACCACGAACGCCAGGCACACGACGATGATCGCGGAGCCGACGATGCCGTAGGCCAGCGGGATCCGGCTCGCCAGCGTCCCTGCGAAGAAGGTGCCGAACGACACCCCCGCCGTCATCGCGCCGCCGACGACGCCCGATGCGAGTCCCCGTTCCTCGGGCGGAAAGCGGTCGGCCACCAATGTCGTGATCGCGGGCTGCATCGAATTGAGGGTAACGACCGACACCAGCCAGATCGCGGTGATCCCCACCAGCCCGCCGCCATAAGGCGTCAGGATGATCGCCACCCCGCCGATGGTCGCACCGATGACGATCCAGGGCGTGCGCCGCCCGAACCGACTGCGTGTCCGGTCCGACAGCGCCCCCGCGATCGGCGTCGTCAACGTGCTGAAGACCGAGGTGATGGCATAGATGATGCCCAGCGTCTTCGCCTTGCCCGCCGGATCGATATTCTGGATCTGGTTGGGCAGCAGCACGCCCAGACAGGATGCGTACAGGGTGAGCAGCGTGAAGAACACGATGCCCAGCGACACCAGCAGCACCCATTTGCGGCGGCCCGTCACGAAAGGCGTCGGCCCCGCCGCGTCGTCGGTCGCCGCCGCGACCACGGCGGCGGCCTCTTCGAGCGACGGGGTCAGCCCGACGCTCATGCCGGGCGTTCCCAGCGCGGCGCGGGCGGCAGCGCCGCCTCGTCCAGCGGATCGGGTGTGCGATACCGGGTCCGCACCGCCTCGCTCAACCGCAGGCCATGGCCGGGGCGGTCATGCCCATGGATCAGGCCATCGCGGATCGCATAGGGCTCCTCGACCAGATGCTCGAAATTCTGGAAACTATATTCCAGCCACCGTACGCCCGGCAGCGCCAGCGCCATGTTGACGCCGATTTCCAGGAAGCTGTTGCCGAAGGTCACCTCGACATTGTGCTCGCCCGCAAGCCAGCCGGCGCGCATCACGTCGCTGACCTGGCCATGGACGTTCAGCATGTCGCACGCCTCGGCCTGGAGCAGCTTGCGCTTGCCCGACAGGTCCAGATACTCGCCGCTGTTGACGCGGGTGTCGGGACAGGCGAGCCGCAACCGCCGCAGCCCGTCGAAATCGTCGCGCGGGATCGGGTCCTCGATCCAGTAGATGCGGTGCCCCGCCCGCTCAAACAGGGCGAGCGCGGCGCGGGTCTCGGCGGCGGTCCAGGCCTCGTTGGCGTCGATCATCACCGGCCGCCCGTCATCGCCGGTCGCTTTTTTCAACAGGTCCAGGCGGTGCAGGTCCCGTTCGATCTCCGGGTGGCCGACCTTGATCTTATATCCCCGATAACCCGCCTGCGCGGCCCGACCGAACAATTCCGTGAAATCATGATCCGACAGATGAAAGTCGAGGCCACTGGCATAGACCGGCACCGAGTCGCGTTGCGCCCCCAGCAATTTCCAGAGCGGCAGGCCGCTGCTTTGCGCGAACAGGTCCCATACCGCATGCTGGATCGCCTCCTCGAACGGCACCAGCATCCTGCGCACATTGCCGCCGCGCGGTCGCCCGACGCGCAAAGCCAGCGCCCCGGCTTCCTGCCCTTCCAGCATGGGAAAGACCTCCTGTCCGAAGGCCCAGGCGATGGTCGCTTCCGGCAGCAGCGGCTGGAACAGCACCTGCACGAAGCCCAGGCCCACGCGCCCCGCCTCGTCGATCAGTTCGAGGGCGACGATATTGGCCTGGGTCGCGCCGACCTGCGAGTCGCCGACCTTGCGATCACGTCGGAACTGAAGCCTGGTCACGCGATAGTCCGCGATCCTGTTCGCCTTCATATCCCCTCCTGAAATATCAAACACGCTATTTCTTGTGTTCCAAGACGCATATGCATGGCGAACGCAGCATTCTTGCGGCTAATCAGCCGTGACGGTCAATCCCAAAACACCGAAAATGATTTTCTGAAATATCACGTCCATATTTTAATTGACTGTTCGCACCAGTGAAATCAAACTTGCACATAAGCTGACGATCGAATCGATTGCGGCGAAAAGGAGGGGATATGAAAAGGGCCTATCTGCTGTGCGCCGTCGCCAGCATCGCTCTGCCGGGCACGCTATTTGCGCAGACCACACCGACCGCCGCCGTACAGGATAGTACGGACTCGCAAAGTGACGACACCGCGTCGGCCGATGCGCCCAGCAGCGGCGACATCATCGTCACCGGCATCCGCGCCAGCCTGAAATCCTCCGCCGCGATCAAGCGCAATGCGTCGCAGATCGTCGATGCGGTGTCGGCGGAGGATGTCGGCAAGTTCCCCGACGTCAACATCGCCGACTCGCTCCAGCGCGTGACCGGCGTCGCGATCGACCGCAGCGGCGGCGAAGGCCAGTTCATCACCGTTCGCGGCCTGGGCCCGCAGTTCAACACCGTGCTGGTCAACGGCCGCGTCATGGCCACCGACAATCCGGGCCGCGAATTCTCGTTCGACGTGCTGTCGCCGAACATGATCCAGCGGACCGAGATCTACAAGAGTACGGTACCACAGCTACAGGAAGGCGGCATCGGCGCGACCGTCAACATCATCACCGCCAAGCCGCTGGACGGCAAGACGGGCGCACACCTGACCCTGTCGGCAGGCGGCATGTATGACACGCTCGCCAAGAAGACGAGCCCGGACTTCTCCGGCACCGCATCCTTCGCCAACAAGGACAAGACGATCGGCCTGGTCGTCGCGGCGTCCTATACCAAGCGCTACAGCGCCTTCGACCAGTTCGCCATCCATGGCTGGCTGCCTGGCTCCCAGGGCCTCATCAACGGGACACCCAGCTCGGCGGGCCTGACCGCGGGCGCGTTGATCAACAGCCCCGCCAACATCTTTACGCCGCGCGACTCCGCCTTCTATCACTATGACGAAAGCCGCGAGCGCCTGAACGTCGCGTCGACCTTCCAGGCCAAGCTGAGCGACCGCCTGCTGCTGACCGTCGACGGGCTCTATTCAAAGTTCAACGTGATGAGCAACGGCCATTATTTCGGCCCGTTCTTCACGCCCCGCTTCATCGGCCTGACCGCCAACAGCAACGGCACGGTCAACGGCTTCAACCGGCCCGGCACGCAGTTCCTGGCCGCCAACCCCGCGCTGACCGATCCGGCGCTGGGTGACCAGCGCGTGACGGTCTCCCAGAACGACAATGCCTCGACCTATGGCAACCGTTTCAGCAACAGCTACCAGATCGGCAGCAACCTGAAGTGGAGCGTCGCGGACAATCTCGACCTGAAGTTCGACGCCTCGACCACTCAGGCGAAGAACCGCACGCCGGGCGCCTTCATCGTCGTCGGCGCACTGGCGCAGAGCGCACCGCGCTTCGACCTGCTGCCCGGCGTGACCATGCCGATCATCAGCAATCTGGGCAACGTGACCGACCCGTCCCTGATGCGGGCGCATTACAGCTCGGTGGGCGAAGGCCGGGTTCGCGACCGGGGCACTGAATTCCACTTCGACGGCGACTACCGCAATCAGGATGAGGGCCCCGTCAAGTCGATCCTGTTCGGCGCAGCCTTCAACCGGCGGCACAAGACGCAGACCAACGCCAATAACGAGGACACGGTCTGCACCTATTGCGGATACGACATTCCGGTCCCGGCCAACCTGCTGTCGCCCTATACCCTGAACAACTATCTCCCCAAGATTTCCGGCAGCGACAAGGCGCCGGTCAACTTCCTGACCTTCGACCCCGCCGCGGTGCTCGCCTATCTATCGCAGCCCTCGGTACTGGCGCTCGCACGCCAGGGGCGCACAGCGGCGGAGCAGGCGGCGGTCGCGGCGCAGCAACTGGCTTTGCCGGGGGGCCCGTTCGGGCTTCGCGATCGTCCGGGCCAGTTGCTCGACGTGGTCGAAAAGGTCTGGGCGGGCTATATCAATGTCGGGCTCGGCGGGCCGCGCTGGTCGGGCAATGTCGGCTTCCGCGTCACCGACACCTCGGTGGTGTCGAGCGGCTTCACCCAGCCGATCCTCGGCATCTTCGTCAACCCAGGCGACGACAATCTGAACATCCCGCTCGGCAACCCGACGGCGGTCAGCGTCCGCAATCATTATCGCAACTTCCTGCCCTCGGCGAACGTCCGATACGACCTGACCGACCGGATGCTGCTGCGCGGCGCCTTTTCGCAGACGATCACCCGGCCGACGCTGACCGATCTGGGCGTCAACAATTTCTACAATGGCCGCGTCACGGCGGCGACCTCGGGCGGCGGCAATCCGACGCTGCGCCCGTTCAAGTCGACCAATTACGACCTGTCCTATGAATTTTATATCTCGGACATCAGTTATGTCAGCCTGGCGGGCTTCTACAAGGAGTTCTCGGACTTCCTCGAGCAGCAGACCCTTCCGATCCAGATCGGCCAATATACTTTCCAGGATACCCGCACCCGCAACGGCGCGACCGGATCGGTCGCGGGCGTCGAAGTGGGCGCACAGCTGACCGCCGACCGGATCAGCTCGGGCTTCTTCGGCGGCTTCGGTATCGCGGGCAACTATACCTATGTCAGCGACACCGCGAAGCGCGCAGCCAATACCAACAGCGCCTGCGGTTATAACGGCCTGTCGCCGCACTCGGCCAATGGCAGCCTGTTCTATCAGAAATACGGCATCCAGGCGCGCGCGTCGTACAACTGGCGCTCCTCCTTCCTGCGTAGCTGCCTGAGCGACTATGGCCAGCCGGAAAACCGTCGCGCTTATGGCCAGTTGGACTTCAGCGCCTCCTACGACATCACGCCTGCGTTCCAGGTCTATGTCCAGGGAGTCAATCTGACCAACTCCTACATCTTCGACTATTCGGTCCTCGAAGAGCGGGTGAAGAACATCCAGAATTTCGGAACGCGCTTCAACTTCGGTGTCCGCGCTTCGTTCTGATCCCTCTTCCCGTTTCCCCCACTGGCCCGGTGTTCACGCACCGGGCCATTTTTCGTCGAGGCGTCGGCCATCGCGGACGGACCAGCTTGCCAAGCCGCGATCCTGGTCCAGCCGCAGACACAGATCGGCCCGGTCGGGCATCTCCGCCCAGATATGGCGGGTCAGCCGCTCATAATGGCTGACGAAGCGGGCCAGTTGGGCGTCGTTCATCACACCCGTCCCGTCTCCCCTCGCCCGGCGCAGCGCATCCTCCTGCTGGGTGCGCCAGCGCAGCACCGTCGGCCAGTCGGGGGGCATCATCAGCACCAGCATGTCGAGACGATCGAACAGCGCCGGATAGTCGGTCGCGAGCGCGGCGTTCGCATAACGACGCCATATGCCGTCGTTATCCTCATCCACCTCCAATCGGTTGAGCGGCGCGGCCAGCGCCTCCTCCGCTTCCGGCCGGGCGCCGACGCACCAGCCCTCGAAAATGACCAGTTCGCAGTGTTCGGGCGCGTTCGGCCATGTGCTCATGGGCGCACGATCGTCGATCGCCTTGTCGAAACGCGGCAGCGGCGCCGCTTCCCCTCGCGCGATGGCGGCCAATGTCGCGATCCCCAACGCCACGTCATGCGTACCCGGCACACCGCGCGTGGCGAACAGGGGATGGGTCTCGCGCGCCAGCCGCTGGCGTTCGGCGCGGGTAAGGTACAGATCGTCCAGCGACAGGATCGCGCTGCCAGCGAACCGCTCGGCCAGCCTCGCCGCGACGGTCGACTTGCCGCTCCCCTGCGCGCCGCACAGGCCCAGGACGAGCGGCGGATCGTCCACCCGCCTCTCGGCCAGCCGTTCCGCGATCAGCCCGGCGATCGCCGCTTCAGGCGACACGATCGGCAGGCTCCTCGCCGCGCAGGAACGCCGCCAGACTGTCCGCCGCGCGCAGGCCCATGGCGGTGCGCGCCTCGATCGTCGCGCTGCCCAGATGCGGCAACAGGACCGCGCGGGGGTGCGCCAACAGGGCGGGATGGATGACCGGCTCGCGCTCATAGACGTCCAGCCCGACGCCGCCGATCACACCGCGGGTCAAGGCATCCGCCAGCGCCTCTTCATCGATGACCGGTCCACGCGCGGTGTTCACGACGATGGCATGCGGCCGCATCCGCGAAAGCAGGTCGGTATCGACCATATGCCGCGTCCCCTCGCCGCCTGGCACGTGAAGCGACAGGACATCGCATTCACCGGCCAGCGCCTGCGGCGATGCCGCGCGCGTCGCCTCCAGGGCCTGCTCCACCTCGGGCGGGGCGGCGGAGCGGCTGGCATAGCGGATCCGCATTCCCAGCCCCTTCGCCTTGGCCGCCGTCGCCTGCGCGATCCGGCCGAAACCGATCAGGCCCAGGGTCTTGCCCGACAGCCCCTGGCCGATCAGGTGCGAAGGGCGCCATCCGGTCCATGCGCCCGCCCGGACCTCCCGCTCCCCCTCGCCCGCACGGCGCGCCGCCATCAGCATCAGCAGGATCGCGATCTCCGCCGTCGCCTCGGTCAGCACATCGGGAGTGTTGGTCACCACCACTCCCGCCTCGCGCGCCGCCGCCAGATCGATATGGTCGACGCCCGCGCCGTAATTGGCGAGGATGCGCACCCGCCGCCCCGGCGTGGCCAGCAGGTCCGCGTCGATCCGGTCGGTGATCGTCGGCATCCAGGCATCATAGCCGGTCATCGCCTCGACCAGCGCCGGGCGGTCGAGCGGCCGGTCGTCGACGTTCAGCGTCGTGTCCCACGTCTCGGTCAGATGACGCTCGACGGTGTCGGGCAAGCGGCGAGTGACGAGAAGCTTGGGCAGGTCGGTCATGGTCTGCGGCGATCCTGTGACAAGAGCGGAGCACGTGGGTATTGGCACGAAGCGGACCAACGCTTCGGATCTTGGTCCATCGGGCGCCGGCATTGGAATGGTGGAACCCGCCCCAAGTCTGGCGAAATCGATCCGGGTTACGCAACCCCGAAATGACCCAAGCTCCCGCCGGAGGAGCGAACGACATCACCCCAAGTCCACAAGCAAAGCTATGCTGAGCGCCTTGGCGATCGCAACAAGTGGTTTTCGCGTCGGATGCCATAGCTTTACGAGAATAATTAGCCGCTCGCGGGTCCGACGCCACGCAGATCGCCAGCGTTGTTGGACGAACGCGAAAAATCCCCGGCAGCGTGAGCTA
>NZ_JALNUR010000017.1 GCF_026540895.1 Sphingomonas sp. GM_Shp_1 | reverse complement strand
CGATCCCCCTCCGTCAGGCCTTCGGCCTGCCACCTCCCCGTGCCGGGGAGGATCGTGGGTCAGACCTTTTCGGTCAGTTCGGGCACGACGGTGAAGAGGTCGCCGACCAGGCCGATATCGGCCACCTGGAAGATGGGGGCATCCTCGTCCTTGTTGATCGCGACGATGATCTTGGAGTCCTTCATCCCCGCCAGATGCTGGATCGCGCCCGAGATGCCGACCGCGACGTACACTTCGGGAGCGACGATCTTGCCGGTCTGGCCGACCTGATAGTCGTTGGGGGCATAGCCCGCATCGACCGCCGCGCGGGACGCACCCACCGCCGCCCCCAGCTTGTCGGCCAGCGGGTCGATCAGCGCATGGAACTGCTCCTCCGAGCCCAGCGCCCGGCCGCCCGAGACGATGATCTTGGCGCTGGTCAGCTCGGGACGGGCATTCTCGGCCTTCTCGGCACCGACGAAGCGGGACTTGGCCGCGTCGCCCGTGGTGGCGATCGCCTCGACCTCGCCCGAACCGCCGTCCGCCGCCTTCTCGAAGGCGGTGGTACGCACCGTCAGGACCAGCTTCGTATCGCTGGTCTTCACCGTGGCGATGGCGTTGCCTGCATAGATCGGCCGGGTGAAGCTGTCCGGCCCCTCGACCGACAGGATGTCGCTGATCTGCATCACGTCGATCAGCGCGGCGACGCGCGGTGCGATGTTCTTGCCGGTGGTGGTCGAGGGCGCAAGGAAGGCGTCGTGGCTTTCCATCAGCTTGGCCACCAGCGGCGCGACGTTTTCCGCGAGCGTATTGGCATAAGCCGCGTCGTCGGCGACATGGACCTTGCCCACGCCTGCGATCTTCGCCGCTCCTTGCGCCACGCCATCCACGCCCTGCCCGGCGACGATCAGGTGCACCTCGCCCAGCTTCGCCGCCGCCGTGACGGTCGCCAGCGTGGCATCCTTGACGGCTCCGCCGTCATGCTCGACCCAAACCAGCGTCTTCACTTGGCCACTCCCAGTGCTTTGAGTTTCTCGACCAGTTCATCGACCGAGCCGACCTTGACGCCCGCCTGGCGCTTGCCCGGCTCGGCGACATGGGTGATCGTCAAACGCGGCGCGATGTCGACGCCGTAGTCAGCGGCGGTCTTGGTCGCCATCGGCTTGGACTTGGCCTTCATGATGTTGGGCAAGCTGGCATAGCGCGGCTCGTTGAGGCGCAGGTCGGTGGTGACGATGGCAGGCAAAGTCAGCGCCACCGTCTCCAGCCCGCCATCGACCTCGCGGGTGACGTTGGCGGTGTTACCCTCGATCTCGACCTTGGAGGCAAAGGTGCCTTGCGCCCAGCCCAACAGGCCCGCCAGCATCTGGCCGGTCTGGTTGTTGTCGCCGTCGATCGCCTGCTTGCCCAGGATGACGAGGCCGGGCTGTTCCTCCTCGACCACCTTGGCCAGCAGCTTGGCGACGCCGAGCGGTTCGGGGGCCTGGTCGGCGGTGATCAGCACGGCCCGGTCCGCGCCCATGGCGAGCGCGGTGCGCAGCGTGTCCGCCGCCTTGGGCTCGCCGATGGAGACGACGACCACCTCGGTCGCCGCCCCCTTCTCCTTCAGCCGGATCGCCTCTTCCACCGCGATCTCGTCAAACGGGTTCATCGACATCTTCACGTTCGCCAGGTCGACGCCCGTCCCGTCCGCCTTCACACGAGGCTTCACATTATAATCCAACACCCGCTTCACGGGCACGACGATCTTCATCGCGGTTCCTTCCCGGCTGAACAGCCAAACATGCCGCCGTCTTTGGCGGCGTTGCGAGCGCATCGCAAGACTTGCATCCCCGAACGAGAAAGGGGCCCGGACGTTTCCGCCCGAGCCCCTTATAATCGGTCCGTCAGGGCCGAAGGTGCGGATTACGCGACCTTCTGCACCTCGGCGACGATCTTCTTGGCGGCATCGCCCAGATCGTTGGCGGGGACGATGGCGAGACCCGAGTTGGCGAGGATTTCCTTGCCCTTCTCGACATTGGTGCCCTCGAGGCGGACGACCAGCGGAACCTGCAGGTTCACTTCCTTCGCCGCCGCGACGATGCCGTCGGCGATGATGTCGCAGCGCATGATGCCGCCGAAGATGTTGACCAGGATGCCCTTCACCGCCGGATCGCTCAGGATGATCTTGAACGCCGCGGTGACCTTCTCCTTGTTCGCGCCGCCGCCGACGTCGAGGAAGTTGGCCGGGAACATGCCGTTCAGCTTGATGATGTCCATCGTCGCCATGGCGAGGCCGGCGCCGTTGACCATGCAGCCGATGTCGCCGTCGAGCTTGATGTACGCCAGGTCGTACTTCGACGCCTCCAGCTCCATCGCGTCTTCTTCGGTGGTGTCGCGCAGTTCCATCAGGTCCTTGTGACGGAACATGGCGTTGCCGTCGAAGCCGACCTTGGCGTCGAGCACCATCAGCTTGCCGTCTTCGGTGACGGCGAGCGGGTTGATCTCGATCTGCTCGGCATCGGTGCCCAGGAAGGCGTCGTACAGCTTGGCGGCGACGTTGGCGGCCTGCTTGGCGAGGTCGCCGGTCAGCTCGAGCGCGGCGGCGACGGCGCGGCCGTGATGCTGCATGAAGCCGGTCGCGGTGTCGATGTCGATCGAGTGGATCTTCTCCGGCGTGTCATGCGCCACGGTCTCGATGTCCATGCCGCCCTCGGTCGAGGCGACCATCGAGACACGGCCGGTCGCGCGGTTGACGAGCAGCGCGAGGTAGAATTCCTTCGCGATGTCGACGCCGTCGGTGACGTACAGGCGGTTGACCTGCTTGCCGGCCTCACCGGTCTGGATGGTGACCAGCGTGTTGCCCAGCATGTCGGTGGCGTGCGCACGGACTTCCTCGGCGGTCTTGGCCAGGCGGACACCGCCCTTGGCGTCGGGGCCGAGTTCCTTGAACTTGCCCTTGCCGCGACCACCGGCATGGATCTGCGCCTTGACGACATAGAGCGGTCCGGGGAGCTTGGACGATGCCTCGACAGCTTCCTCGACGGTCATCGCGGCGAAGCCGGCGGGGACGGGCACGCCGAACTTGGCGAGCAATTCCTTGGCCTGATATTCGTGGATGTTCATGCGCTAGCCTTCCGCCTCTCGGGTGGTTCTAGGGAAATTGGGTGCGGCTAAAGCACAGGCGGGCGGACAAATCCACCCCGAAACGGCATTATTGCAATTGCATCGCAAGTGCGAATTACGAGGCGGCAAGCCGTTCGATCAGGGTGACGAACGGAATTACGAGCAAAAGCAGAGCAGCCGCGCTATATGGGCCGAATGCATTGGGCTCTCGGCATTCTCCTGTTCCTCGGTACCGTGATCTTCATGGAGGGGTTCGCCTATGCGGCGCATCGTTGGATCATGCACGGGCCGGGCTGGTTCCTCCACGAAAGCCATCATCGCCCGCGCACCGGCAATTGGGAACTGAACGACCTGTACGCCGCGATTTTCGCGGTGCCGTCCTTCGTGATGATCCTGGGCGGAGCGCAACTGGGCTGGTGGAGCGGCTTCACCTGGATCGGCGCGGGAATCGCGGCTTACGGCGCGATCTATTTCGGCTTTCACGATGTCATCGTGCACAAGCGGCTGCCGACCCGCTATCTGCCCAAGTCGGATTATATGAAGCGGATCATCCAGGCGCACCGGCTGCACCATGTCGTCGAAACCAAGGAGGGCACGGTCAGCTTCGGCTTTCTGGTCGCCCCCAGGCCGGAGGCGTTGAAGGCCGAACTCAAGCGGCGTTCGCGCGCCGGGGTACGCCGTCCGGTCGGGGGCGCAGCCGAACAGGACGGGCTGTTGTCGAAAAAGTAACCTTATTTCGGATAGAACCGGAGTCATGGAAAAACCGGTCTTCACCCCGCCGTTCGAGCCGGTCGCCGGCCAGGAACTCCGTCGTACCCTGCGTCATGCGGTGCGGATGCGCGCCCATCTTCGCGACAAGGGACAGACCCGGTTCGAGATCGACGTGGTCGACCTGTCGCAGCACGGTTTTCGCGCCGAAACCAGCTTTACCCTGTGGCCGGGCACGATCGTCTGGCTGACCCTGCCGGGCCTCGCCCCCATGGAGGCGGTGATCGCCTGGCGCGACGGCTTCAAATATGGCTGCGCCTTTTCCAAGCCGCTCCACCCGGCGGTGTTCGAGCATATCGCGGCGCTGGGCAACCAGTAGGGTAAGGGCTGAGCGATGAACGTGCGCTTCGACTTCGCTCAGCGTGAACGGAGCCTTGGACGTACCAGCCGCCGTTCAGCCTGAGCGAAGTCGAAGGCCACGGGATTGGACGTGGTCTCGCGATAAGGACAGGGCCGCAAGCGTTACCGCTCCTGGCCCTGTCGACAAATCAATCGAACAGGCTCGACACGCTCGTCTCGTCGGCGATGCGCTTGATCGCCTCGCCCAGCAGCGGGGCGATGGGCAGGTGGCGAATCTTGGCCGTGGCACCGATCGACTCGTGGTTGCCGATCGAGTCGGTGATGACCAGTTCGCGCAGTTCCGAGCCCTCGACCCGCGCCACCGCGCCGCCCGACAGCACGCCATGGGTGACATAGGCCACCACGTCCTCCGCCCCCGCCTGGCGGAGCGCGGCGGCGGCGTTGCACAGCGTGCCCGCCGAGTCGACGATGTCGTCGATCAGGATGCAGAAGCGGCCCTCGACGTCACCGATGATGTTCATCACCTCCGACTCGCCCGCGCGCTCGCGGCGCTTGTCGACGATGGCGAGGGGGGCGTTGTTCAGCCGCTTGGCGAGCTGGCGCGCGCGGACCACGCCGCCGACGTCGGGCGACACGACCATCAGGTTGTCGTGCTTGAAGCGCGCCAATATGTCCGCCGACATGACCGGCGCGGCATAGAGATTGTCGGTCGGGATATCGAAAAAGCCCTGAATCTGACCGGCATGCAGGTCGACCGACAGGACGCGGTCGGCACCCGCCACGGTGATCAGATTGGCGACCAGCTTGGCCGAGATCGGGGTGCGCGGACCCGGCTTCCGGTCCTGGCGCGCATAGCCGAAATAGGGGATGACCGCGGTGATCCGCCGCGCCGACGCGCGCTTCAGCGCGTCGATCATGATCAGCAATTCCATGAGGTTGTCGTTGACCGGATAGCCGGTCGACTGGATCACGAACACGTCCTCGCCGCGCACATTCTCCTGGATCTCGACGAAGATTTCCTCATCGGCGAAACGGCGCACCAAAGCCTCGGTCAGCGGCACCTCCAGATAGGAGGAAACGGCCTTCGCCAGCGGCAGGTTCGAATTGCCGGTCATCAATTTCATGGTGGTACCCCGTCCCCGCAGACAGCCCTTCAGTCGCGGCCCCTTTAATCGCGCTGTCACAATAGCGCAAAGGTGATTCCCCGATTATGGGCAAGCATCATGACCGTGACCCGTTTCGCTCCCTCGCCCACCGGGCGGCTGCATGTCGGCAATATCCGCACCGCGCTGCACAATTGGATGTACGCGCAAAAGGCTGGCGGGCGCTTCCTGCTGCGCATCGACGACACCGATGCCGAGCGGAGCGAGGAACGCTATGTCGAGGCGATCCGGGCGGATTTGGCCTGGCTGGGGCTGATCCCCGATGCCGAGGTGCGCCAGTCGCAGCGTTTCGCCTTGTATGAAGCGCGGTTCGCCGACTTGGTCGCGGGCGGCCATGTCTATCCGGCCTATGAGAGCGCGCAGGAACTCGATCTGAAGCGCAAGATTCAGCTCGGGCGCGGCCTGCCGCCGGTGTACGATCGTGCCGCGCTGTCGCTGACCGAAGAGGATCGCGCCAAGCTGGAGGCCGAGGGCGTTCGCCCGCATTGGCGCTTCAAGCTGGATCATGGCGCGCCGATCGAATGGGACGATGCGGTGCGTGGGCCCCAGCGCTTCGACCCCGCGACGATGAGCGATCCCGTCATCCGCCGTGCCGACGGGACATGGCTTTATATGCTGCCCTCGGTGATCGACGATATCGACATGGGCGTGACCCAGGTGGTGCGCGGCGAGGATCACGTCTCCAACACCGCACTCCAGATTCAGATGTTCCAGGCGCTGAAGGCGGAACTGCCGCGCTTCGCCCATGCGGCACTGCTGACCGGCAACGAGGGCAAGCTGTCCAAGCGACTCGGCTCGCTGGGCGTCGATCATTTCCGCGAGATCGGGATCGAGGCGCAGGCGGTGCGCGCGCTTCTCGCCCGGATCGGGACCAGCGATCCGGTCGAGCCGGTCGCCGACATGGCTCCGCTGATCGCCGGGTTCGACTTTGCCCGCTTCGGTCGTGCGCCCGCGCGCTTCGATGAGGCGGAGTTGGCGCAGTTGAACGCGCGCATCCTCAACCAGACGCCCTATGAAGCGGTCGCCGATCGGCTGCCGACTGGTATGGGCGAGGTGGAGTGGGAAGCGGTGCGCCCTAACCTCTACACCGTCGCCGAGGCCGCCGACTGGTGGCAGGTGATCGAGGGGCCGGTCGATGCGCCCGCCCCGTCCGAGGAGGATCGAGCCTATCTGACCCAGGCGGCGGAGGTTGCCGCGCGGATCGACTGGGCGACCGATCCCTGGCACGCGCTGACCGCCGCGCTGAAGGACGCGACGGGGCGCAAGGGCAAGGCGCTATTCCTGCCGCTGCGACTCGCGCTGACCGGCCGCGCGCAGGGGCCGGACATGGCCGCGCTGCTGCCGCTGATCGGGCGCGAGCGGACGATCGCGCGGCTGAACGGCTGATTTACCGCCCCACCTTCCATTCCCGCACCCCTTCGCCCACATAGGGCCCAGCAACACATGAAGGAGCGTCTTTTGGCCACGTTGGGAATGTCGCCCGCCGACAAGGAAGCCGTCACCGCCTTCCGCCGCGATGTCGTCGAGCCGTCGATGACCAAGCTGGTCATCCTCGATTTCTGGGCGGAATGGTGCGGCCCGTGCAAGGCGCTGGGCCCGACCCTGGAGAAGGTCGCGGAGGCCTATGCCGACAAGGGCGTGGTGCTGGCCAAGATCGACACCGACAAGAACCAGTTCATCGCCAACCAATTCCAGATCCGCTCGATCCCGACCGTCTATGCGATGTTCCAGGGCCAGCTGGTCGCCGACCTGACCAGCGCGCGCACGGAAAGCGCGTTGCGCGCGACGCTGGACCAGTTGCTCAAGCAATTGCCGATCCAGTCGGAGGCGGCGGACGCGGCAGCCGAGCTGGAACCGCTGATCGCGATGGGCGAGGAAGTGCTGGAGGCGGGCGACGCCGAGCGCGCCTTGTCGATCTTCGAGCAGTTGCTCGACATGGCGCCCGAGCATCCCGCGGTGCTGTCGGGTCGTATCCGCGCGCTGATCGCCGCCGGGCGAGTCGAGGAGGCCGAAGCCGCGACCGAGGCGCTGCCCGAGGGGCTCGCCAACGATCCCGCCATCCACCGCGCGGTGGCCGCCGTGGCGCTGGCGCGTTCGGCCCCTCCGGCGGCGGACTATGCCGATCTGGCGGCCGAGGTCGCGGCCAATCCCGACGATCACGAAAAGCGTTTCGCCCTGGCCAACGCGCAGATGGCGGCGGGCGACCGCGACGGCGCGGCGGACAACCTCCTCCACATCGTCGCCGCCGACCGTAGCTGGAACGAGGATGCCGCGCGCCAGCAACTGCTCAAGCTGTTCGAGGTGGTCGGCATGACCGACCCCTGGGTGTCGCAGCAGCGGCGGCGGCTGTCCGCCATCCTGTTCGGATAAGGGGGGTGGCGCGGCTCTCGATCTTTCCGCTGGCGGGTGCGATTCTCTTTCCGGGGATGCCGCTCCCGCTGCATATCTTCGAGCCGCGCTACCGGGCGCTCGTCTCCGACGCCATGGCGCGCGATCGACGGATCGGCATGGTCCAACCCTCGGGCGAGGGCGATACGCCCAGCCTCTATCAACTGGGATGCGTCGGACGCATCGCCGAGGTCGAGGCGATGGAGGATGGCCGCTACAATCTGGTGCTGGAGGGCGTGTCGCTGTTCCGCATCGTCCGCGAGTTGGAGGTGACGACGCCGTTCCGCCAGGTCGAGGCGGAGCTGCTGCCGGTGGTGGACGAGGATTTGTTGTCGCTGGGTCGCCGCGCCTCGCTGGAACAGGAATCGCGCCGCTTCGCCGAGCTACAGGGCTATGCGGTCGATTGGGACGCGGTCGGGCGGCTGGATGACGAGAGCCTGGTCAACGGCATCGCCCAGATCGCGCCCTTCGACGTGGCGGCGAAACAGGCGCTGCTGGAGGCGGTCGACCTGGAACAGCGCGCCGAGCTGATCATCCAGTTGATGCAATTCTTCGGTCGCCATGACGGCGAGGATCGGGTGACGTTGCAATGAGCCTGGACCCATGGTTGCTCGAACGATTGGTGTGCCCGGTCACCCGGACGCCTTTGCGTTATGATGAAGACGCCCAGGAACTGGTGTCGAAGGCGGCGGGGCTGGCCTATCCGATCCGGGACGGGGTGCCGGTGATGCTGGTCGAGGAAGCGCGGGAGATTTGATCCCCCGGCCCCTGTCCAGTCTATTCCCCCTCCGTTCAGCCTGAGCAAAGTCGAAGGCCAAGGGAATCCCTGGCCGCCAACGTGGAACGTGCACTTCAACTTCGCTCAGTGCGAACGGGCCGGGGAGGGGGGCACGCCCGGTGGGAACGGAGGGTGGGATGTCTCCTCAGACCAACCGCCCCACCAACGCCATCACCACGATCACCAGCGCCGCCACGCTGGAATAGAAGGTCAACGCGAATCCGAACGCCCGTGCCGCCGCGCCGCGTGCGTAACTGGCCCAGAACAGCGTCCGCCCCACCGAGAACAGCGCGGCGAGCGTCGGGATCATCGCCCCCGATCCCTCCACCACCCAGGCGAGCGCGAGATAGGCCGGGATGGCCAGCACCACCTGCTCCAGCGTGTTGCGCAGCACCGCATTGGCCATCGCGACCCGTGGCGAGTCGCCGCTACCGCCCGCCGCCGCATCGATATCGGCGGGCGAATCGAAACGCAGCGCCGCGACATGCCCGATCGCCGCCGCCAGCCACAGCGCCGCGACCGTCGCCGCCGCGACCGCGCGCAGTACCCGGTCGGTGGAGGACAGCGTGCTCCCCACGCTCCAACTCACCGCCAGCGTCAGGATCACGACCGCCAGCGCGGCGGCCATGCCGCGCGCGACGCCGGTCTGGCGACGGTCTTTTACGGGTCCGCGAACGGGGCGGGTGGGGTGGCCGGGATCATCAGGCCCAGGGATCATAGCTGCCGAAACTCCAGACATGGCCTTCGGGATCGCGTGCGGTGTAGGCGCGGCCGCCATAGGGCTTGTCCTCGGGCTCCGCGAGGATCGTGGCCCCCGCCGCCCGGGCGCGCTCGGCATGGTCGTCGACATCCGGCACGACCAGATACAGCTCCATGGTGACGCCGCCTGCCTGGGCCGGGGTCCTCGATCCGGCCAAGACACTATGGTCGGTATGGAGCGCGCTCGACACCATCACCATACGGTCCTGCCGGAGCAGTTGCGCGTGATGGATGATACGCGGGTCGTCCGGATCGGCGAAGACCGACTGCCGCACGAACCCGAAGGCTTCGCAAAGAAAGATGATGGCGCGGGCCGCGTCCTCGTACCGAAGGCAGGGGATGATCTCGTGCCGCATCGCCATTCACCTCATGTGGGTCACACCATCACGCCCTGCAACAGGCGCGGCAATTGCCCGGTCTCGCCGCGCGCCTCGGCCATGAAGCGGTCTTTCAGCGGCGGGATATGGTTGATCGCGGTGATGCCCAGCCGCCGGATCGCGCTGGCGGTCTTGCCGGGGATGCCGAAGATGCGGTTGAAGCTGTCGGTCGCCACCGACACCATCAGCGTGTCGAGCCCGCGCCATTGCTGATAGCGCTGGAGCAACGCCGCATCCCCCAGGTCCATGCCGGTCCGCTTGCCCTCGACCAGCACCTCGACCAGTGCGGCGACGTCACGGTAGCCGAGGTTCACGCCCTGCCCCGCGATCGGGTGGATGCCATGCGCCGAGTCGCCGACCAGCACCAGCCGCTCGCCCGTCATCGTCGCGGCGCGGTGGAAGCCCAGCGGATAGGCGGAACGGGGGCCGGCATGGGATAGCGTGCCCAGGAACCCGCCCATGCTCTTCTCCGCCTCGGCCAGAAAGGCGCGGTCGGAGAGTTTCAGCATCGCATCCCCATCGCGTCCCGGCACTGACCAGACGATCGCCGAGCGATGCCCGACCTCGTCATCGGGCAGCGGCAGCAGCGCGAACGGGCCGCTGGGGTAGAAGATCTCGAAGGCGATATTCTCGTGGGCGACCTCGTGGTGGAAGGCGCTGATGATCGCCTTATGGTCATAGGACCAGCGCGCGACCTTGATCCCGGCGGCGTCGCGGGTCGGCGACTGGCGCCCCTCGGCGGCGACCAGCAGGGGCGCACGGACGGTGGTGCCGTCGCTCAACTGCGCGGTGACGCCCGCCGGGCCGCGCTCGACCGAAACCGCGCGGGTCTGCATCCGCAGATCGACCAGCTCCGCCTCCTTGGCGGCCTCGTGGATCGCGCGGCGGAGCAGCTTGTTCTCGAACATCGTGCCCAGCGCGCCGTCATCGGCGTCGGGAATGAAGTCGAGCGCGCCGGGCTCCAGCCCGTCGCTGACCCGGATGTGCCGGATCTCGCAGCCTTGTTCCGCCAGCTTCGCGCCGATCCCGATCGCATCCAGCATCCGCCAGCTCGCTGAGGCGACGGCGGAGGCACGGCCGTCGAAGCCGGGGGCCAGGATCACCGCCGGATCGGCGGGATCGATGATGATCGAGGAAAGGCCATGCGCGGCCAGCCCGACGCCGAGCGTCGCCCCGACCAGGCCGCCGCCGAGGATGATGACGTCGCTATCCATGGACATGCTCCTAGCCCTTCCTGTCGTGCCAAACAATGTGGCAGGCGCTCGCGCCTTGACGTGGGAACCGTCAGAGGCGATGAATTTTCCCGGATTTTCGCACATTCCTGAAGGACAACACCCATGGCCAGCCGCGCGCAGCCGGTTCTATGGCGCGAGACGGTGAAGGCGGGGGCGGTGCGCAGCGGCGCGCTGGTCACGGCGATCGCCCTTTTCGCCGTCACGCTGATGCTGGTGCTGGCACTGGCCAGCTACCGGGCGAGCGACCCCGCGCTCAACACCGCCTCGGGCGCGGTGCCCGCCAACTGGCTGGGCACGCCCGGCGCCTGGATCGCCGATATCGCGCTGACCCTGTTCGGCCCCGCCGTCGCGCTGATCCTGCCGGTCGGGCCGATCGTCGCCACCCGACTGTGGCGCGACCGCCCGGCGGGGCGCTGGGTGCGGATGCTGCGCCAGGCGGTGATCGGCGTGGCGCTGATGGCCTGTGCCCTGTCCTTCGTCTCCGACTCGGCGGTGCTGGCGCTGCCCGCCGGATGGGGCGGGGTGATCGGGCTGTCGGTCGCCGGTCTGGTGCGCTGGGCGCTGGGGTTCAGCGGGCAGGCGCCGGTCGTGACCTGGGGCTCGGCGGTCGCGGGGCTCGCCTTCGGGCTGGGCGGCGCGCTGATCTGGGGCCGCAGCCTGGAACTCGACCTGGCCGAGCGCGGGCTGGCGCGGCTGCGCCGTCGCCGCGCGGTGAGCGAGGATGGCGAGGCGCTGCCCTGGGACGATGAGGACGAGGCGCTGTATGACGAGGAGGAGGAAGAGGAGCCGCTGACCCTGGCGCGCAAGGCCGTGCCGGTGCGCGAGGAACGCCCCGCTCCGGTCATCGCCGACCGCCAGATCGCGCCCGCCCCGGCGCGTCCCAAGGCGGCGGCGGACCGCGATGCGCCGTACCAACTTCCCAGCCTCGACCTGCTGACGCCCGCCCCGCCGACGCCTGCGGGCACCATCGACAAGGCCGGACTGGAGCGCAATGCGCGCCTGCTGGAGAATGTGCTCGACGATTTCCGCGTCCAGGGCGCGATCGTCGAGGTGCGCCCCGGCCCCGTCGTCACCATGTACGAGCTGGAGCCTGCGCCGGGCATCAAGGCCAACCGCGTCATCGCGCTGGCCGACGATATCGCGCGCAACATGTCCGCCATCTCGGCGCGCGTCGCGGTGATTCCGGGGCGCAACGTGATCGGCATCGAACTGCCCAACGCCAAGCGCGAGATGGTGTCGCTGCACGAACTCGCCGCGTCGCAGAGCTTTGCCGACCAAGCCGCGCAATTGCCCATCATCCTGGGCAAGAATATCGCGGGCGACCCCGTCGTCGCCGACCTCGCCCCCATGCCGCATCTGCTGGTCGCAGGGACGACCGGCTCGGGCAAGTCGGTGGGTCTCAACGGCATGATCCTGTCGCTGCTCTACCGCCTGACGCCCGAGCAGTGCCGGATGATCATGATCGACCCCAAGATGCTCGAACTGTCGATGTATGACGATATCCCGCATCTGTTGTCGCCGGTCGTCACCGATCCGGCCAAGGCGGTCCGCGCGTTGAAATGGGCGGTCGAGACGATGGAGGACCGGTATCGGCAGATGTCCTCGGTCGGGGTGCGCAGCCTCGCCAGCTTCAACGACAAGGTGCGTGCGGCCAAGGCCAAGGGGCAACCGCTTGGGCGCAAGGTGCAGACGGGCTATCACCCCGAGACCGGCCAGCCGGTCTATGAGGAAGAAAAGCTCGAATACGAACCGCTGCCCCAGATCGTCGTGATCGTCGACGAGCTGGCCGACCTGATGATGACCGCGGGCAAGGAAGTCGAATTCCTGATCCAGCGCCTGGCGCAAAAGGCGCGCGCGGCGGGCATCCACCTGATCATGGCGACGCAGCGGCCGTCGGTCGACGTCATCACCGGCGTCATCAAGGCGAACCTGCCGACCCGGATCAGCTTCCACGTCACGTCCAAGATCGACTCGCGCACCATTCTGGGTGAGCAGGGGGCGGAGCAACTGCTCGGGCGCGGTGACATGCTCTACATGCCGGGCGGCAAGGGGATCGTCCGCGTCCACGGGCCCTTCGTCTCGGACGACGAGGTGCACCGCGTGGCCGATCACTGGCGCTCGCAAGGACAGCCCGATTACATCTCCTCGGTCACCGAGGAACCGGCGGAAAGCTTCGCGCTCGATGGTGCACCCACGGGTGAGGACTCGGCGGAGGACCAGCAGTACCGCGCCGCGATCCAGCTGGTGTGCGAGAGCCAGAAGGCCTCGACCTCCTGGCTCCAGCGGCAGTTGCGGATCGGCTATAATTCCGCCGCGCGCCTCATCGAGCGGATGGAAACGGACGGCATCGTCGGGCGGCCGGACCATGTCGGACGACGCGAAGTGCTGCGCGATACCGACGGGCATCCGATCTAGGGCCGATCGACATTCACTCTATTCCTCCCCTGGAAGGGGAGGTGGCAGACCGAAGGCCTGACGGAGGGGTGTCCCCGTTGGAGAGATCAACCAAACTCACGGCTGGTTACACCCCTCCACCATGCTTCGCATGGTTCCCCTCCCCTTGCAGGGGAGGAATACAGATCGCGCAGCCTGAATGTCGACCGGTCCTAGGCCCACCTCCGTTCGCACTGAGCGAAGTCGAAGTGCACGCTGTACGCGTTGGCCTTCGACCGCGCTCAGGCTGAACGGATGGTCGGATTAAGACCCCGCCGCCTTCAACGTTGCCGAATCGATATGCCAGCGTAGCTGCTCCGCGCTCGCGCCGGGCACGTCGTTGACCCGGCGCAGGACATATCGGCCGACGAAGCGCTGCCGCCGCCCATCGTCCAGTTGCGCATCCACCGTCACCGGCACGGTCGCATAGATCGATCCGGCCGCCCCCTCGCTGGGCGGCATTTTACCGATCGTCACGCGGGTCGCGCGGGTATCGGCGAAGCCCTTCTGGAAATCGGCGAAGCGCTGACCGGGTCGCCCGTCATTGCCCCATTGAATCCAGGCGGTGGCATAGTCGTGCGCGTTGATCGCCGAGTAATAGCGCCGGACGACCGCAGCGGCGGCGGCGTCGCTCTTGGGATCGACCGAACAGCCGTCGGTCTTGGCGGCATCGTCGCCCAGCAGCGCGCAACTCCGTGCGATCTCGTCCTCGATGATCGCGCAGCTATTGGCGGTGTTGCACGGCGGATGGGTGGCGGGCGAGACCGAGGTGCAGATTCCCACCAGCTTTTGCGCGGCGGCCTGCCCCCGTTCGGCGGAGCAGGACAACACCGAGTCCGCGCGGGGCGAAGCCGCCGTCCTTATCGGCGCGGGCAGCGCGGCATTGTCGGGCCGGTCGCCTGCGGGTTCGGGCGATGGGGCGCTGCTATTGACGCTGTAGGTCTTGTCGTCGGTTGTGCCCTGCCCGCCACAGGCGGCCAAAGGCATGAGCAGTGCCAGCGCGAGCCACGGGGCAATGCGGGAATCGATAGGGATCACCATGTCTCTCCGGCCTTGGGAGTCTTGCGCTCCATCAACGCCTCGGGATGATCCCCGTTTCAGCGAGCCAGCGGAACAGGGGGATCACCGCGCGAGGGCGGGGCCTTGCCGGTCGCGGCATCCCGGACTTCCGGGGCGACAGCGGCGGAAGAGGTCAGATCGTCGGTGCGGCGGGCGCGGGGGCCGTTTCGGGGGTGGCCTGTTCCTCCGCCGGGGGCGCGTTCGTCACCGGGGTGGTCACGATCGGAGCCGGGGCGGTGACGGGGGTGACCAGCGCGGCGTTCTCGATCAGGTCGAGCGCGCGTCGCGCCGCGACATAGCGCTGGGCGGCATGTTGCCAGGTCTGGGCGGCATCGGCGCCCGGCAGGCGGGCGACTTCGGCGCGGGCGGCCTCCACCTGTCCACCGTCGAGCAGGCGACGTGCGCGCGCCAGCCGGTCGGCGGGGTTGGTCGAGGGCGCGCTCGCCTCGCGAATCACGATCAGCCGCCCCAGTTCCTGGCGAAGCCCTTCCCACCAGCCGCTGGTGCCGTTGACGACCAGATCGGGGGCCAGCGTGTCGAGCCCCTGGCGCAGCGTCTCCAGCGTGACCGGCTGGCGCGCATTGCCGATCAGCACGGCGACCGCGCGCGGCTCGCTCGCACCGAAGCGCTGGCGGAGCTGCTCTTCGAGATAGCCGAGCGGCTGGCCGCGATCGACCGCACGGCGTGCGGCGGCGGCGACCAGGATCGATTCGGCGCGACCCGCCTGTGCCCCTGCCGCCGATGCATCGGTGGCGATGGTCGCGGCGCGGGTTTCCAGCGCGGCGATCTGCGCAGCCAGCGCCGCCTCGCGCGTGGCGAGCGCGACAGGGTCGGTGGCGCCGTGCGCGGTATCGGCGGCGGGCGACCCGGTGGCGGCGGTGGCGCCCGGCTTGGTGCCGGTCACCGCGCTCATCTTGGCGGTCGGGGTGTTGCCGAACCAGGACAGGTTGCGCATCGCATAGGCCATCAGGATCAGTCCGGCGGCGAAGGCGAGCAGGATCAGCGCGACGGTCGCGCCCGTACGGGGCCCGCGCGACGGCGGTCGGTCGGATGGCGCGAATTGGTTCATGCCCCGCTTATCCCCGTGGCGGCTGTCCGGGTCAACGCCCGCGCGGCGGCCAGCATCGCTTCGTCACGAGGCACATCGGCAATGGCGACGGCGCGCCAGCCCGAACCCGCCGCCGCCGCGACCTTCGCGCTGATCGCGACAATCCCGATATCCTGGCGGCTTATCCCCGCGTCATCGACCAGTTCGGCCAGCCGTGCGGCGGCGCGGGCGGAGTGGAGCAGAACGATCTCGCCCGCCAGCGCGGCGATGGCGGACGGGGCCACGGGCACCGGATCGGCGGCATAGACGACCTGCACCATCGCCCCCGTCTCCACCCGGTCGTGCCCCGCCAGATGCAGCAGCCGGTCCAGCCCCATGCCCCGCGCCTGCGCCACCACGGCGGCGGCGTCATGGGAGCCGGTCAGCACCACCGACAGGCCGGCCTCTAGCGCGGCGGCGGCGGTGGCGGGGCCGACCGCGACGGCGGGGCGATGGCTCAGCCGCTCCAACCCTGCACCCGCCAGCCGCACGGCTTGCGCGCTGGTGAAGAGCAGCGCGTCGATCGTATCGGGGTCGGGCGGGGTCCATGCGACCGCCCGGGTCGCGAAGAAGGGCAGGGACCGCGCCGCCAGCCCCTCCGCGCGTAAGCGAGCCATCGTCGCGCCATGGCCGGGTTCGGGCCGGACGACGACGACCGCCATGGTGCTCAACCCCCGGCGAACAGGCGGCGTACCTCGGGCGGCGACCGGTCGAGCAGGTCGATCGCCAGCCGCGCGCCCAGTTCCTCGTGCCGCGCGCCCTCGACCCAACCACTCACCCGCGCCGAGCCATCCTCGGCCAGCAGTTCGGCGCGCAGGGTCAGCATCTCCCCCGCCAGCGAGGCGAGCGCCGCCACCGGGCTGTGGCAATCCGCCGACAGCGCCGCCAGCAACGCGCGTTCGGTCATGACGCAGGCATGGGTCTCGTCATGGTCGATCGAGGCGACCAGCATCGTCGCGGCGGCGTCATCGGCGCGGGTCTCGATCCCCACCGCGCCTTGCGACGGCGCGGGCAGCATCTGGTCGGTCGGCACCGCATGGCCGACCTCGCGCCCCAGCCGGTCCAGCCCGGCGGCGGCCAGCAGCGTCGCGTCCACGTCCCCGTTCGCCACGGCGGCGAGGCGCGTATCCACATTGCCGCGCAGCAGCGTGATGGTCAGGTCGGGTCGGTGCGACAGCAATTGCGCGCGGCGGCGCGGGCTGCTGGTGCCGACCACCGCGCCGGGGGGCAGCTCGGCGATGGTCTCGACCCCGATCAGACGGTCGCGGACATCGGCGCGCGGTAGCATCGCGGCGATGTGCAGCCAGTCGGGGCGGATCGTCTCGACATCCTTCATCGAATGGACCGAGGCGTCGATCTCGCGGTCGTACAGTGCCCGGTCCAGTTCCTTGGTCCACAGCGCCTTGCCGCCGATCTCGGCCAGCGCGCGGTCCTGCACCCGGTCGCCGGTGGTCTTGATGGGGACGATCTGGATCGCATCCTCGCTCCACCCCTGCGCGCTCGCGAGGGCGGCGCGCACCATATGCGCCTGGGTGAGGGCCAGCGGCGAGCCGCGCGTACCGAGCCGGAAACGAACCATGGCCATGCCTTTGCCGCATCAAGCCCCCCTTCGACAACCGTCCTGCGAAGGACTATGGGATGGGCCATGCTGATCCTGGGACTGGAATCCTCGTGCGACGAGACGGCCGCCGCGCTCGTCACCGATGACGGCCGCGTGCTGGCGCATCGCCTGCTGGGGCAGGAGGCGGCGCATGCCCCGTTCGGCGGCGTCGTCCCCGAAATCGCCGCGCGCGCGCATGTCGAGGCGATGGAGCCGCTGGTCGCCGCCGCCTTTGCCGATGCGGGCGTGACGCTGGCCGATGTCGACGCCATCGCGGCGACGGCGGGGCCGGGGCTGATCGGGGGCGTGATGGTCGGGCTCGTGACGGGCAAGGCGCTGGCCCATGCGGCGGGCAAGCCGTTGATCGCGGTCAACCATCTGGAGGGGCATGCCCTGTCGCCGCGCCTGTCGGACCGGGAACTGGCCTATCCCTATCTGCTGTTGCTGGTGTCGGGCGGGCATTGCCAGTTGCTGCTGGTCGAGGGCGTCGGGCGCTATCGGCGGATGGCGACGACCATCGACGATGCGGCCGGAGAGGCGTTCGACAAGACGGCCAAGCTGCTCGGCCTCGGCTATCCCGGCGGCCCGCGCGTCGAGGCGGCGGCGCGGGGGGGCGATCCTTATGCCGTGCCCTTGCCCCGGCCCTTGAAGGGGGCGGCCGAGCCGCATTTCTCCTTTGCGGGGCTTAAAAGCGCGGTGGCGCGCGCGGTCGGGCATCACCGGCCGGAGGATATCGCCGCGTCCTTCCAGCAGGCGGTGGTCGACTGTCTGCTCGACCGCACCCGCCGCGCGCTGGCCGAGGTGCCACCGGTCACGGCTCTGGTCGTCGCGGGTGGCGTGGCGGCGAACGGCGTGATCCGGCGCGCGCTGGAGGGCCTGGCCGCCGAGCATGGCCTGCGCTTCGTCGCGCCGCCGCTCTGGCTGTGCACCGACAATGCCGCGATGATCGCCTGGGCGGGCGTCGAGCGGTTCCGCGAAGGGCTGACCGATCCGCTCGACACACCGGCGCGGGCGCGCTGGCCGCTCGACCCGGCGGCGGAGGCGGTGCGTGGCGCGGGGGTGAAGGCATGAGGATCGGGGTTATCGGCGCGGGCGCCTGGGGCACCGCGCTGGCGCAGGTGGCGGCGCATGGCGGTCGCCCGGTGCGGATCTGGGCGCGCGACCCGGCGGTGGCGGAGGCGATCAATACGACCCACAGCAACCCGCTCTATCTGCCGAATATCGCGCTCTCGCCGAGCATCGAGGCGGTCAGCGATCCGGCGGCGATGGCGGAGATGGACGCGCTGCTGGTCGTGACGCCCGCCCAGGCCGTGGGCGCGGTGCTGGCGACGATGCCGGTGGGCTCCAAGCCGCTGGTCCTGTGTTCCAAGGGGATCGAGGCGGGGACACGGCGGCTGGTCGGCGAAGTCGCCCGCGCGATCCACCCGGACGCGCCGATCGCGGTGCTGTCCGGCCCGACCTTCGCGCATGAGGTGGCGGCGGGGCTGCCCACCGCCGTGACCCTCGCCTGCGAGGAACCGGAGCTGCGCAAGGCCCTGTCCGCCCGGATCGCCGCACCGCATTTCCGGCCCTATGCCACGGACGACGCGACCGGCGCGGAGATTGGCGGGGCGATCAAGAACGTCCTCGCCATCGGCTGCGGCGTGGTGGAGGGCGCGGGGCTGGGCCAGAATGCCCGCGCCGCGCTGATCGCGCGGGGCTTTGCCGAGATGACGCGTTTCGGCCTGGCGCGGGGCGGCCGGGCGGAGACGCTGGCAGGGCTGTCGGGACTGGGCGATCTGGTGCTGACTTGTTCGTCGACCGCCTCGCGCAATTTCTCGCTGGGCGTCGGGCTGGGGCAGGGGCGTTCGGCGGCGGAATTGCTCGCAGACCGGCGGACGGTGGCGGAAGGGGCCTTCACCGCCCCCGTACTGCGCCAGGCGGCGGCCGAGGGGGGCGTCGACATGCCGGTGTGCGAAGCGGTGTGCCGCTTGCTGGAAGGCGCGGCCGTGGGCGAGGTGATCGGGGCGCTGCTGGCGCGGCCTCTAAAATCGGAAGGGGCTTAACCCCACTCTCCGCTCAGGCTGAACGGAGCGGGGAGATCAGCGCAGCACCTGCCGGGCCAGGGCCCCGCACGCGGCATTCTGCGCCTTCGGGCCCGAATCGCCGGTGATCGCGCGGCCGATCGATTTGAAGATATTGCCGACCGACTTCACCTCCCTGGGGATGACGAGGTCCGGCTTCTCCAGCGTTCCCCCCACCGTCGCCGCCCCCGCCAGCCGCAGCGTCACGCCCTGTTTCGGCGCACCGGTCAGGCGAAGCGCCAGTCGTTCGTCGGGGAAGGTCACCGTTCCCGTCCCGTCCAGCCGACTGCGCGAGGTGTCGACGATCAGCGGATCGGCGTGGCCCGTGCCGTTCTTCATATCCACGCCCAGCACCAGGCAGCGCAGGGTCGCGCGCCCGCTATCCCCCATGAACGCCGCGCCCGCATCGAAACCCAGGGCCGCCGCATAGCGATCGGGCAGCGAGCCGTTCGCGACGACCAGCCCGATCCGTCCGTCCGATCGCCCGACCGCGTCGCGCACCGTCTCGCCGCTGCCTGCCAGCAGGGCGCGGGCGGCGACCTGGCCGGTGATGGCGGTCTGGCCCGACAGCGACAGCACGCTCGCGCCCCGCAGGCGGAGGTCGAGCGACAGGCGCGGCACCTTGCGCCCGTTGCGCTGGTCGATCACCGCCCGTCCCGTCACCAGCCCTTCGCGCAGCGCCATGCGGATATCGCCGATGGTCAGCAACTGGTGATCCATCGTCATCCGCCCGGCCAGCCCGGTGATCGGCGAGGGGCCTTGCGCGCTGACCACCCGCCCGACCTTGAATCGGATCGTGCCGTCGGTGGTGTCGATCTTGGAGATGTCGATGCGCGTATTGGGCACCAGTCGCGGCCCGATCCGTCGTTCGAGCGCGGCGGCCTCCGCCCGACCCTGCGCCGAGGACAGGTCGTCGAAATCGAGCTGTCGCGCCGTCACCTCGCCGTCGAGCAGGGTGCGGCCTTGCTTCTTGTCGACGGTCAGCCGCCCGGTCAGGTCGGATCGGCCGATGCGCCCCTTCAGGTCGGTGATCGTCCAGCGCGGGCGTTCGTGGCGGACATGCGCCGCCAGCTCCACCGGGCGGGTCTGGAACAGCCCGGCCTCGATCACCGCGTCGATCCGCTTCAGGTCGTCGGCCCTGGCGGTCAGGTCCAGCGTCATGGCGTCGGTGTCGAACGGGCGATCCATCGTGCCGCGCGCCACCATCGACAGGGTATCGCCGGTGATCGTCGCGGCGAAGGGCCAGCGCCCTGGCTTCACCGCCGCGCCCGTGAACATGATCCGCACCGGCGCGCCGCGGACCGAGCCCGGCCCCTCCGCCCGGACGCCCTTGTCGGGATCGGCGACGATGCGCAGCGTCGCGTCGCGATCCTGTTTGGCGTCACGATAGCTGACCATGCCATCGGTGATGACCAGCCCTTGCAGGTCGGTGGAACTGCCGCCTCCCTCCGGCGCGCCGGGGCGGGACCAGTTGGTGCGCCCCTGCTTGTCTCGGACGAGCGCGAGGCGCAGGCCGGAGACGCGGATATCCTCCGGCACGAAGGCGCCCTTCAGCAGCGGCCAGACCGAAAAGCGGATTTCCGCCCGGCGCAGCGTCGCGAAGTCGCCCTGGCCGGCCCAAGGGGCCTGCGGAATGCGCAGGTTCTCGACCGCGATGACGGGGTGGAAGCCGATGCCGTCGACCCGGCGGACTGATCCGATGGTGACGGGCCGCCCGAACCGCTCGGTCGCCTCGCGCGTGACCGCCCCGCGCAGGATACCCCAGGGAAAGACCGCCAGCAGCAACAACAGGAGCAGCGGCAACGCCACCAATGACCCCAGCGCGATCCGCCCCCAATGCCGCCGCCGTCTCACCAGACGATCCGTTTCCTGTTCCATGTTAGGCGGGACGCGCGATACGGTACTTCGTTCCGGCTGCGTCAGGATCACGGCGCGCAATGATTGCCCCCAGGGCCCCCGCGCCCTAGATATGGGGTCATGGCCATCAGGAGCTGCGTACGTTGATCCTCATCCTTCAAATCCTTCAGATACTGCTCAACGTCGTCTGGTGGGTGATCATCGTACAGGCGATCCTGTCCTGGCTGATCGCCTTCAACGTCATCAACACGTCGAACGATTTCATCCGTTCGATCTGGTATGCGCTGCAACGCATGACCGATCCGCTCTATCGGCCGATCCGCCGCATCCTGCCCGATTTCGGGGCGCTGGACCTGTCGCCGATGGTCGTGCTGCTCGCCGTCATCATCCTGGGCAAGATTCTGGATACCGCCATCGCGCAGCAGATGTACGGGGGCGCGGTCGTCGTCGGCTGAGCCATGCCCGCCTGGACTCCGCGCGATGACGGCATCCAGATCGCGGTGCGCGTGACGCCGCGTGGCGGTCGCGATGCGCTGACCGCCGGGACCGAGGAGCATTTCGCCGCGCGCCTCTCCGCCCCGCCGGTGGACGGCGCGGCCAATGCGGCGCTCGTCCCCTTGGTCGCCAAGCATTTCGGCGTGCCCAAGCGCGCGGTGACGATCGTGGCGGGCGATACGGCGCGGCTCAAACGCCTGCATGTCGCGGGCGACCCGCAAAAGCTGGCGCGGCTGGCCGAGGCGCTTTATGGCGATACGCCATGACCTCAAATACCCCAATGACCGGCGCCACGATCATCGACGGCAAGGCCTTCGCCGCCGCCCTCCGCACCCGCATCGCCACCCAGGTCGCGACTTTCCGCGAACAGGCGGGCCGCGCGCCGGGCCTGGCGGTCGTGCTGGTCGGCGAGGACCCGGCCTCCAGCGTCTATGTCCGCTCCAAGGGCAAGGCGACGCGCGAGGCGGGGATGGAGAGCATCGAGCATCGCCTGCCGGTCGATACCGACCAGGCGACGTTGCTGGCGCTGGTCGCGCAGTTGAACGCCGATCCGACCGTCGACGGCATCCTCGTCCAGCTTCCCCTGCCGGGTCAGATCGACGCGCAGGCGGTGATCCAGGCGATCGATCCCGACAAGGATGTCGACGGCTTCCACCCGGTCAATGCCGGTCGGCTGGCGACGGGTGTCGAGGGTTTCGTGCCCTGCACCCCGCTCGGCTGCCTGATGCTGCTCAAGAGCATCCATCCCAGCCTGTCGGGCATGGATGCGGTGGTGGTGGGCCGCTCCAACATCGTCGGCAAGCCGATGGCGCAACTGCTGCTCGGCGAAAGTTGCACCGTGACGGTGGCGCACAGCCGCACCCGCAACCTGGCCGAAGTGGTCGGGCGTGCCGATATCGTCGTGGCGGCGGTCGGCGTGCCCGGGCTGGTCAAGGGCGAGTGGATCAAGCCGGGCGCCAGCGTCATCGATGTCGGCATCAACCGCACCGAGACGGGGCTGGTCGGCGACGTGGAATATGATGCGGCGGCCGAACGGGCCGGTGCGATCACCCCGGTGCCGGGCGGGGTCGGGCCGATGACGATCGCGGTCCTGCTGCGCAATACGCTGGTCTCGGCGGGACGGCGCGAGGGCGTCGCGATCGACCAGACGGCGCTGTAAGGCGGTGCTCGAACTCTATATCTCCTCGCTGATCACCTTCTTCGTGGTGATCGACCCGCCGGGCTGCGCGCCCATTTATGCCGGGCTGTCGGCGGGGGCGACGCCGCAGCACCGCCGGGCGATGGCGATCCGCGCGGTCATGGTCGCCTCGGTCATCCTGTTCGTCTTCGCGCTGTTCGGCGAGGCGCTGCTCCATGGTCTCGGCATCGAGATGGCGGCCTTCCGCATCGCGGGCGGGATCATGCTGTTCCTGATCGCGCTGGAGATGGTGTTCGAAAAGCGCACCCAGCGTCGCGAGGACCGCGCCGCCAAGGTCGCCGACGATCCGCACGAGGCGGAGGACGTCTCGATCTTCCCCATGGCGATGCCGATGATCGCGGGGCCCGGCTCGATCGCGACCGTCATGCTGCTGATGAGCCGCAATTCGGGGCTGGAGGCGTCGATCGTCGTGCTGGGCGCGATGGTGACGATCCTGATCCTGACGCTGGTCGCACTGCTGGCGGCGGGGCCGCTGATGCGGCTCTTGGGCGCGAAGATCGAAGCGGTGATCACCCGCGTGCTGGGCGTGCTGCTGGCGGCGCTGGCCGTGCAGTTCGTGATCGACGGGGTGACCGCGTCCTTGCGCTGATCCTCCCCGGCACGGGGAGGGGGACCGCCGCGAAGCGGTGGTGGAGGGGGTGCGCCGCCAGGGACGTCCCGTGTGGCAGGCCCCCCTCCGTCAGGGCTCACGCCCTGCCATCTCCCCGTGCCGGGGAGGATATTTTTCTCAATCGATCCGGTACAGCCTCAGCGGCGACCCCTTGGGCAGCGGCAGCGGGGTCAGCCACTCCGGTACCCAGCCATGCGCCATCCGGTCGTAAAAGCCCCCCGGCGCCCGTGCCCGGTAATTGGTCGACTCGGCCATGTCGGGGCAGATCAGCAACAGGGTCGCGCCATGCCGCTTCATGATCGCGCGCGCCTGTGCCTCGCCGCCCTGAAAGGCGTGCTGCACGTCCAGGATCGCATCGCCATTGCGGTGATAGGGCCCCGCGATCGCATCGTGATGGGTGGTGACGATCAGGCGCGGGCCCAGGTCGATAAAGGTGAAGATCGTCGCCTTCGGATAGGCGTTGACCCGTGTCAGCACCGAGGTGCGCACGCATTGCCCCGTCGCGCGATTGACCCGCGCGGCATAGGGGGTGGGCTGCGTCGCGGGCAGCTTCTTCAGGACCAGCGCGGCGAGCACGCCGGTCGGCACCAGGATCACGGCGACCATCAACGGCACGCGCAACAGCGGCGAGCGTAGCCGGTTGATGAGCGGCAGGAGCATCCACACCAGCGCCGCGACGCCGGGCACCGCCAGCATCTGCGCCGCCGGGGCCGCGCGCGCCTGCCACAACAGCATGGCGCAGGCGAAGGCGGTGAACAGCGCCACCGCGCTCCACCCGATCGTCCGCCGCCGCCACGCCGCCAGCGCGGCACCGATCAGCCCGATGACCGGCATGATCGCCATGGGCAGCGCGACGCGGAGCGGATGCTTGTAGATCGGCTTGGCCTCGCGGACATTGTTCAGCCAGTTGCGCTGCAACTCCGGGCTGACCTGTTCGGGACGGGTCAGGCATTGCGGGAACAGGCTGGCGAAACCCCCCGCGATCACCGCTCCGGCGACCACCGCCAGACCCAGCCGGGCCCCGCGCGACTCGGGATTGATCCGGGCGAGCAGGAACAACAGCGCGCCCGCCGCCACCGTCACCGACAGCCAGACCGGGGTCAGCGCGTCGCAGCGCATCGCGTAATTGGCGTTGGAGGCAAAGGCCGCGAACCCCGCCGCGCTCCCGCCGCCCAGGGTCAGGGCATAGATGGCCAGCCGCGGCGCCTCCGCCCGGTCCCAGACCCAGCGCAAGGCCAGGATCGCCCCCGCCATCGCGGCATAGGGCAGCATCTCCAGCCCGATGGCCAGCGACACCGCGCTGGCCAGACCCACCATCGCGCCGCCGCGCCGTCCTTGCGGATCGCATAAGCCAGCGACGGTGACGGTCAGCATGGCGAGCTGCCACCCGTGATGGTCGATGCGCATCGGCATGTACATCAGCTGCGTCGCGCTGGCGCACAGCAGCAGGACGATGCCCAGCGGCCAGAGATAGGGTTCGATCAACCGCCGGATCGTCGCCGCGATCGCCAGCATGGTGATCAACAAAGGGAGGATCGGGGCCAGGCCGCAGGCGAGCCGCTCCGCCCAGGCAGGCGTGGTGAACAGGCGGAAGAAGAGGATCAGCCCGGCGATCGGCAGGTCGACGATGCGGCTCCAATGGATGTCGAACCCAACCGGCGGGTTCAGTCGATACTGGCGCAGATCGTACCAACTCTGGCCCGCCATCCAGGCGCGCACCTGCATCAGCCGCATATTGTCGTCGGTGTCGCCCAGCGACCACCAGCGGATCTGGCCCCAGCGGTCGTACATGTACCAGGCGGCGACCGCGACCCAGGCGATCAGCACCCAGCGTCGCCAGTGCCGATCCATCTCGCCCTTCAGACGTTCCAAAGACGCTTCCCTCATACCCGCCCGCAGCTTAAGGCGCAGGACCATGGGCCCGCTCTATCGCGGGCGACGCAAAGGGCAAGGTCGGGGGCAAAGGCGGCGGCGTGGCGACTCTTCAGCACCAGATCGAACGATGGCGGGACAGCGGCATGCTGGGCCAGTTGATCCGGTTCGGCATCGCGGGCGGCCTGTCGACGGTCGTCTATTCGGCGGTCTATCTGCCGCTGACCTATTGGGTGTTGCCGCACGACAAGGCCGTGCTGGCGGTGCCGCCCGCATTCCTGGTCGCGGTGATCTTCGGCTTCTTCCTGCATAGCGCGTGGAGCTTTCGTGGGCACGGCACCCGCGACTCCAGCGGCAAGCAACATCTGAAATTCCTGGTGGTGCAGGGCTTCGGCCTTGCGCTGAACGCGCTCTTCACCTGGATCGCGACCGGGCTCCTGCATCAACAACCCTGGGTCGCGCTGATCCCGGTGGTCACGATCACGCCGATCGCGACCTTCGCGCTCAACCGCCAATGGGTCTTCGGATAAGTTCATGGACCGTATCGTTTACGACCGCATGGCCGCGCATGATTCCACCCATTGGTGGTATCGCGCCCGCCGCGACATCCTGGCCGATTACCTGACCCGCTATGGCAAGCTGCCGGGGGATGCGCGCATCCTCGAGATCGGCTGCGGCACCGGGCACAACCTGCCGATGCTGGCGAGCTTCGGCACGGTCGACGCGATCGAGATCGACCCCGCCGCGCGTGAGATCGCCTCGCAGCGCCTCGGCAAGCCGGTCCAGGCCGCGCCGCTCCCCGACCTGCCGGGGATCGAACGCGGCGCGTACGACCTGATCGCGGTGCTCGACGTGGTCGAGCATATCGAGGACGATGTCGCCGCGCTGGCCGCGATGAAGTCCTGCCTGAAGCCCGGCGGCAAGATCCTGATCGCGGTCCCTGCGCATCAATGGATGTGGTCGGCGCATGATGTGGTGAACCATCACCATCGCCGTTATTCCAAGGCGACGCTCGTCTCCGCCATCGAGAAGGCGGGGCTGAAACCGCGCAAGCTGACCTATTTCAACTCGCTGCTCTTCCCGCTGGCCGCCGCCGCACGCATCGCCGGACGGCTGACCGGCCGCGACGACAGCGACGACTCGCCCCCGCCTGCGCCGCTGAACAAGGCGTTCGAGGCGATCTTCCGGTTGGAGCGGCATCTGGTGGGCCGTGCACCGATGACGCCGGGGGTTTCCATCGTGACCCTGGCGGAGCCTGTCTGAGGCTGGTTTTGGGGCGTGGCTTTGAGGTTGGCGTCGGGGCGTGGCCTTCGACTTCGCTCAGGCTGAACGGCCGGTGGGGTGCTGGGCTGGATACAAAACCCCGTTCAGCCTGAGCGAAGTCGAAGGCCAAGGGAATCCCTCGCAATTTCCGGTTCCGCTCCTCCGCCGGGCTAACTAGGGAAGCCCCCATGCTGGACTTTCATCGCGCCGATCTGGCCCGACTGGCCGCGCGGGACCGCTTGCGGGTGCTGGCCCCGCAGCGGGGCAAGGACTTCGCTTCCAACGATTATCTGGGCCTGGCAAGCCACCCGCGCCTTGCCGCCGCGATCACGCAGGCGGTGCGGGAGGGCGTGCCCGTCGGTTCGGGCGGCTCGCGGCTGCTGCGCGGCAACCACCCCGAGCATGAGGCGCTGGAGGCCGAAGCCGCCGGTTTCTTCGGGGCGGAGGCCAGCCTCTATTTCTCCTCCGGCTATACCGCCAATGTCGCGCTTCTGGCGACGCTGCCGCAACGGGGCGATCTGATCGTCCATGACGCGCTGGTCCATGCCAGCATGCACGAGGGGATGACGCTGTCGCGCGCCACCTCGGTCGCGGCGGCGCATAATGATGCGAACGCCTTTGAACAGGCGATCCGCGACTGGCGCGCGCAGGGTGGCAAGGGCACGCCCTGGATCGCGGTGGAAAGCCTCTACAGCATGGATGGTGACATCGCGCCGCTCGCCGATCTCCATGCGGTGGCCGAACGCCATGATGCGATGCTGATCGTCGACGAAGCGCATGCCACCGGGGTCTTCGGGACGCGCGGGCAGGGGATGTCCATGCCGGGCGAGCGGGTGGTGAGCCTTCACACCTGCGGCAAGGCGCTGGGGTGCGAGGGCGCGCTGGTCGCCGGGCCCGCCATCGTGCGCGACTATCTGGTCAATCGCGGGCGGGGCCTCATCTTCTCCACCGCCCCCTCGCCACTGATGGCGCGCGGGGTGCGGGAGGCGTTGCGCATCCTCGCCGATGAGCCGGAACGCCGCCAGATGCTTCACGACCGGATCGCGCTGGCGGGCGAGCATCTGGTGAAACATGGCGCGCTGGCGCAGGGCACACCCGTGATGCCGCTGATCCTGCACGACAATGGCCGCACGATGCGCGCCGCCGAGGCGTTGCAGGCGCGCGGTTTCGATATTCGCGGCATCCGCCCGCCGACCGTGCCGGTGGGCGCGGCGCGGCTGCGGCTGTCGATCACCTTGAACGTCGAGGCGGCGGACATCCTCGCCCTCGACCAGGCATTCAGCGAGGTTCTGGCATGAACGCCGTCATCGTCACCGGCACCGATACCGAGATCGGCAAGACCGTCTTCGCCGCCGCGCTGACCGGCGCCTTGGGGGCACATTACTGGAAGCCGGTCCAGGCGGGCACCGATGAAGAAGGGCACGGCGATGCCGAGACGGTGGCGGCGCTCACCGGGCGCCCGGTCCTGCCTTCGGCCTATCGGCTCAAGACCCCCTGCTCGCCGCACCGCGCGGCCGAGATCGACGGCGTGGAGATCGCGTTGGACCGGTTGTCGCTGCCGCAGGTCGAGGGGCCGCTGGTCGCCGAGGGGGCGGGGGGCGTGCTGGTGCCCGTTACGCGGCAAATGCTGTTCGCCGACCTGTTCGCCCATTGGGGACGGCCGGTGGTGCTGGTCGCGCGGACCGCGCTGGGCACGATCAACCACAGCCTGTTGTCGATCGAGGCGTTGCGATCGCGCGGGGTGCCGATACTGGGCGTGGCGTTCGTCGGCGAGGGCGTAGAGGATAGCGAGGCGACCATCGCCGCGATCGGCAGGGTGAAGCGGCTCGGCCGCCTGCCGCGCCTGGCGAATCTCAACCGGGACACATTGGCGGAGGCGTTCGCGGCGAACTTCGACGTCCGGGATTTCCGATGACCTCGCCCGTTTGGCATCCCTTCACCCAGCATGGCCTGGGCGAGCCGATCCCGCGCGTCGCCAGTGCCTCCGGCGCGGTGCTGACCACGGTCGACGGGCGCCAGGTGATCGATGCGATCTCCAGCTGGTGGGTCACGACGCACGGCCACAACCATCCGCGCATCAGCGCCGCCATCGCGGAACAGGCGGCCAAGCTCGACCAGATCATCTTTGCGGGTTGGACCCATGACCCGGCCGAAGAGGTCGCCGCCGAGCTGGTGCGGATCACGCCGCCCGCGCTGACGCGGGTGTTCTTTTCCGACTCCGGCTCGACATCGGTCGAGGTCGCGCTGAAGATGGCGCTGGGTTACTGGCTCAACCGGGGCGAGCCCCGCCACCGCATCCTCGTGCTCGAACACAGCTATCATGGTGATACGATCGGCGCGATGTCGGTGGGTGCGCGCGGGGTCTATAACCGCGCCTATGCGCCGCTGCTGTTCGATGTCGGCACCATTCCCTATCCGTCGGACGTGCAGGCCACGCTCGACGCGCTGGAGGCGGAGTGCCGGGCGGGTGCGGCGGCGTTCATCGTCGAGCCCCTGGTGCTGGGGGCAGGCGGAATGCTGTTCTACAGCCCCGAGACGCTGGCCGCGATGCGCGAGATATGCGCGGCGCACGGCGTGTTGTTCATCGCCGACGAGGTGATGACCGGCTGGGGGCGCACCGGCACGTTGTTCGCCTTCGACCAGGCGGGGGTGGTGCCCGATATCCTCTGCCTGTCCAAGGGGCTGACCGGCGGCGCGGTGCCCTTGGCGGTGACGCTGGCGACCGAGGCGATCTTCCAGGCGCATTGGTCGGAGAGCGATCGGTCGAAGCAGTTCTTCCACTCGTCCAGCTACACCGCCAACCCCATCGCCTGTGCGGCGGCGGCGGCCAATCTGGCGATCTGGCGCGAGGAGCCGGTATTGGCGCGGATCGATGCGCTGGCGGCGGCGCAGGCGAAGCATCTGGCAGCGGTGGCGGGCAAGGCGTCGGTGCACAATCCCCGGACGCTCGGCACCATCGCCGCCTTCGAATTGGGTGCGGGGCAGGATTATCTCTCCGACCTCGCCCCCCGGCTGCTCGCGCATTTCCGCGAGGCCGATCTGCTCGTCCGGCCGATGGGCAACACCATCTACGTCATGCCGCCCTACTCCATCATGCCGGAACAGCTCGGTAAAGTCTGGACCGGCATCCATGCGGCGATCGATCGCTTCGGGCGTTAAAGTGATCCACGCCATTCCTCCCCCAAAAAGGGAGGTGGCGCGCGTAGTGCGACGGAGAGGTGTCACCGTATCGAGAGCGGGACACCCCTCCACTATGCTGCGCATGGTCCCCCTCCCCTTGCAGGGGAGGAATATGGCCAGCGGCCTTTGACTTTAGGGCTTTTCATTTGCTTTATCCGGCGGCGATCAAAAAGGGAGCGGGCATGAGCGTGGCGGCGGCAAGAGCGATAGGGGCTCTGGCATCGATGACGGCGCTGGTCTGGAGCCTCGCCGCCTCCGCACAGACGGCTCCCGCGACGCCTCCCGCGACGCCCTTGGGCCCGATCAACGCCGATCTGCCGCCGGGGGGCGATTCCTACACGCGCGCCATCGTGCGGGCACCGGTCGCCGCGCCCAACTGGACGCTGTCCGCCTGGGTCCAGCCGCGCAGCGTCGCGGGCAAGGACACGACGATGCTGATCGGCGGTTTCGGCGATCCCCGCACCGGCCCGCGCCGCTATCTCGCACTCGTCGACGGCCAGCCCGCGCTCGTGACCGAGGCGGGGGTGGTGCAGGGCGGCGGCGACGCCGACCGCAACAAATGGACCTATATCGCCGCGAGCTATGACGGAAAGGTCGTCCGGCTATTCGTGAACGGGCGACAGGTGGTGCAGCGCGGCCTGTCGCTGGAACCGGTCACCGGCGTCGCGACGCTGGCGCCGCGCAGTTACCAGCCGGTCTTCGCGGGTAAGGTCATCGATTTCCGCATGGTGCGCGAGGTGGTCGATCCGCTGACCATCCGCGTCGCCGCCCGGCGCACACCCGACCCGACCCGGATCGCGCTTCAGACCGGCAGCCCCAGTTGGCCCTATCAGACCCGCCAGATGCAGGGCCAGACGGTGCCGCAGGACGCTTGGACCCTGCCCCAGTCCAAGGCCCCGATCCCGACCAGCGGCACGGCCAAGCCCGAGTCAAAGGACCCCGCGCTCGTCGCCACCGCCACCGGCCAATGGGTGGTGAATGGCTGGCGGCTGATCGAGGCGGCCAAGGTCGGCCCCGGTGGCGCGGACCTGTCGCAGGGCAATTTCGACGCGAGCAAATGGTATGCCGCGACCGTGCCGGGCACGGTGTTGACCACGCTGGTGGATCGCGGCGTCTATCCCGATCCGGCGGTCGGGCTGAACAACCTGGCCATCCCCGAGACGCTGGCGCGGCAGGATTACTGGTATCGCACCGAGTTCGACACGCCCGCCGAGGCGGCGGGGCGGCAGATGTGGCTGACCTTCAACGGGGTGAACTATTCGGCCGAGGTCTGGGTCAATGGCCGGATGGCGGGGACGATGAAGGGGGCATTCATCCGAGGCCGCTTCCCGGTGACGCTGGCCGCCGGGCGCAATGCCATCGCGGTGCGTGTCTCGCCCCCGCCGCATCCCGGCATCGCGCATGAGGAGTCGATGACGGCGGGCGTGGGCGAGAATGGCGGGGTCCAGATGCTCGATGGCCCGACCTTCGTCGCGACCGAGGGCTGGGACTGGATACCTTCCGTCCGCGACCGCAACACCGGGCTGTGGCAGGGCGTGACCCTGGCCGCGACCGGTCCGGCGGTGATCGGCGACCCGCAGGTCGTCACGACCCTGCCCAAGCCCGACAATTCGGTTGCCGATGTCGAGATCGCGGTGCCCGTCACCAATAACGGCCAGGTGCCGGTGACGACGACGATCCGTGCGGTGTTCGATGACGTGGTCGTGGACAAGCCGGTGACGGTCGCCCCTGGCCAGACGATCCGCGTCGTCCTGTCGCCCTCCGAGTTTCCGCAGCTTTCGGTCAAGAACCCGCGCCTGTGGTGGCCCAACGGCTATGGTGACCCGGCGCTGCACAATCTGGCGATCACGGCAGCGGTCGATGGCGCGCTGTCGGACAGCAAGTCGCTCCGCTTCGGGATGCGGCAGGTGACGTACGACCTGTCGCTGTTCGATTCGGACGGCGATCTGGAGCGGGTGACGCTCGACCTCAACCGGGTGCGCGGGGGGCAGCGGGTGGTCGACACCAGCCATGCGGGCATCCGCAAGACGGCGAATGGCTGGGCGATGAGCTTCATGCCCGGCGGCGACCAGTCGGCGGCGGTCGCCAAGGTCGCCGACGATCCGCGCCTCGCCCCCTATCTCGTGCTGCGGGTCAACGGCGTGCGGATCGCGGCGCGCGGCGGCAATATCGGCATGGACGATTTCATGAAGCGCGTCGACCGCGCGCATCTGGAGCCCTTCTTCCGCCTGCACCGCGACGCGCATCTGAACATCATCCGCAACTGGGTGGGCCAGAATAGCGAGGAGAGCTTCTTCGACCTGGCCGACGAGTACGGCCTGATGGTCCTGTCCGACTTCTGGGAGTCGACCCAGGATTATAATATGGAGGCCGAGGACCCGCAACTCTTCCTCGCCAACGCCACCGACGTGGTGCGCCGGTTCCGCAACCATCCCTCGATCGTCGCCTGGTTCGGCCGGAACGAGGGCGTGCCGCAGCCGATCCTCAACACCGGGCTCGACACGATCCTGCGCGCCGAGGACGGGACGCGGCTCTACATGCCGTCGTCCAACGCGGTGAACCTGCAAGGCTCGGGGCCTTACAACTGGCGGCCGCCGGTCGATTACTTCACCGATCTGGCCAAGGGTTTCTCGGTCGAGGTGGGGACCCCCTCGCTGCCGACGCTGGAGGCGTGGAAGCGCGCCATCCCGGCGGAGGCGGATCGCTGGCCGATCGGCGATGTCTGGGCCTATCATGACTGGCACCAGACCGGGAACGGCGCGGTGAAGAGCTTTACCGACGCGCTCGAACGCCGCTTCGGCCCCGCCACGGGCCTCGAGGATTTCGAGCGCAAGGCGCAGATGATGGAGTATGAATCCTATCGCGCCATCTTCGAGGGGATGAATGCGGGCCTCTGGACCGAGAATTCGGGACGGATGCTGTGGATGACGCAGCCCGCCTGGCCGTCCTCGGCATGGCAGATCTTCTCCGCCGACTATGACACCCATGCCGCCTTCTACGGCGTCAAGAAGGCGGCCGAGCCGGTCCATGTCCAGATGAACCTGCCCGATTACCGGGTGGTGCTGGTCAACAACACCCGCGATGCGCTGAAGGGCGTGCAGGTGCGCGCGCAGATCGTCGGGCTCGATGGCCGTGCCGAGGGCGAGCAGGAGGCGAAGCTGGTCGCCAATGCCGAGGGGGTGACGCCCGCCCTCAACCTCGACCTCGCCCCGGCGATGAAGCGCGGGCCGGTGCTGGTTCGGCTGGAGGCCACCGACGCGGGCGGGCAGGTCCTGTCGACCAACAGCTATTGGCAGGCGCAGGACGATGCGGGCTATCGCGCGCTGACGACGATGGGCGCGGCGACCGTCACCGCGACCACCAGCCTTCAAGGGCAGGGTGAGGAGACGACCGCCAACGTCACCCTGACCAATAGCGGCTCGGTCCCCGCCATCGAAACCAAGCTGACCGTGATGAATGCGGACGGCAGCCAGGTGCTGCCCGCCTATTTCAGCGACAATTACGTCACCCTGTTGCCCGGAGAGAGCCGCGTGATCGAGATTCGCTATCCCACCGCCAAGGCGGACAAGCCCGCGGTCGCACTTCGCGGCTGGAACGTCACCGCGACGCAGGCCGAGCTGCGCCCGTGAGCCGCGTCACGCTGGTCGCCTTGCTGGCGCTGACCCTCGCCGCGCCTGCCATCGCGCAGCAGCAGGAGACGGACGGCCAGCGCTGGGCGCGTGAATGGGAGGAGCGGTTGCACAACGACTTCGGCTATCTCGCGCGCTATCGCGCCGATAACGCCAGGCTGATCCCGGTGCCCAACAGCCTGCGCGTCGTCTTCATGGGCGATTCGATCACCGAGAACTGGGCCAGCAAGGTGCCGCAATTCTTCGCCACCGAACGGGTCGGACGTGGGATCAGCGGGCAGACGACCTCGCAGATGCTGCTCCGCTTCCGCCAGGACGTGATCGATCTGCATCCGACGGTGGTTCAGATCATGGCGGGCACCAACGATATCGCGGGCAATACCGGCCCGACGACCGATGCGCAGGTACAGGGCAACATCATGTCGATGGTCGAGCTGGCCCAGGCGCACGGCATCCGGGTGATCCTGGCCTCCATCCCGCCCGCCGACCATTTCGAATGGAAGCCGGGCGTGAAGCCCGCCCCGCGCATCGCCGCGATGAATGTCTGGCTGAAGGATTATGCGGGCCGGGTCGGGGCGACCTATGCCGATTACTGGTCTGCCTTACATGTCGGCGATGCGCTGAACCCCGCTTATGGCACCGATGGGGTCCACCCGAACGAGGCGGGCTATGCCGCGATGGCGCCGGTCGCCGAGGCGGCGATCAAACAGGCGCTCAAGGGCGCTCAGCCGCGCAGGATGCGATAGTTCAGCCGGGCGGTCGCGATCGGCCGGTCGCGATCCTCCTGCCAGGCGGTCGCCTCAACATTGGCGACCCGCTGGCCCAGGCGCAGGATGGTGCCGACCGCGCGGGTCGGGTGGTCGCGCCCGGTGCGCAGATAATCGGTCGTGACTGTCACCGGCTTGATCCGCGCCGCCCCTTCGCTCGAAAGCCGGTGGGTCAGCGCGGCGATCCCCGCCACCTCCAACAGCCCGGCGATCGCGCCGCCCTGGAGCAGCCCCGGCCAGCCCATCACATGGTCGCCGAACGGCATGACCAGTTGCGGAGCGCCCTCCACCCATTCGATCGAACAGCCGAGCCATTCGGCATAGGGCGGCAGGACCATCGCCTGGCCGATGGCGGTGCGGGGGGCGTTCATGGCTTCATCCCCATGAACGTGCCCGCGACGTGCGCGACGGGATCGTCCGGATCGCCGTCATGCGCGATGCCGCGAACGAAGGCGACGCTGCGTGTGATCCGATAGCATTCGCCGCGCCCGATGACGGTGCGTTCCGGCACGGCGGGGCGGAGGTAGTCGACGCGCAGGTCCAGTGTCACATGCGCCTCGAAACGCCCGCGCTTCAGCCAGACGGCGACGCTGGTCGCCATGTCCATCATCGCGACGATCGGGCCGGAGGCGACCACCCCGCTCGCCGGATCGCCGATCAGCCGCGCGTCATAGGGCAGCGCCAGCTCCGCCCAATCCGGTCCATGCGCGTGATAGGCGATGCCCAGATGCCGTCCATGCCCGCCGCCCAGGCCGCCCATCGCGACGAAGCGTTCCATATCGAACCCCATGGGCCGATGGTCTACACGAGTGCAAAGCCAGCGCAAAAGGAGAGCGAGATGCGGGACCGGGTGACGATCGAGGTCGACAAGGGCGTCGCCGATGTCCGCCTGTCGCGCGGCGAAAAGCTGAACGCGATCGACGGAGCGATGTTCGGCGCGCTGGCCGAGGCGATCGAGACGCTGGCGGCACGAACGGATGTCCGCGCGGTGGTGCTGTCGGGTGAGGGGGACGGCTTCTGCTCTGGCCTGGACATGGCGGCGATGGCGGGGGGCGAATTGGCGGGGCTGGACCTGTCGGCGCGGACGCACGGGGCCGCCAATATGGTGCAGCAGGTGGCATGGGGGTGGCGGACGCTGCCTATGCCGGTGATCGCGGCGGTGCACGGCGTGGCCTTTGGCGGCGGCACGCAGATCATGGCGGGGGCGGATATCCGGCTCGCCCATCCCTCGACCCGCTTCGCGATTCGCGAGGTGCATTGGGGGATCGTGCCGGACATGGGCGGCTTCGCCCTGTGGTGCGGGGTGCGCGAGGATTGCTTGCGCGAATGGGTCTATACCGCGCGCGAGTTCGACGCGGCGGAGGCGCTGGCGGCAGGGGTCGTGACGCGACTGGTCGATGATCCGCGCGGGGAGGCGCTGGCCCTGGCGCGCCGGATCGCCGAACGGAGCGCCGATGCGGTGCGGAGTGCGAAGCGGTTGTTCGGCGCGATGGGGAGTGCGCCCGAGGCGATGCTGGCGATGGAAAGCACCGAGCAGATGGCGCTGATGAGAGGTGCGAACTTCCGCGAGGCGGTGCAGGCGAACATGGAACGGCGGCGGCCGGTGTTCCGCGACGCCTGAGGAGTTCCTGACCTCTCCCACCACGATAGCCCCTCCCGCAGGCGGGAGGGGTTGGGGAGGGAATGAGGTCTAGCAGAGAGCATCGCTTGGGGCTTTCCCCTCCCCCATCTCCTCCCGTTTACGGGAGGGGCGTGCTTCTTGGCGGGCGGCGTGCTTCGACAAAAAAAGGGAGCCTCTTTCGAGACTCCCCCTTTCTCGGCCCTCGCGAAGATTACTCCGCGCGTGCCTTCAGAATCTTGCCCGGCTCACGCGGCGGCTCGCCCTTGGGGAGCGCGTCGACATGCTCCATGCCGCTCTCGACCTGGCCCCACACCGTGTACTGACGGTCCAGGAAGCGCGCATCGTCGAAGCAGATGAAGAATTGCGAATTGGCCGAGTTCGGATCGTTGGTCCGCGCCATCGAGCAGGTGCCGCGCACATGCGGCTCGGCGTTGAATTCCTGCTTCAAGTTCGGCTTGTCCGAACCCGACATGCCGGTGCCCGTGGGGTCGCCGCCCTGCGCCATGAAGCCGGGGATCACGCGGTGGAACACGACGCCGTCGTAAAAGCCTTCATTGGCAAGCCCGCCGATGCGCGCGACATGCTCGGGCGCCAGGTCGGGGCGCAGCGTGATCACGACATCGCCGCTGTCGAGCGTCAGGGTCAGCTTGGAAAAAGTCTCGGCCATAAGGGTCTTCCTTGGTTGATGCCCCGCAGGTAGGCATTCCCGTGCCCGCTGGCAAATGCCGCCGTCGCAGTTTAGAGGCGTGACACAGCGTTCATGATCGATCGAGGGAGGCCGAGATCAGCGACACCGAACTCCCCGACCTCGAAACCGAGACCCAGCCGCCCGAGACCCAGTTGGACGAGGACGACCGGCTGAAGCCCGAATATGTGACGGCGGTCCTCGCCGCGCTCTACGCGGGCGACGACGAGGGCGCGCGCGCGCTGGTCGAGCCGCTCCACCCCGCCGATATCGCCGATCTGTTCGAGCTGGTCGGCGACGAGGAGCGCGTCCATCTTGCGCGGGCGGTCGCCGACCTGCTGAATGGCGACGTCTTCGCCGAGATGAACGACTATGTGCGCGAGCAGCTGATCCAGGCGCTCGAACCGCATGAAGTCGCCGACATCGCCTCCGAACTCGACACCGACGACGCGGTGGCGATCATCGAGGACATGGACGAGGACGAGCAGCGCGCCGTGCTGCGCGCGCTCGACCCCGACGACCGCGCCGCGATCGAGGAGGCGCTGTCTTTCCCGGAGGAGTCCGCCGGCCGCCTGATGCAGCGCGAGCTGATCGCGGTGCCCGAACATTGGACGGTGGCCGAGACGATCCAGTTCCTGCGCGACGATGACGAGCTGACCACCGATTTCTGGGAAATCTTCGTCGTCGACCCCGGCCACCGGCCGATCGGGACGTGCCAGTTGTCCTGGATCCTCCGCGCGCCGGGCGGGATTGCGATCGGCGACGTGATGAAGCGCGAACAGACGCTGATCCCGGTCGACATGGACCAGGAAGAGGTCGCGCTGCGCTTCCAGAAATATGCGCTGATCTCCGCCGCCGTGGTCGATGGCAGCGGGCGGCTGGTCGGCATGATCACCGTCGACGACATCGTCCACATCATCCAGCAGGAGGCGGGCGAGGACGTGCTGCGCCTGTCGGGTGCGGGCGAGGGCGACATCAACGAGCCGATCCTCGACAGCTATAAGAGCCGCGTCCGCTGGCTGATCGCGAACTTGGTGACGGCGATGGTCGCCTCCTCGGTGATCGCGGCGTTCGAGGGGACGATCGCGCGGATGGTGGCGCTGGCGACCCTCATGCCGATCGTCGCGGGTGTCGGCGGCAATGCGGGAACGCAGACGCTGGCGGTGACGGTGCGCGCGCTCGCGACCAACCAGCTGACCCGTTCCAACACCGCGCGCGCGATCATGCGCGAAATCCGCGTGGCGATGATGAACGGGGTGACGGTCGCGGCGGTGATCGGGGTGGGCGTGAGCCTGGTCTTCGCCAACCCCGCGCTGGGCATGGTGATCGCGGCGGCGATGATGACCAACATCCTGGTCGCGGGGCTGGCGGGCGTGCTGGTGCCGGTGACGCTCGACCGGTTCGATGCCGACCCGGCGGTGGCATCGTCGGTGTTCGTGACGATGACGACCGACTCGATCGGGTTCCTGGCGTTTCTGGGCCTGGCCACGGCGGCGGGGCTGACGGGGTAAATCCTCCCCGGCACGGGGAGGGGGACCGCCGCGAAGCGGTGGTGGAGGGGGCGTGCCGCGAGGGCCGTCCTGTGGGGCGATCCCCCTCCACCATCCTGCGGATGGTCCCCCTCCCCGTGCCGGGGAGGATTTTTACCTCGCGATCAAAACTATGGCGGTCGCCCCGTACCATGGGTATGGTGGTCGCTTGCGCAGCCGGGGGGCCGCGTACATCCATCACCCGCCCCAAGCGGCCCAGTTAAGCAGCGCGCATGAATCGTTTTGCCATCGGTATCGCGGGTATCCTTGTCATTCTGGCGATCGCGGTCGCCCTGTCGACCGACCGGCGCGCCATCCGCCCGCGCGTCGTCGGCGCGGCCTTTGCGCTCCAGGCGGGGATCGCGGTCCTTGTCCTCTACGTGCCCTGGGGCAAGAAGGTGCTGCAATGGCTGTCGAGCGGGGTCGCGGGCCTTCTCGGCTATGCCAATGAGGGGACCAAATTCCTGTTCGGGGCGCTTGCCTCCGATCCCTTGGGCCGCAATTTCGCGATCCAGGCGCTGCCGGTCATCATCTTCTTCGCCGCGCTCGTCTCGATCCTCTATTATCTGGGGATCATGCAGCTTGTCGTGCGCTGGCTGGGCGGTGCGATCGAGAAGGTGATCGGCGTGTCGAAGGTGGAGTCGCTCTGCGCCGCCGCCAACGTCTTTGTCGGCCAGTCCGAATCGCCGCTCGTCATCCGCCCCTATCTGGCGAGCCTGACCCCGGCGCAGCTCTTCACCGTGATGACCAGCGGCATGGCGGGCGTGGCGGGCACGATCCTGGCGGCCTATGCCTCGATGGGCATCTCGATCGAATATCTGCTGGCGGCCAGCTTCATGGCGGCGCCCGGCGGCATCCTGATGGCCAAGATCATCATGCCCGACCGGATCGAGCCGCCCGCCGGACAATTGCCGCTGGGCGACGTGATCGAGGACGAGAAGATCTCGCTCGCGGAAGCCACCCATGACGAGGAAAAGCCCGCCAACATCATCATGGCGGCGGCGCAGGGAGCGCAGACCGGGGTGAAGCTGGCGGTCGCGGTGGGCGCGATGGTGCTGGCCTTCGTCGCCCTGGTCGCGCTGGCCAACGGGCTGCTGGGCGGACTGGGCAATATGATCGGGATTCCGGGCCTGAGCTTCCAGGCACTGCTGGGTTATGTGTTCCAGCCGATCATGGCGTTGCTCAACGTGCCGTGGAACGAGGCGGGGATCGCGGGCGGCCTGTTCGGCGAGAAGATCGTGCTCAACGAGTTCGTCGCCTATATCGATCTGGGGAAGCAGGCCGCGCAACTGTCGCCGCGCACCGTCGCGGTCGTCACCTTCGCGCTGTGCGGCTTCGCCAATTTCTCGTCGATCGCCATCCAGATGGCGGTGACGGGCAGCCTCGCGCCCAACCAGCGGCCGACCATCGCGCGGCTGGGCATCCGGGCGCTGATCGCGGGGAGCCTGGCCAATCTGATGTCGGCGGCGCTGGCGGGGTTGCTGATCGGCTGACGGGCGGGGGCTTGCCCCTCCACCACCGCTTCGCGGCGGTCCCCCTCCCCAAGCACAGCTTGGGGAGGATTGGGGTTACCGCGTGGGCACCGGCTCCGCGCCCGAATAATCGTAGAAGCCGCGCTTCGTCTTGCGGCCATACCAGCCCGCCTCGACATATTTGATCAGCAGCGGGGCGGGGCGGAACTTCGGGTCGCCGGTGCCCTCGAACAGCACGCGAGTGATCTCCAGACAGGTGTCCAGCCCGATGAAATCGGCCAGCGTCAGCGGCCCCATCGGATGGTTCAGCCCCAGCTGGCATGCCGCATCGATATCGGGGATGGTCGCCACGCCTTCGCCCAGCGCGAAGATCGCCTCGTTGATCATCGGCATCAGTACCCGGTTGACGATGAAGCCCGGTGCGTCGTTGGCGTGGACCACACGCTTGCCCAGTGTTTGCGCGAAGGCTTCGACCGTGGCGACCGTCTCGTCCGAGGTGGCGAGGCCGCGGACCAGCTCGATCAGCCCCATGACCGGCACGGGGTTGAAGAAATGCACGCCGACGAAGCGCCCCGCATCGGGCGCGGCCTGGGCCAGCCGGGTGATCGGGATGGACGACGTGTTGGTCGCCAGGATCGCGGTGTCGGACAGATCCTTGCCGACCTCCTCGAAGATCGCGCGCTTGATCGCTTCCCGCTCGGTCGCGGCCTCAATCACCAGTTCGCAGCTTGCGATGGCGGAGAGGCTGCCCACCGGCTCGATCCGCGACAGCAGCGCATCCGCCTCGGAGCGTGTCGTCTTTTCCTTGGTCACCAGCCGGTCGAGCGCCTTGGCGATTCCCGCCTTGCCCGCCTCGGCCCGTTCGGCGGACACATCGGCCAGCTTGACCGAATAGCCCGCCGCCGCCGACACTTGCGCGATGCCCGCGCCCATCTGCCCGGCGCCGATCACACCTACCGACTTCATCACGATACTCTCCTTATTCTTTGACAGTCGCCCTATCCGTTTCGGAACGTCACCGCCAGCAAAGGGGTTGGTCCAGCATGATTCGCATCGCCGCATTCTTGATCCTCATCGGCTTCGCGATGCCCGCCACGGCGGCGGACCCCGATACGCCGGTTCCGTCCAAGCTGAAGCTGTTCCGCGACTGGATCGTGACCTGCGATAATGGCGGCGGGTGCGAGGCGGCCTCGCTGTCGTCGGAGGACGGCACATTGCAGGATGCCGGGCTGCTCGTCCAACGCGCCGCCGACGGGACGGTCGCGGTCAAGGTCGCGGACATGACCGGCAAGGCGCAATCCGCCAGGGTCCGGATCGATGGGCGGGCGGTGGCGACCGTCCCCCTGCCGCAGCAAGCGGAGGGATGGCTGCGCAGGGCCCCCGCGACCGCGCTGGTCGCCGCCATGGTCCATGGTCGGCGCGCGGCGATCCTGACCCCCGACGCCAAGCCCGTGTCGCTGGCCGGCGCGTCGGCGGCCTTCCGCTATATGGACGAGCGCCAGAAGCGCGCCGGGACGACCAGCGCCTTGGTCGCGAAGGGGACGGCGCGGTATCGCGGCAAGCCCCCCGTCCTGCCCATCGTGCGGATCGTGACGCCGCCACCGGGCGCGGCGCCGTCCATCCCCAGTGCGGCGATCGCCGACATGCGGCGGCGGCTCGATTGCCGCAACAGCCTGGGCAGCCCGGTCAGCGCCGAATCCTATCGGCTGGACCGGCGCTCGACACTGGTGCTGATGTCCTGCGGCGCGGGGGCGTATAATTATCTGGTCAAGCCGCTGATCTGGCGCGACGGGCGGCTGGCCCCGGCGCGGTTCGACTTCGCCTTTCCCTTCGCCGAGGAGGCCAAGCCCGGCGGTGCGGTGACGTTGGTCAACAGCGAATGGTCGCCGACCGGACGCCTGTCGAGCTGGGGCAAGGGCCGGGGGCTGGGCGATTGCGGCGACCGGCAGTCGTTCGGCTGGGACGGCACGCGCTTCCGGCTGCTGGAGGCGGCGAGCATGACCGAATGTCGCGGCGCGATCGACACGCTGCATGTCTGGCGCACGCGCCCCGTCGCCATGGCGGCGCGATAGGCAAGGGAGAGAGGATCATGCTCGAACATCTGCCCGCTTGGCTGGGCAAGGCGATGAGCGGCTGGCGCGCCGGGGTCGAATCGATCGCGGTGGTCCGGCCCGAACTGGCCCCGCCCGCCGCGCTGTCGCTCAGCAGCCCCGCCTTTGCCGACATGGCCCGTCTGCCCGAACGCTTCACCGCCGATGGGGAAGGGGTGTCCCCGCCCTTGATGTGGGGCGATCCGCCGAGCGGGACCGCGATGCTGGCGCTGCTGGTCGAGGATGCCGACGCGCCCACGCCGCAGCCGCTGGTCCATGCGATCCTGTGGAAGCTGCCGCCGCAGGCCGGGGACCTGCCCGAAGGCGCGATCGCGGCGGATGGTGCGGGAACGCCTGAAGGCGGCGATGTCGGGCGCAATTCCTATTTGAGCGAAGGCTGGCTGCCCCCCGATCCGCCGCGCGGGCACGGCGAGCATCGTTACGTGTTTCAGCTTTTCGCGCTGGATAGCCTGGTCGATATCGGTGGCGCGACACCGGGGCGTGGTGCGCTGGTCGAGGCGATGGCGGGGCATGTGCTGGCCGCCGGGGTACTGACCGGCACCTATTCGCGGGAAGAGGAAGCGCCGGTGGGCCCGGTCGGCGCGGTGGCTTCCGCCTGATCGTCGGAGGGGCGGCGGTCGGGCATCAGCGGTGATGGACCCGACCGCGCCATGGTGAAGGCGCCGTCACCGATCAGGCGATCGGAAAGATCGGCGCGGCGCTGGTGATGGCGAGACCGGCGAAGACGACCGCGCCGACGAAGGAAACGAGGATCTGGCGAGCCTGGAACGAGGTGAACATGGTGAAACTCCCTTGATGGTCCGGTCGTCCAACCATTTGGCGACCGATGCCAACAGCTTTGCAGGGAGCGTGCCATTTCGATAAGTGACGGAAATCAGGCGTTTTTATTTTGATAGTCCAGAAATTGGGAATTTTCGCCAACGACCCTGCGGATTCTGCGCCATGTCGTGGCGCAAATCAGGCGTCGCCGAACGCGCGGTCGCGGCCTTCGTTCTTCGCGCGGTAGAGAAGCGCGTCGGCGCGGGCGAAAAGCGTTTCCTGCGTATCGTCGGGGTGGAAGGCGGTGATCCCCGCCGAGAAGGTGATCGGCCCCAGCGCCTCCCCCGTCTCGCGCACCCGCAACTGCCGCTCGCGCAGCGTGTCGCGGGCGCGTTCGACCAGTGCGAACGCCTCCTGGTCCGACAGGCCGGAAATCAGGATGGCGAATTCCTCGCCGCCATGACGGCTGACCAGATGGCCATGGCATTCCTTCGCCAAGATATTGCCGATCGCCAGCAGGACCCGGTCGCCCACCCCATGCCCATGCTCATCGTTGATCCGCTTGAAACGATCGACGTCGCACAGGGCGAGGTGGCAGGACGGAGTGCCCTGGAAGCACTGGACGAGCGCTTCGTTGAAGGCCAGCCGGTTGGCCAGCCCGGTCAGCGGGTCGCGCCGCGCCAGCGCCCGCGCCTCGCTCAGCTTTTCGCGCAGCGTCTCGGCCTCGGCCGTCGCTTCCTGCAACCGGGCCTCGGTGGCGTCGATCCGCTTCAGCATTTCACCGGTCAGCGTGGCGAGCGTGCTCAGCCCGATCGCGTCGCCGCGCTGGAGCTCTTCGGCATTGCGCGCCAGATCAACGCCGAAGGCGGAGGTGTCCGCCTGGATGCCGCGGATGATCGCGGCGAAGGTCTCCACCTGATCCTGGGTCTGTTCGGCCAGCGCGTCGGTCTGCGCCTCGGCGGGGGGGACGATCAGCTGCGAGCGGCTGCGGGGCTTGTGCGACGGCGATGGCGCGGCGGGTTGGGACGCGTTCTGCGGACCCCCCAGCCGGGAGATATCGTCGCGGTGCAGCCGGACGCCGCCGTCGATCAACGCCGCCACTGCCCGTGCCAGACTGCCGTCCGGGTCGGTCATGATCGCGTGGACGAACGCATAATGCGCCGGATCGGGGGACAGACGATGATCGTCCAGAAACCGGCCGATTCGCCGATACAGGTCATCGGTCGCGTGCGTCACGTTACGCCCGCCCCGTTCCGCATAATCCACCCCCGGCATCGGACGCCCCCGTCCCCCCTGCTCAGCGACGGGTGTCCAAGTCGCGCACCGCCGCCAGCGTGGTGGCGACATGCTCGGCCGGGTTCATATCGTCATGGACGAAGGCGATCTTGCCGTTGCGACCGATGACGTAGCTGGTGCGCGAGGTGATGTCGCGACCCTCGATCTGACGGCCCAGCGCCACGTCATAGCCCTTGACGATCGCCGGACCCGCGCTGGCCACCGGGAACTTGCCCGCGCATTCCGCCTTGGAAAAGGCGGCGAGCTTGTCGACCGGGTCGGCGGACATGCCGATCACGCGCGCACCGGCGGCGCGGAAGGCGTCGATCTTCTCGGCGAAGGCGCGCGCCTCCGCGCTGCATCCGCTGGTGAAGGCGGCGGGGAAGAAATAGAGGACGACCGGGCCATGGCGCAGCTGATCCTTCAGGTTCAGCGTGAAGACCTTGCCCGCCACCGCGCCGCGCGTGGTGAAGTCGGGGGCGGTGGCCCCCGGGCGAAGCGCCGCCGCAGCCGGAACCGCGGCCATTGCCAGAAGAACGCCCAGCAGTACGCGCATCACTCCACCTCTCATATTACCTATGCGTCAAACGTATCGCGTCGCGGGATTGGCGTCCATTGCTGATACATCCAAGCTGGCCTATCCCATGCCCCATGTCCGTACACTCTGCCGATATCGACCTGGCATTGAAGCTGGCCGACACCGCTGGTGCCGCCATCCGGCCTTATTTTCGTCGCGAGATGGGGCTGGAGATCAAGGAGGATCGGTCGCCCGTCACGCTCGCCGACCGGGAGGCGGAGGCCGCCATGCGCCGCATCCTGGAGGCGGAGCGCTCCGGCGACGGGATTCATGGCGAGGAATATGGCGTCAAGGCGGGCGTGACCGGCCGGCAATGGGTGCTCGATCCGATCGACGGGACGCGCAGCTTCACCGTGGGTCGCCCGATCTTCGGCACGCTGATCGCGCTGGTCGACAATGGCTGGCCGGTGCTGGGCATCATCGACCAGCCGATCGCGGGCGAGCGCTGGCTGGGCGTCATGGGCCGCCCGACCCTGTTCAACGGCCAGCCCGCCCGCACCCGCCCCTGTCCCGAACTGGCGGGGGCGACGATCGCGACGACCAGCCCGCATCTGTTCGAGGATGACGACGTGCCGCACTTCATGGCGCTGGTCGGGGCGATCAGCGGCGACAGTCCGCGCCAGGGGCCTGTCTATGGCGGCGACTGCTATAATTACGGACTGGTGGCGAGCGGGCATATCGACATCGTCTGCGAATCGGGGCTGAAGCTGCACGACTTCGCCGCCCTGGTGCCGGTGGTCGAAGGGGCGGGCGGGCGCATGTGCGACTGGAACGGCGATCCCCTGACCGCCGACAGCGCGGGCCATGTACTGGCGATCGGCGACCCCGCGCGGACCGAGGAGGTGTTGGAGGCACTGCGCAATGTCCCGCACGGGGATCACCATCACGATCATTGATCGCGCCGTGGCGAGGTGTGGGCGGTGAAGGCCATCGCCCCCCGATTGCGGTCCGTCATTCGCCACGGCATCCTGCGCGCATGAGCAAGATGGATCGGTTGTGGGCACGGTATTGGGGCATTCGCGATAACCGTCGGGTCGGTCACCGTATGCCGATCTTGTGGCATCTCGCCCTTCGAGGCGACAGTAACGCCATGGTGGAGTTGGGCAGCGAATTGGCCAAGGCCGGTCGGTTGGCGGATCGGTTCAGCCAGAGCGGTCTGGCTTACTCGGCCTATCGTAAGGGCAATGCTTTGGGTGCGCAGCATTTGGCGATGAATGCGTTCAATCGGAACGATCTGCGCGGTTACCGGCATTGGCTCAACAAGGCCGGGCGAGCGGGAGATCGAGAGGCTGTTCAAGAGCTTCGGCGTTTCGAGCTTCGCCTACCCCATGCCGACGCGGCATCGATCCGCCGTAGACGCCCTTACAGGCGGTCGCACGAATGACGAAAGCGCGACGCGTTCGGGACTAGGGCCGATCGACGTTCGGATATGCTCTTCTTTTCCCTCGCCCCTCACAGAGGGGAGAGGGTTGCGCAGACTTGGTCTTTGCGAAAGCAAATGCCTAGTCGGAGCTGGGTGAGGGGTGTGCGCTCGTAGAGCGCGCGAGTCTCCGGCTCGCTCGACCCCTCACCCAAGCTTCGCCAGCCAGCAGGCTGGCAAGCTCCGCTAACCCTCTCCCCTGTCCAGGGGAGAGGGAAAAAGGAGTAGCGGGAATGTCGATTGGCCTCAGAAAATCCCCAGAAACTTCTTCCGCTGCGCCTTGGCCTCACCGGGATTGCCGCGTCCCTTCTCGTCTTTTGCTGTCGTGCCGCGACCGACATCGTCGCGCTGGTCGCCCTTGGTCGTTCGCTGCGCACTCGCCCGCGCGCCCGACAGGACCGGGCCGCACGCTGCCGCCTTGGCATCGCCGACATCGACGAACGCCAGCACCCCGGCCAGCGGCGTCGCCACCACCGCCAGCCCCAGCCCGGCCCCGGCGCGGGCGAGCAGGTCGCCGCTGATCGGCTGGATGGCGGGCGAGACGAAATGGCCGGTCAGCCCGACCGGCGACTGGCCGGAGAACAGGCTGAACTTCTTGGCGTCGGCGCGGATGGCCAGATCGATCGCCTCGTTGCGGAAGCTGAAGCCGCCGCGCCCGATGATGACGTTCTTCGACGTGTCGATCAGGATCGGGTCCGCCGCCGCCACCCCGCCGCGCACGGTGAAGGCGATCAGCCCGCAATTGATTCGAACCGGCTCCTTCAACCGCTCTTCAAACATCTTCTGGACGAAGGTGCCCAAATCCAGCTCGGCCAATTGCACGTTGCGGGTCCATAGCGACCCGGCGGGCAGGACGAAGGCCATGCGGCCATTCGCACTGGCCAGCGAATCATGGATGGTGTCGCCGCGCCCCTCCAACTGGATACGGCCCTTGACCGTGCCGGTCGTCCCCGCCTCCGCCACGCCCCATCCGGCGAGCAGGCGGCCGAGCGGCGTCGGCGACAGGCGGACGTCATAGGCGATCCGGCTGGGCCGGGGCCGCGTGTCGAAGATTAGGTCCGACGCCACATCGCCCCGCGCCATCGCGAAGCGGAGCGGCGAGAGGGTCAGCTTGCCGCGTTCCAGCTCCAGCGTCAGGTCGACATTGGAGATGGGCACCCGGCGCGACCGCACCGTGCGGATCGTCCATTTCAGATCGGCATCGAATCGTTGCATCGTCGCGATCGGCAGCGCGGCGTCGGGCAGCAGCATCTGCGGCCCCACCCCGGTCGCGGCGGCGGCGGCCTGCGCGCCCTTGCTCGCGACGATGTCGGGATTATAGCCGATGAAAGGCGCGGCATCGATGATGTCGAGCTTGGTGGTCGCCAGTTCCGAGTCGAGATGCAGCCGCTCGCCATTGGTGACGGTCAGCTTGCCCGCCACATCGCTGTCCCCGAAATGGCCGGTCATCCGGGTGAAGCGATAGACCTCGCCGTCCTTCACCAGTTGCGCGCGCAGGTCATAGGTGCGGGTGCGCGGGATGACGACGCCGATCACGTCGAGCAGCGTCGACAGGTCCTTGCCGCGTGCGCGCGTTTTCAGCGGGACGTTCTCGATCGCGGCGATCGAGGGCAGAGTGCCTGACACGTCCACCACATTGCCCGCCGCTCGCATCCGGGCGATCAGCTCATTCCTGCCGCGATTGGCGGTGGCGTCGGGCGACAGAAGCCGGGCGGTCAGGGTGAAGGGCGTGGCGCGGATCACGCCCTTGCCCCGCACCCCCACCGCCTTGCCGATCCGCGCGTCCTGCGACCGGATGTCGTCCAGCGCGAGGTCCGCCGTCACCCGCATCCGGGGATCGCGATAGCGGACCGTGGTGCCGGTCACATCGGCCGTGTCGATTCGCGGGAATTCCAGCGGCTTGCCGCCCTTCTTCTCGCTGAAGGTCCATGTGTTGGTCCGGTGGTCCGGCGTCCATTCCAGGTCGACCGCACCGTTCGTGAGCTCCAGCCAGGTGAAGCGCCGTTTTCCGAACAGCAGCGACAGCGGCGCGATCCGCGAATCGATCCGGTCGGCGGTGAACAGGTTCGGGCGGCTGGCCCAGCCGGGGTTGGAGATGGCGATCTTCTCGGCGACGAACTTGATTCGCCACGGCGCGAAATAAAGCTGGAAGTCGCCGCCGACGCGGACCGTCCGATGGGTCAGCTTTCCAACGATCGACTCGAAGGGATGGCGCAGGAACCGCCCCTTGGTGACGAACAGCACCAGCCAGATCGCGGCGATGACGGTGATGAAACCGATCAGGACGCGCAACGCCCATCGCCGCCAGCGGCTGCGGGCGGCGGTCGGGCTGGCGGGGGTGTCGGCCGCAGGCGCCTGATCCATGACAGCCCCAATCGCGCAAGCGGAGCGCTGGTTCCCTGGGGCTCTCCACCGCTCATCGGTTGCAATCCGGCGCGGCTTGGTCTAAGCGGCCCGCTTCCCGAGCGAGGTGTCACGAACGGCCCGGCCATCAGGGCTGCCGCGGCCGTTTCTGCCTTGCTCAAAGCGAAAGGAAAAAAATGCCCAAGCTCAAGACCAAGAGCGGCGTCAAGAAGCGCTTCAAGCTCACCGCGACCGGCAAGCTCAAGCACGGCGTCGCCGGCAAGCGCCACCGCCTGATCAGCCATAACGGCAAGTATATCCGCCAGAACCGCGGCACCTCGGTCCTGTCCGATGCCGACACCAAGACCGTGAAGGCCTGGGCGCCTTACGGCCTGAACTGATTTCTGGAAGGATAGAGAGATATGGCACGCGTCAAGCGGGGCACGACCACCAAGGCGAAGCATAAGCGGATTTTGGAACAGGCGAAGGGCTATTATGGCCGTCGCAAGAACACCATCCGCATCGCGCGCCAGGCCGTCGAAAAGGCCGGTCAATATGCATATCGCGACCGTAAGGTTAAGAAGCGGACCTTCCGTGGTCTGTGGATCCAGCGCATCAACGCGGGTGTCCGGGCCGAGGGCCTGACCTATTCGCAGTTCATGCACGGCCTGAAGCTGGCGGGCGTCGAACTGGACCGGAAGGTCCTGGCCGACATCGCCATGCACGAGGGCGAAGCCTTCAAGGCGATCGTCGCCCAGGCCAAGGCCGCTCTGCCGCAGGCCGCGTAATTCGCGACTGACGGACTAGCGCCGGAAATCAGGAAAGGGCGTCGGTGGGTTCCACCGGCGCCCTTTTCCTTTGGTTTTCGATGGAGCGTTCCTCCGGCTCTAGCCTTTGCTCCTCCCCGCTCCCACATGCCCCGTGACATGGCGCTTCATCTGACCAAGGTCGCGTTCGGGGCGACCAGTATCGATCATCTGACGGAACGGCTGAAGATCCGGGCACAGGAGGGGCCGGTCTTCCTGACCACCCGCTATCTGCCCAAGCGGCATGAGGAAGTGGCGGGGCAGGGATCGCTGTTCTGGATCCTGAAGCACCAGCTCGTCGCGCGCTCGCCGATCCTGTCCTTCGGAGAGGCGGAGGGCGGGCGGTGCGCCATCCATATCGACCCCGAACTGGTGCTGGTCCAGGCGCTGCCCCGCCGCGCGCATCAGGGATGGCGCTATCTGGAGGCAAGCGACGCCCCGCCCGACCTCAGCGGCGCGGCGACGGGGATCGAGACGATGCCGCCGGTGCTGGTCGGGAAACTGGTGGAACTGGGTTTGATATAGGGCGCGCCCATTCCTCCCCTGAAAGGGGAGGGGCACCATCCAAGGGATGGCGGAGGGGTGTCCCCATCGCGAGGATCATGAACCTCGCAACTGGTGACACCCTCCGTCAGGGCTGCGCCCTGCCACCTCCCCTTACAGGGGAGGATCATGGGGCGTTATCCGGCCGGTACGACGTTCAGAATTTCGGACCCGCCACCGCCGCGCGGGTCTTCTTCGGCGTTTCAGCGAACAGCTTGGCGATGGCGGTGTTGCGGGGGTCCTGCGAGGCGTATTCGCGCGCGGTCAGGCCGGCGACATTGTCGGCCTGGTCGGGATCGGCCCCGGCGGCGAGCAGTTCGCGGACCATGCCAATGTCATAACGCTGCACCGCGCGAATCAGCGGGGTCTCGCCCGAGGCATTGCCGATATTGGGATTGGCCTTGGCGGCGGTCAGGATGCGGATCATTTCCGACTGGCCGCCGCCGACCGCCAGCAGCAACGGGGTGTTGCCGCGCCCGTCGCGCAGGTTCGGATCGGCGCCTTTCTGGAGCAGGAAGCGCAGATAGGTCTCGTCCCCGCGCTTGATGACGATGTGCAGCGCGCCCTCGCCGCTGGTCACGTCGCGGGTGTTGATGATGCTGGCACCCGGACGGTCCAGCATGTTGGTCACGTCATTGCCCTTGGCCTCGCGCACCGCCTGGAGGAACTTATAGCTTTCCGACTGCATCATCTGCGCCGTGGCGGGCATGGCGATGACACCCAGAAGCGCGGCGGCGAACAGGGGGCGAAGGGACATGAAAGGTGATCCTGAGCAATGGAGCATGGCTTGCAACCGGCGATTTATCACAGCAAGGCTGTCGACGTCATGACCCGAATATTCCCGTCCGCCCTGCTGCCGCTGGCCCTGATGCTGGCCGGTTGCGGCTCCCCCCAGCCGGAGGCGGAGCCGCCGCTGGTGGGGGCGAAGATCGGCGGACCGTTCCGCCTGACCGCCGCCGATGGCCGCACCGTCACCGACCGCGACTTCGCCGGGCGGTATCGCATCATGTATTTCGGCTACAGCTTCTGCCCCGATGTCTGCCCCACCGACATGCAGGCGATCGGCGCGGGGCTGAAGCTGCTGGAAAAGAGCGCACCCGAAAAGGCGGCGCGGATCGTGCCGATCTTCGTCACCGTCGATCCCGCGCGCGACACGCGCGAAGTGGTCGGCCGCTTCGCCACCACCTTCCACCCGCGCTTCGTCGGGCTGACCGGTACCGAGGCGCAGATCGCGGCGGTAGAAAAGGCCTATGCCATCGTGGCGCAGAAAGGCGATCCGTCGCCCGGCGGCGGCTATCTGATGAACCATAGCAAGCAGGCCTATCTGATGGACCCGGACGGCAAGCCGATGGCTTTGCTGCCGTCGGACGAGGGGCCGCAGGCGGTCGCCGCCACGCTGGACCAATGGGTCCGGTGATGGAGCGCTTCTGGGAAAAGCCGATCGAGAGCCTCGACCGCGCGCAATGGGAGGCCTTGTGCGACGGTTGCGGCAAATGCTGCATCCACAAGCTGGAGGATGAGGAGACGGGCGAGCTGGTCGCGACCAACGTCGCCTGCCGCCTGCTCGACCGGCGGAGCGGGCAATGCTCCAACTATCGCCATCGCCGCGCCTATGTCAGCGAATGCGTGCGGCTGACCATGGGCAATGTCCGCTCGATCGACTGGTTGCCGACCACCTGCGCCTATCGCCTGCGCGCGGCGAACGAACCGCTGCCCGAATGGCATTATCTGGTCTGCGGTGACCGCGAGGCGGTGCATCGCGCGGGCCAGTCGGTGCGCGGCTGGACGATCAGCGAGGACGATGCCGGGGATTTCGAGAATCACATCGTGGACCGCGAATTGTGATCGACGAGGTCGTCCGTCACCCGACCGCCAAGACCATCCGCCTCAGCGTCGATCCCGCCACCGGGACCGCGCGGCTGATCGTGCCGCGCCGGGCGGGGCTGAAATCCGCGCTCGCCTGGGCCGAGGAGAAAAAGGACTGGATCGCCGAGCAGCGCGCCCGCCTGCCAAACCCGCGTCCCTTCGTGCCCGGCGCGACGATCCCGTTCGGCGACGTGACGCTGACGCTGGAATGGCGGGAGGGGCGGGCCCGCGTCATCCAGCGCGAGGGGAACCGGCTATGCGCCTCCGGCCCGATCGAGACGCTGGGCCGCCGGGTCGAGGCATGGTTGAAGCGACAGGCGCTGGAGGTGCTGGCGCGCGAGACGGCGGAGGTCGCGCGGGCGGCGGGTGTCACCGTGACCAAGGTCAGCGTCGCCGACCCCAAGGCGCGCTGGGGAAGCTGTGCCTCCACGGGCGCGATCCGCTATAGCTGGCGGTTGATCCTGGCGCCCGATTTCGTCCGCCGCGCCACCGTCGCGCATGAGGTCGCGCACCGCGTCCATATGAACCACGCGCCCGTTTTCCACGCGCTGGTCGCCGAATTGCTGGGCGAGGATCCGGCGCCGGCCACCGCCTGGTTGCGGCGGCACGGCGCGGGGCTTCACTGGTTCGGACGGTCGTCCTGACGATCGCGGGTTGAACCGCGCGGCGGGTTGGGATTGGCCCGCCCCTCGCGCGCAGCCCCGCCATTGCCGCGCCCGGTCACCCGGTCGATCCATGCCTGATCCAGCCGCTGTTGCGGGGCGGGGGCTTGTGCGGGCGGCTGACCCGAGGGTTGCGACGGCACGGGTGCGCCCGGTTGCGGCTGTTGGATCGGGACGGGTGCACCGGGGTCGCGGCGGGTGGGGATTTCCATCGTCTCGTCGCCTTCCTGCGTATCTCCGGCGACCGGAGGGGGCAGGGGATTGCCATCGGCATCGACCCCGGCCACGCCATTGTCGGGCTGACCGAAATAGCTCTCTTCATCGGGCTCCAGCTGCCAGTCGGGCAGGGTCACCTGGGTATCGAACTGTTCGATCGGACGGTTGGCGGTGGCGACGCGCATATAGTCGGCGAAGGCCTTGGCGGGGGCGCTTCCCCCGTGCAGCCCCGCGACCGGCTTGGCATTGTCGCGGCCCATCCACACGCCGGTGGTGATCCCGCTGGAGAAGCCCAGGAACCAGCCGTCCTTCAGACTGGTCGTCGTGCCGGTCTTGCCCGCGACCGGGCGACCGATCTGCGCGGCGCGACCGGTGCCGGTGTTGACCGCGGTCTGGAGCAGGTCGGTCATCTCGGCGGCGACGAAGGGCGCGACCAGCACATGGCTGCGATCCACCTCGTGCGTGTAGATGGTCTGGCCGTTCGCCATGACCTTGGTGATGCCATAGGGGGTGACCTTCACCCCCTTGTTCGCGACGCTGGCGAAGGCGCTGGTCATGTCGATCACCCGCACCTCCGACGTGCCCAGCACCATCGAGGGGTGGGTGTTGACCGGCGTCGTGATGCCGAATCGGCGCGCCATGTCGGCGACCGTCTGGAACCCGACCTCCTGGCCCAGCTTGGCCGCGACGGTGTTCAGCGAATAGGCAAAGGCGGTACGGAGCGAGACGCTGCCCGAATTGCGGCGCGAATCGTTGCGCGGGGACCATCCGTCGATGGTGACGGGCTCGTCGACCACCTGATCCTCGGGCTTGTGCCCGGCCTCCAGCGCGGCGAGATAGACGAACAGCTTGAACGCCGAGCCCGGCTGGCGGACCGCCGTCACCGCGCGGTTATAGTTGGTGGAGACATAATCCTTGCCCCCCACCATCGCGCGCACCGCCCCGTCGCGGTCCAGGCTGACCAGTGCGCCCTGCGTCCCCGCAGGCGCGTTGGCGCGGATCGCGGCATCGGCGGCACGCTGCATATTGAGGTCGAGCGTCGTCCACACGTCGAGCGGCGCGGTCTGCTCGTCGATCAGCGTGTCGAGCTGGGGCAGCGCCCAGTCGGTGAAATAGCGGACCGAATTCTGCTTGGGTTCGGGCGCAAGCTTCAGGGCCTGCGGATCGGCCTGGGCGGCCTGGGACGCGGTGATGAAGCCGTTGCGCTCCATCTGGCTGATGACCACGCCCGCACGGCCCACGGCGGCCTCGGCATCGGCGGTCGGGGAATAGTTGGACGGCGCCTTGACCAGCCCGGCGATCACCGCCGCCTCGGACAGGCTGAGATGATCCGCACCATGGCCGAAGAATTTGCGGCTCGCGGCATCGATGCCATAGGCGCCGCCGCCATAATAGACCTTGTTCAGATAGAGTTCGAGAATCTGGTTCTTCGAGAATTTCAGCTCCATCGCCAGCGCCAGGATCCCTTCACGGATCTTGCGTCCGAACTTCTTCTGGTTGTTCAGGAAGATCGTGCGGGTGATCTGCTGGGTGATGGTCGAGCCGCCCTGTTTCCAGCGTCCCTTTTCCAGCCGCACCTCGACCGAGCGGGCGATGCCGATCGGATCGACGCCGGGATGCTGGCGGAACCGGCGATCCTCGACCGCGACGGTGGCGTCGCGCATCACCTCCGGAATACGCTCATAGGGCAGCCACTCGCCATAGCTCGGCCCGAGCGACACGATCACCGTGCCGTCGGCGGCATGGACGCGGATCATCTGGCCGTTGGGCGAGGACTTGAGCTCCTCGAAACTGGGCAATTGCGACTTGGCGACGAAGACCGCGACGGCCAGCGCGCCGACCGCCAGCACGGCCAGGCCGATCAGGATCTGCAGGGTTACGACGATCCGGCGCCGCCAGGGAGAGCGGGGCTTGGAGGAGCGGGGCCGGGGTGACCGGGAAGACGACGCGCGAGGCATGGGACGGCTCGCGAATTACAGGGCTTTGACCATGACCACAAGCGGGATGCCCGACCCGATATTGCGGCGTGATGAACCAAAGATCGGCATGGCCCCGCAAAGCTGTTAATTTTTTGTCCGTGATACGCTAATAGAAGAAGCGAAGCCGAATTCCGTCAGGGGGCGTAATTGGCGGAAAGGATGGGCATGGAACAGATCGAACAGCAGCAGAGCACGTCGGCTGAACGTCGGTCGGGCCAGCGGCATTCGGCCGTCCTTCTTCTGGGTAAGGTGTGCGGCGACGTACCCGGCGTCTGCCTGGTCCATAATATTTCGGCCAACGGACTGATGGCGCGATTCGTCGACGTGCCCGTGGTGGGCGAGGCGATCCGCATCGAGGTGCGCGGCCTGCCGCCCGTCTCCGGCACGGTCCGCTGGGTGCGCGGCAAGAAGGCGGGCGTGCAGTTCGATGCGCCCCAGCCCTATCAGAACATCTTCTCATCGGAGAATGAGGACGGGACGATCCCCCGCCCGCCGCGCTTCCCAGTGACGCTGGCCGCCGAAGTGCGGCTGGGCGACCGGAAATTCGCCAGCGAGTTGATCGATGTCTCCGCCGGCGGTGCCAAGCTGGTCGCCGACGATCTGGTTCAGCCGGGGCTGGCGGGGCATATCGTCATCCGCCCGATGGGGACGGCGCTGTTCGGTACGATCTGCTGGGTGAAGGACGGCCGCTTCGGCTTCCGCTTCGTCTCGCCCCTGCCAATCGATACACTGGCGGCGATCGTCGCCGCGCGGTGAGGTGAGGTGAGGCGAAGGGAGTAAGCATACGCCTCTCGGCCTTCTTCCTCTCCTCTGAACAGGGGGGCGAGAGAGTCAGGGCCGATCGACATTCACTCTAATTCCTCCCCTGGAAGGGGAGGTGGCAGGCCGAAGGCCTGACGGAGGGGTGTCCCCATTGGCGAGCTCGGACCAAATTCACGGCGGGTTACACCCCTCCACCATGCTTCGCATGGTCCCCAGTGGCAGGTCGATCATGCCCCCAGCATGATCTGGATTGCCTGGGAGGCAATCCACCTGCCACTCCTTGCAGGGGAGGAATAGAGATCGTGCAGTCGAGCGAGCCGAAGGCGCGCTCTTCGAGCGCTCATCCCTCACCCAGCTTCGACCAAGCCTTTGCTTCCGCAAAGGCCAAGTCTGCGCAACCTCTCCCCTCGGAGAGGTGCGAGGGGAGGAAATGCCACGGTACGGCGGTCTGACCCTGGCTTTTGCGGGCCTGACATAACGGGCCGCTGGCCCATTTCACGATGTTCGGGAAAAATCTGGTGCGGTCGAGAAGACTCGAACTTCCACGGCCTTTCGGCCACAACGACCTCAACGTTGCGCGTCTACCAATTCCGCCACGACCGCACTCGATAGTCACCACCGGCAAGCCGGAGGGCTGGTAGGCGGGTGCCCCTAGCAAAGCGATACGGGCAGCGCAATGGCTTTCGTGCGCGCGCATGGCTTCGCCGATAATCGATGACTTTCGCCGGACCCGCATCGGGCATAGGGAGGAGGGATGACGACCATCCTCCGCCCCGATCGTGCCGAGGCGCGCCGTCTGCTCGGGCTGGCCTGGCCGGTGATGCTGACCAGCCTGAACTGGACCATCCTGCACGTCACCGATGTCGTGGTGGTCGGCCGCGTTGGCGAGCATGAGGTCGCCGCGCTCTCGGCCAGCCGGTCGCTGACCTATGTCGCGATCGTCACCGGTCTGGCTTGGCTGTCGGGCGTGCTGGTCCGCGCCTCGCGCGCCGATGGCGCGGGCGACTTGCCCGCGACGGGGCAGGCGCTGCGCGACGGGCTGGTGCTCGGATCGATTCTGGGCGTCGCGGCGATGCTGATCCTGGGGCTGGGCGGGGCGAGCCTGTTGCGCGGGATCGGGGTCGCCCCCGCGCTGGTCGAGCCGGGGGCGCGGGTCGTGGCGGTGATGGCGCTGGGCTATCCGTTCCAATTGGTGCTGGTCGCGGCGAGCTTCTTTCTGGAGGGGATCAGCCGCCCGCGCCGGGTGACGATGGTCAATCTGTCGATCCTGCCGATCAACGCGGTGCTGGCCTGGGCACTGGCGGGCGGCGAGCTGGGCTTTCCGGCGCTCGGTGCGGTCGGCGCGGCGCTGGCGACGGTGATCGCCTCGGCGCTGGGCGCGGTGGCGATGGTGGCGAGCGCCATGACTTTGCCGCGCGGCGCCCTGCGGGGCGTGCGGCGGATGGACCGCGCCGCCTGGGCCCCCACCCTGGCGGGCGCGGTGGAGCTGGCGCGGTTCGGCTACGTCCCCGCCATCGCCTCGGGATTGGAACTGGCCGGGTTCGCCATCCTGATCGCGCTGTCGACCCGGCTGGGGGATGCGACCGCACACGCGTTCCAGATCGTCTTCTCGGTCCATAACGTCACCTTCGCGCTGGCGCTCGGCCTGGGATCGGCGGCGGGGGTGCGCGCGGGCAATGCGGTGGGGGAAGGCACGGCGTCGGCGGCGATTCCGCGCACCCTGATGGCGGTCACGCTCGCCGCACTGGCCATGGGGGCGTGCGGCGTGGCGCTGCTGGTCGGGGCGGGGCCGCTGGTCGGCCTGTTCCCCGCCCAGGCCGATGCACATGGCGTGGCGGCTGCGATGCTGCTGATCTGGGCCCCGTTCATCCTGTTCGACGGGGTGCAGGTGGTGCTGGTCTATGCGCTACGCTCGCTGGGGGATCAGGTGGCGGCGGGGATCAACAGCATCATCGCCTATTTCATCGTCACCGGCGGCGCGGGATGGTGGCTGGTCGCGCATGGCTGGGGCGCGCAGGGGCTTGCCGTCGCGTCGGGTGTGGGCATGCTGATCGCCGCGCTGCTCCACGGCGCGCGGTTCGCGATCATCGCGCGGCGATTGCGGGGTTAGCGTGGCCTTCGACTACGCTCAGGCGGAACGGGGGTGGGGAAACAGCGCCGAGCAACCCTCGCTCGGTTCCGCCCGAACGAAGCCCGTCAGTTCCCGCTGCCCTCGCCCGCAAAGCTCAGGTCCAGCCGCTTGGAGCTGGGCGGCACGTCGAGTTTGGCCGAGTTGAAGTCCATCGATGCACCCGGCCCCAAGGTCCGCTGCTGCGGTGCGATCGCCCAGGAAAAGACGACGCGGCCCTGCGCATCCTTCAACTCGGCGCGCAGATCCGGCACCCGCTGCTGCGTGGACGAGGGGTTGATGATCTGACCCGAGATGGCGAACAGTTCCGAGCCGTTTTCCAATTCGCGCCGTTCGATCGGGTTGGAGCGGAGTTCCAGCGCCGACTCCGTGCTGCCCAGGCCCAGCCAGCCGCCGATGCCCGGCATGCCGGTCCACAGGATCGCCGCCGTCGCGATCAGCATCAACAGGCCCGCCGCGATCGCGCCAATCGTCCAGCGCCGCACCGGGTTGCGCCGCGCGCGGAAGGGCGGGCGATGCGCGAAGGCGTCGAACCCAGCCTCGTCCTGCGACAGGATCGGCGGGGCCGGGGGCGGTACGACGACCGATGGAGGGGGCGGCGGCGGCGTTTCGGGGACGCTCTCCGGAAACAGGTCTTCCTGTGCGGGCGTCGCGACAGGGGGAGGGGGCAGTTCGGGCTCGGGCGGCGACTGGAACCAGCTGTGCCGGCAATTGGCGCAGCGCACGGTCCGCCCCTCCAGCCCGATCGCGCTGTCGGGCACCAGATAGCGGGTGCGGCACTCGGGACATTCGAGGATCATGCGGGCGGGCACTTCAACGGACAGGACGGATCGACAGACGGACAGGCCATCCTGATCAGGCCCCCCGAAAGGCCAGTAAGCACGCCGCCCATATGCGTGGCAAGCTTGAAGCGCGGGGCGGGCCATGCCAAGGCCATGCCAGCATGGCGAACATCGTCCAGTTCGAGAATGTCGGCCTTCGCTATGGCGCGGGCGAGGAAACCCTGTGCGACGTCAGTTTCACGTTGCGGTTGGGGCAGTTCTACTTCCTCACCGGGGCCAGCGGCGCGGGCAAGACCTCGCTGTTGCGGCTCTTATATCTGTCGCAGCGTCCCAGTCGGGGAATCATCCGGTTGTTCGGCGAGGATGCGGTGATCCTGCCGCGCGACCGGCTGCCGGGCTTTCGGCGGCGGATCGGGGTGGTGTTCCAGGATTTCCGCCTGATCCCGCATCTGTCGGCGGCGGACAATATTGCGCTGCCCCTGCGCGTGGCGGGCATGGCCGAATCGGAGATCGCGCGCGCGGTGCGCGAGATGCTGGCCTGGATCGGCCTGTCGGAACGCGCGGGCGCGCGCCCCGCGACCCTGTCGGGCGGGGAGCAGCAGCGGGTGGCGATCGCCCGCGCCGTGATCGCGCGGCCCGAACTGCTGGTCGCCGACGAGCCGACGGGCAATGTCGACCCGGTCATGGCGGAGCGGCTGATCCACCTCTTCAACTCGCTTCACCGGCTGGGGACGACGGTGGTGATGGCGACGCATGACTGGCATCTGATCGACCGGGTGCCGGGGGCGCATCATCTGCATCTGGAGGGCGGGCGGCTGGTCGATCCCGAACCGCCCGAAGCCGACTCCCCGGCACCGCCGCCCCCCTCGACGATCGTGCGGAGCGGCCTGTGACGCGCGGCGGCAAGCCACGGGCGACGGGCGCGGAGGCGCGGGCGCTGGACGATGTCGGCGGCGCGCATGTGATGAGCTGGGTCATCGCGATCATGCTGTTCCTCACCCTGCTGGCCGGGGCGGCCGGGCTGGGGACGGCGCGGGCGGCGGGCGCGCTCGACCGGCAGATGGCGGGACGGCTGACCGTCCAGATCGTCGAGGGCGAGACGCAGCGGCGCGATGCGGCGGCGGCGCGGGTGCTGGCGGTGCTGCGCACCCTGCCCGATGTCGCGCGGGCGACGCCGGTGCCGCAGGCCGATCTGGCGCGGATGCTGCAACCCTGGCTGGGCAAGGATGCGGAGGCCGCCGGACTGCCGGTTCCCGCGCTGATCGATGTCGACCTGACCAGCGATGCGGGGACCGCCATCGCGCGCGTCGACGCGGCGGTGACGCGGGCCAGCCCGGCGGCGCGGGTCGATGCCCATGCGACCTGGCTGGGCCCGGTCGGGCGATTGCTCGACACCGCGGCCTGGCTGGCAGGGGCGATCATCCTGCTGATGCTCGGCGCGACGACGGCCGTGGTCATGCTGGCGGCGCGTGCCGGACTGGAGGCGCATCACGCGACGATCGAGGTCATTCACATGCTGGGCGCGACCGACCGGCAGGTCGCCCGACTGTTCCAGCGGCGGATCGCGCTGGATGCCGGGATCGGCGCGGTGGTGGGCGGCACGATCGCGGGCGGCGCCATCCTGCTCGTCGCACGCCAGATCGGGGCGCTGGAGTCCGAATTGCTGGGCGGAATGCGGCTCGGCGTTGGGGATGTGGCGATACTGGTCGCCTTGCCCCTGGTCTTCGTGGCGCTGGCGGTGGTCGCGGCGCGGCTGGCGGTGCTGGCCCAGATGCGGCGGATGCTCTGATGCTGCGGCTGATCGGATTGGCGGCGCTCGCCTGGTGCCTGGGGTTCGCGGCCTTCATGCTGACCCTGCCGCACCCGCTGGAGCACAACACCACCGACGCGATCGTGGTGCCGACCGGCGGGCCGGGGCGGATCGATCGCGGCATCGCGCTGCTCAAGGCGCATCAGGCCAAGCGGATGCTGGTCACCGGCGTCGCGCCCGGCGTGCGGCCGATCGATCTGGCGCGGACCTATCGCACTTCGCCCGCGCTGTTTTCCTGCTGCATCGACCTGGGCGGCGAGGCGGTCGACACCCGTTCCAATGCCGAGGAGACGGCGAACTGGGTGCGCCAGCATCGCTATCGCACGGTCCGGCTCGTCACTTCCGACTGGCATTTGCCGCGCGCCAGGATGGAATTGACGGCGGCGCTGGGGCGCGACGTGCTGGTGCTGGGCGACGGGGTGCCGTCCGAGCCGCGGCTGGGCACGGTGATCAACGAATATAACAAGCTGATCCTGCGCCGGATCGCGCTTTGGACGGGAGTGGGGGCGTGATCCTGTTTCGCAACATCGTCTTCGTGGCGATCTTCTATCCGGTGTCGGCGGTGATGGCGCTGCTGTCGCCACTGATCGCGGTCGGCGGTCGGCACGCGGTGATCCACTGGGCGACGACATGGACGCGCTTCCATCGCCTGTGCACCCGCTGGCTGCTGGGCATAAGGGTGAAGGTGGAGGGGACGCGCCCGACCACGCCCGCGCTCTATCCCGCCAAGCACCAGGCGATGTTCGAGACGATGGAGCTGCAACGCATCCTGGGCGCGCCCGCCATGGTACTGAAGCGCGAGCTGGCCAATATCCCGCTCTGGGGCTGGGCGGTGCGCAAATACGGCGCGATCGTCGTCGACCGCAACGCCTCGGCCAAGGCGATGCGCGGCATGATGCGCGATGCCAAGGTGGCGGTCGACCAGGGCAGGGCGATCATGATCTTCCCCGAAGGTACGCGGGTGAAGCCGGGCGAGATGCCGCCGCTGAAACCCGGTTTCGCGGGGCTCTACCGGATGCTGAACCTGCCGGTGGTGCCGGTCGCGACCGATTCGGGGCTGGTCTGGCCGCGCAAGGGCCTGAAGCGACCGGGGGTGGTGACGCTGCGCTTCGGCGAGGTGATCCCGCCGGGCCTGCCGCGTGCGGAGGCGGAGGCGAAGGTCCATGCGGCGATGAATGCGCTGGAGCAAAATCCTCCCCTGTAAGGGGAGGGGGACCAGCGAAGCTGGTGGAGGGGTGTCCCCGCTGGCCGTGACACCCCTCCGTCAGTCCTACGGACTGCCACCTCCCCTTGCAGGGGAGGAATATTTCACTCCGCGTGGTTCCGCCCGAAATCCTCGCGCGCGTCGTCCTGGCCTTGGTCGATGATCGAGCGGCGGATGGCGCGGGTGCGGCTGAACAGGTCGAACAGCTCGTCGCCCTTGCCCCAGCGGATCGCGCGTTGCAGTTGGCTCAAATCCTCGGAAAAGCGCTGGAGCATCTCCAGCACCGCCTCGCGATTGGTCAGGAACACGTCGCGCCACATGGTCGGGTCGGACGCGGCGATGCGGGTGAAGTCGCGGAAACCCCCGGCGGAATATTTGATGACCTCGGACTGGGTCACTTCCTCCAGATCGCTGGCGGTGCCGACGATGGTATAGGCGATCAGATGCGGCAAATGGCTGGTGACGGCGAGCACCCGGTCGTGATGGTCGGGGGCCATTAATTCGACATCCGCGCCCAGTCGTCGCCAGAACTCCGCGACCCGCTCGACGGCCAGTGCGTCCGCGCCCTCCGGCGGGGTGACGATGCACCAGCGCTTCTGGAACAATGTGGCGAAGCCCGCCTCCGGCCCGCTGCGTTCGGTGCCCGCGACCGGGTGGGCCGGGATGATCGTCGCGCCGGGCAGGGCCTCGGTCAGCGCGGCGAGGACGGCGGCCTTGCAGCTCCCCACGTCGGAGACGATCGCCTCCTCGGGCAGGTCGTCGGCGAACTCGGCGGCGACCGCGCCCATCGCGCCGACCGGCACGCACAGGACCACGAAGTCGGCGTCGATCACGCTCGCACCCGCCGTGTCCGCGACATCGTCGGCCAGGTCGAGCGCGCGCACCGTCTCGCGCACCGCCGGGTCGGCGTCGTAAGCGGTGATCCGCGCGGTCGGCATCGCCTTGCGCGTCGCCCGCGCCACCGAGGAGCCGATCAGGCCGAGCCCGATGATGGTGATCCGCGCGAAGGGCAGCATCAGTCGGCCGCCACCATCGCACGGAGCGCGGCGACCACGCCCTTCACCTCGTCCTCGGTGCCGATGGTGATGCGCAGGCCGTGGCCCAGCCCCTGGCTGGGCAACCAGCGGACGATGTACCCGGCGTCCATCAGCCCATGATAGGCGCGCTCGGCGGTCAGTTCGCCCTCGAACAGTACCAGCGAGAAATTGGCCTTGGACGGAACGCAGCGCAGCCCGGCATTGCCCAGCGATGCGATCTGCTCCTCGAACCAGCCGAGCCACTTCGCATTGTGCGCCCGCGACGCCTCGACAAAGGCGCGGTCGCGGATCGCTTGAATCGCGGCGTTCTGCCCGGCGATGGTCACGTTGAACGGCGCGCGGATGCGGTGCAGCGCGTCGATGATGGGTGCTGCGGCATAGCCCCAGCCGATGCGCTCGGCGGCGAGGCCATGGATCTTGGAGAAGGTGCGCGACACCAGCACGTTCGACGCCCGCTCGGCGAGCGCCAAGCCGCCATCATCTTCGCCCGCGTCCAGATATTCGGCATAGGCCTGGTCCAGGACCAGCAGGACATGGGGCGGCAACCCGGCATGGAGCCGCGCGATCTCGCCCGCGCCCGCATAGGTGCCGGTGGGATTGTTGGGGTTGGCGACGAAGACGACCTTGGTCTTGTCCGTCACTGCCGCCAGGATCGCGTCGACATCGGTGGCATAGTCGTGATCGGCGACCACCACCGGTTCCGCACCGACGCGGCGGGTGGCTATCTCATAGACCGCAAAGCCATAGCGGACATGGATGATCTCGTCCCCCGGCCCCGCAAACGCGCCCGCCGCCAGATGGAGGATTTCGTCCGAGCCGGTGCCATAGATGATCCGCGCCGGGTCGAGCCCATGCACCTCGCCGATGGCCTGGCGCAGTTCGGTCGCGCCCGCATCGGGGTAGCGTTCCAGCCTGGCGGCGGCGGCGGCGAAGGCGGCGCGTGCCTTTTCGCTCGTCCCCAGCGGGTTCTCGTTGGACGACAGCTTGGCGACCTTGCGCCCGTCATCGGTCGTCGCGCGGCCGGGGACATAGGGCGCGATGGCCTTGACCCAGGAGATCGGTTCGGGGGCGGTAAGCTCGGTCATGCGACCCGCCATAGCGGCCATGCCCTTGCGTTGCCAAGCATCGCGGCCTAGCGGATATCGCTCCATGGCCGCTTCCGTTTCCGCTTCTCACCCCAGCGACGACCAGCGTTTCGGTCTGTCCCGGCATGTCGTGCTGCCCGGGCCGCTCCGGCTCGACGGCGGCGGCCTGCTGTCTCCGGTCGAGATCGGGTACGAGACCTATGGCGCGCTGAACGCCGACGGCTCCAACGCCATCCTGATCTGCCACGCGCTGACCGGCGACCAGCATGTCGCCTCGCCCCATCCGCGCACCGGCAAGCCCGGCTGGTGGACGCGCCTGGTGGGCGAGGGCAAGCCAATCGACCCGGCGCGGCATTTCATCATCTGCTCCAACGTTATCGGCAGTTGCATGGGATCGTCCGGCCCCGCCACCATCGACCCTTCGACCAATGAGCCCTGGGGGATGCGCTTCCCGGTCATCACCATCCGCGACATGGTGCGCGCGCAGGCCATGTTGCTCGACCATCTGGGCGTCGGCCAGTTGAAGGCGGTGGTCGGCGGGTCGATGGGCGGGATGCAGGGGATCAATTGGGCCGCGACCTTCCCCGAGCGGGTACGCGCCTGCGTCATGGTCGCCTCGACCGCGCGGCATTCGGCGCAGAATATCGCGTTCCATGAGGTCGGACGACAGGCGATCATGGCCGATCCGAAATGGCGCGGCGGGGCCTATTATGAGGCGAACGATCCTCCGGCGGCGGGCCTGGCGGTCGCGCGGATGGCGGCGCATATCACCTATCTGTCGGAAGCGGGCCTGACCGAGAAATTCGGGCGGCGGCTTCAGGCACGACCCGACCGGCCCGACGGGGCCAAGAGCTTCGGCTTCGACGCCGATTTCCAGGTGGAGAGCTATCTGCGCCATCAGGGATTAAGCTTCGTCGACCGGTTCGATGCGAACTCCTATCTCTACATCACCCGCGCGCTCGATTATTTCGACCTGGCCGAGGAGCATGGCGGGCTGCTCGCCAATGCCTTCCGGGGGACGCGTACGCGCTTCTGCCTGGTCAGCTTCGACACCGACTGGCTCTATCCCACGTCCGAGTCGCGCGCCGTGGTGCAGGCGCTCAACGCGGCGGGGGCGGCGGCGAGCTTCGTCGAGCTGTCCAGCCCTTACGGCCATGACGCCTTTCTGCTGGAGGCGCCCGAGATGAACCGGGTGATCGACGGTTTCCTGCGGGCCGAGCCATGAGCGACGCGCTGCGCCCCGATCTGGCAATCATCGCCGACCATGTCGCGCCGGGCGCGCGCGTGCTCGATATCGGATGCGGCGACGGCCAGTTGATGGCGGCGCTTCGCGACCGGGCGGGCGTCGATGCACGGGGGCTGGAGATCGATCCGGCCAATGTGGCCTCCGCCGTCGCGCGCGGGCTGGCGGTGGTGCAGGGCGATGCCGATGTCGACCTGGCGGGCTATCCCGACAAGGGGTTCGACTATGCGATCCTCAGCCAGACCTTGCAGACCGCGCGCGCGCCCGACCAGGTGCTCGACCATCTGCTGCGCATCGGCCAGCGCGCCTTCGTCTCCTTTCCCAATTTCGCGCATTGGCGGGTGCGGATGTCGCTGCTGTGGGGCGGGCGGATGCCGGTGACCAAGCTGCTGCCCGAACAATGGTATGACACGCCCAACATCCATCATGTGACGATCGACGACTTCCGCGCCTTCGTCCGGCAACGGCGAATCACGGTCGAGGGAAGCTGGTTCCTGTCGCGCGGCCGCCCGACCAGCGCGGCGGCGGCGAATTTTCGTGCCGAGCATGCGGTTTTTCTATTACGTCGGTGAAACGACAACAGATATGGAACTTTATCTGGATCAAGACGGTTGACCGGAAAAGTGACGGGAATTTGACATGAGCCAAACCGCCCTGATCGTGGAAGACGAAATATTCGTGGCCCTCGATCTTGAGCGCATTCTGACCGATGCGGGCTATCAAGTAGCTGGCATAGCGGCAGATAGCCGCACCGCTTACGAAACCGCGCCGGGTTGCTCCTTCGCCTTTGTCGATGTGAACCTGCGCGATGGCGCGACGGGCCCCGATATCGCGCGGCGGCTGGTTCATGACTATGGCGTGAAGATCGTCTTCGTCACCGCCAACCCGGCCCAGATCGCGACCGACATCGAGGCGCTCGGCTATATCCGCAAGCCGTTCAGCGAACGCGCCATCCTGGCGGCGGCGGCGATGGCGACGGGAGCGGGCACCGATAACGTTCCCGAGGAATTGATGCCGTTGAAGCTGACGGTCGGAAACTGATCGATCGCTATCGCCCCGGCGTCAGGCCGGGGCTCCTCGCCATGGCAGGAATGATGAAGGAGCGACCGCTCTGCATCAGCGGATCACCGGCAGGGACCGACACCCGCCGGACGGCTGAACGCGGCGAGCGGAACCTCGATCGTCACGATCAGCCCTTGGGCATGCCAGTCGCGCCGGACGCTACCGCCCAATTGCCGCACCGCCGACAGTTCGACCAGTTGCGATCCGAACCCGCTGCGTTGCGGCGGAGCCTCCAGCGCGGGGCCGCCATGCTCCTGCCAGCATAGGGTCACCACGTCCTGCTGCCGGGCCACGGTCAGATCGACATGCCCGGTCATCACCGACAGCGCGCCATATTTGGAGGCGTTGGTGGCCAGTTCGTGGAACAGCAGCGCCAGCGGCGTGGCCGATCGATCGTCCACCAGCACATCTTCGCCGTCCAGCCGGATGCGGGCATCGGTATCGCCGCGATAGGGCTCAAACAGATCGCCGAGCAGCCCGTGCAGCGAATCCTGCCGCGCCTTGGGCTGCGATTGCGGGCTGTGCGGGCGGACGAAGTCGTGCGCGCGGCCCAGCGCGGTGATCCGGTCGCGCAAATCGCTGGCGATCCCCGAGAAACCCGGATGGCTGCGCGCGGCGAAAGCGATCAGGCCGGAGATCACCGCGAAGATGTTCTTGATCCGGTGGCTCAGTTCCTGGCTGACGATCTCGCGCTCTTCCAGCGCCAGCTTCTGCTCATGGATGTCGGTGCAGGTGCCGAACCAGCGGGTGATCCGCCCCTCGGCATCGCGGATCGGCAAGGCGCGGCCCAGTACCCAGCGATAGGTGCCGTCATGGTGCCGCAGTCGATATTCGATCTGATAGGGATCACCGGTCGCCAGGCTGTGGCGCCAGCGCGCCCAGGCCCGGTCCTGATCGTCGGGATGGAACATGCCGTTCCACCCCTCGCCATCGGTCGATCCGTCGGGCATGCCCGTGAATTCGTACCAGCGGGCATTGTAGTAATCGTGGAAGCCGTCGGGCTGGGTCGACCAGACCATTTGCGGCATGGTGTCGGCCAGCGTGCGGAAGCGCTGCTCGCTGTCCGCGACGCGCGCCTCGGACGCCTCGACCGTCCGCATATGCTCCAACTGGGCGCGGCGGTCCTGCAACCGGCCCATCACGGCGGTCGCCAGGATTTCCATGCCCCGATACTGGAAATCGGTCAGCCCCTGCGGACGCGGCTCGGGCGAAATGACGCAGATCGCGCCGAGCGGAACGCCCTCGTGCGACAGGAGGCGCGCGCCCGCATAGAAGCGGATATGGGGCGGCCCTGCGACAAACGGGAAGTCGGCGAAGCGCGGGTCGGCGCTGGCGTCGGGGACGACCATCACCGGATCGCCCGCGACCATGGCGCGTGCACAGAAGGAAGTTTGGCGCGGCGTCTGGCGCTCCTCGAAGCCGATCGCCGCCAGGAATTGCTGGGTCTCTTCCTCGACCAGGCTGATCAGCGCGACCGAGGTGCCGCACAGCTCGGCCGCGAAGGCCGCCAGATCGTCCAGACAACCGCTGTCGCGATAGCCCGACAGGTCATAGGCGCGGATCACCGCCGCGCGCTGCTCCTCGGAAATGGTCAGGGGGTCGAGCACGTCCATCCCCCCATCGCCATCATCCGAGACCCCATCCTGTCGAAACCCCGTATCCTGCATGCCCGTAACCTGATGGGATGTGCCCGATCAGAAGGGCACGTCGTCGTCCAGATCGTCGGCGAAGCCGCCGCCCTGTCCGAACCCGCCACGGTTGCCGCCGTTCCCGCCGCCGCTCTGATTGGTAGAGCCGCCGCCACGATTGCCGCCGCCATAGCCGCTCGACCCGCCACCGAAGTCGCCGCCGCCGAAATCGTCGCCGCCACCGAAATCGCCACCGCCACGGCTCCCGCCGCCGCCCTGACCGCCGCCGGGGCCGTCGAGCATGGTCAGCACCGAGTTGAAGCCCTGAAGCGTCACCTCAGTCGAGTAACGGTCGTTACCCTGCTGGTCCTGCCATTTGCGAGTGGTCAGCGCGCCTTCGATATAGACCTTCGAGCCCTTGCGCAGAAAACGCTCGGCGACATTGGCCAGACCTTCGTTGAAGATCTTGACCGTGTGCCACTCGGTCTTTTCCTTGCGCTCGCCGCTGTTGCGGTCCTTCCACGATTCCGACGTGGCGATGCGCAGTTCGACCACCTTGCCGCCATTCTGGAAGGAGCGGCTCTCGGGATCGCGTCCCAGATTGCCGACGAGAATCACCTTGTTGACGCTGCCCGCCATGTATCAGTCCCGTAATGTTCTAGAGGCCGGCGAAAACGGCCAGCCAATATGTGATGCCTGCCATCACATAGGCGGTGATGAACAAGTACGCCACCATGAAGGCGGGCCATTTCCACCCGTTGGTTTCGCGCCGGGTGACCGCGATGGTGGAGATGCACTGCGGCGCGAAGACGAACCACATCAGGAAGGCGAGCGCGGTGGGCAGCGACCAGTTGCGCTTCAGCTTGTCGGTCATCGCCTTCTGCCCGCCCTCATGCTCGGTATCGTCGATGGCATAGACGGTGCCGATCGCCGCCACCGCCACCTCGCGCGCCGCCATGGCGGGGACGAGAGCGAGGGCAATGTCGCGGTTGAAGCCGATCGGCCTGACCACGACCTCGATCCCGCTCGCGATCCGCCCGGCGATCGAATAGTCGACCGGCGAGATCCCCGACCCCTCGGGCGGCTTGGGGAAGGACAGCAGCGCCCACAGGATGACGGTGGTCAGCGCGATGGTGGTGCCCGCCCGCTTCAGGAAGATCAGCGCGCGGCTCCACAGGCCCAGCAGCACGTCGCGGATATGCGGCCACTGATATTTGGGCATCTCCATCATGAAGCCCGAGGACGCACCCTTGGTGACGGTCCGCCGGAGCAGCAGCGCGGCGACGAACGCACCGACAATGCCCATCAGGTACAGGCCGAGCAGCACCAGCCCCTGCAAACCGACGAACGGCAGCACCTGCTTCTCCGGAATGAACGCCCCGATGATGATGGTGTAGACGGGCAACCGCGCCGAACAGGTCATCAGCGGCGCGATCAATATGGTGGTCAGCCGGTCCTTCTCGTCATCGATGGTGCGCGTCGCCATGATGCCGGGCACCGCGCAGGCGAAGGATGACAGGAGCGGGATGAACGCCCGCCCCGACAGCCCGACCTGTGCCATCAGCCGGTCCATCAGGAACGCGGCGCGGACCATGTATCCGGTCGCCTCCAGCACCAGGATGAACAGGAACAGGATCAAGATTTGCGGCAGGAAGACGATGACCGCGCCGACACCGGCGATCAGGCCGTCGGTGATCAAGCTGCGGAACCAACCGTCCGGCAGGAAGGCGCCGACTTGCGCCTCCAGCCAGAGAAACCCCTGTTCGATCCAGCCGATCGGCGCTTCGGACCAGGCGAAGACCGCCTGGAACATCACGAACAGCAAGGCGATCAGCAGGATCGGCCCGGCGATGGGATGCAGCGCGACCGAATCGAGCATGTGCGTCCAGCGCCGGGTCGGCGTCTCCGCCACGGTCGCGGTCGCGGCGAGGCTGCGCGCGCGGCGTTGCAGGGTGACGATATCGTCGATCTTGTCGGCGGCGGCGACCGGATGAGCGCGCTCTTCGGACACCAGCCGGTCGATCTCGGCCTTCAGCGTGTCCAGCCCGCGACGGCGCACCGCCACGGTGGGAATGACCTTCACCCCCAGCTCGCGCGCCAGGATATCGGCGTCGAGCGTCAGCCCGTCGCGCTCGGCCAGATCGACCATGTTGAGCGCGACCACAACCGGCAGGCCCAGCGCGATGAGTTGCAGGGCGAAGCGCAGGTGATTGTCGAGATTGGCGGCATCGACCACCACGACCAGCGCGTCGGGGCGACGCTCGCCAGCCTGCGAGCCCATCACGACATTGCGCGTGACCTGCTCGTCCAGGCTGCCGGGGTCCAGGCTATAGGCACCGGGCAGGTCGACCAGTTCGACCGGGCGGCCATCCTCCAAGACCAGGCGGCCCGAATGACGCTCGACGGTGACGCCGGGATAATTGCCGACCTTCTGCCGCGCGCCGGTCAGCGCGTTGAACAGGGCGCTTTTGCCGGCATTGGGATTGCCGACGAGCGCGACCAGCGGTGCGGCGTTCATCAGATCAGATGGACCTCAAGGCCTCAGACGGCCGTCGCGACGCGGATCGAGGCCGCGACCCGGCGACGCAGCGCCACCGTCATGCGACCGATCCGGCAGGCGATCGGGCCACCGCCCAGCGTCGCGCGGTGCAGCACCTCGACCCCCACGCCTTCGTCGAAACCCAGTTCGCGCAGACGACGCGCCTCCGGCACGGCCAGTTGCGCCCAGTCGATCGCGGCCACGGTCGCCGGTTGCCGGCGGGGAAGGGTTTCGAGACTGCTCAACATCGCCATGGGGCGTACATAACGCCGGTGCGAGTGATTATCAATTACCTGTTGGTGAAATGGGTGTTGGGTTCGGGGCGGCGGGGGCGTGGGCTTCGACTTCGCTCAGCCTGAACGGAGGTTGGTATATAGACCGGGCATCTCGCCCCGTTCAGCCATTCCCCGCTCCGTTCAGCCTGAGCGAAGTCGAAGGCCAAGGGAATCCCCTCACACCGCCGGATAGCGCAACCGCCCGATAAACCGCGACAGGCTCGGCCTGTTCTCGCCGCGCTTGACCATGCCCGCCTTCCACTTCTCGAACCGCATGATCCCCTCGATCCGCCGCGCCAGGAAGGCGCGGGTGTCGGCGTGATCCTCGCTGTCGTCGTTCAGGAAGGTGGCGATGGTGGCGGCATAGACCGCGAACAGCGTCGCCCGCTTGGTGTAATGATTATAATCGGTCGCGGTATCGCCCGCCTGCGCCCAGATCGTATCGACCGTCCGCCAACCGAGTCGCGCTCCGCTCGCGGCGTTCTGCGGCATCGCCAGGATGGTGAGCGCGCGGCGCAGCGCCTCGCGATTGGGCGCGACGGCGGCCAGCCGCGCCTCGACCAGCGCGGTGATCCGCTGGCGGATCTTCATCGCGGCGGCCTGTTCGGCGGGCACCGCCTCAACCATCGCCCGGTCGATCCGGGCGAACCAGGCGTCGATCATCGCGACGGGGCCGTCCTTGAAGGCGAGTCGCGCGATGTCGCGGTCGACGCCCGCCGCATCCGCCGCCATGTCGCGCGCCGCATCGCCCCAGCCGTCAAAGGCCGCGTTGGACGCGATCCCCTCTGCCAGCAACGCGCGCACTTCGTCGAGCGTCAGGTCCTGAACATCGGTCATGGCAGCCTCGGTCATATGCATCACTCGTTGTCCCTGTCGCCGGTCTTGGCAACCGTCCTCGTCGATCCGCGCCGCACCAGTACCAGCGCGACCGTGACCATCGCGACGCCCACCAGATCGGGCAGCGCCAGCGTCTCGCCATAGACGATCCAGCCGACCGCCGTCGCCACGATCGGCTGGACCAGCAGGGCCAGCCCGATCACCAGCGGGCTGAGCAGCCCCAGCGCATAGATCATCAACCCCTGGCCGATGATCTGGCTCCCCACCGCCAGCAGGATCAGCGGCCCCCATGTGCCGGGCCACACCCGCTCGCCCAGCATCAGGGCGAAGACGAGCAGCGGCAAGGCGCTGGCGATGGTCGACCAGGCGAGCGCCGGGACCGGCGGCATGACCCGGCGCACCCGGACCATCAGCACGAAATAGGCCGCGTAAAGCACGCCCGCCAGCACGCACATCAGGTCGCCGACCAGATGGCGGGGATCGGCCTGATAGCTGCGCCCCATCAACAGCCCCGCACCCAGCGCGGCGAGCAGCAGTGCCACGCCTTGGCTGCGCGACGGCCAGGCGCGCGCCGCCAGAAAGCCGTAGAGCGGGAAGATGAAGGTCGCCGAATTGCCGAACAGCGTGGCATTGGCCATCGTCGTCTGGCGGATGCCGATATGCCAGGCGCCCAGATCCCCGGCAAAGGCGATGCCGCCGACCAGCAACAGCATCCACAGGCTCATCTGCCCCTTGCCCGGCGCGCGGGGCCGGGCGGGGCCGAGCAGTGCGACCAGGATCAGGACCGGCACGGCCAGCATGATCCGCCAAAAGGCCGAGGCGACCGGCCCGACATCCGCCATCCGCACGAACAGCGGCCCGAAGGCGAGCGCAACATTGGCCAGGATGACCGCGGCGAAGGCCAGCGGGGGCGTCGCATTGGGCCCGACCCGGTCCGACAGACGATCGCTTTGCGTCGGCTCAGTTTTTCTTGGGGGGGCGGACACGGGCATGGGCCCCCTTAACGCCCTATCTGCGTTGCGTCAGGCCAGAAAGGCCGCAGAAGGATTTCATTTTGATGCCAACGCTGTTCGATCCCATCGACCTGGGCGCGATTCACGCCCCCAACCGTATCCTGATGGCACCGCTGACCCGCGCCCGGGCCACGCGCGATGCGGTGCCGACGCCGATCATGGCGCAATATTATGCCCAGCGCGCGAGTGCGGGCCTGATCATCTCCGAAGCCACGGGCATCAGCCGCGAGGGGCTGGGCTGGCCCTATGCACCGGGTCTGTGGACTGACGAGCAGGTGGCGGCGTGGAAGCCGGTGACCGCCGCGGTGCACAAGGCGGGCGGCCGGATCGTCGCCCAGCTCTGGCATATGGGCCGCCAGGTGCACAGCTCGGTGACGGGGATGCAGCCGGTGTCCTCGTCGGCGACGCGGACCGAGGGTCAGGCGCACACTTTCGAGGGCAAGCAGGATTTCGAGACGGCCCGGCCGCTCGAACTGTCCGAAATCCCGCGTCTGCTCGACGATTATGAACTGGCGACGCGCAACGCGCTCGCTGCCGGGTTCGACGGGGTGCAGATCCATGCCGCCAATGGCTATCTGATCGACGAATTCCTGCGTGACGGGGCCAATCATCGCGAGGACGAATATGGCGGCTCGCCGGAGAATCGCATCCGCCTGCTCCGCGAGATCACCGAGCGGGTGATCGCGGTCGCGGGCAAGGAGCGGGTCGCGGTGCGCCTCTCGCCCAATGGCGACAGCCAGGGGGTGGACGACAGCGATCCGGCCTCGGTCTTCGTGCCCGCCGCGAAGATGCTGTCGGACCTGGGCATCGCCTTCCTGGAACTGCGCGAGATCGGGCCGGACGGTACTTATGGCGCGACCGACGTGCCCAAGCTGTCGCCGCAGATTCGCAAGGTCTTCCAGGGCCCGCTGATCCTCAACAGCGACTTCGACAGCCGGGCCAAGGCGCAGGCCGCGCTCGATTCGGGTGTAGCGGATGGGATCGCGTTCGGCCGGACCTTCCTGGCCAATCCCGACCTGCCCGAGCGGCTGCGCACCGATGCGCCGCTCAACCAGAGCGACATGAAGACCTGGTACAGCCAGGGACCGGAGGGGTATATCGATTACCCGACGCTCGACGAGCAGGCCCGCGCGGCGTGAGGCGAGGGGCGGGGGCTGCGGCTCCCGCCCCTATCTTACCACTCTGGCGAAAGCCGGGGTGGTGTGTTGTCCGGGGAGGGCTTGCCCTTCCCCCACGTTCGTTCAGCCTGAGCGAAGTCGAAGGCCACGGCACTCCCTGTCCGCGAGCGTGGGGCGTGCGCTTCGACTTCGCTCCGTGCGAACGGGGCGGTGGGATGGGCCCGCCTATCTCCGCTTTTCGCGAACGGAGATTGCGATCATCTCGGGCTATCCAATCCATCGAGTCCCGCCGTCACCCGGTTCCGGATCGTCTCGCGCGCCTTGGGGTTGAAGAGAAGCATCGGTACGCCCCACAGGATGGGGATGGCCATCGCCAGCAACACCCAGACGATCACCACCGCCATCAGCCCGGCCGCCGCATAGCGCAGCGTCCGCATCGCTCCCGCATCGAGCGTCAGGGTACGCGGGCCTTTCGCATCGTAGAAGCCGCTGGTCGTCCACGCCCCGCCGCCATCGAAGCGCAGCTTTTCCGGCAGCCGGAATCGGGGCTTGCCCAGATCCAACACCGGCCGCGGTGTCTCCGCGCGACGGCTGGGGACGGCCTTGCCCGCCTGGGTATCGATCACCTCCAGTCGCCGACCCCGCTCGACGACGCGAAAGCGGGTGGGCGGCATGTCGGTCATTCCGCAGCGCGTCCCCGCCGCGCGCGCCACTGGTCGGCGCTCTGGCCCCAGGCGTCGACGCGGAAACCCTCAAGCGGGGCGGGCAGGCTGGTCGGCCCCTCGTTCACCGCGCCCAGCCGCTGCGCCAGCTTGATCGAGCCGTGATTCTCCGGGTCGATGGTGTGGATCACATGGTCCCAGCCGAGCACATCGACCGCATAGTCCATCGTCGCGCGCGCCGCTTCATAGGCATAGCCGCGTCCGGCGAATTCGCGCGCCACGCCCCAGGCCACTTCGCGTCCCGGCCAGCCTTCCGGCTGCCAGGGGCCGATCCGCCCGACCCAGCGGCTGGTGTCGCGCTCGATCACCGAGAACATGGCGAAGCCGCGCACGCTCCACGCACCGACCATGGTGCAGAGATAGCGCCACGCGGCCCCGCGCGCCTGTACGCCGCCGAGGAAACGCATCGTGTCCTCCTCGGCATGAAAGGCCGCCCAGGCCTCGAAATCCTCCGCCGATGGCACCCGGAGGATCAGCCACTCGGTCTGGAGGACGGGGGATGTCACCCGAACCGGCCCTTCAGTGCCAGCATGGCGAGCGCCGCCTTGGCCGCCTCGCCGCCCTTGTTCTTCTCGTCCGGCTTGGCGCGGGTCAGCGCCTGCGCCTCGTTCTCGGTGGTGATGATGCCGTTGCCGATGGGGAGCCCGTCCATGGTCAGCGCCATGAGGCCACGCGCGCTCTCGTTCGAGACGATCTCGAAATGATAGGTCTCGCCGCGGATCACCACGCCGATCGCGACGAAGGCGTCATAGCGTCCGGTGTCGGCCGCCATCGCGACCGCGCCGGGGATTTCCAGCGCGCCGGGGACGGTGATCGTCTCATGGCTGTGGCCCCCTTCCTCGATCGCGGCGCGCGCGCCCGCCAGCAGCAGGTTGTTCAGATGCTCGTAGAAGCGCGCCTCGACGATCAACACATGCGCCATCAGGCGTCTCCCTCAAAATTCTCGATGCGACGTTCGCCGACGATCGACAGGCCATAGCCGTCGAGCCCGATCAGCGTGTGATGGGTGTTGGTCAGCAGCACCATGTCCTGCACGCCCAGCTCGGCCAGGATCATCGCGCCGACGCCGTAATCGCGCAGTTCCTCCATATCGATCTGCACCTCCTCACCGGCCTTCAGGCGGACGGCGGTGGTGAAGGCGTCGGAGCGCGGGCGGTTGATGACGACGATGACGCCCGAGCCTTCCTCGGCGATCATCTTCATCGACTTTGCGAGCAACGCGCCGCGTGCGCCCGCCTCGCCGAACACATCGGCAAAAGGCGACAGCGCGTGCATCCGCACCAGCACGGGCCGGTCGGTGTCGAGCCTGCCCTTGACCAGCGCCACCTGCTCGGTGCCCGTCGCCTTGTTGCGATAGGCGCGCGCGGTCCAGGTGCCGCCCCATTCGCTCTCGAAGGTCGCCTCGGACTGCAACTCGACCAGATGGTCGTAGCGGCGGCGATAGGCGATCAGGTCGCGGATCGTGCCGATCTTCAGATTGTGAAGCTGCGCGAAGGAGACGAGGTCGTCCATCCGCGCCATCGTCCCGTCCTCGTTCATGATCTCGCAGATCACGCCCGAGGGGTTCAGGCCCGCGAGCCGCGCGACATCGACCGCCGCCTCGGTATGGCCGGCGCGTACCAGCACACCGCCGTCGCGCGCCACCAGCGGGAAGACATGGCCCGGCGTCACCAGCGCGTCCGCGCCGTGGCTCGAGTCGATCGCCACCGCGATGGTCCGCGCGCGGTCGGCGGCGGAAATGCCGGTGGTCACGCCTTCTTTCGCCTCGATCGAGATGGTGAAGGCGGTTTCGTGCCGCGTCCCGTTCTTGGGGCTCATCAACGGCAGGCCGAGCGTATCGACCCGCTCGCGCGTCATGGCCAGGCAGATCAGGCCGCGCCCGTGCCGCGCCATGAAGTTGACCTTCTCGGGCGTCGCCATTTGCGCCGGGATGACCAGATCGCCTTCATTCTCGCGATCCTCGTCATCGACCAGGATGAACATGCGGCCGTTGCGCGCCTCGTCGATGATCTCTTCGGGGCTGGAGAGGAAACCGCGCCGCAGACCGGAAAGCGCATTCGGATCAGCGGCCACGATAATGCTCCATGCGCTGCAGGTAACGGGCGAGCACGTCGATCTCGATATTGACGCGCTGGCCCTGGGTGATGCCGCCGAGCGTGGTGACGGCGGCGGTGTGGGGGATGATGTTCAGGCCGATGACGGTGCCGTCGGCGCGATCCTCGACGCTGTTGACGGTCAGCGAGACGCCGTCGACCGTCACCGATCCCTTGGTCGCCATGAAGGGGGCGAGGTCGGACGGAACGGTCACGAACACCCGGTGCGATCCGCCCTCCTCCGCGACTGAGACGACGGTGCCGACGCCGTCGACATGGCCGGTGACGATATGCCCGCCCAGTTCGTCGCCCAGCTTCATCGCGCGTTCCAGGTTCAGCCGCTGGCCGGTCGTCCATTGGTCGGCGGTGCGGCCGATCGTCTCGGCGGAGACATCGACCGCGAACCAGTCGGGGCCCTTCTCGACCACGGTCAGGCAGACGCCCGAACAGGCGATCGACGCGCCCAGGTCGATGGTGCCTGTATCATAGGCGGTGGCGATGACGACTCGCGCGTCGCCGCGGTTTTCCACGGTGGTGACGGAGCCGATGTCGGTGACGATCCCGGTAAACATATCAGTCGCGCTCGTAGACCTCCAACCGGTCGCTGCCAAGCATCCGCGCGTCGGTGAGCCTCCAGCGGCCATGCGCATCGGCCAGTCGGGTCAAGCCGATGTCGCCGATCGCCGCCCGCCCCTCGCCGATCAGGATCGGCGCGCGGTAGAGGAGCAACCGGTCGACCAGATCGGCGGCGAGGAAAGCGGAGGCGGTTCGAGCGCCGCCCTCGACCATCAACCGGTCGACGCCGGACAGGTCGGCGATGGCCTGGGGCGAGGCAATGGTTTCCCAGCCCGGCTCGGCCGTGCGCGCGAGCAGGATGCGGCGGGGGGAGCGGTCCTCCAGGCCGGGCAGGCGGACATCGAGTCTGGGCGAATCCGCTTCCAGCGTACCGCGCCCGACCAGGATCGCCTCATGGCGGCTGCGCTCCAGATGGGTATGGGCGCGGGCCTCGGGGCCGGTGATCCAGCGACTCTCGCCATCGGGCCGGGCGATCTTTCCATCGAGCGAGGTGGCGAGCTTCAGCGTCACGAAGGGACGCCCCTTGGCCCGACGGGTCAGGAAGCCAGCGATCATCGCCCGCGCCTCCGCCTCGCGCACGCCCGTCGTCACCGCAATCCCGGCGGTGCGGGCACGGGCGAAACCCCGGCCATTGGTGCGCGGATCGGGATCGCCCATCGCGGCGACGATGCGCGCGACTCCGGCGGCGATCAGCAGGTCGCTACAGGCGGGCCCGCGCGGCGAGACATGGGCGCAGGGCTCCAGCGTGACATAGGCGGTGGCCCCGCGCGCCGCCTCGCCCGCCTGGGCCAGCGCCATCGCCTCGGCATGGGGGCGGCCGCCTGCTTGCGTCCAGCCGCGCCCGACCACCCGGCCGTCCCGCACCAGTACGCAGCCGACATTGGGATTGGGCGCGGTCCGCCCGACGCCGCGATCCGCCAGCGCCAGCGCCACGCCCATCCAGCGATGATCGGTCAGAGGCCCCACTTGTCCAGCGCGTCGTCGACCTTCTTGAACTCGGCCTGCCGCTGGTCCCTGGCGGCCTTCTCCTCGGCCAGCCGTTCCTTCTTCTTCACATAGTCGATCTTCTGCTGCGCCTTGATCTCCGCATCGGTGCGGTCGGCGCGCCATTGTTCGACATAGACGATGTCGGGCTTGTACGGCACCGGCACATAATCGTTGCGCGCGAAGGCGTAGATGAAGAAGCCCGTGATCCCCATCGCGATCATCAGGAAGACGAGTTCATAGGGCTGGCGCTGCGCCAGGAAGAAACGCAGGT
>NZ_JALNUR010000016.1 GCF_026540895.1 Sphingomonas sp. GM_Shp_1 | reverse complement strand
TCCCCTCCCGCAAGCGGGAGGGGCTGGGGGAGGGCAGGGCCACGGGCCATGCCGCCTGTGGCTGTACGCCCTTGATGTAGGCTTAGAACTCGATCCCCTTTTGCGCTTTCACCCCCTGTTCGCGGAAGGGGTGCTTCACCTGCGTCATATCCGTCACCAGGTCCGCCGCTTCGATCAACACCTCGGGCGCGTTACGGCCGGTGATGACGACATGCGTCATCGCGCCCTTGGTCGCCAGCGCCTCCAGCACCTCGTCTACGGGCAAGTAATCGTAGCGCAGCACGATGTTCAGCTCGTCCGCGACGATCAGGTCGTAGGAGGGATCGGCGATCATCCGCTTCACCTCCTCCCAGGCGCTCCGCGCGGTGGCGATGTCGCGGGCGCGGTCCTGGGTGTTCCAGGTGAAGCCTTCGCCCATCGCGTGGAAGTCGACCTCCGGGAAACGGGCCAGCACCGCCGCCTCGCCGGTGGTCATCGCGCCCTTCACGAACTGGACCATGCCGACGCGCATCCCATGGCCGACCGCGCGGATCACCATGCCCAGCGCGGCGGTGGTCTTGCCCTTGCCCTTGCCGGTATGGACGATGATCAGGCCCTTTTCGGCGTCGCGCGCGGCGACCTTGCTGTCCTGCGCGGCTTTTTTCCTGGCCATGCGCTCGGCATGTTCGGCGTCGGTTCGCATCATTTCTCTCCTGAAAGCCGCAAGGGAAGGCCCGCCACCACCAGATCGGTCGCGTCGCACATCCGCGCCAGCCGTTGGTTGAGCGTGCCTTGCGCGTCGCGGAAGCGCCGGGCCAGCGCATTGTCGGGGACGATGCCGAAGCCGACCTCGTTGCTGACCAGCACCACCGGGCCGAGCGCGTCCTGGATCGCGGCGACCAGCGCTTCGCCCGCCGCCATCAGGTCCGCCTCGCCCAACAGCAAATTGGTGAGCCAGAGCGTCAGGCAATCGACCAGCAGCACCCGGTCGGCGCGGCTATGCCCGGCAATCGCCTCGGGCAAAGCGAGCGGCGCTTCCACCGTCGTCCAGCGCGCATCGCGGTCGGCGACATGGCGCGCGATCCGCTCGCGCATCTCCTCGTCCCAGGCTTGCGCGGTGGCGATGAAGCAGCCGGTGGGCGTCATCGCCTCGGCCAGCGCCTGGGCATGGCGGCTCTTGCCCGACCGGGCGCCGCCGAGAACCAATAGGGTGCGGGGCTTCGTCATGCCCGCCCGCATCGCGGGAGCGGCCCGATGACGCAAGCGGAAATGGGCGCGCTGACCCATCATGGCGGGCGGATCGACGCGGCGAAGGCGTTGTTTCCGAACGCGCCCGTGCCGTGGCTGGACCTGTCGACCGGGATCAATCCGGTGCCCTGGACCCCGCCCGAAGGACTGAAGGTCGATGCCGCGCCCTTGCCCGACCGCAGCGCGCTCGCCCGGCTGGAGGCGCTGGCGGCGGCGCATTTCGGTGTGGCGCCGGAGCGGGTGGCGGCGGTGCCGGGCAGCGAGATGGCGCTTCGCCTGCTGCCGCTGATGGGCGTGGGCCAGCCAGTCGTGGCGGTGCAGCCGAGCTATGGCACGCACGGCGCGGTGGCGTCGGCGCGGGTCGATCATGCGGCGCTGAAGGATTGGGCTGGGCGGGCCGGAAGCCTGTTGCTGGCCAATCCCAACAACCCGGACGGCGTCCATCGCTCGACCAGAGAGCTGGCGCGACTGGCGGATGCTCAGATGCGGGCAGGCGGCTGGCTGATCGTCGACGAAGCCTTTGCCGATGCGATGCCGGAGGCGGGGTGCGGCGGTGGCGAGCGGGTGGTCGTGCTGCGGTCGTTCGGCAAGTTCTTCGGGCTGGCGGGGCTGCGGCTTGGCTTCGTCATCGCTCCGCCGGACATGGTGCAGCGGCTGCGCGACCTGCTCGGCGACTGGCCGGTATCGGCTCATGCCATCGCCTGGGGCAGCGCGGCCTATGCCGACGGGAACTGGATCGCGGCGACGCGGATCGCTCTGGTCGAGCGGGCGGCGGCACTGGACAAGGCGCTGGCGCGTCACGGGCTGGAAGCGAAGGGGGATTGTCCGTTGTTCCGCATGGTCGAGACGCCGCGGGCCGCAGCCCTGTTCCTGCTACTGGCGGCGGCGGGTATCCTGATTCGTCCCTTTGCCGATGCGCCCGAGCGGTTGCGCTTCGGCGTTCCGGTGGCGTCCGACCTTGCCCGATTGGAGGAGGCTTTGCGCCATGGCTGATCCGCTCGCCCTGGTGGCGCTGGCGCTTGATGCCGCGATCGGTTGGCCGGACCGGCTTTACGCCTGGATCGGGCATCCGGTGGGAGGATTCGCGCGGTTCCTGAACCTGGCCGAACGCTGGGGCAATCGTCCCACCCTGTCGGCGGGCGTGCGGCGGGGGCTGGGCGTGCTGACCATCGTCGGCCTGATCGCGCTGACCGGGGCGGTGGCATGGGGGCTGGATCAGGCCGCGCGGGCATTGTTCGGCCGCTGGGGCTGGATCGCGAGTGCGGTTCTCGCCTGGCCCGCTTTGGCGCAGCGCAGCCTCTATATCCATATCCGCCCCGTCGCCGAGGCGCTGCTGCGCGGCGACCTGTCCGCCGCCCGCCGCCTCGTTGCGCGGGTGGTGGGGCGCGATACCGGGCGGCTGGACCAGGCGGGCGTCTCGCGCGCCGTGATCGAGACGCTGGCGGAGAGTTTCTGCGACGGCATCGTCGCGCCCTTGTTCTGGCTGTTGCTGCTCGGCCTGCCGGGGGTGTGGATGTACAAGGCGATCAACACCGCCGACAGCATCATCGGGCATAAGGAGCCCCGCTGGCGGGCATTCGGCTGGGCGGCGGCGCGGATCGACGATGGGGCGAACTGGGTGCCTGCGCGGATTGCGGGCGTACTGTTATGCATCGCGGGGGCGGGCGGCTGGGCCGTGATGAAGCGTGACGCGCGCGCCCATGCCTCGCCCAATGCGGGCTGGCCCGAGGCGGCGATGGCCGGGGCGCTGGGCGTCGCGCTGGCCGGGCCGGTCGCTTATGACGGCGTCACCCAGATCAAGCCGTGGATCGGGCGCGAGGGGCGGGTGGCCTCGCCCGCCGACATCGTCACCGCGTTGCAGATCTATGCGCGCGCTTGTTTGATGCTCTGGATCATCGCCGGGGGTGTCGCATGGCTGGCGTGATGATCCAGGGGACAGGGTCCGACGTCGGCAAGTCGGTGCTGGTCGCGGGGCTCTGCCGCCTGTTCGCCAATCGCGGCCTGACCGTCCGCCCCTTCAAGCCGCAGAATATGAGCAACAACGCCGCCGCCACTCCCGATGGCGGCGAGATCGGCCGGGCGCAGGCGACCCAGGCGATGGCGGCGCGGGTGGCTCCGCATGTCGACATGAACCCGGTGCTGCTGAAGCCGCAGGGCGATCGCAGTTCGCAACTGATCGTACGCGGGCAGGTGCGGGGGATGCTGCCCGCGTCGCGGTGGCGCGAGGGGCGGATCGGCCTGCTGCCCGAGGTGGTCGAATGTTATCGCCGTCTGGAGGCGCAGTGCGACCTGGTCATTGTCGAGGGCGCTGGCTCGCCCGCCGAGGTGAATCTGCGCAGCGGCGACATCGCCAATATGGGTTTCGCGCGGGCGGCGGGGGTGCCGGTCGTGCTGGCGGGGGATATCGACCGGGGCGGCGTGATCGCCTCGCTGGTCGGCACCAGGGCGGTGATCGACCCCGACGATGCCGCGATGATCCGGGGTTTCCTGGTCAACAAGTTCCGCGGCGACCCGGCGCTGTTCGCCGATGGTCTGGGCGTGATCGCCGAGCATACCGGTTGGCCGTCGCTGGGGCTGATCCCGTGGCTGGCCGATGCGGCACGGCTGCCCAGCGAGGATGCGGTGGTGCTGGAGCGGTCGCGTGCCGGAGCCGGGGGGCGGGTGGTGATCGCCTGTCCGATCACCCCGCGCATCGCCAATTTCGACGATCTCGATCCGCTGAGGCTGGAGCCGCAAATCGACCTGGTCATGGTTCGCCCCGGCGAGCCGATCCCCGATGCGGCGATGATCGTGCTGGCGGGGTCGAAGGCGACCATCGCCGACTTGGCCTTCCTGCGAGCGCAGGGCTGGGACATCGACATCGCCGCGCATGTCCGGCGCGGGCGGCCGGTGCTGGGGCTGTGCGGGGGGTATCAGATGCTGGGGCGCATCGTCGCCGACCCGGACGGGATCGAGGGCCCGGCGGGGAGCGTCGCGGGACTGGGGCTGCTGGATATCGAGACGGTGCTGACCGGCGAAAAGACCGTGCGTCCGGTCACGGGCGAGGCGTTGGGGGCGGGGTTTTCGGGTTATGAAATCCATCTCGGGCGTACGACCGGCCCCGACACCGCGCGACCCGTGGGGCACCTCGCCGATGGGCGGGCCGAGGGCGCGATGAGCGCCGACGGCTTGGTCGCGGGCAGCTATATCCATGGCCTGCTGGGCGAGGCGGCGCAGCGCTCGGCGTGGCTGGCGCGGATCGGGGTGGCGGGGCGGGGGCCGGATCACAGCGCCGATGTCGACGCCGCGCTGGACGCCATCGCCGCCGTGCTGGAGGCGCATGTCGATGCCGACGCGCTGCTGCGGATCGCTCAGGGCAGGGCGTAGAGCGCGGCGGCGAGGAGCAGCGCCGTTTCGGTCAACTCGATGCCCGCTCCATGGACATCGCCGGTCACCCCGCCCAGTTTGCGCCGGAACCAGAGCGACAGCGCCAGGACGATCAGCGGTGCAGTCACGAGCGGCGGATAGACTAGCCCTAGTGCGAGGACGGCGACCGTCCAGCCTATCAGGTCACGGGGCCGCACCGCCTTCGCCACCATCGCGCCCAGTCCGCCGGGCTTCAATGGCGGCAGCATCCTGGACCAGACCAACGGCCCGATCCGCGCCGCCGCCGGGATCAGCGCGATCCATGGCCAGCCTTCGGGCGGGACATGGTGGAGCAGCACCAGCTTGGCGAGGAGTTGCATGACCAGCGCCACCACGCCGAAGCTGCCGATATGCGGATCGGCCATCACCGCCAGCAGCCGCGACCGGTCGCCATGCGCGGCGCCCAGTCCGTCGCTCAGGTCCGCCAGCCCATCGAGATGCAGCGCCCCCGTCGCCCAGACCCAGGCGACAAGCGCGGCGAGCGCCCCCGTCCACGGATCGACCCGAGCCCCCAGCCAGCCTGCGCCGGCGACGATCACGCCGATGGCCAACCCCGCGACCGGATAGAGCCGGATGGCGCGGGTGAAATCCGCCTCGTCCGCCTTGACCCGCGGCATGGGCAGGCGGGTCAGGAAGGCCAGCGCGACGATCAGCGTCCTCATGCGGTCACCAGCCCCGTCACCTGCGCCGTACGGGGCACGCCGTCCCACACCTCCAGCGTCAACAGGCTGGCATAGGGCAGCGCGAAGGCCCAGACCGCGCGCGTGTCGAACCCGCACAGGATATGCAGGGCCGCGCGCATCGCGCCGCCATGGGTGACGACCAATGTCGGCTCGGGCCGTAAGTCGGCGATGGCGGCGGCGACCCGCGCCACCAGATCGGACCAGCGCTCGCCGCCGGGGGGCGGGGCGGCGTCGGGGTCTTGCCAGAAGCGATCGAGCACGGCCCGGTCGATCGCGTCGGGGGCCAGTCCGTCCCAGTCGCCGAAGTCCAGTTCGCGCCAGCGGGGATCGATCTCGGTCGGGCCGATCGCCTCGGCGCTGGCGCGGGCCCTCGACAGGTCGGAGCTGATCCGCCGCAGCACCTTCACCCCGCGCGCCCGATCGACGCAGGCGGCCAGGCCGTGCGCCGTCGCCGGGCTGTCGGTCCGCCCCAGCATCCGCCCCGTCAGTTCGGGCTCGCCGTGACGAAGCAGATGGAGGCGAAAGCCGGTCACGCGGTGGCGACCCCCGCTTCGGCAAAGGTCGCCATGCCGTCATGCGCGGCCAGTGCGGAGCGGATGACCTGCACCGCCACCGCCGCGCCGCTCCCCTCGCCCAGCCGCATGTCGAGCGACAGGATCGGCTTCAGCCCCAGCCGGTCGAGCAGCCGGACATGCCCCGGCTCGGCGGAGCAATGGCCCGTCAGGCAATGATCGACGATGGACGGATCGGCCATGGCGAGCGGCGCGATGGCGGCGGTGCCGATGAAACCGTCCAGCACGATCGGCACACGGCGCGCCCGTGCGGCCAGCACCGCCCCCGCCATCGCCGCGATCTCCCGCCCGCCCAGACGGCGAAGGATCTCGAACGCGCTGGTCAGATGCGCGCGGTGGAGCGACAGCCCATCCGCGACGGCCGCCGCCTTGCGCGACAACCCTTGCGCGTCGACACCGGTACCGGGGCCGACCCAGTCGGAAGCATCCCCGCCGAAGCTGGCGGCGGCAAGCGCGGCCGCGGGAGTGGTATTACCGATCCCCATCTCGCCCAGCACCAGAAGGTCGGCATCGCCCACCGCCTCGGCCCCGGCGTTCAGCGCGGCCAGGCATTCCGCCTCGCTCATCGCCGGGGCGGTGGTGAAGTCGGCGGTCGGGCGGTCGAGGTCGAGCGGCACGACCGACAGCGAAAGCCCCGCCGCCGCCGCCAACGCGTTGATCGCGGCCCCTCCGGCGGCGAAATTGGCGACCATCTGCGCGGTCACGGCCGCCGGAAAGGCGCTGACTCCGCGCGCGACGACACCGTGATTGCCTGCAAAGATGACCGCCCGGCCCCGTTCGATCCGGGGCCGCTCGACGCCCTGCCATCCGGCGAGGAAGATCGCGATATCCTCCAGGCGGCCGAGCGAGCCCGGCGGCTTGGTCAACTGGCCCTGCCGCGCGGTCGCGGCGTCGCGTGCGGCGGCGTCGAGCTGGGAAAGCGAGGCGAGCGCCGTCTCAAAAGCGGCAACGGTCGGGAAAGCGCTCATTCGACGACAAATCCTTCCGGCGGTGTACGGGTCAGGAAATGGCCCTTCACGCCTTGCGGCCATTGCTTGTACGGCACCTGGCCCCAGTCGCTGTCGGCATAGGCACGGGCATAGTCCAATATGGCGCGCGCGGCATCGTCATCGGGGGCGAACTTGCCCATCACATAGCCGACCTTGCCTGGACAGCGCAGGTGGACGGTGCAGAAGGACTGGCAGGCGAAGAGACAGGGCATCTCCTCGACCGCGACATCGGCATAAGCGGGGTTGGACGCCTGGACGCGGCGCAATGCCTCGACCAGCAGCGCGCCGCCGCGCTTGCCGTCGTCATTCTCGCGCGCGTCGTCGGACAGGCGACAGGTGTTGCAGGCGACCACGGCGGGGCCGTTGGCGGCGGGTTTCAGCATGGGGCGGTCTCGGTCACGGGGCATGTCTCCACAAAGGCGCCGTCGCCGCGCGAGGGGAAAAGCCCCGTTCGCCCGGCACACCCTGAACGGTCGAAGGACGACCGCGACGGGCAGGTCTCCTGGCTCGCGGGTCGGGGCCGGTCCGCCGCCTTCTCGGGGCCAAGCCCCAATGGCGTGATGGCGAACGGCTCGCCGCTTACAGTTGCAGGGGCAGCCGGGGCATCACACCCCATTCCCTTTTGATCCCCGAAGGGAACCTGTCGCAGGGGCGAGCGATAGGCTTGTGGGGGATGGGAGGCAACACCGCTATTCCTCCCCTGCAAGGGGAGGTGGCGCGCAAAGCGCGTCGGAGGGGTGTAACCCTATCGAGAGCGCGACACCCCTCCGTCAGGCCTGCGGCCTGCCACCTCCCCTTGCAGGGGAGGAATTGGCGGACTCACTCCTCCCCGCGCAACGCCTTCAGGAAGAAGGCATATTGCCGCCGCATGGCATAGGACACCGGCCCGGTGGAGCGTCCGGCGGTATGCTCGCCGCCGGGGACGACCAGCAGGTCGAAATCCTTGTCCGCCTTGATCAGCGCGTCGACGACCTGCATCGTGCTGGCGGGATCGACGTTGGAGTCCTGCTCGCCGACGACCAGCATCAGCTTGCCCTGCAACTGCCCCGCATGGACCACGCCCGAAGCGTCGAGATAGCTCTGGTCGACCGGATAGCCGAGCCATTGTTCGTTCCAGTCGATCTTGTCCATCCGGTTGTCGAAACACCCGGCATAGGCGACCCCGGCCTTGTAGAAATCGGGATGGAACAGCAGCGCGTTCAGCGTGCTCTGCCCACCCGCCGAGCCGCCATAGAGGCCGACACGGCTGATGTCGGCGGCGGGGTCTTTCTCGTGCAGCGCCTTCATCCAGGCGATGCGGTCGGGAAAGCCGCTATCGCCCAGGTTCTTCCAGGCGACGTCGTGGAACGCCTTGGAGCGGTTGGCGGTGCCCATGCCGTCGATCATCACCACGATGAAGCCGAGATCGGCGAGCTGTTGCATCCCCATGACCTTGTCGCCGCCGGAGAAGCCGCCGAACGGCCAGAAGGCCTTGGGCACGAAACTGTCGTGCGGCCCGGCATAGATGTTCTCGATCACCGGATAGCGCTTGGCCGGGTCGTAATCGCGCGGGCGGACGACCAGGCCGTAAATATCGGTCTTCCCGTCGCGCCCCTTGGCGGTGAAGCGTTCGGGCGGGCGGAAACCGGCGGCGGTCAGCGCGGTGATGTCGCCCTTCTCCAGCGTCTGGATCAGGCGGCCATCGCGCGCGTCGTGCCATTCCATCGTCTCCGGCAGGTCGGTGCGGGAATAGACGTCGACATAAGCGGTCATGTCGGGGGAGAAGCGGACCTCGTGCGTCGCATTCTCCTTTGTGAGGCGGGTCAGGTTGCGGCCGTCGAAATCGACCCGGAACCAGTGTTTGTAATAGGGGTCTTCGCCGGGCACGAAGCCGCTGGCCGAAAACCAGATTTGCCGCTTCTCGTCATCGACTTTGGCGATGTCGCGGACCAGCCAAGGGCCCTTGGTGATCTGGCGCACGACGCGGCCGGTCGTGCCGTCGATCAGATAGAGATGCCGCCAGCCGTCCCGCTCCGAGGCCCAGAGGATCTCGCGGCCCAGCCCCTTCACGTCATGTGACCAGATGCGGTCGCGAAAGACGAAGGTCTTGGCCGTCTCGGTGACGGCGGCATGGGCCGCTCCGGTCTCGGCATCGACCGTGATGATCTTCGCCTCGCCAAAGCCGCGCTTCAGGTCGTCGAACGCGAAGCTCTTGCTGTCGGAGCGCCATTCGGGGGCGGAGAGGGTGTAGGCGTTCGCGAACAGGCTCGGGTCAATGTCGGTCCGCTTGCCGTCCGCGACGCGGAACAGGACGGGCGCTTCCTGGTCCACTGCGTCGCCGGGCTTGGGATAGAGTTGCTGGACGACCTCGGGCTGGACCTTGCCCGGCGGCGCGGCGAGGACGCGGGTGACCATGCGCGCATAGCCGGGGTGGACACGCTGGAGCGCGATATGCCGGCCATCGGGGCTCCAGGCGATGGTTTCGGGATCGTAGAAATTGGCGGGGCTGCCGTCCTGAGAGCGCCAGAGTTCCTTGCCGCCCTTGGCCTCGCGCACGACGAGGTTGTCGTCCAGGACCAGCGCCTCCAGCCTGCCGTCGGGCGACAGGCGCGGATGGTTGTCGGCGGCGACGCGCAGGTCGCGCACCACGCCGAAGCCGCGCGGTCTGGCCGGGTTCTCCGGCGGCATGACCGCACAGACCGGCTGGACGAGGGTGCAGCGATAGACGGTGTCGTCATAGCCGATCGAGAAGCGGATCGCCGAACGGTCGGGCGTATAGGCGAAATGTTCGAAGGGCAGGCGCGAAGGTGAGACGGCCTTGCCCATCACCTTGGCGAGCGCGGGGGCCAGCGCGGCGGCGTCGAAGGCGGGGGCCTTCGCGCGGGTGGCGGCATCGACATCGACAAAGGCGAAGCCGCCCGCCACCGTCTTGCGATAATGGAAATGCCGTCCGTCCGCGTCCCACTCGGCGGGCGAGGCGATGTCGCGGGTCAGCCATTGCCATTGCTCGCGCAAGCCCAGCGACGTGGCGATCCGGTCGGGCACGGTCTGGGCCGCGACCGGGCTGGTGGTCAGCAGCAGGGCGAGGGCCAGTCGCTTCACTGCGCCGCTCCGATGGTGAAGCTGTAGGTCAGCGGCTTCAGCGCGATGCGGTACGGCATGTGCGCACGGCCATCCAGGCTCCAGCCGGTATCGCCGCCCACGCCCGCCTGCGCGGCGTCGATCAGCAGCGTACCGTCGCCATGGGGGGTGATGTCCGAACTGTGCGCCTTGGCGGGCGGCTTCATGGCGAGGTCGCTATAGGGGAAGGGCAAGGCGTTCACCGACAGCGGCTGCGCCCCCGTCACCCGCAGTCCCACGCCGGTGCCGGTCAACTGGACCCAGCGAACATCGGTCTTGTTGCCGCTCTCCTGCGGCCGGGCATAGTCGTGATACTGCTCGGCCAGCTTGCCCTGCCAGCGGGCGATCATCGCGCCGGTCTTGCGGTCGGCATAGCTTTCCCACGGACCGCGCCCGAACCAACTCACCTGGCCGAATTGCTGCCCCGGCGTCGCGAAGGCGAGCCCCACGCGCAACGGATCGGGCAGGGTCGCGCGCAGCGGCATGAAGCGTATGGTCGCGGTCGCGCTGCCGTCCGGGGCCATGGTCCAGCGGGTCTGCATCTTGACCGAGCCGACGCCCATGTCGTGGTCGACCACGATGGCGTTGCCGTCGCGGTGGATCGCGTCGAGGCGGCGATTTTCGGAGAAATAGCGCCACATGGCATGGCTCTTCGGCACGTCCGCGCCCACGTCGTTATCGGTTGGGGCGCGATAGAAATTGGGTGCGCCGCCGGTCAGCAAAGTCTTGCCGTCTCGTGCATAGCGACGGACGAGGCCGGTCGTACGGTCGATCTCCAGCACCGCAGTCCCGGTCTTCAACGTCATCGCATCGGCGCTGTCCTCCGGCGCGACCGATCCGGCGGGTGCGGCGGCGAAGACGGGGGCGGTAAGGGCGAACTGCTCCCATCCGACGACATGCCCGGCGGGCAGTGGCGGGATCGCCCCCGCCCTGGTCCGGGCACGCAGGATCAGCGAGCGTTCGGCCGTGGCGTCCTTGGCCGGGGGCAAGGTGAAGGCGAGGGGCGCGCTCTGTCCCGCCGCGACCGATGGCGTGGCGATGTTGCCGCGTGCGGTCTCGACTCCATTCTCCAGCACGGTCCAGTCCAGCGTGAAGCGCGACAGGTCGATATGGTCGTGGCGATTGACCACCTGCCACCCGCCACTCTGCTGGGTAAAGGCGATCGGCGACTGGACATGCGCCATCTCATAATATTCGGGGTCGGGCGTCCGGTCCGACTGGATCACCCCGTCGCCGACCGGGCTGTCGTCGCCGTGCAGCCCGGAATCCTTCGGGTCGGGATCATAGTCGAGTCCCTGTCCCCAATAGGGGCGACCGGTCTTGTCCTTCAGGATCATCGTCTGGTCGACCCAGTCCCAGACGAAGCCGCCCTGGAGCTTGGGATATTTGCGGAAGGTATCCCAATAACCCTGGAAGTCGCCCAGGCTGTTGCCCATCGCATGGGCATATTCGCACAGGATCAGCGGCTGGGTGAATTCGGGGCGCTGGGCATAGTCGGCCAACTTCTCGACATCGTCATACATGGGCGCGAAGATATCGACATAGTCGTTGGTCGGATGCCGCCAACCGCTCATGCTATAGCCGAGGAAGTTGATCAGCCGCGTCTTGTCGTGCTGGCGGACCCATTTCGCCGCCGCCTCGAAGTTCGGACCCACCCCGCTTTCATTGCCCAGCGACCAGAAGATGACCGAGGGATGGTTGCGGTCGCGCTCGACCATCCGCTGTACCCGGTCGAGATGCGCGGCGGCCCATTCGGGCTTGTGGCCCAGGTTCAGCGTGGGGTCGCCCTTTTCCTGGGTGAGGCTGAGATAGCCGTGGCTCTCGATATTGGCCTCGTCCATCACATAGAGGCCGTACTCGTCGGCCAGATCGTACCAGCGCGGGTCGTTGGGATAGTGGGAGGTGCGGACCGCGTTGATATTGGCGGCCTTCATCAATTCGATATCCTTGCGCATCGTCTCCTCGGACACGATACGGAAGCTGTGCGGATCGTGCTCGTGCCGGTTGACGCCGCGGATCATGATCCGCTTGCCATTGACCCGGACCTCGCCGCCCGCCACCTCGACGGTGCGGAAGCCGATACGGCGGCTGGTCGCCTCGATCAGTTTGCCGTCTGCGTCGAGCAGTTCGACCAGCAGGGTATAGAGGTTCGGGTCTTCCGCGCTCCACGTCTTCACGCCCGGCACTTGCGCGGTGATCGTCGCGGTGGTGCCGCTGGGCGTCGCGGTGCGGGTGAGGATGGTGCGCTTGCCGTCGAGCAGCGTCGCGCGCACGGCTGTAGCCTGCGCAGCACCCGCCAGATCGACCGTGGTCGACAGCGTGCCGTCGCGATAGCCGTTGGTCAGCCCGGCCTCGATCCCCAGGTCGCGGATATGGGTCTGCGGCGCGGCGTAGAGGGTGATCGACCGCTCGATCCCGTTGACCCGCCAGAAATCCTGATCCTCCAGATAGCTGCCGTCCGAATGGCGATAGAGTTCGATGGCGATCACATTCTTGCCGGGCCTGGCGGCGCGGCTGATGTCGAATTCGGTGGGGAGCTTGGAGTCCTCGGAATAGCCTATCTTCTCGCCGTTGACCCACAGATAATAGGCCGCCCCTGCGGCCCCGACGGTCAGCAGCAGGCGACGCCCCGCGAAATGGGCGGGCAGCACGATGTCGCGGCGATAGGAGGCGACTTCGTTCAGCCGGTGCTCGATGAACGGCGCGTTGCGGGGAAAGGGATAGCCGCTGCCGACGAAGACCGGGCGGCTCAGTCCTTGGGCCTGAAGGATGCCGGGCACCGCCACTTCGCGCCATGTCGAGACGTCACGGGCGGGATCCTCGAAGCCGACCGGTCGCGCCTCGGGATTGGGCGACATGTGGACCCGCCACTGGCCGTCGAGCGAGAGGTGATAGCGCGACTTCGCCACGTCGCCCGCCAACGCCGACGCGCGCGTCTCGAACCCGGCGAAGCTGCTGTGCATCGGCTCCGCGCCGATATGGTCGATGGCGGGATTTTCCCAGTCGGGCCGGGGGGCGGTCGTCTGCGCCGATGCGGTGTGCGCCAGCATGGCCGAAAGGCTCGCCCAGAGGGCCCATCGTTTCATCGCCATATGCCGTCTCTCCTCCGCTATCCCGCCCATGCTAGATTATACGGAATACAATTTAAAGCATGACGATGGTACGAATTGCCCCTTGTTATCGGTGATACAAAATATCATGTGCGTGGGCGGGGTGACGGAAAGGCATGGCATGATCGGACAAGGCAATGGCGAGACGGCGGCGATGACGCTGCCACCGCGTGCGCATGGGGGGCTGGACCGGCTGGCCATCTCCGCCTCGACCCTGTGCCTGATCCATTGCCTGTTCCTGCCGGTCCTGATCGCCTTCCTGCCGTCGATCGCGGCCTGGGCCGATCTGGGCGAGGGCTTTCATATCGTCATGCTGGCCATCGCCGTGCCGCTCAGCACCATCGCGCTATGGCGGGCGTGGCGGCGGCATGGGCAGGTCGGCCCGGCGATCGGCGGCGTGCTGGGCTTGAGCCTGTTGATCCTCGGCGTGGTGTTCGAGGGCGGCGCGGCGGGGACATGGCTGACCGTCGCGGGGGGCATGGTGCTGGCCGTCGCGCATGTCCTGAACCTTCGCGCGGATCGGCTGGCGGCACTGGTCGCGCTATAACCCGCCTGTCCGGCTTTTTGCGACGCTCCTCTTGACCTGGATGCACGGTTTCGCGCAGGCGCGACACGCTAAAAGCGCAAGGCATCTGGCGGGAGAATGGAATGACCGAGGCACAGGATCGGATCGTCGCGGGCGTCGAGCTGGGCGGTACGAAATCGATTGTGCTGATCGGGCGCGGGCGGGACATATTGGTGTCCGAACGCCTGCCCACCACCACTCCCGCGATCACCCTGGCGGCGCTGGCGCAGCGGCTGGCCGAGTGGCACGAGCAGTATAAGCCCGAGGCGCTGGGCATCGGGAGCTTCGGGCCCATCGCGCTCGACAAGACCGGCATGGATTACGGCCATATGCTCGCCACGCCCAAGCCCGGCTGGGCGGGGGCGGACGTGGTCGGCGCGCTGGCGGACGGTTTCGGCGATCGGGTCGCGATCCATACCGACGTGACCGGCGCGGCGCTGGCCGAGGGGCAGTGGGGCGCGGCGCGCGGGCTGGCCGACCATGTCTATGTCACGGTCGGCACAGGCGTCGGCATGGGCATCATCGTCAACGGCCAGCCGGTGTCGGGCCGGATGCACCCGGAGGCGGGCCATGTCCGCGTCCGCCGCGTCGCCGGTGACGATTTCGCCGGGGCCTGCCCCTTCCATGGCGATTGCCTGGAAGGGCTGGTCGCCGGACCCGCCATCGCCGCGCGTGCGGGCCGCCCGGCACAGGAACTGGCGGCGGACGATCCCGTCTGGGCCTTCGTCGCCGATGCGCTGGCGGAGAGTTTCGCGGGGCTCTTCCTGACGTTGGCCTGCGGGCGGATCGTGATCGGCGGCGGGGTGGGCGTCGGCCAGCCGCATCTGCTCGACATGGTGCGCGCGAGCGTGGTCGAGAAGCTGTCGGGCTATCTGCCCTTCGTCGATGCGGCGCAGGTCGCCAACCGGATCGTCCATGCGCAACTCGGCGATCAGGCGGGGCCGCTGGGTACGCTGGCGCTGGCGCGGTCGGTATTGGACTGACGCCTTATCCTCCCCTGCAAGGGGAGGGGGACCGCCGCGAAGCGGTGGTGGAGGGGTGTCTCCGCTGATGGGGACACCCCTCCGTCAGCCCTGCGGGCTGCCACCTCCCCTTGCAGGGGAGGAAAAGGGGAAGCTCGTCCGCCCAAATTTCCCTGTCCTACAGCGAACCGATATGGTTCCTATTCTTCCGTCATGGGGGAGGACGAGATGGGGCACGGGAACGAGGTACGGGTGGAGGCGCTGATCGCGCAGGTGATCGCGCGCGAGGGGGATTATAGCGACCATCCCGCCGATCGCGGCGGCGCGACCCGCTTCGGCATTACCGAGGCGATGGCGCGGGCGGACGGCTATGACGGGCCGATGCGCCGCCTGCCGCTGGCGCGGGCGGAATCCATCTATCGCCGGCTTTACTGGCGCGGGCCGGGCTTCGACCGGGTGGCGGAGCTGGCCCCCAGGCTGGCCGAGGAATTGTTCGATACCGGGGTCAATATGGGCCCGGCGGTGGCGACGGGCTTCCTGCAACGCGCGCTGAACGCGCTCAATCGCGGTGGGCGCGATTATGCCGATCTGGTGCCCGATGGCCGGATCGGCCCGGCGACGCTCGCCGCGCTGACGGCTTTCCTGCGCCATCGCGGGCCGCCGGGGGAGGTGGTGCTGCTAAAGGCGGTCGAGGCGCTACAGGGCGAACGCTATATGACCCTGGCCGAGCGGCGTCCGGCCAATGAGGCGTTCCTCTATGGCTGGCTGGCGGACCGTTTGTCATGACCGCCGAGGACAGCGTCGATGCCTGGACCCGCCGGGCGCGACCGACCTTCCTCTATGTCATGTACGCGCTGCTGCTCTGGAGCGTGCCCATGGGGGTGCTCGCCGGGTTTCGCCCGGCCATCGCGGCGGCGATGATCCGGGGAATGGCGGCGTATCTGGCCGCCATTCCCGAGCCGCTCTACGCGCTCTTCGGCACCGGCTATCTCGGCTATACGGTCGCGCGCGAATGGGGAAAGCGGCGTCAGTAGAAGCGGGCGCGGGTCAGCACGCGGTCCTGTCCGTCGCAGGTCCGCAAGGTGACGCGCGTGCCCGGCTGGCCGACCGTCCAGCGTGCCATCGGGCTGTCGACATAGTCGCGGGGGATGGGCTGTCCATCGATGGCGCAGATGGTGTCGCCCTCGTGCCAGCCGCTCTTGTCGGCGGGGCCGCCGCGCATGACGTGCAGGACGCGCAACCGGTCGCTTGCCACACCCAGCAGCAACCCGACCGTCGAACGCGGTGCGGGCGCATCGGCCTGCGGCCCCGGCGCCAGGATCATCCGCCCCGCACCGGGATCGAGCAGCACGCGATAGCGCTGGAGAAAGCCCGATCCGATCCGTCCGGCGACGCCGACCGACTCGCTGAAACCCTGGGGCGGCTCGATCCGCACCTCGACCTCATGCGCGGTCAGCTTACCCAGCCGGGCGGTCGGCGCGATGGCGAGATCGTTGACCGAGGGACCCGCCAAACCGAAGCCGATCGCCGTGGTGGTCGGCAGGCTGGTCAGCCGCGCCGCCCGCCACGCCGCCTGGGTCACGGTCAGCGCGGAGCCGTCGCCGGTGTCGACGATGACCGGCGACAACTTCGCCGCGCCCAGCCCGACCGCGCTTTCATAGACGCGACGCTCGGGCGAGACGACCAGGGGGGCGGTCGCGCCGGTGAACGGCATCCGGCCCGACGCGATCAGCCGGAACCGCTTGGCGGCATAGTCGATGTCGAGCGCATGCCCCGCCAGCAGGTCGCGCCCGACCAGCAGGTCCACCGCCGTCGCATCGCCGGTCGCCAGCGCGGGCAGGGGCGCGACCGCCACCCCGCCGCCCTTGCGGCTCAACCCGCCGAGCGACAGGGTGCGGGTCGGCATCCATCCGATCGCGACCGCGCCGCCGATCGCGCTGGCCTGTCCGCCGGGGCGCACCTTGCCCTTCGCCGCGAGGGGAGAATTCTGCGCCAACAGCGTGAAGCTGACCCCCGTATCCAGGATTGCGGTCACGGCCTGTCCGTCGATGGTCATCTGGAAGCGGACCTGGTTGCCGGGCGTCAACTGGAACGGGATCCAGCGGGCCTCGGCATCGGGGGCCAGCGTCATGGTGCCGGGATCGCGCGCGGCGGCGGCGACGACATCCTCTTCGGCGGCAGGGGCGGGTTGGGGCGGGCGCGAGGCGAGCGGCGCCATCATCGCGGCGGCAAGCAGCAAGGGCAGGGGAAGCAGGTAGATCGACCGAGGCATCACGGCCCAACGCCTAGCCGAAGCGGAAGCTGCGCGCGCGACAAATCGGCGCGGCGAGGGATGGGGCTCAGGCCGCCTCGGCGATGCGGAGCAGGCCCTTGCCGCCGCGCTTGGCGGCGTAGAGCATGGTGTCGGCGGCATGGAGCGTGCGGCGGACATCGGGGGGCAGGCCCAGTGCGACGCCGCCGATGCTGACCCCGATGCTGATCGGGGGATGGCCGTCGAGATGAAAGGGGTCGCGCGCCGCCGCGATCAGTTTCTCGCCGATCTGTTCGGCCTCCTTCTGGCTGACGCCGCGCAATATCGCGGCGAACTCGTCGCCGCCCAGTCGACCGATCACGTCCTGCCCCCGAACGACCTTGCAGAAACGATCGGCCACCGCGCGCAGCAGGTCGTCGCCGGTCAGATGCCCATATGTGTCGTTGACCGGCTTGAACCCGTCCAGGTCGAGATAGAGGATATAGCTGTGATTCGTGCTGTCGCGCGACGCACGCTGGCATTCGGCGGACAGCGCTTCCATGAAATGCGCCCGATTGGGCAGGCCGGTCAGACTGTCGTGCAACGCCAGATGGCTGGCCAGATGCCGGGCCCGGATGAGCTTCACATGGGTGGCGTAGATTTGGCGGATCAGGGTGAAGATCCCGACGATCCAGAACGGCAACTGGATCAGGAACAACCGCATTCCCGGCACGCCGGAAAAGGCGGCGAAGACGGTATAGGGAGCGATGAACAAAACGGTCTGGATGAACGCGAAGCGCGGCGCCCCCGCATTATTGTACGCTCCGCCGAAGCTGACCGCGACGCAGATGATCCCGCTGAGCGTGGTCAGCAAGACGTTGTTGGTTCGGGCCCCCTCGCCGCATAACAGCCCGACCATGGCCGCCCAGAAAAGACCGGCCAGCAACAGCGCCTTGAGCGATGAGGGGCCGGGGCGGGCGCCGATGGTCGCATAGCGCAGGATCGCGGCGGGCGCGAACAGGGCCGTCAGCAGCGCGGCCAGCTCGACGTCGAGGAACACCGCATAGCAAAGCAGGACCACGCCGAGGCAAGCCACGGCAAAGAAGATGCTGACCCGGTTGCCGAACAGCAGGTCTGTCAGTTCCGGGCGAAGGGGTTCCTCCGCCGGATCGAGCGGCGCGGTCAGCCAGGCGACCCAGCCCCCTTCCATCGGGCGATATTGCGCGCTGTGCCGGGCTGCGACGGCTGCTAGAGGCGCGCGAAATGTCACCGGCCCCATTCCTTCCGTTCGCATGCCTGACCGGCTGCTATCGCCGTGCATCGGCCAATGGATTCAGAAAGCATGAGGGGAGATAGTATAATTAATCACGGCCCCGCAACACCGTCATGGCCCGCAAATGGTTCCTATTCGGCTATCATCCTGTATCCGGGTGATTATCTTATAGTCGTAAATGGATCCAATGTTTGAAACCCATCTGGAATCATCTGTCCCGGACGCTGCACGACGTTAAAAACGCGTTCCGCAAGGTTACAGACATGCTTCCAACAGCGCCTTGTCGAATCCGAATTGCTTCGCCTTATCAAGCGTATAGGGACGCAATCCTGCGGAGCGGTACTCGCCGATGATCTTTCCGTCGGTGCCTTCGTCCAGATATTCGAAGCTGAACAGCTCCTGCGTCACGATGACGGGGCCTTCCATGCCGATGACTTCGGTGATGTTGGTCACGCGGCGGCTGCCGTCGCGCAGGCGCTTGACCTGGATGACCATGTCGACCGAGTCGGCGATCTGGCGGCTGATCGCGTCCTTGGGCACCTTGATGTCCGACATCATCACCATATTCTCCATGCGGGCCAGCGCCTCGCGCGGGGAGTTGGAGTGGAGCGTGCACATCGACCCGTCATGGCCGGTGTTCATCGCCGCCAGCATGTCGAAACATTCGGCGCCGCGAATTTCGCCCAGGATGATCCGGTCCGGGCGCATGCGCAGCGCGTTCTTGACCAGGTCGCGGATGCTGATCTCGCCCTGACCCTCCAGATTGGCGGGCCGGGTTTCCAGCGGCAGCCAGTGCGGCTGTTGCAGGCGGAGTTCGGCGGCGTCCTCGATGGTCAGCACGCGTTCGCCCGGGTCGATCATCTTGGACAGGGCGTTCAGCATCGTCGTCTTGCCCGAGCCGGTACCGCCCGAAATCACGATGTTGAACCGCGACGCGCCCGCGATCTTCAGCAGCGTCGCCATGTCCTGGCTCATCGACCCGCCCGCCGCCATCATGTCGAGCGTGATCGGTTTCGCCGAGAATTTGCGGATCGAGATGGCGGTGCCGCGAAGCGACAGCGGCGGCACGATCACGTTGACGCGGCTGCCGTCCTTCAGGCGCGCATCGGCCAGCGGCGTGGTCTGGTCGACGCGGCGGCCGACCGAATTGACGATGCGCTGCGCGACCTGGAACAGATGCTCCTCGTCGCGGAAGCGGATATTGGCGAGTTCCAGCTTGCCCTTCCGCTCGACATAGGTCTGCTCGGGACCGTTGACCATGATGTCGGTGATGTCGGCATCGGCGAGCAGTTCCTCCAGCGGACCCAGGCCCAGCAGCTCGTCGACCAGCACCTTTTCCAGCGCGAACTGCTCGCGCCGGTTGAGCGTCAGCTTCAGCTCGGCCAGCACCTCGCCGATGATCGGGCGAAATTCCTCGGCCAGCTCGTCCTTGCCCAGTGTCGCGGCGGCTTCGGGGTCGACGCGCTCGAGCAGGCGGGGAAGCACCTGTTCCTTGATTCGGTGGATCGACGCCTCGAACCCCTCGCCGCGCGCCGGGGCCGGTTCGGCGGCGGCGGCCTGGCGGTCGGCGAGCCGCTGCATCGCGTCGGCGGCGGTGGCGGGCAGCGCGTGTTCCGCCACGGACAGCGCGCTGAGCGGCGGAAACTGCTGCCCGCCGGGGCCGCCTGCCTCGCTTTCCGGGCGGGGGGCGGGGCCGGGACCGTGCATCGGTCGCGCGACGCCGAAGGCCGGGCGGCCCCCCGTTGCGTTACCCAAACCCTGACGACGACCGAAGGCATTCATCGCGCAATTTCCCATGACATGCGCCCGGTCAGTAAATGCCAAGATTTACCATAAGCCTAACCGATCGCGGTTGCGGGGGATGGAAAGGGCGGGATATGGCCCTGATCCGATGCTCAGCCGGTTCGTCCTCGCAATCCTTTTGACCCTGGTCGGACTGGTGCCCGCCGCCGCCGAGGCCGACGACATCGCCGCCACCGCGCGCGGCGTCGTCCGGGTCGTCACCATCGCGATGGTCGACAACGAAGTCGCGGGGTTCGGCCACGGATCGGGCTTCGCCGTCGCGCCCAACCGGATCGTCACCAACGCGCATGTCGTCGAACTGGCGGAGCGCTATCCCGACAATGTCGTGATCGGCGTCGTGCCGTCGGAGGGCAGCAAATCCTATCAGGGCCGCGTCGTCGCCTATGATTCGCGCCGCGACCTGGCGCTGATCGAGGTGAGCGAGGCGAAGCTGCCGCCCGCCGCGCTCTTCACCGGTCCGGTGACCGAAGGCGATCAGGTGATCGCGCTGGGCTATCCCGGCAATGTCGATCTGGCGACGGCGCAATCGGCGGCGGACTATATCCGCCCGCTCTCCCCCGTCCGGTCGCAGGGGGTCGCCTCGGGCCGTCGCGCGCTGACCGGTATCGAGGTGCTGCTCCACACCGCCAGCATCGCGCGGGGCAATTCGGGCGGTCCGCTGCTCGATCCGTGCGGGCGGGTGATCGGGGTCAACTCCGCGCTGACCCGTGCCGATGACGGCGATTCGACCTTCGGCTTCGCGATCGCCGACACCGAACTCATGGCGTTCCTGCGGGCCGCGCAACAACCTTACACCTCGGTCGGCATGCCCTGCACATCGATAGAGGAGCGGCTGCGCGAGGATAGCGCGGCGGACGCCCGCGCGCTCGCCGATGCCGCTGCCGCCAGGCGCGAGGCGGCCAATGCCGCCGCGATCCGCCGGGAAGAGGCGCTCGACGCCGCCCGCGCGGGAGCCGAGCGTACGCGCGAGAATGTCATGGCGATCGCCGCGCTGCTGCTGGTCGGCGGCGCGCTGGCGTTGGGCGGCGCGGGGCTGCTCGAATCGCGGGGGCAGCGGCGCCGGGCGATTGGGACCGGCGCGGCGGGCGGCGTCGCGATCATCGCGGCGGTGGTCGTCTTCCTGCTGCGCCCCTCGGGCGAGATCACCCTGCCGCGCGAGACCGCCGCACTGCCCAGTGCGACCCCGCCGGGCAAGGCGCTGGGGCCGATGATCTGCACGTTGCAACCCGATCGCAGCCGGATCACCATCTCCTCGACGGCGGAAACGCGCATCGACTGGGGCGCGAACGGTTGCGCGGACGGCACCACCCAGTTCCTGGAGGGCGAGGGGAGCTGGCAGCGGATCATCGTTCCCGACGAGGAGCCGACCGTGACCGTGGCGCGCTTCGATCCCGTGACGCGCAGCTATACCCAGACGCGCTATCTGCTCCCCGCCGCGACGATGGACGCGATCCGCAAGCTGCACCAGCCGACCACGCCCAAGGGCTGTGTGAAGACCGACACCGCGCTTCAGAATCTGGAAGGCGAACAGGCGCAGATCCGCCAGCAATTGCCGCCGCTTCCCAACGAAAAGCTGGTCTATAGCTGCCGTTCGGCGCGCTGACCGGTCAGCCCTTGCGCCACCGCCTCGATCAGGGCGAGGCGACGGGCCCGTTCGGGCAGGGCGGGGTCGGGCAGGGGAAGGGCGGTGACCATGCGCGCGATCGCGGCGGCTTCTCCTTCTGCCAAAGGCGTGATCCGGGCGGTGGAGAAATGCCCGGCCAGCGTCGCCTCATTCTCGTCAAAGGCCAGACGCGCCGGACCGCGTGCCGTCAGCGCGATCAGCATCGCCCCAAGCGGCGTCGCCACCATCGTCCAGCCGATGGCCACCCCGTCCCCGCCGCGCCGCCACTGGCCCGGCGCCATGCCGCGCCGCGCCTCGCTATCGGCATAGAAGCGGCTGGGGGCGGAATAGCCCGCTTCATAGGCCGCCGCCGTCACGCTCCCCTCTTGCCGGAGTGCCTCATCGGCGCGCCGGTTGCGCAGGCTGCGGGCGTAAGCGGCGGGCGTCACGCCGGTCGCGCGCTTGAACAGCCGGTGGAAATGGTGCGGCGCATAGCCGACCGCCTCGGCCAATTCGGTCAGCGAAGGGGCGGCATCGCTTTCCTCCAACAGTGCCACGGCACGCGCCACCGCCTGCCGATCGCGGGTGACCTGATCCGGCAGGCAACGGAGACAGGCGCGAAAGCCCGCGGCCCGTGCGCCTTCCGGTGTCGGATGAAAGCGGACATGCTCGCGCCGGGGACGGCGTGCGGCGCAACTCGGGCGGCAATAGATGCCGGTCGAGGTCACAGCGACCACGAACCGCCCGTCCGCCGCCCGATCGCGGCGGAAAAAGGCGTCCCAGGCCGCATTCTCATCCAGGGCGGACACGATATCGTGACGGACGGGGTGGGACATGAAAGGCACAATCCATGGCCCCGAGCCGCCGGGGCGCACCGATCCTAGCAAAGCCGCTGTGGCATTCATCCCACGGCTTGCGGCCAAAGCGGTTAACTTCGCGTCACCAACCTGTCACAAGATGCGCCACGTCGCTTGCATCGAATGGTTCCCGATGCTAACCGCCCGCCAACCCATCGGAGGCGCGTTTTTCGCGCCCCGTTCCCCATGGGGCCAACCCGTTTGTTGTTCGAGGAATTCGCATCCGTGGAGATGTCCGGCGGTACTATAAGCGGCACAGGCGGCATCCAGGCGAGCCTGGGCGGTCGTTATGCGCTCGCGCTGTTCGAAACGGCTGTTGAGGGCCGTTCGATCGACACGATCGAGGCGAGCCTCGTGACCCTTCGCGACGCGCTGGCCGCCGATGCGGACCTGGCCGCGCTGACCAAGAGCCCGGTCGTGGCGCGTGGGCAGGCCGTGAAGGCGATCCTGGCGGTGGCCGATACGCTCGGTCTCGACGGCGTGACCAAAAATTTCCTCGGCGTCCTCGCCGAGAATCGGCGCCTGTCGGCGCTGCCGCAGATCATCCGTGCCTTTCGCCAGCTGGCCAGCCGCCATCGCGGCGAGGTCGCGGCCGAAGTGACGAGCGCCCACCCGCTGACCGAGGGCCAGGTCGCCGAGCTGAAGCAGCAGCTGCGCACCCGCGTCGGCCGCGAAGTGTCGGTCGACCTGTCGGTCGATCCCGACCTGCTCGGCGGGCTTGTCGTCCGCATCGGTTCCCAGATGATCGATAGCTCGATCCGCACCCGTTTGAATGCGCTCGCCAGCGCGATGAAAGGCTGACGTTCCCATGGATATCCGCGCCGCAGAAATCTCCAAGGTCATCAAGGACCAGATCGCCAATTTCGGCACCGAGGCCCAGGTCAGCGAGACCGGCCAGGTGCTGAGCGTCGGTGACGGCATCGCGCGCATCTACGGCCTCGACAATGTCCAGGCGGGCGAGATGGTCGAGTTCGCCAATGGCGTGCAGGGCATGGCCCTGAACCTCGAGGCCGACAATGTCGGCGTCGTGATCTTCGGCTCGGACGCCGAGATCAAGGAAGGCGACACCGTCAAGCGCACCGGCACCATCGTCGACGTGCCGGTCGGCCGTGGCCTGCTGGGCCGCGTCGTGGACGGCCTGGGCAACCCGATCGACGGCAAGGGCCCGATCGAGGCGACCGAGCGTCGCCGCGTCGAGGTGAAGGCGCCGGGCATCATCCCGCGCAAGGGCGTGCATGAGCCGGTGCAGACCGGCCTGAAGGCGATCGACGCCCTCGTCCCCGTCGGCCGTGGCCAGCGCGAGCTGATCATCGGCGACCGCCAGACCGGCAAGTCGGCCGTCGCGATCGACGCCTTCATCAACCAGAAGACGGTCAACGCCGGTACCGACGAGTCGAAGAAGCTCTACTGCATCTACGTCGCCGTGGGTCAGAAGCGCTCGACCGTGGCGCAGCTCGTCAAGACGCTCGAAGAGAATGGTGCGATGGAATATTCCATCGTCGTCGCCGCGACCGCGTCGGAGCCCGCGCCGCTTCAGTTCCTCGCGCCCTATACCGGCACCGCGATGGGCGAGTATTTCCGCGACAACGCGATGCACGCGCTGATCGTGTTCGACGATCTGTCGAAGCAGGCCGTCGCCTATCGCCAGATGTCGCTGCTGCTGCGCCGTCCGCCGGGCCGTGAGGCCTATCCGGGCGACGTCTTCTATCTGCACAGCCGTCTGCTGGAGCGCGCCGCCAAGATGAACGACGCCAATGGCGCCGGTTCGCTGACCGCGCTGCCGATCATCGAGACCCAGGCGGGCGACGTCTCGGCCTATATCCCGACCAACGTGATCTCGATCACCGACGGCCAGATCTTCCTCGAGACCGACCTGTTCTTCGCTGGCATCCGTCCGGCGATCAACGTCGGCCTGTCGGTCAGCCGCGTGGGCAGCGCCGCGCAGACCAAGGCGATGAAGAAGGTGTCGGGCTCGATCAAGCTGGAGCTCGCCCAGTATCGCGAAATGGCCGCCTTTGCGCAGTTCGGCTCGGACCTCGATGCCTCGACGCAGAAGCTGCTGAACCGCGGTGCGCGCCTGACCGAGCTGCTCAAGCAGCCGCAGTTCGCGCCGCTGCCCTTCGAGGAGCAGACCGCGTCGATCTTCGCGGGCACCAACGGCTATATCGACAATGTGCCGGTGGCGCAGGTCGTCCGCTACGAAGCGGCGATGCTGGCCTACCTGCGCAACGATCATGCCGATGTGCTGGCGATGATCCGCGACACCAAGGATCTGGGCGACGAGGCCAAGGGCAAGCTCAAGGCCGCGCTCGACCAGTTCGCGAAGATCTTCGCGTAATTGTCCGTCACCCCGGCGAAAGCCGGGGTCTCGTGCCGCAGGCGCGCGCTCGAGGTGAGAGATCCCGGCCCTGGAGCCGGGATGACGAAGTGGGAAACTAGATGGCGAGCCTCAAGGCCCTCAAGATCCGGATCAACTCGGTCAAGTCGACCCAGAAGATCACCAAGGCGATGAAGATGGTCGCCGCCGCCAAGCTGCGCCGGGCGCAGGACGCGGCGCAGAACGGCCGTCCCTATGCCGAGCGCCTGGAAGCCGTGATGGCCGGTATGGCCGCGCGCGTGGGCGGCGTCGGTGCGTCGCCGTTGCTGGCGGGCACCGGCAAGGACGATGTCCAGTTGCTGGTCGTCGCCACCTCGGAGCGTGGCCTGGCGGGCGCGTTCAACACCAACATCGTCCGCGCCGCGCGCCGCAAGGCCGAGGAGCTTCAGGCCCAGGGCAAGACGGTGAAATTCTACCTCGCGGGCAAGAAGGCGCGCGTGCTGAAGCGCTTCTTCCCGAACGCGATCCTCGCCGACCATGACATGAGCGCGATCAAGGCGCCCAAGTTCGACGACGCGCGGGTCATCGCCGACGACCTGATCGCCCGCTTCGAGCGCGGCGAGTTCGACGTGGCGCACCTGTTCTATTCGAAGTTCGTCTCGGCGCTGGTGCAGGACCCGGTCTCGCAGCAGCTGATCCCGGTGCCGATGCCCGCGCCCAGCAAGGCCGAAACCTCGGTCGAGGCGGTCGCCGAGTTCGAGCCGAGCGAAGAGGACATCCTCGACGCGCTGCTGCCGCGCAACGTCGCGGTGCAGCTCTTCCGCGCGCTGCTGGAAAACCAAGCCGGTTTCTACGGTTCGCAGATGAACGCGATGGACAACGCCACGCGCAATGCGGGCGACATGATCCGCCGCCTGTCGATCCAGTATAACCGCACCCGCCAGGCCGCGATCACCACCGAACTGGTCGAGATCATCTCGGGCGCCGAGGCGCTCTGATGCGTCTCGCGCTCCTTCTGGGCCTGACGGTCGCACTGGCCGGATGCGGCCAGGCGTCCGACCAGCCGAAGGAGGCCCCCGAGGCCAGCTTCACGCCGTTCGTGAAGGGCGGCTGGCGCACCGTGTTCGGCAATGCGCCCGAGACGGTCAGCCTGCTCGACCGGATGGGCTTTCGCATGAGCGGTTACGCGCCCGTCCAGGGCGTGTACCGCGCGATCGCGCAGGCCACGCCGATGGCCGATCCCTCGGTGACGCCGATCAACATGGCCAATCTGATCGTCGAGGGCGATGCGAAGCAGCTGAATACGCTTCGTTTCTCGCTCGATCTCGTCAATCTCGACTCCAGCCCGTTCGCCAAGACCCAGTTCATCCGCTGGGTGACCAAGCCGATGGATCAGCTGGGTCTGGACGGCAAGGATGCGGTCACCGCCGCCATCCAGACCGAAAGCGCCACCACCGGCCACCTGACCGGCGCCGATTACCAAGTTACCCGTGACAAGATCGACGGTGGCCGCCGTCTGGTCGTGACCTTTACCCGCCCCGAAGCTATGTCGGGCTCTACCGAACCAAGGAAGCAATGATGGCAACCGCCGCTGAGGACATCCGGCCGACCACGGCCACCAACAATGTCGGCACGATCGCCCAGGTCATCGGCGCGGTCGTCGACGTTCACTTCCCCGATCACCTGCCCGCGATCCTGTCGGCGCTGGAGACGGACAATAACGGCACCCGTCTGGTGCTCGAAGTCGCGCAGCATCTGGGCGAGAACACCGTCCGCACGATCGCGATGGACACGACCGAGGGCCTGACCCGCGGCCAGAGCGTGACCGACACCGGCAACCAGATCCAGGTGCCGGTCGGCCCCGCGACGCTGGGTCGCATCCTGAACGTCGTCGGCGAGCCGATCGACGAGCGCGGTCCGGTCGCCACCGACCTGCGCGCGCCGATCCATGCCAAGGCGCCCGAGTTCATCGAGCAGTCGACCGAGAGCGCGATCTTGGTCACCGGCATCAAGGTTATCGACCTTCTCGCGCCTTACGCCAAGGGCGGCAAGATCGGCCTGTTCGGCGGCGCGGGCGTCGGCAAGACCGTGCTCATCCAGGAACTGATCAACAACATCGCCAAGGGCCATGGCGGCACCTCGGTGTTCGCGGGCGTCGGTGAGCGGACCCGCGAGGGCAACGACCTGTATCACGAATTCCTCGACGCGGGCGTCATCGCCAAGGATGCCGAGGGCAACGCGATCAGCGAGGGCTCGAAGGTCGCGCTGGTCTATGGCCAGATGAACGAGCCGCCGGGCGCCCGTGCGCGCGTCGCCCTCTCGGGCCTCGCCATCGCGGAATATTTCCGTGACCAGGAAGGCCAGGACGTGCTGTTCTTCGTCGACAACATCTTCCGCTTCACCCAGGCGGGTGCGGAAGTGTCGGCGCTGCTCGGCCGCATCCCGTCGGCCGTGGGCTATCAGCCGACCCTGTCGACCGACATGGGCGCGCTGCAGGAGCGCATCACCTCGACCAACAAGGGCTCGATCACCTCGGTCCAGGCCGTGTACGTGCCCGCCGACGACTTGACCGACCCGGCGCCGGCCACCTCGTTCGCCCACCTGGACGCGACGACCGTGCTCAACCGCGCTATCTCGGAGCTGGGCATCTACCCGGCGGTCGACCCGCTCGACTCGACCAGCCGCGTGCTGGAGCCGCGCATCGTCGGCCAGGAGCATTATGAGACGGCCCGTGCGGTCCAGTCGCTGCTTCAGCGCTACAAGGCGTTGCAGGACATCATCGCGATCCTGGGCATGGACGAGCTGTCCGAAGAGGACAAGCTGACCGTCCAGCGCGCCCGCAAGATCCAGCGCTTCCTGTCGCAGCCCTTCCACGTCGCGGAAGTCTTCACCGGCATCTCGGGCAAGTTCGTCCAGATCGAAGACACGATCCGCTCGTTCAAGGCGGTGGTCGACGGCGAGTACGACCATCTGCCGGAAGCGGCCTTCTACATGGTGGGCGGCATCGACGAAGCCGTCGCCAAGGCCGAGAAGCTGGCTCAGGAAGCCTGATGATATGGGGGGACGGTTCCGACCGTCCCCTCTTTCCTCTCCCCCCCCCGGAGAGCGATGCGAGATTTTAGACCATGCTGCATTTCGAACTCGTGACCCCCGAAAAGCTCCTTCGCTCGGAGGAGGTTCATATGGTGGTCGTCCCCGGCACCGAGGGCGATTTCGGCGTGCTGGAGGGCCATGCGCCCTTCATGTCGACCATCCGCGACGGCGCGATCCAGGTCTATCGCACCGACAAGGGCGAGCCGGAATCGATCCAGATCCGTGGTGGTTTCGCCGAGGTGGGGCCGAAGGGCCTGACCGTGCTGGCGGAGCATGCGGGGTAAGGGTTTTACGCCTTTTCCTGGTTTTGAAACGGTCGCGGCGTAAGTCGCGGCCGTTTTCATTTTTGGGTTTGAGGAGGGTACGTGGCGTGGCCTTCGACTTCGCTCAGGCTGAGCGGATGTTGGGATAAGGCCTGTTCCCCTCGCTCCGTTCAGCCTGAGCGCAGTCGAAGGCCAGGGGAAGACACCGCGGCTTCAGGCCAAATTGTTCCAGCGAAGCCGCGATGCCGGGAAGAAGATTTTGGTTCGCGCGGAGGCGCGGAGGACGCAGAGGTGTCCTATTCGCGGCAACGCCGCTCTGCCATCGCCTACCTGTAGGATAAGGGAATATACAGGCATCGGGCGAGACACCTCTGCGTCCTCCGCGCCTCCGCGCCTCCGCGCGAACATTCCTTTTTCTATCGAAGGCCCATCATAGGAAGCTGTACGGGTCCACATCCACCGCCACCCGCACCTTGGCCGACCATTCCAACCCGCCCAGCCATTCCCGGATCACATCCTGCACCGCCAGCGCGCGTCGGGCGTGGACCAGCAAGCGATACCGATGCCGCCCCCGCAGCATCGCCAGAGGGGCGGGGGCTGGACCGAAGACGTGCATCCCCTCCACCTTGGGCGCGGCCCGCGCGATGGCGTTGGCGGTGGATTGCGCCGCGCCTTGGTCCTCCGACGAGACGATAATTGCGGCGTAGCGACCGAAAGGCGGCGCATCGGCATCGCGCCGGGCTTCGGTCTCCGCCGTGTAGAAGGCTTCCGCATCGCCGGTCACCAGCGCCTGCATTACCTGCGCCTTGGGGCTGTGCGTCTGGATGAAGACATGCCCCGGCTTGGCCCCGCGCCCCGCCCGGCCCGACACCTGGCGGATCTGCTGAAAGGTGCGCTCGGCCGCGCGCAGGTCGCCGCCGTCGAGGCCCAGGTCCGCGTCGATCACGCCCACTAGGGTGAGGTTCGGGAAGTGATAGCCCTTGGTGATCAACTGCGTGCCCACCACGATGTCGATATCGCCCGCCTCCATCCGCCCCACGAACTCGGCCGCCTTGGCCGGGGACCAGATGGTGTCGGAGGTGACGACCGCGATCTTCGCATCGGGGAAGAGGGCGGTCGCCTCGTCGGCGATCCGCTCGACGCCGGGGCCGCAGGCGACCAGCGAGTCCTCGCCGTCGCATTCGGGACAGGCGCGTGGGGTCGGCATCACATGGCCGCAATGATGGCAGGCCAGCCGCCGCACGAGCCGATGCTCGACCATCCAGGCGGTGCAGTTGGGGCACTGGAACCGGTGCCCACAGGTCCGGCAGAGCGTCAGCGGGGCATAGCCGCGCCGGTTGAGATAGAGCAGCGACTGTTCGCGCTTCTCCAGCGTCTCCTTCATCGCCGCGACCAGCTTGGGCGCGATCCAGCGACCGCGCTCGGGCGGGTTCTGGATCAGGTCGATCGCCTCGATCGTCGGCATCTGGGCGGGGCCGAAACGGCCGGGCAGCTTGACCTCGGTATAGCGGCCCAGCGCCACCTGCTGCCGTGTCTCGATGGCGGGGGTGGCAGAGGCGAGGATGACCGGGCAGGGCTCGAACTTGCCGCGCATCACCGCCACGTCGCGGGCGTGGTAATGGACGCCGTCCTCCTGCTTGAAGCTGGTCTCATGCGCCTCGTCGACGACGATCAGGCCGAGATTGCGATAGGGCAGGAACAGCGCCGAACGCGCGCCGACCGTCACCAGCCCCTGGCCGCTGGCGATGGCACGCCAGGCGCGGCGCCGCTGCGAGGAACGGAGGCCCGAATGCCAGGCGACGGGTTCGCAGCCGAAGCGGTCGTGGAAACGCTTGAGGAACGGCTCGGTCAGCGCGATCTCGGGGAGCAGGACCAGCACCTGCCGTCCCTCCGACACGGCCTGCGCCACCGCCTCGAAATACACCTCGGTCTTGCCCGATCCGGTGACGCCATCGAGCAGCACTGGCTGGAAGGCATGGGCCGCGACCCCCGCAACCAGCGTGTCGGCCGCCGCCCGCTGGTCCTCGGATAGTTCGGGGCGGTGATGGTCAGGATCGGGCAGGGGGAAGGGGCTGTCGATATCGACCTCCACCCCTTCGATCGCGCCGTTCTTCACCAGGCCCCGGATCACCGCGTCGGAGACATCGGCCATCGTCGCCAGCTCGCGGATCAGCCCCTGGCGGTCGCCGATCCGCTCCAGCGCCTGGGCACGCTGCGGGGTCAGGCGGTCGGGGACATGGCCGGTGACGCGGTACTCGGTCACGGTCCGCGCGCCCTCCAGCGCCGAGGTGGAGGACAGCGCCATCCGCACCACGGCGGCGGGCGGGGCGAGATAATAGTCCGCCGTCCATTCGATCAGCCGCCGCAGCGCATCCGGCAAGGGCGGCGCATCCGCCACGCCGAGCAGCGGGCGTAACCGGTTGTCGCCGACTTCCGTATCGGACGGCATCCGCTCCGGCTCCCACACCACGCCCAGCAACTGGCGGGGGCCGAGCGGCGCGACGACGATCGACCCCGGCTCGACCGTCATGCCATGGGGCACGCGGTAATCGAGAGGGCCGAGCGCGGAGTTCAGGACGAGGACGCGGGTGCGCGAAGACATGCCCCCGCTATATGGGGCCGTGGGTCGGGGAGGGAAGGGCCTTAGCGGGCGGCCTTCCGTCGATCCCCCTTGCGCCGCTCACCCACCCGGTCGCGCTTGGCGGCATAGAGGCGGGTATCGGCATGGTGCATGAAATCGCGGATCGTCCGGCAATCCTCGGGCCGCAGCGTGACGCACACCGTGCCCGCACAGCTCATGGTCAGATCGTCGACCGTGATCGAGATGGTCAGCAGCGTCTCGATCCGCGCGCGCAGCGACTCGGGCTGGGCGAGCAGGGCGGGATCATCGACGATCACCCCGAACTCGTCCCCGCCCAGCCGCGCGACGAAACAATTCTTCAGCCAGTCGGTCCGCAAGCGGGTGCCGACGATACGCAGCACTTCGTCCCCGGCGGGATGGCCCAGCGTGTCGTTGATCTGCTTGAACCCGTCCAGATCGATCAGCACGAGGCCGAGCGGCCGGTCGTTCGCGCCCGCCTCGCCCATCGCGGTTTCCAGCGTGCGGTCGAAGGCGGCGCGGTTGGACAACAGGGTCAGCGCATCGGTATCGGCATTGCGGCGGAGTTGAACTTCCAGCGCGTGGCGCTCGGTCACGTCCTGGAACATGCCGACCAGGCTTTCCGGGTGACCGTTGGCCATTTCCCGCTCGCCCATCACCCGGACGCGGCGGCGGCGGCCCAGCGCGGTCACGAAGTCCAGCTCGATGTCGAACGGATCGCCGGTGCGCGCGGTAGCCTCGATCGTGGAGCGCAGGATCGCGCGCGAATCCGGGGGGTAATAGGACAGGCCCTGGTCGATCGTGACCGGCTTGCCGGCCGGTAGTTCGTGGATGCGATAGACGCCCTCCGACCAGAACGCCTTTTGATCGGCCAGGCGAATCCGCCATGACCCGATCAACGCCAATCGTTCGACCTGCCGGACCGTCCGGTCCTTGGCGCGCAGATCCTCGGCCTGACGCTCGCTCAGTTCGGCCATCGCCGTCGCCCGCCTGGCGACCGCGCGTGCGGCGATCAACGCCTCGGCCAGCCGGGTGAGGTGGCGCAGCGCCCGCTCCCCCGCCGGGCTCAGCGAGCGCGGGGTGGCGTCCATCACGCATAGCGATCCAATGGCCTGGGGCGATCCGTCCAGGTCGGGGACGCGGATCGGCATGCCCGCATAGAAGCGCGTCCCCGCCTCGCCCGTGACGAAGGGATTGATGGCGAAGCGCGGATCGCTGGTCAGGTCGGGGACGATCATCAGGTCGGGCGACCGGATCGTCTGGTCGCAAAAGGCGACGTTGCGCGGCATCTGGCTGGGCAGGGGGCCGATCGCCGATTTCACCCAGAAACGGTCGCGGTCCGCCAGCGTCAGCGCCGCGACCGGACAATCTAGCATCTCGGCGGCCAGCGAAACCAGCGCATCGAACTCCGCCTCCGGTTCGCTGTCGAGCAGGGCATGGGCCTGAAGCGTGGCGAGGCGTCGCTCCTCGGCGGACGACGCATCGCGGGGGAGGGGAGCGATCAACATGATAGAACAACCATAAATGAAAGAATTATCAAAAGTTTAAACATCACCGGCGATATCGGTGGCGAATCCGGTCCGATTGCGGATCATTTGACCGGCGTCCGCTGCACGCGATCCCGTGGCGAATGACGCATTTGTCACATTATGGTCACTCCGGGGTATCCCGCCACCCTGTAGCCCCATGCCACGCAGTTCAACGAGCTCGGCGCCCGACACTCCCGGGGGTGCCGTCGGGGCCGGCGGAGAGCGTGCTTTCCGCCGGCCTTTCCCTGGGCCACTGTCCGGCCTAGTCGCCCCCGAGGACGGGGTGACTTGGGGCGGACGGGGTCGAAGGGCTCGAACATGCCGAACGACGCCGTTGGAGCGAAGATCGCCCTATGCCGGAGCAGACGAACCGATGAGCCGCAAGATCCTGATCGTCGAAGACGATGCTTCCACCGCCGCCTATGTCACCAAGGGGCTGGCCGAGGCGGGTTATGCCGTCGAGCAATGCGGGGACGGCCGCGACGGGCTGTTCCTGGCGAGCGAGGGGATATTCGACCTGATCATCGCCGACCGGATGCTGCCCCGCCTGGACGGGCTGGCGATGGTCAGCGCGATTCGCGCGGCGGGCATCTCCACCCCGGTGCTGATCCTGTCGGCGCTGGCCACGGTCGACGACCGTGTCGACGGGCTGAAGGCGGGCGCGGACGATTATCTGTGCAAGCCCTTCTCCTTCGCCGAGCTGTCGGCGCGGATCGAGGCGCTGGTCCGCCGGTCCGACCGCGCCGCGTCCGAACCGACCCGCACCAAGCTGTCGGTCGGCGATCTGGAGATCGACCTGCTCGCCCGCACCGTCACCCGGGCGGGCAAGATCATTCCGGTCGGTGCGCGCGAGTTCAACCTGCTGGAATTCCTGGCGCGCCATGCCGGACAGGTCGTCACCCGCACGATGATGCTGGAGAAAATCTGGAACTATCATTTCGACCCGGGATCGAACGTGGTCGACGTGCATATCGGGCGGCTCCGGCGCAAGCTGGAGGAAGGGTTCGGCAGCCCGATCCTGCATACGGTGCGCGGCGCGGGCTATAGGCTGGCCGTCGAGGGGTGAAGCCGCGGCTGACGATCTCCGCACGGATCGCGCTGCTGTCGATCATCCTGGCGCTGGTATCCAATCTGGCGCTGGTCGGATTCATCTGGAAACAGACCAGCGCCGATGCGGTCGCGGCGCTCCACCGCGAGATCGTCGAACAGGCGGACGCCTTGCGCGCCGTCTGGCGAACGGGCGCGCTGCCCGCGCTGGCCGATGCGATCAAGGAGGCGCGCGAGCCCGGCGACGTGTCGCTGGTCCTCGCCATATTCGATACGCAAGGGCACCGGATCGCGGGCTATGCGCCGCGGCATCTGGCGGTGCCGTTGTCGGACACGCCGTTCCGGATCGCGGTGCTGGGCCGCGACGGCGTCTGGGCCAGCCGCGAGGCGGGCTATACGCTCCATCCCATCGGCCATGACTGGTTGCTGGTCGGGCGGCCCCTCGACCTGATCGAGGCGCAGCAGGTGGCGATCGAGCGCGCGCTGGCGCTGGCGGTGTTCCTGTCGCTGATGCTGGGGGTGGGGACCGGCCTGGTCCTGGCGCGCTATGTCGCGGGGCGGCTCAACGCCATCGTCGCGGTCATGGATGCGGCGGGGGAGGGCGATCTGTCGCGACGCGTCTCCCTGGTACGGGGCGGCGACGGCGATGGCGACGCCTTCGACCGACTGGCGGTGCGGCTGAACGCGATGCTGGGCAAGATCGAGCAGTTGATGGCCGAGTTGCGGGTCGTCACCGACAGCCTGGCGCACGACCTGCGCTCGCCGCTCGCCCGGTTGCGGACCAAGACCGAGCAGGCGGTGCTGATCGCCGATCCGGCCCAGCGCGAGGCGGCGCTGGGCGGCCTGCTGGTCGAAACCGACCTGATCATGCGGATGCTGACCATGGTCATCGAGATCAGCCGGTCCGAATCGGTGACCCGCGACCGTTTCACCCTGGCCTCGCCCGCCGAACTGATCGAGGAGATCGGCGAACTCTATGCCCCGGTGGTCGAGGATGCGGGGCTCCGTTTCCTGATCGCGGTCGAGGATCGCCCCGCCCCCTTGCCGCTGCACCGCGAATTGATGAGCCAGGCGCTGTCCAACCTGCTCGACAATGCCCTGAAGCACGGGGCGTCGGGCGGGGAGGTGACGCTGCGGTTGCGCCGCACGGTGGAGGGCATCGTCTTCCAGGTCGAGGATCACGGCCCCGGTATCGCCGAGGCGGACCGCGCGCAGGCGTTGAAGCGGTTCGGCCGCCTCGACACCGCGCGGACGACGCCGGGCGCGGGACTGGGCATGGCATTGATCGAGGCGGTGGCGCGGCTGCATGGCGGGCGGTTCGAGCTGGGGGATAATGGACCGGGCCTGGTGGCGCGGCTGGTGATTCCCTGACCATCTTTCCTCCCCTGGAAGGGGAGGTGGCAGGCGAAGCCTGACGGAGGGGTGTCACCCTGTCGATAGCTGGACACCCCTCCACCAGCTCCGCTGGTCCCCCTCCCCTTGCAGGGGAGGAATGGGGTTTGCCCTACCGCTTCAGGCGGTTACATCCCGCCCATGGATTCGCTTTCCCTGTTCGGCCTTGCCGCCGTGTCCTTCACGCTGGTCTGCTATGCGATGGAGGCGGGGTCGCATTGGTGGACGCTGGGCTTCGTCCTGGGCTGCATCGCGGGATCGGCTTATGGCTTTCTCCAGGGCGCCTGGCCGTTCGGCGTGGTGGAGATCATCTGGGCGATCGTCTCCTTTCGTCGCTGGTTGACGCTTCGCCGGGTGCAATCGACGAGGTTTCGGGAACCGATCGCTTGACAGAGGGTTTCGCGGGCCCTAACTGACCATCCTTCCACCACCCCCGATTTGACGACGCGCGATTTGCGGGCGTCGCGATCGTGCGTGGCGGAACCATCGCGTTGAGATGGAGCATGTGCGGCCATGCCATGCTTCGTGGAGCTAGGAGAACAAATTTCATGGCACGTATCGCGGGTGTCAACATCCCGACCAACAAGCGCGTTCTGATCGCGCTGACCTATATCCACGGCATCGGCCCGGCCAAGGCGAAGCAGATCACTGCCAAGCTGAACATCGCCGAAGATCGTCGCGTCCAGGACCTGTCGGATCAGGAAGTGCTCCAGATCCGTGAAGCCATCGACGCCGATCACACGGTGGAAGGCGATCTGCGTCGCGAAACCGCGATGAACATCAAGCGCCTGATGGACCTGGCCTGCTATCGCGGCCTGCGTCACCGCAAGGGCCTGCCGGTCCGCGGCCAGCGCACGCACACCAATGCGCGCACCCGCAAGGGCAAGGCCAAGCCGATCGCGGGCAAGAAGAAGTAAGATTTTCGTCCGGGGGACGAAAATCACTTCTTCTCCGCCGGAGGGCGGCGCGAGGCAGACTGCTTCCCGCTCTCCGCATCAGAGATACAGGTCAGGATAGAATTCAATGGCACGTGAACCGCAGCGCATTCGCCGTCGCGAGCGCAAGAACATCACCGCCGGCGTCGCTCATGTGAACGCCAGCTTCAACAACACCATGATCACCATCACCGACGCGCAGGGCAATGCCATTTCGTGGTCGTCGGCCGGCATGATGGGCTTCAAGGGCTCGCGCAAGTCGACCCCGTATGCGGCCCAGGTCGCTGCCGAGGACGCGGGCAAGAAGGCCGCCGAGCATGGCGTTCGTACCCTGGAAGTCGAAGTGAAGGGCCCGGGTTCGGGCCGCGAGTCGGCGCTTCGCGCGCTGCAGGCGGTCGGTTTCCAGATCACCTCGATCCGTGACGTGACCTCGATCCCGCACAACGGCGTGCGGCCTTCCAAGCGTCGCCGCGTCTGATGCTTCCCATGGCCGGCTGACGAGTCGGCCATGCCTCTCTCCACGGCTGGAACCGTCCCCGTTCCGGCCCATAACTCAGGGGAACCACGTGTCTGTCAACGCAAAGAACTGGCAGGAACTGAAGAAGCCCAACGCGCTCGAAAAGAAGGGCGGCGATGGCAAGCGGAAGGCGACGTTCGTCGCCGAACCGCTGGAGCGTGGCTTCGGCCTGACGCTGGGCAACGCGCTTCGTCGCGTTCTCCTGTCGTCGCTCCAGGGCGCGGCGGTCACCTCGATCAAGATCGAGAACGTGCTGCACGAGTTCTCGTCGCTGGCCGGTGTGCGTGAAGACGTCACCGACATCGTCCTGAACGTCAAGCAGCTCGCGATCCGCATGCAGGGCGAAGGCCCCAAGCGGCTCCAGCTGTCGGCGACCGGCCCCGCCACCGTCAAGGCCGGCGACATCGCCGTGTCGGGCGATATCGAGGTCATGAACAAGGACCTGGTGATCTGCCATCTCGACGAAGGCGCGACGCTCAACATGGAGCTGACCGCCGATATCGGGAAGGGCTATGTCCCCGCCGCGTCCAACCGTCCGGCCGATGCGCCGATCGGTCTGATCCCGGTCGATGCGCTCTACTCGCCGGTTCGCCAGGTGTCGTACAAGGTGGACCCGACCCGCGTCGGTCAGGACCTAGACTATGACAAGCTGACGCTCTCGGTCGAGACCGACGGCACCGTGACCCCGGAAGACGCCGTGGCCTATGCCGCGCGCATCCTCCAGGACCAGCTGGCGCTGTTCGTGCACTTCGACGACTCGGCGCTCACCCGCGCGGCCCCCGTGGGCCAGGCGGCGATCCCCGCCGCCGGTGGCGAGCCGCAGAGCGACGCGCAGCAGATCAACCGTTACCTTCTCAAGAAGGTCGACGAGCTGGAACTGTCGGTGCGTTCGGCGAACTGCCTCAAGAACGACAACATCATCTATATCGGCGATTTGGTCGGCAAGACCGAAGCCGAGATGCTGCGCACTCCCAATTTCGGCCGCAAGTCGCTGAACGAGATCAAGGAAGTGCTGTCGTCCATGGGTCTGCGCCTGGGCATGGAAATCCCCGGCTGGCCGCCCGAGAATATCGAGGAAATGGCCAAGAAGCTGGAACAGGAGATCATGGGCTGAGCCGCACGCGGATAGCGATGCTATCCGCGAGACGGCGAAAGCCCGGCCGGCGGGTCGCTTACGGGCGACCCGTTCGACGTCAGGATCGCGGCTTTGCCGTGATCCGGTCCTTCGGCCCGGCCCCTCCACCAGCTTCGCTGGTCCCCCTCCCCAAGCAAGCTTGGGGAGGATTTGAATAGGCGAAGGTGACGGCCTCAACGGTCACCAGGTCTGGGGTACCGTGACACGGCCCCTTAACGAACGAAGGAACTACCCATGCGTCATCGCGTCGGCGGCCGTAAGCTGCAACGTACCTCGGCTCATCGTATCGCGCTCTTCCGCAACATGGCGGCCGCGCTGATCAAGCACGAGCAGATCACCACCACCGTCGCCAAGGCGAAGGAACTGCGTCCCTACGTCGAAAAGCTGGTGACCCTGGCGAAGAAGGGCGGTCTCTCCAACCGTCGTCTGGCCCATGCCCGCCTGCTCGACGACGCACAGCTGGTGAAGCTGTTCGACACGCTGGCGTCGCGCTATGCGGATCGCAACGGCGGCTATACCCGCATCATCAAGGCCGGCATCCGCGCATCGGACGCCTCGCCGATGGCGATCATCGAGTTCGTCGACCGCGACGTCTCGGCGAAGGGCCAGGATTCGGGTCCGGTCATGAACGAGGAAGATTTCGACGAAGCCGCGTAACTCGCGCTGCCTCGAAGACCTTTGAGAAAGGGCCGTCCCAGCAATGGGGCGGCCCTTTTTTCTTGCTCCCCCTCCCGCAGGCGAGTTTCAGGTAGACGATGCGGGGCATCGTTTACCTGAAACTGGGCCGGGGGAGGGCAGGGAGTCTCACCGAGACCATCGCTTGTGGCCTTCCCTCCCCCATCCCCTCCCGCCTGCGGGAGGGGCGTGCCCGGTCGCGGCGTTCAGCAATCTGAAAGGAGTCTTCGTTTCTCCTGCGAAACAAAGGGGGCATATCATGCGCAAGATCACGACCATCGCGAGTTTGACGGCGATCGCATCGCTATCCGCCTGTGCCACCCGGACGAACTGGAACCCCGGCATCGCCACGCCGACGGCTACCTCGCTCTATTATCAGCGAGACCAGAACCGGGTGGACCCGATCGGCACGGCGGCGTTGCTGGCGGCGGGGATGGGCTTGCAGGCGGCGGGCCGCCAGCCCGGGACCTCCCGGCCGGGAAGCGCGCCCGGGGCCGATCCGGCCACACCCGTCCGCGCGGTGGAAACCCCCTCCGCGCCCCGTGCCGAGATCGACGACGAGGCCGCCGTCCGCGCCTGTATCCTGGCGGCGGAGGGGGAGGCGAAGCGAAGCCACGCCCATGCCCTGCTTGACCAGGTGGCATCCGTCGATCCGCTCGGCGACGGGTTGCTCGTGCGCGGGACGCTGCGTCTGCGCGAGCAAGCGAACGCCGTCGAAGGCGTCCGCCCGTTCCGCTGCCGTGTCGATTCACAGGCGGTGCGGATGATCGCGATCGACCCGGTGGAAAGCATCGCCGCCCGGTAGATTTTCGACAAAGACATCGCTATCGGACCGCCATGGAGCACCCCGACAGCATCCTCATCGTCGATTTCGGCAGCCAGGTCACCCAACTCATCGCGCGCCGCGTGCGCGAGGCGGGGGTCTATAGCGAGATCGTGCCCTTCCAATCGGCCGGTGAAGCCTTCGCGCGGATCAACCCCGCCGCCGTCATCCTCTCCGGCGGCCCCGCCTCGGTGGTGGACGAGACGAGTCCGCGCATCCCGCAGGCGATCCTCGACAGCGGCCTGCCGATGCTCGGCATCTGCTATGGCCAGCAGGCGCTGACCCAGCAACTGGGTGGCCAGGTCGAGAAGGGTGACAGCGGCGAGTTCGGTGAGGCGTTCATCACCGTCGAGGACGAGTGCACCCTGTTCGACGGGCTGTGGCAGACCGGCGAGCGGCATCAGGTCTGGATGAGCCATGGCGACAAGGTGACCGCGCTGGCGCCGGGCTTCCGTGTCGTCGCGACCAGCCCGGGTGCGCCTTATGCGATCATCGCCAATGACGAGCGCCGCATCTATGCGATGCAGTTCCACCCCGAGGTCGTGCACACGCCCGATGGCGCCAAGCTGATCGCCAATTTCGTCCGCCATGTCGCCGGGCTATCGGGCGACTGGACCATGGCCGAGTTCCGCACCGCCAAGATCGCCGAGATCCGCGAGCAGGTCGGGACGGGCAAGGTGATCTGCGGCCTGTCCGGCGGGGTCGACTCGTCGGTGGCGGCGCTACTGATCCATGAGGCGATCGGCGACCAGTTGACCTGCGTGTTCGTCGATGGCGGCATCCTGCGCCAGGGCGAGGCCGAGCAGGTCGTCAGCCTGTTCCGTGGCCATTACAATATCCCGCTGGTCCATGTGGACGCGCAGGATCTGTTCATGGACGGCCTGGCGGGCGTCACCGACCCGGAAGCCAAGCGCAAGTTTATCGGCAAGACCTTCATCGACGTGTTCGAGGCCGAGGCCAAGAAGATTGGCGGGGCCGAGTTCCTGGCCCAGGGCACGCTCTACCCCGACGTGATCGAGAGCGTCAGCTTCACCGGCGGTCCGTCGGTGACGATCAAGAGCCACCACAATGTCGGCGGTCTCCCGGAGCGCATGAACATGAAGCTGGTCGAGCCGCTTCGCGAGCTGTTCAAGGACGAGGTCCGCGTCCTCGGCCGCGAGCTGGGCCTGCCCGATGTGTTCGTCGGTCGCCACCCGTTCCCCGGACCAGGCCTGGCCATCCGCATCCCCGGCGAGGTGACCCGCGAGCGCTGCGACATCCTGCGCAAGGCAGATGCCATCTATCTGGAGGAAATCCGCAAGGCCGGGCTGTACGATGCCATCTGGCAAGCCTTCGCGGTGCTGCTGCCGGTCCGTTCGGTCGGCGTGATGGGCGATGGCCGCACGTACGACTCGGTGCTGGCGCTGCGCGCGGTGACCTCGGTGGACGGGATGACGGCGCAGGCCTTCGACTTCCCCGGCGACTTCCTGCCGCGCGTCACGACCCGGATCATCAACGAGGTGAAGGGCATCAACCGCGTCGTCTACGACTATACCAGCAAGCCCCCCGGCACGATCGAGTGGGAGTGATCCCGGACTCGCGGGTCCTGCGGGGCAGGAACGCGGTCGGATCATTCGGTGCCGTCGGGCACCGCTGACAGATGATACGCAAAGGCGCCTCGGCTGACACCGGGGCGCCTTTTCGTTGCGGATGGAGGGATTGGCGCGCCCGGAGGGATTCGAACCCCCGACCGAGGAGGTAGAAGCTCCTTGCTCTATCCAACTGAGCTACGGACGCGCGGATGGCGGGGTTCCTAGCGCGGTTTGCTTGGGTTGGGAATGGCGATAAATACCGATCCGAACGGCGCGAAGGGGCAGGGGTATGAGCGTGGAACGGGTGGTCGCGGACCGCGACATGGAACGGGGCGCGTTCCGCTGGTTCGACTTCGTCATGGCGGCGTTCGTCACCATCCTGCTGCTGTCCAACGTCATCGGCGCGGGCAAGGTCGCGGTCATCACCTTGCCGGTAGTGGGCGAATGGCCGTTCGGGGCGGGCATCCTGTTCTTTCCGCTGAGTTATGTCATCGGCGACGTGCTGACCGAGGTTTACGGCTATGCTCGGGCCCGGCGGGTGATCTGGGCGGGGACGGCGGCCGTGCTGTTCATGGCGTTCATGAGCTTCGTCGTCGTCAAGCTGCCCCCGGCGCCGACCTGGACCAACCAGGCGGCCTATGAGGTGATCTTCGGGCAGGTGCCGCGTATCGTCTTCGCCAGCGTCTGCGCCTTCTGGGCGGGTGAGTTCACCAATGCCTATGTCATGGCGCGGATGAAGGTATGGACCGGCGGACGGCACCTCTGGTCGCGGACCATCGGCTCGACGCTGGTGGGGCAGGGGGTGGACAGCCTGATCTTCTATCCGCTGGCCTTCTGGGGGGCGGAGGGATGGACGACGCATCTGGTGATCGTGGTGCTGTTCACCCAATGGGCGCTGAAGGTGGGCTGGGAGGTGATCCTGACCCCGGTGACCTATCTGATCGTCGGCTGGCTGAAGCGGGCCGAGGGGGTGGATGTGTTTGACGAGGGGACGGACTTCACGCCGTTCCGGGCGCGGGTCTGAGTTGGTTTCGAGTTCGCGCGAAGCCGCGATGACGCGAAGAGGAAGGTTGGTTCGCGCGGAGGCGCGGAGAACGCGGAGGTGTCTCGTCTTTGGAGATGTCTTCCTGCCTCACTCAGGCTTGTGAAAGAGTCATGCAGCTGCCGCTGCATACCCCCCCTCTCTGCGTCTTCCGCGCCTCTGCGCGAACAAATCTCCTTAGAGCGGGATGACATGGAGTCGACCCGAGCCGAGCCCCTCCCCTTCAGGGGAGGGGTGGATCAACCTGATGTCATCCCGCTCTAATAATCTTCGCGTCATCGCGGCTTCGCGTGAACTCCAATGAAAAGGGAAGCGAGTCGCCTCGCTTCCCCTTTCAAATGTCATCCCGTGGCCTTCGACTTCGCTCAGGCTGAACGGAAGGTGGGGTTTATGCCCCGACCATCTTCAGCAGGCCTTCGAACAACCGGCGGCCATGGTCGCCGCCGTGCGCGGCTTCGATGCGGCGTTCGGGGTGGGGCATCATGCCCAGCACGTTGCGCTTCTCGTTCAGCACGCCCGCGATGCCCCGGGCCGAGCCGTTGACGTCCTCGGCATAGCGGAAGGCGACGCGGCCTTCGCCTTCCAGCCGGTCCAGCGTCTCGGCATCGGCGAAATAATTGCCGTCATGATGCGCGACGGGGATGCGGATCGTCTCGCCCTGGCTGTACAGGCGCGTGAAGGCGCTGTCGGTGTTCGCCACCTCCAGGTCCACGTCGCGGCACACGAAGTTGAGCGAGCGGTTGCGCATCAGCGCGCCCGGCAGCAGCCCGGTTTCGGCCAGCACCTGGAAGCCGTTGCACACGCCGAACACCGGCATGCCCTTGTTCGCCGCATCGACCACCGCGCGCATGATCGGCGAGCGGGCCGCGATCGCGCCGCAACGCAGGTAATCGCCGTAAGAGAAGCCACCCGGCACCCCGATCAGCCCCAGCCCCTCAGGGAGTTCGCTGTCGCCGTGCCAGACCATGGCCGGCTTGACGCCCGTCACCGCCTCCAGCGCGACGGCGAGGTCGCGGTCGCAGTTCGAGCCCGGAAAGACGATGACTGCGGTCTTCATCAGGCGCGCTCCACCCGGTAATTCTCGATCACGGTGTTGGCGAGCAACTGGCGGCACATCTCGTCGATCTGCGCGTCGGTCGTCGTGTCGGCGACCTCCATCTCGATCAGCTTGCCCGCGCGCACGTCATCGACGCCGGCAAAGCCCAGGCTGCCCAGCGCGTGCTGGATCGCCTTGCCCTGCGGGTCGAGCACGCCGGGCTTCAGGGTGACGAAAATCTTCAGCTTCATTACTTGCCCCGGCTCTTGCGATGTTCTTCCAGGTCGAGGACGGCGGTGTCGCCCCCCTCGGGCAGCAGGCCCAGACGGCGCGCCACTTCCTGATAGGCCTCGACCTCGCCGCCCAGGTCGCGACGGAAGCGATCCTTGTCCAGCTTCTCGTTGGTGGTCATGTCCCACAGGCGGCAGCCATCGGGGCTGATCTCGTCGGCCAGGATGATGCGACCGAAGTCGTTGTCCCAGATGCGACCGAATTCCAGCTTGAAGTCGACCAGGCGGATGCCGATCGCGGCGAACATGCCCGACAGGAAGTCGTTCACGCGGATCGCCAGGTCGGCGATGTCGTGCATCTCTTCCTGGCTGGCCCAGCCGAAGCAGGCGATATGCTCGTCGGTGACCATCGGGTCGCCCAGCGCATCGTCCTTGTAATAATATTCGATGATCGTGCGGGGCAGCTTCACGCCCTCTTCGATGCCGAGACGCTTGGACAGCGAGCCCGCCGCGACGTTGCGCACCACGACCTCGATCGGCACGATCTCGACCTGGCGGATCAGCTGCTCGCGCATGTTCAGGCGGCGGATGAAGTGGGTCGGCACGCCGATATGGTCGAGCATGGTGAAGACATGCTCGGAGATGCGGTTGTTCAGCACGCCCTTGCCGTTGATCGTGCCCTTTTTCTGGGCATTGAACGCGGTGGCGTCGTCCTTGAAATACTGGATCAGCGTGCCGGGCTCGGGGCCCTCGTACAGGATCTTGGCCTTGCCTTCGTAGATTTGGCGGCGGCGAGCCATGCGGCGGTCCCCTGAAATGAGTACGGCCCCGGCGCCCCCATGCTGAGGCCCGAGGCGGGATGGGGCGGCCTATAAAGGAAGGAGCGCGGTGGTGCAATGGAGCCGGGCATGCGGATAGGATTCCGCGTTGAAACAGAGCCGGGAAGATAAAAGTGCCGTCATCTTTGGTCCATGATGAACAAATGGTCGATGGTCGATGAAAATTCCGTAAGGCGATAAGAATAGGAAACCGATCGTCAAAGTTGTTGGTTCTGGACATGCTTGCAAAGGAGGTAGTCATGAACAAGCTGATGATCGGTGTTGTTGGTGGGGCTCTGATGCTGACGGCGGGAACTGCCGTTGCGCGGCCGACTTATGCGGCACAGCAGCCGCTGATCTGGGAGCAGGCGAATGTCCCGCTCGCCAACGGCATGGAGGCCATCGCGGTGGTTAAGAACGGCAACAAGGAACGCACGGTCGCCTGCCGCGACACGGCGGACGTGCTCGCCACCTTCCGCCCCGAGGTCGTCGCCTTCGCGCCCGGCCATACGGCAAAGGGCAAGGCCGTGACCAAGGAGGAGATCGCCGGGGTCGAGACCTTCACCCCGGTCGCCTTCCAGAACTGCACCGTGGCCGCAGGCGATCACTTCCAGCAGGATGTGGCGCAGGCCCAGGCGAACCAGTCGTAATCCGCCTGGCATCGCCGGACAGGAAGCGGGCGCGATCCCCCTATCGCGCCCGCTTTGTTTGCGGAACCCTCGCGTCAGAAATCGGCGAGCAGTCCGACGAACAGCGTCCGGCCATAATTGACCGTGCCATAGGTCGCGTCGTCCAGCCGCTTGTCCGCGACATTGTACACGCCGCCTTTCAGCGTCAGGCCACGCGTCAGCCGCTGAGTCGCGAGCAGGTCGGCGGTGGCATAGGGCGGGGCGGGGGAACCGGTCACGGTCGCCTCATATTCCTTCCCGTAATAGTTGAACGCGGTCCAGATCCGCATGTCGGGCGTGGCGTCCCAGTCCAGCCGGGCATTGCCCTTGAAGCGCGGGGTCAGCGCCAGCGGCGCGCCCATATTGGGGCCGCTTTTCTGTTCGGAGTCGAGATAGGTCAGGTTGCCCCGGATCGACAATGTCGGATCGATCCGCCAGCGTCCCGCCAGTTCGACCCCCAGGATGGAGGCGCGGTTCAGATTGACGCGCTCCATGATCTGCAATCCCTGCCAGCGGCGTGTCGTGGTGACGGTCGACAGCGCGTCGCGGAAGTCGTTGTAGAAGATGGTCGCGTTGGCGGAGATGCCCGCCCGGTTGGACCAGGCCAAAGTCGCCTCGTAATTGACGCTGCTTTCGGGGCGGAGCGCCGGATTGCCGAACTGGACGAAGCGGTTGCGCCGGATCACCGCATAATCGGGAATGACCGCGCGCAGCTCGGGCGCCTTGAAGCCGCGCGCGACGCCGCCCTTCAGCGTCCAATGATCGTCGACATGCCACACGGCATAGGCGCGCGGATTGAGGTGACGGCCATAGAATTGATGATCGTCCAGCCGGATGCCGCCGGTCAGGCTCAGCCCCGGCAGCACGCGCCATTCATTCTCGGCGAAGATCGCCTTCTGCACCACCGAATAGCGTTCATATTCACGCTGGTTCGGACGGCCGACATTGGCCTGGTTCCAATCGCGCAGGCCGGTCTTCAGCCACTGGGCGCCGATGGTGGTGGTGTTGTCGGCGGTCGGCAGCACGAGCTTGCCGTCCAGCACCCGGTTGCGCACTTCGGGGCGACGGCCGAACACATCGGTCTGGTCCGGCGTGGCCAGCCCCTCGCGGCTGGTCTTTTCGTCCAGATAGGAGAGCAGCGACGACAGCCTGCCCCAGCGACCATTGTGCATCAGCGACCAATAGTCGCGGTTGTTGTCCTGCTGGCGGGTGGCCCAATTGGGGCTCAGCCCCTCGCCGTTGCGCAGGCGCGACAGGCCGCCCTCCAGGATCACCTCATGCCCCGTGGCGGGGGTCAGCACCAGGCGGCCGGTCGCGTTGCGCTGGCGGGCGCGGGTGAAGCCGTTCGTGACGACGACATTGTCGTCCGCGCCGCGTGCCAGATAGCTGCCCCAGGCCTGAACGCCCAGCAGGCCGGGGACGACCGGGCCGCTGACGAAGCCCTGCGCGTTGTGGGCATTGCCCTGATCCCCCGACGGGCGGAGCGACAGATCGTAGGAGACGCTGCCGCTCCAGTGCGGGGTGGGGCGACGGGTGATGATGTTGATGACGCCGCCGATCGCGTCCGAGCCATAGAGCGAGGACATCGGCCCGCGCACGACCTCGACCCGCTCGATCGCGGCGGCGGGCGGGGTGAAGCTCTGCTCGTAACCGCGATTGCCGTTGACCCGGGACTCGCGACCGCTCTGGCGGCGGCCGTCGACCATGACCAGCGTATAGTCGCCGGGCATGCCGCGTATCTGGATGTCGGTTTCGTTGGCGCTGCCGTTGACCGTCACGCCCTCCACGTCGCGCACGGCATCGGCCAAGCTCTGGATCGAGCGGCGGCGCAAGTCGTCGCCGTCGATGATGGTGATCGACGCCGGGGCATCCTCCTGCTTCTGGCTATAGCCGGTCGCGGTGACGACGATGTCGCTGTCTCCTGTTTTTTCCCCGCTGGTCGGCGCGGTGCTCTGCGCCCAGGTGGGTGTGGCGAGGATGGCGGCGGAAAGCGGCAGGCATAGCGACAGGGCGCGAAAACGCCCGTGCCGCGACCGGGTGGTCGAGACATTGTTCAACATGATTCCCCCATGGATTTCGGCCTACTGGCGAGGCTCGGCGCCCTCCTAAAAAATAATGCTAATCGTTTGCAATATCGACGGGATGTTGGAAACATTTCGTCACAATGACGATCGGCTAAGCCCTTATTTCACGGTCGAAATGCGAATAGGCCGTAAGGGATGGGCGTCGCGGAACGGCTCCGCCATTCGCCTCCTTTGTCGAGTATCGACGCATTGTTCCTGATTTGATCCGCCCGATTGCCCCGGCCCGACGGGCTTGCTAGAAGCTCGTGCTCCATGGCGATCGATCTCCGCGACAATCCTCCCGTCGGCATATTGGATGCCCCGTTCGACAGTGCGCTGTCCGAGCGGTATCTCGTCTATGCGCTGTCGACGATCACCGCGCGCTCGCTGCCCGATGTGCGCGACGGGCTGAAGCCCGTGCACCGCCGCTTGCTCTGGGCGATGCGGCTGTTGAAGCTCGATCCGGCCTCGGGCTACAAGAAATGCGCGCGCGTCGTCGGCGATGTCATCGGTAAGTATCATCCGCACGGCGACCAGTCGGTCTATGACGCGATGGTCCGCCTCGCGCAGGATTTCGCGCTGCGCTATCCGCTGGTCGACGGGCAGGGGAATTTCGGCAATATCGACGGCGATAACGCCGCCGCCTATCGTTATACCGAGGCGCGGCTGACCCAGGTCGCGATCGACCTGATGGATGGGCTGGACGAGGACGCCGTCGCCTATCGCCCGACCTATAATGGTGAGGAGCAGGAGCCCGAACTCTTCCCCGGCCTGTTCCCCAATCTGCTGGCGAACGGGGCGAGCGGCATCGCGGTCGGCATGGCGACCAGCATCCCGCCGCACAACGCCGCCGAACTGCTCGAGGCGGCGATCCTGCTGGTCGACCGGCCGGATGCGGATGACGACGCGATCCTGGCGCTGGTCAAGGGGCCGGACTTCCCGACCGGTGGTATCGTGGTCGATGCGCCCGCCATATTGCGTGAAAGCTACACGACGGGGCGGGGCGGTTTTCGCGTCCGCGCCCGCTGGGAGATCGAACGCGAGAAGGGCGGCGGCTGGCAGATCGTCATCAGCGAAATCCCTTACGGCGTCGCCAAGGGCAAGCTGATCGAGCAGATCGCCACGCTGATCAACGACAAGAAGCTGCCGATCCTGGCCGATGTCCGCGACGAATCGGACGCCCAGGTCCGCATCGTGCTGGAGCCGCGCGCGCGCACCGTCGATCCGCAGGTGTTGATGGACGGCCTGTTCCGTTTCTCCGATTTGGAGACGCGGATCAGCCTCAATCTGAACGTCCTCGACAAGGACCGCACGCCCCGCGTCATGTCCCTGCGCGAGGCGCTGGCCGCCTGGGTCGAGCATCAGTTCGTGGTGCTGCGTCGCCGCTCCGAACATCGCCTCAGCAAGATCGCCGACCGGATCGAACTGCTCGACGGCTATCTGGTCGCCTATCTCAACCTCGACCGGGTGATCGAGATCATCCGCACCGAGGACGAGCCCAAGGCGGTGATGATCGAGGAATTCCGCCTGACCGACCGGCAGGCCGAGGCGATCCTCAACATGCGGCTGCGATCGTTGCGCCGTCTGGAAGAATTCGAGATTCGCGGCGAGCGCGACAAGCTCGACAAGGAACGCGAGCAACTGACCCTGTTGCTCGGCTCGGAGCAGCGCCAGCGGACGCGGATGAAGAAGGATCTGGGGAAGATCCGCGACCGCTATGGTCTGGAGACGCCGCTCGGCGCGCGCCGCACGCTGATCGAGGAAGCCGCGCCGACCCGCGACATCCCCCTGGAGGCGATGATCGAGCGCGAGCCGATCACCGTCATCCTGTCGCAGCGTGGCTGGATTCGCGCGATGAAGGGGCATGTCGACCTCGCCTCCGCCGACACCGCCAAGTTCAAGGAAGGTGACGGCCCCGCCTTCGCCTTTCATGCGCAGACGACCGACAAGCTGTTGCTGGCGGCGGCGAACGGGCGGTTCTTCACGCTTTCCGCCGACAAGCTGCCCGGCGGGCGCGGCTTTGGCGAGCCGGTGCGCGCGATGATCGACCTGGACGGATCGATCGGCATCGTCGGCTTCCTGCCAGCCAGCCGCGCCGCCAAGCTGCTGGTCGCGGCGTCGGACGGGCGAGGCTTCATCGTTCCCGCCGCCGACACCATCGCCGAGACGCGAAAGGGCAAGACCGTGCTGACGCCGCGCGCCGGTGCCACGCTTAAGGTCGTGCGACCGGTCGGGGCGGAGCATGATTATGTCGCGGCGATCGGTGACAATCGCAAATTGCTGGTCTTCCCGCTGACCGAGTTCGTCGAGCTGTCGCGCGGCACCGGCGTCCAGTTGCAACGCTATCGCGACGGCGGCCTGTCGGACGCGACCACTTTCGTGTTCAAGGACGGCCTCAGCTGGACCATGGGCGGGGAGAGCGGGCGGACCCGCACCGAAACCGATCTGTCGGCCTGGCGGACGGCGCGCGGTGCGGCGGGACGGATGCCGCCCACCGGCTTCCCGCGCGACAATCGGTTCGACTGACGGGACTCGGTCTGCCGCTGTTCTAAGGGCTTAGGACGGCGGCAGCCGATCGGGCGAAGCTTATCTCGCTCATTTTTAGGCGGTTTTAACGTTCGCCCGCTATTCGGAGCAGGAGATGGCTTCGATTGCTTATCCGACGCAACGTCCCTCGGCGCGAAGATTCGCGTCGCTGACGTCATGCGCGATCCGGATCATGGCGATTCCGGCGGCGGAAATCCGATCGTCCCGGGGAAACCTGACCATCGCCGCCGTCAATGACGCATTCCGTCGCGCCGGGCTGGACGAAGACCGGACCCAGGCGATGCTGATGACCGAACTGGCGCAGCGGATCGAGGCATTTCTGGCGTCGGACCAGGGCTCGGTCGAATTTCCGCTGCAACTGGGCGACGCGATCGACTGCCGCTATTTCCAGGCGACGCTGACGCGGCCTGCGGAAGGGGAGGCGGGCAGCTGCGTCCTCATGCTGGTCGATCACACGGCGCAGCACCATACCGAACGCAGCCTGCGTCGCGAGATGACGACGGACAGCCTGACCGGCCTGCCCAATCGGCAGGGCTTTGGCGACCTGATCGAATCGGTGATGGCGACGGGGCAGCGTCATGCGGTGCTGGTCATCGACCTCAACCGGTTCGGGCGGCTGAACGCCTGTATGGGGTCGCTGGTCGGGGACGAGTTGCTCATCACCGTGGCCCGCCGGGTCAAGGGTGCGCTGCGGTCGCGCGACTCGATCGGCCGGATCGGCGGCAACGAATTCGGCATTCTGATGATGATCGACGGCAGCGAGGACGAGGCGCATGTCCTGGCCGAGCGGATCGACCGTGCGATGCGCGCGCCGTTCCGGCTGACCGATTATGAGGTCAATGTCGAGGCATCGGTCGGCATCGCCTTCAACGAGGGGCCGGACGGCGATGCGGAGGAGCTGATCCGCCACGCCCAGTTCGCGGTCAAACATGCCAAGTCGGCGGGTCGCACCGAAATCTATCACCCCCAGGCCTTCACCATCGCGCGCGCCCAGTTCGCGATGGAAACCGCGCTTCGCCGGGCGATCGAGCAGGACGGCCTGCACTTGGCCTATCAACCGATCTGCGACCTTTCGACGGGCAAGACCGTCGCGTTCGAGGCGCTGGCGCGCTGGTGCGACGTGGACGGGCAGAATCACTCGCCGACCGACTTCATTCCCGTCGCGGAGGAGTCTGGCCTCATCGTGCCGTTGGGGCGCTGGGCGGTGCATGAGGGGTTGCGGCAACTGGCCGAGTGGGACCGGGCGGCGGGTGGGAATTGCGGCGTCCGCCTCTCGGTCAATGTCTCGGCGATCCAGTTGCAGCGCGACGATATCCCCGCGCTGATCGAATCGGCGCTGGCGGGCGCGGGGATTTCGGGCGACCGGCTGACGCTGGAGCTGACCGAGAGCGCGATCGTCGGCGATCCCGACCGGGTGACCGCGATCATGAAGGCGATGAAGGCGCTGGGTACCACCATCGCCATGGACGATTTCGGCACCGGCTATTCCAGCCTGGCCTATCTCCAGAAGCTGCCCATCGATGTGTTGAAGATCGATCGCAGCTTCATCAACGGCATGCTGGCCGACCGGGACAAGATCGCCATCGTCCGTGCGATCCTGGGCCTGGCACAGGCGCTGGGCATGCAGACGACCGCCGAGGGGATTGAGGCGATCGAGCTGGGCCATACGCTGGCGGCGCTGGGCTGCACCTATGGCCAGGGATATTTCTATGCCCGCCCGCTCGATCCCGATGCCGCCTGGGCGATGATCGCCGATCAGGCCTGAGCCACCGCCGCGTCGGCCAGTTCGTCGACCCGCGCCGCGTCGGGGAAGCCTTCCGCGATCCAGCGGCTTTCGACCTGCCGCAACAGCCGCGCCACCTCCGGCCCCTTGCCGATGCCGCGCGCCACCAGCGCCCCGCCGGTCAGCGGCAGGGTGGGCGGGGTCCAGTCGCGGATCGCGTCGACCGGTTCGCCCGCCAGCAGCAGACGATCCACCGCGCCCGCGACGCCGACGCGATAGGCGAGCGCATGGGGGCCTTCGTCGCCCGGCCCGGCGGTCGCGGCGATCAGGCGCTTGCGGTCGAGATTGGACAGCTTCAACCGCGCGCCCACCGCCTCGGCCGCCTGGGGGGGAAGCAGAGCGGCGAGACGGCGAATGGCATCGGGCGCGACCCCCGCCGCCCGCTCGCGCTCCGCCAGCAGCGCCAGCCGTTCGGCGCCTTCGGCATCGATCTCCGGAATGACCGCGCGAAAGATACCGCGTTCGACCATCAGCGCGATCACCGACACCGCGCGCGCCGCCACCAGCAGCTTGAGCAGTTCCGCCGCGATCCGCTCGCGCGACAGGGCCATCAGGTCGTTGGCGCGCTGGGTACAGGCCTCCAGCCCGGCCTCGTCCACCGCCTGGCCGAACCGCGCATGGAAGCGGAAGAAGCGCAGGATGCGAAGATGGTCCTCGGCGATGCGCTGCAACGGATCGCCGATGAAGCGCACCCGCCCCGCCTTCAGATCGTCCAGCCCGCCGAAATAGTCGAACAGCTCGCCGCTCGCCGGATCGGCATAGAGCGCGTTCATCGTGAAGTCGCGCCGCGCCGCATCCTCGCGCCAATTGTCGGTGAAGGCGACGACGGCATGGCGGCCATCGGTCGATACGTCGCGGCGCAACGTCGTGACCTCGACCGGGCCATCGGGCAGGACGGCGGTGACGGTGCCATGCGCGATCCCGGTCGGCACCGGTTTGAAACCGCTGTCGCGCACCCGCTCGATCACCGTTTCCGGCGAAAGCGGCGTGGCCAGATCGATATCCGCCACCGCATGGCCCAACAGCCGGTCGCGCACCGCCCCGCCGACGAAACGCGCCTCCAGCCGCTGCGCCAGCGCGATCAGCTCGGCGCGTTCCGCCCAGGGCGCGGTCGCGGGGTTCAGGCCGCCCATTGCAGCCGCCGCGACAGGTTGACGATCATCGCGGCGGTCGCGCCCCAGATGCGCCGGTCGTTCCATACTATCTCGTAGAAATACCGGGTCCGCCCGCGCCACGGCGCGCTGACCCGGTGGTGATGGGCGGGATCGAGGAGGAAGGTGAGCGGCACCTCGAACAGGTCGGCCACCTCCGCCTCCGCCGGATGAAGCGTCAGGTCGGGCGGAATGACGCCCAGCACCGGCGTCACCTCGAACCCCGTGACGGTGCGATAGCGGTCGGCCAGCCCGACCACGGTGACGATGCCGGGGCGCAGGCCGATCTCCTCCTCCGCTTCGCGCAGCGCGGTCGCGACCAGATCGGCATCGCCGGGGTCGGCACGGCCGCCGGGAAAGGCGATCTGCCCGGCATGGTTGCGCAGCGTGTCGGTCCGCTGGGTCAGGACGACACCCGGCTCGGCGCGGTCGGTGACCGGCACCAGCACGGCGGCGGCGGTGGGCGTCGCCGTCATTTCGTGCCATTCGATTCCGTCGCCGGTCAGCAGGTCGGCGGCGGGAATACGCGCCATCGCCTGGGCCAGCCTTTCGGCCAGCGTCATGCGGCGGTCGCATCCGCCAGGGGAAAGAAGACCCCGTCGCTCCACACCCCCGGCACCTGGTCGTCGCCGACCAGCGCGCGTTCGGCCAGTTCGTAATAGACGGGCCGCGCGATCAACGCCTCCAGCCCGTCACGGACGAGGAGATAGGGTCGGGGGCCGTCCTCGCCCTGGACGACGCGCAGCGGATGCGCGGGACCGGCGGCGACCAGATCGCCGGTGTTGAGCTGGAACACCAGTCGACCGTCCCGGCCTTCGCCCTCGGCCTTCACCGTCACCGCGACGAAGGGCGCGTCCTCGACTGCGATGTCGAGCTTTTCGACCGGGGTGACCAAGACGTGGCGACCATCGGGTTCGCGCCGCAGGATGGTGGAGAACAGCCTGACCATGGCGGGGCGGGTGATCGGGCTGCCCTGGTGAAACCAGGTGCCGTCGCGCGCGATCCGCATCTCGCTGTCGCCGCAATGGCTGGGATTCCATTGCGATACGGGCGGCAGCTTCTGCGCCTCCATCGCCTGGACGATTTCGGCGAGGCTGAGCGAGGACAGATCGGGGGGCGGCGCCATCGGCATGATCCGCCCGAGTTAGGGACGGACGGGGCTCAGGTAAAGGCCGGTGGCGTGCTGCCGTACCGGATCGGGGCCCAGCATCCCGGCGACGGCGGGCACATCCGCCCCGCGCGCCAGCAGGCGATGCCGCTCGACCGGCCCCGGCAAGCGCCATCCCCCGGTCCGCTCGGCGGTGAAGCCGAAGAAGCGGCCATAATATTCCGGATCGCCGATCAGCATCAGCGCACGGTCGAGCCCCAGCGAAGCGGCAACCGCCAGCATATGGTTCAGCAGATGCCGGCCGATGCCGTCGCGCTGGCGATCCGGCGCGACCGCGACGGGGCCCACCATGATCAGCGGGTGCACGCCCCCCGCATCGTCGGTCAGCGCGACCGGCCAGCACTGGATCGAACCGATCAGCACGCCGTCCTCGACCATCGCGAAGCACAGGGCCGGGATCGGCGCGACGCTGCCCCGCACCTTATAGGCGGTGCGCGCCTGACGCCCCGGCGGAAAGGCACGGTCGAGCAGCGCCTCGACCTCGGCGGGATCGACCGCGTCGAGCGGGACAAGGACGGGCGTGACGGTCAAGGGGCGGCGGTCCGGTGGCGGGGAGGGGACGCGCGCCCTTAGCGCGACGGCGGGGGGATGCAAGCTTTCCCTTATGCTTTCCCCCCGATGCTTCCCATCCGCGCCCGCTCTGCTAGAGGCGCTGACATGGAAGACCGTCTTCAACTCGAAGTCCACGACCTCGAAGTGCAGGTGCTGACCGGCATCTACTCCGAGGAAACCCATCTGCCGCAGCCGCTGCGCATCTCGCTGACCGTCGATCTCGACTGTCCGGCGCGGTACACGCCCGACAGTCCGCTGAGCGAGTCCAAGAATTATCTCGACCTCAAACATGCCGCGACCGCGCTGCCCGAAGGCGTGCATTTCACGCTGATCGAGGGGGTTGCCGACCATATCTGCGACACGCTCTTCCTTCAGGACAAGCGGGTGCGCCGGGTACAGGTGAAGATCGTCAAGCTGGCCATCGCCGAGGAAGGCGAGGCGATCGGCATCACCCTGGTCCGCCACCGGCGCTGACCGGCATGGCGGCCCGGCGAGTCGATCTGGCGCCCGAGGCGGACGTGTCGGTCGCGGTCGCCGCCTATCCGGGCGTCGATCTGGTGCTGGTGCTGACGCCGGGCCGCGATCCCGTGTCGCAGGCCATGGTCGAGGCGGCGATCGCACCGCTCGCCATCAAGGCCGCCCCGGTCGCGCGGATCAATGCGGTCGTGCCGTCGCCGGATGCGTCGGATGAGGCGGTCGCGGCGGCGGTCGCCTATCTCGCCGCCGCGCGTTCCGTCACGGGTCAGTTGCTGGCGGTCGGCATCTGACGCTCGCGCCCGCAGGGGCCGAGCTTTTGCAGCACGAAGCGATAATCGTCGCGCGCCGCCTCGGCATCCTCGGGCGACAGCGATGCGGTGCTGTGGTCGGGCAGCGATTCCGGCAGGGCGCAGGCGAGGCGATACCAGAGCAGCGTATCGCGCGCGGGCGGCGCGGCGGATTCGTCGACGATCTCGCTCAACGCCACGGCATAGCGGCGCTCCTCTCCCGGACGGCGCAGCACCGACAGCGAGACGGGGCGGTTGTTGGCGGTGGTCAGGAAGATCTGCGTCTCGCCCTCGCCCGGCAGGCTGCCCGCCACGTAAAAGGCATTGCCGACGCCGGTGATGACCGGCGGTGCGTCCGGGGACAGCGCGTCGCGCGCGATGGTGCGGCTGCGCTGTTCGATATCGGGTGCCCAGGGCAATTGCGCGTCGGGGGCGACGAGCTGGAGCTGATCGGCGGCATTGGGCACGCGACGCGCATAGATCAGGACGCGCATCTTTTTCAGCTTGGGCGCCCGGCCCCGCGCATCGGTGGCGGCATCGAAGAGATAGCCGACCCGCGCGGGTAGCCCGCCCGCCCCGCGGATCAGCGTGCCGACATCGGCCTCGACATAGAAACGCTGATGCCCGGGCGCGACGCCCACGGCCTCGGCCCCCTTGATCGCGGTGGCCGACCGGATCGTCACGTCCGCGATCACCGGGGCGGACAATACCAGATCGGCAAGGTCGGCATAGCCGGGTCCTGTTTGCGCTACCATCGAATCACCGGCGCGCACCGACGGCCGGGTCGTGATTTGGGCGGAAAGGGGGGTGACGAAAGTGGGGATCGCCAGCGTCAAGACGCAAGCGCGAATGGCGTGGGACAGCGGATTCATCGCTTTGGGCTACTCCTTCGTGCATTAACGGTACAGAAATAATTTCGTCACGTCCCGGTTGTACGTTTATTACGTCCGACAAACTGATTGCGCCGCGCCAGCCGTCACGATAGGGTTCGAGCCTCTGCCGTATGCCGTAAGAGCATGGCAGGAGTTTCCCACGTCCCCACGCTACGGCGAGGCGAAACTGGCAGACTGAGGAGTTTCGTTGCTGAATGGCCTATACTGACCAGAAGATGTCCGGGGGCAAGGTGGTCGCGATCGTTATCGTCGTGCTCATCCATGCTGCCCTGGGCTATGCCTTCGTCACGGGGCTGGCTTACCAGTACGTGAAGAAGGCCACCGAAAAGCTCGACACGTTCAACGTGGAAGCGCCGCCGATCGTGCAGCTGCCGGTGCCCGCACCCGCCGTCACGACGACGTCGGTCATCCCGCTCAGCCAGCCCACGGCTCCGCCGGCCCCGCCTGCGCCGCCGTCTCCTCCCGCTCCGCCGGCGCCGCCCGCGGTGTCGAAGGCGGCCGGTCTGCGCGGTAATCCGGGCCAGTATTTCGGTCCCGACGCCTATCCGCCCTCGGCCCAGCGCGAAGGCGCGGAAGGTCGCGTGTCGGCCAAGCTGTCGATCGGCACCGACGGGCGCGTCACCGACTGTTCGATCCTGTCGAGCAGCGGCAACCGGGCCCTGGACGATGCGACGTGTCGCATTTCGAAGGCGCGTGTCCGCTTTACCCCGGCGCAGGACGCCGGCGGCAATCCGGTCGCCTCGTCCTATACGCTTAACATCCGTTGGCAGCTGCCACAGGAATAACGGCTAAAAGCCGATCAAACCCAACGCTTTAGTCAGAGGACCTAACCAACCATGCTCACCACCATCCTCGCCGCGGGCGGCGCAGCGGCCGGTGCCGAAAATCCCTACGGTCTCGGCCAGGCCCTGAAGGAAGGCGGCCTCATCTCGCAGTCGGTGTTCACCATCCTCTGCTTGATGTCGATCGTCTCCTTCTACATCCTGTTCTCGAAGCTGTTCGAGCAGCAGAAGATCATCAACCAGGCGAAGCGCGTTCGTCAGGGCTTCTGGTCGTCGAACTCGCTGCGCGAGGGTTCGGCCAAGCTCGAGAAGAACTCGGCCTACAAGCAGATCGTCGACGACGGTCTGGCCGCGCAGGACCAGCACTCGAAGCTGACCGATCCGGTCGAGGCGCATGACTGGCTGCACGGCTCGCTGGCGCGTTCGGAAGCCGCGATCAACTCGAAGCTGGGCGGCGGTCTCGCCTTCCTCGCGACCGTTGGTGCGACCGCGCCGTTCATCGGTCTGTTCGGTACCGTTATCGGCATCTACCGCGCGCTCATCAAGATTGGCTCGTCGGGCCAGGCGTCGATCGACGCCGTCGCCGGTCCGGTCGGTGAAGCGCTCATCATGACCGCTCTGGGTCTGGTCGTCGCGGTTCCGGCCGTGCTTGCCTTCAACTGGCTGCAGCGTCGTAACAAGGGCATCGCGGAAGACCTGTCGTCCTTCTCGAACGACGTGCTGGGCTTCCTGGCCTCGAACGGTGCGGTTCGTCCCGCGATCGCTTCGGGCGCCGCTGCCAAGCCGACCGCCGTCAAGGCGACCCCGGCGACCACGACCGCCGGCCAGGCCGGTGGCGTTCAGACCCGCGCCTGAGCCTAAGGGGGCGGGGACCGATCCTTCGGGACACGGCCCCGCCACCCCCCGCCACCCGTCAGGGCGGCGCAAGAATGCATGGATAGGATAGCTCTCTCATGGCGATGAGCGTTGGCGGTGACTCCGCCGAGAAACCGATGTCGGAGATCAACACGACGCCCCTCGTGGACGTCATGCTGGTGCTCCTCATCATCTTCCTGATCGCGGTTCCGGTCGTGATTCAGACCGTTCCGCTGAAGCTGCCGAACGTCCGCTTCGATCCGACGACGACGAAGCCGGAGAACGTGTCGCTTTCGGTCACCAGCGAGAATGGCCAGTGCAAGGTGTACTGGAACCTGACTCCGGTGACGTCGGACGAACTGCGCACCCGCGCGGTCGAAAAGCTGAAGGCCGAAGTCGAGCGTCTGGGTGCCAACATCACCCCGGACTCGCTGCCCGAGGCGCATATCCGTGGCGACGTGAACACGCCGTACCGGTGCATCGGCGGCACCATCTACACGATGCAGCAGGCCGGTTTCGCCCGTGTCGGCTTCATCTCCGAGCCGCCCCCCGGCGGCAACCCGCGCGTCTGATCGACGCGGCGGACACGATAGGAGTTAGCACGCCATGGCAATGAGCGCCGGATCCGATGATGGCGAGCCGATGATGGACATGAACACGACGCCGTTGATCGACGTCATGCTCGTGCTCCTCATCATGTTCATCATCACCATCCCGATCCAGACTCACGCGGTGAAGGTCGACCTTCCGGTCAACTCTCCGAGAAACCAGCCGCAGGTGAACAGCGAAAAGAACAAGGTCGGCATCGACGCCGCCGGCACGGTCACCTGGAACGGTGCGCCGGTCGACGAAGTCACGCTGCGCCAGTTTCTGGATCAGACCGCTGCCATGAATCCCGAGCCGGAATTGCACTTCCAGCCCGCCCCGGACGCCAAATACGCCAAGGTCGACGAAACCCTGGCGGTCATCAAGCGCTCGGCGGTCAGCAAGCTCGGCTTCATCGGCAACGAACAGTATCGCAACGACTTCTGATCCTCTGCGATCAGTGTCGGACGGAATGGGGCGGTCTCTACGGAGGCCGCCCTTTTTCGTTGGCCGGGGGGATGAGAGGGATTCCCGTGGCCTTCGACTTCGCTCAGGCTGAACGGCGTTCGGGTGGCTGTTCCTTCGTCCACTTCCTTCACGTCGCCCCGCATACCGAAAGCGCGCAACTTCCCCGGCCCGTTCAGCCTGAGCGAAGTCGAAGGCCACGTCCCGCCCGGACCCGCTTTCGATCTCCGCGATGATGAGAGTGCACCCAGTTATCGCAGCGCGATTACCCGCAGAAGCGGCATTTTTTCCTTGCCGGAGCGATCCTTAGCCGACGCTACCCTGTTCGAACCCTCCCGTGGGATCGGTAAACCCTTATGCCTCTCCTGCCCTCCCTGTCGGGGTGCCGAAGCCCGAACTCCTCCACCGCACATCATCCGTTCCGAAACGGCGCATCTTTCACCTCTTGCGTACGTTTCACAAAAATGACAACGTAACGTCATAAAAGTGAAACATAGGAGAATTGAGATGCGCGGAGTCGTTTCGGTTTTGCTTGTGGCGGCGGCGGGCATGGCAGCCCCGGCCATGGCCCAGGATTCCTGGCCGCAGCGCACGGGGTTTCACGAGATTGCCGCCGGGAATTTCCTGGCCGCCGAGCGCACCTTGCTCGAAGAGCGTCGCGCCAGCCCGGACAGCCCCGAGTTGATGCTCAACCTCGCCGCCGTCTATGCCAAGACGGGGCGCGCCGCCGAAGCGCGCGCGCTGTATGATTCGGTGCTCCAGGAAAAGCCGATCGCGATGGACATGCCCTCGGGCGCGATCCTGTCGTCGCATACCGTCGCCCGCACGGGCCTGCGCCATTTGCCGCAGACGATCGCGGCGCGTTAAAGCCGAAAGGCAGGTCCAGGCGCGTCGCGTCTGGACTTGCCGACAGGTTGCACGGCTTTCGACGGTATGGCGTGCACCCATAGTCGCCAGACACCGGAGTTCGCCCCGCTTCTCGCCCCTGATAGGGGGGCGCGACGCTTCGGCTGAATAGAGGCGGTCATTATCGAGAGGGGGACACCTCTCCGTCAGGCCTTCGGCCCTCTCAGCGATGGAATGCCGGTTCGCTCTGACGTCACAAGCGTGGCAAGGTCACCCCGCGCTGGCCCATATATTTGCCCGCCCGGTCGGCATAGCTGGTCTCGCAGGGCTCATTGCCCTTCAGGAACAGGAACTGGCATGCGCCCTCATTGGCGTAGATCTTGGCGGGCAGCGGGGTGGTGTTGGAAAACTCCAGCGTCACATGCCCCTCCCAACCCGGCTCCAGCGGCGTGACGTTCACGATGATCCCGCACCGGGCATAGGTCGACTTGCCCAGGCAGATGACCAGCACGTCGCGCGGCACCCGGAAATATTCGACCGTCCGCGCCAGGGCAAAGCTGTTGGGCGGGATGATGCAGACATCGGTCTTGCGATCGACGAAGCTGTTCGACGCGAAGTCCTTCGGGTCGACCACCGCGCTGTCGACATTGGTGAAGATCTTGAACTCGTCTGCCACCCGCGCGTCATAGCCATAGGAAGACAGGCCATAGCTGATGCAGCCGTCACGGCGCTGGTTCTCGACAAAGGGTTCGATCATCCCTTGAGTCTGCGCGGCTTCGCGAATCCAGCGGTCGGACAGGATCGACATCTTCATTCCCCTTGATATGCGCCGCTCATCGCCGGATCGGGCGGGCAGGGCAAGCCGCAACCGTAAAAAGGGGCTTGCGGTTGACGTTGCGTCAAGCGGTACGGTGCCCCCATGACGACCATGTTCGACATTGCCGAGATCGCCCGCGCGACGGGGCTCAGCAGCCGGGCGCTGCGCTTCTACGAGGCGCGCGGGCTGATCCGGCCGCTGCGCAGCGAAGGCGGGCGGCGGATCTTCGGCGCGGGCGAGTTGGAGCGGCTGCACGCGATCGTCGCGCTCAAGCGGGCGGGCTTCACGCTGGCGTCGATCGGGCGGATGCTCGACCGGCCGAGCGCCGCGTTGGGGCCGATGATCGCGGCCCAGGCCAGGGTCGTCGAGGCAGAGCGCGCGACGCTGGCTGAAACCGCCGCGCTGCTCCGATCCATTCAGTCCCGCATCGATGCCGGCGAGCGCATCGACGTCGCGACCCTCTGCTCGCTGATTCGACAAGGGAATGCGATGACGACGGCACAATGGAAATCGGTGGTGGACCGCCATTTCTCCGAGGAGGAACAGGCGCATTGGGCGGAGCGCATGGAGGGGCTGGGGCCGGATTTCGACCAGGACGCCTATCAGGCGCAATGGGCCGATCTGGGCCAGCGGATCGCGGCGGCGCTGCCGATGGAACCGGATTCGGAAGCGGCGCGGGGGTTCGTTCGCGAATGGCAGGCTCTGCTTGCGCCGTTCCATGCGGTGGCGTCGCCGGAGATGCGGGCGGGGGCTGCCCGGCTGCACCAGAATCGAGCGGAATGGGATGGGCAGGCCGATCCCGGTTTTTCGTCCGAGGTCTGGCAGTTCATCCAGGCGGCGGGCGCGGCGATGAAGGCGCGAGGGGAGGTGCCGGGGGCGTGATATTGTTCACGCGAAGCCGCGAAGACGCGATGATTTTTGAAGAAGATTGATGTTCGCGCGGAGGCGCGGAGAACGCGGAGGTGTCGCGCCTCGTGGTCATCAACGGTGGCTCCTCACTGAGGACGACAACCTCCTCCGCGTCTCCGCGCCTCCGCGCGAACAAAATCTTCGTGTCTTCGCGCCTTCGCGCGAGAAAATCAGCCGATCCCCAAATCCGCCGGACCAAACGCATCCGGCAGCAATTCCGACAAACGATAGGTCCGCACCGCATCGCCCTCCGCCGCGCCGCAATGCACGGGCAGGTCGCGACCGCCCATCTGGGCGGCCTCGTTGATGACCTGGCGGCAGCGGCCGCAGGGGCTGACCGGGGTGTTTCCGGTCGGAACGCCTTCCGCGTCCATCGCACCGCCGATCACCCCGATCGCGACGATCTCGCGCAGACGCCCGGCGGCGGAGGCGGTGGCGATCGCGACCGTTTCGGCACAAAGCGACAGGCCGTAGCTGGCATTCTCGAAATTCGCGCCGGTGATGACCGAGCCGTCCTCCATTAACAGCGCAGCACCGACCGCGAAACGGCTATAAGGCGCATGGGCATGGCGCGCGGCGGCGCGGGCGGCGGCGATCAGCGAATTGGGCAGGGCATTCGGATCGGTGGCATTCATGGCGTGACGACGTCCCAATTGACGGGGCCTTCCACCCCCTCGACCCGGCGGAAATCGCTGGCGCGCCACATGCGCCAGGGGCGGGCGGCGTAATCGGGTTTCAGCATGTTGCCGACCGCCCAGACGGGGCGGGGCAGGGCGGCGGTGATGGCATAATCCGACTCGAACGCCTTGGAGACGCGCAGCATCACGGGCTTGGCCGTATGCGTCTCCACCATCGTCACGAAGCGGGTCAGGTCGGCGATAAGGGTCGCGCGGTCGGGCCGGGCGGTGCAGTCGCCATGATAGGACAGGTCGATGGCGGCGGGCAGCGCATCCCCAGCGCGCGGCACGAAGATGTTGAACGCATCCGCCTGCGCGGCGGCGGGCTGGCACAACGAGTAGATATGGATCGCCCCGCGCCGCATCCCCGCCTCCGGTAGGGCGGCCCAATTCGCCTCGAACGCCGCGTCGCGCCGATCGGCACCCGATGTCGCGACGAGATAGGCGAAGTCGGCCCCATTGGCGCGCAAGGTGCGCCATTCCACCGCGGGCGGATTTTCGGGGAGATCGATGCCCTGCAACGGATAATGCTCTGTCGCGGGCTGCCAATGCGTCGCCCAGTGTCGCCCGCTCGCCGTGATCGCGCCGAGGGCCAGCAACCCCGCGCCGATTTTCCAGAGAATCGCCATCAGTTGCGGATATGCAGGACGCAGAGCAGTGTGAAGAGGCGACGTGCGGTATCGAAGTCGACCTCGATCTTGCCGGTCAGCCGCTCCTTCAGCATCTGCGCCGCATCGTTATGGATGCCACGCCGCGCCATATCGATCGTCTCGATCTGTTGCGGCGTCGCGGCGCGGATCGCCTGGTAATAGCTGTCGCAGATCGCGAAATAATCCTTGATCGGCCGTCGGAACCGCCCGAGCGCCAGCACCAGCGTCTCGATATGCGTGCCGTCCTCGCGGTACATATGGATGCCGAGGCGTCCCTCTTCGGACTCCAGCTTGATGCGATAGGGCCCGGCATAGCCGTCCGCCTGGGGGCGTTGGGGGGCGAAATAATTTTCTTCGATCAGGTCGAAGATCGCGATCCGCCGTTCCTGCTCGACATCCGCCGATCGCCAGCCCAGGCTGCGCTCGTCCAGGTCGATAGAGATGATCCGGGGATCGGCCATCCGGCAGGGATAGTCGCGAAGCGTGTGCGTCGCAAATCCCCCGCTGATCGACGCAATCAACTTCACAGAGGGGCTCTTCCCGCGCTAACGCCGAAGAAATGGCCACCCTCGCATTCCCGAACCCCGCTGCCGGTACCGAGCCGCAGCAGCTTCCCCGCAATATCGAGGCGGAGGCCGCGCTGCTGGGTGCGATGATGATCGACAACCGGCTGGCCGACGACCTCGTCGACCGGCTGGACCCGGACCATTTCTTCGAGCCGGTGCATGGCCGCGTGTTCGCCGCGATCAAGAATCTGCGCGCCACCGACATGCTGGCGACCCCCGTCACGCTGCGCCCGATGTTCGAGGCGGACGAGGGGATGAAGGCGCTGGGCGGCCCGTCCTATCTCGCCCAGCTGACCGGATCGGGGGCGGGCCTGATCGGCGCGCGGCAGTTCGCGACGCAGATTTACGACCTCGCCATGCTCCGCGCGCTGGTGACGGTGGGGCGGACGCTGGTCGACCGGGCGATGGACACCTCCGAAGAGGTGAACCCGCGCGCGCAGATCGAACTGGCCGAGAATGAGCTGTTCAAGGTCGCGGCGGACGGCGGCTCCGAAAATGCGGTGAAGAGCTTCGCCCAGGCCACCACCATGGCGGTGAAAAATGCCGAGCGGGCGCTCAATTCGGGCGGCCATGTCTCGGGCATCACCACGGGTCTGGACTCGGTCAATGCCAAGATCGGCGGTATGCACCGCTCCGACTTGATGATCCTGGCGGGGCGTCCGGGCATGGGCAAGACCTCGCTTGCGACCAACATCGCGTTCAACGCCGCGCGCCGCTGGATGCGCGACATGCAGGACGGCATCCCGCCCTCCGAGTCGGTGGGGGCGAAGGTCGCCTTCTTCAGTCTCGAAATGTCGGCCGACCAGCTGGCGACGCGTATCCTGGCCGAGCAGTCGGGGATCAGCTCCGAAGCGCTGCGCATGGGCAAGATCAGCCGCAACGAGTTCGCCCAACTCGCCGCCGCCGCCGCCGAGCTGGAGCAGCTGCCGCTGTTCATCGACGATACCGGCGGTTTGTCGATCTCGGCGCTGCACACCCGCGTCCGGCGGCTCCAGCGGCGGCATAACAACGAGATCGGGCTGGTCGTGGTCGACTATCTCCAGCTGCTGACCGGCTCGGGCAAGTCGTCGGAAGGCAACCGCGTGCAGGAAATCTCGGAGATTTCGCGTGGGCTGAAGACGCTGGCCAAGGACATGAACGTGCCGGTGCTGGCGCTGTCGCAGCTCAGCCGTGCGGTCGAGCAGCGCGAGGACAAGCGCCCGATGCTGTCCGACCTTCGCGAATCGGGCTCGATCGAGCAGGACGCCGACATGGTCTGGTTCGTGTTCCGCGAAGACTATTACATGATGCAGCGCGAACCCAAGCGCCCGATGGAAGGCGATGACGGCAAGGTCTTCGAGGACCATGCAAAATGGGCCACCGAGGTGGAGCGGGTCTACGGTCTGGCCGAGCTGATCGTCGCGAAGCAGCGTCACGGTGCCACGGGCAAGGTGGTGATGAAGTTCGACCCGACGATCACGCGGTTTACCGACTTCGCGGGGTATTGATCGAGGGCGGGTTTATCCCCGCCCTCCGTTCAGCCTGAGCGAAGTCGAAGGCCAAGGGACGGCCTTTGCCAAGGGGGGAGCGTTGGGGCGTGCACTTCGACTTCGCTCAGTGCGAGCGGATGTTGGGATGGTGTCTCTCACCGCTCCCTTACGACCCTGGCGAAGGCGGGGGCCCAGCGATCACGAAGTTTGAGGCGCGCCAGGCGGGGCGTGGGAGGCCGTCTCATAGCTCGCTCATGTATCCGTGCTACCGAACACATCGCCACTGAACCCCGGCCATCGCCGGGGTGGTGCCTTTAGTATCGTAGGGCTCAACCCGGCCGAACGGCTTCCACCGGCCGGTGTATCCCGCATTCGACCTTGTCGAACCCGCGCCAGCGGCCCGCACGCGGGTCTTCGCCGGGCTTGACTTGGCTGGTGCAGGGCGCGCAGCCGATCGACAGATAGCCTTCCGCCTCCAGCGGATGGCGCGGCAGGTCGTGGGCGGCGAAATAGCCGTCCAGTGCCGCCTTGTCCCAATCGGCGAGCGGGTTGAGCTTCAACCGCCCGTCCTCGACCTCAAAGCGGGGCAGGGCGCGGCGGGTGCCTGCCTGGAAGCCCTTGCGGCCCGAAATCCAAGCCTCGAACGGGGCGAGGCCGCGGGTCAGTGGCTCTACCTTGCGCAACTCGCAGCAGCCATCGGGATCGTAACCGTAGCGGATGCCCTCAGGGTCCTTCGCCGCCAGCCGCGCGGGATCGGGCTGGATCACCCGCACGTCGAGCAGGCCTAGCCGCTGAACCAGCATGTCCCGATAGGCCAGCGTTTCGGGAAACATCTTGAACGTATCGGTGAACACCACCGGCGTCGCCGGATCGGCGCTTGCCATCATGTGCAGCAGCACGGCGGACTCGGTGCCGAAGGACGACACCGCCGCGATTTGCCCACGCAACTCGCCGGTCAGCAGGGTGCGGAGCATCTCGGGCGCGGAAACCCCGGCGAACCGCGCTTCGTAAGCGGCGGCGTCCTCCGCCGTATAGGCGGGCCGCACGTCGATCCGGTCGAGCGCGCGCTTAGCCATGGCGGAGTTTCCACACCGGCACACGGGCGTCGGCCGCCTTCTGATAGGGCTGCGGATAGAGGGCCAGCAACTTGGTCAGCGTTGCCGCGTCGACCGGCTTTTCCGGCGCGAAACTGTCGAAGCCGCAGCGGCGCATGTGCGGGATCTGGTCGACCAGCACATCGCCCGCCGCACGGAGTTCCCCCTCGAACCCCGCCTCGCGCAGGATGCGCGCCGCCGAGTAACCGCGCCCGTCGCGGAAGGTGGGGAAGCTGATCTCTACCAAGGCGATCTGCCCCAGATGCGGCAGCAGCGCACGGGCGTCGTCCCCCGCCTCCAGCCGGACGGCGGTGGCATTGGTCTGGCCCAGAAACGCGTCCAGCGTCACCGCCGGTTCGTCATGCACCACATCGTCGCGAAAGCGCAGCAGCGTCTCGCCCGCATTCGTGTTCACGGTGATCGGATCAACCATAAATGGCTTCCTTGAACGGCTGCATGCCGACGCGGCGATAGGTGTCGAGGAAACGCTCGTCCGCCTCGCGCAGGGACAAATAACGGTCGGTCACACGCTCGATCGCGTCGACCACGCCGTCCTCGTCGAAACCGGGGCCGGTGATCTTGCCGAGCGAGACATCCTCCGCGCCTGACCCGCCGAGCAGCAGCTGGTAATTCTCGGTGCCCTTCTTGTCGACGCCCAGGATGCCGATATGCCCGGCATGATGATGGCCGCAGGCGTTGATGCAGCCCGATATCTTCAGCTTCAACTCGCCCAGCTCGCGCTGCCGCCCGGCGAAACGCTCGCCGATCTTCTGCGCCAGCGGGATGGAGCGGGCATTGGCCAGGCTGCAATAATCGAGGCCGGGGCAGGCGATGATGTCGGAGATCAGATCGAGATTGGCCTCGGCCAGCCTGGCATCGCGAAGTGCGGTCCAGATGGCGTGGAGGTCGGCCTTGCGGACATGCGGCAGGACGATGTTCTGGGCATGGGTGACGCGCAGCTCGTCATGGCCATAGCGCTCGGCGAGATCGGCCATCAGCTCGATCTGGTCTGCCGAGGCGTCGCCGGGAATGCCGCCGATCGGCTTCAGGCTGATCGTGACGATGGCATGGCCGGGCTGCTTGTGGGCCGCGACGTTCTGGTCGAGCCAGACCGCGAAATCGGGGTCGGAGCGATCCACCATGTCGGGCGCATCCGCCGCCAAATCGGGACCGTCGAACATCGCGGTGATCCGGGCCAGTTCGGCGACCGGCGGGTCGATGCCGAGGTCGCGGATCGCGGCGAACTCCGCCTCGACCTGCTCGCGATACGCCTCGACGCCGATCTCGTGCAGCAGGATCTTGATCCGCGCCTTGTAGATATTATCGCGGCGGCCATAGCGGTTATAGACCCGCAGACACGCCTCTAGATAGCTCATGAGGTGATCGGCGGTGATGAAGTCCTTCACCTCATGCGCGATCATCGGGGTGCGGCCCATGCCGCCACCGACGAAGATCTTCGCGCCGAGCACACCGTCCCGCTCCAGCAACTGGATGCCGATATCGTGCAGTCGCATCGCCGCCCGGTCCTCGTCCGCGGCGATCACCGCGATCTTGAACTTGCGGGGCAGATAGGTGAATTCCGGGTGGAAGGTCGACCATTGCCGGATCAGTTCGGCCCAGGGGCGTGGGTCGGCGACCTCGTCGGCGGCGGCCCCGGCGAACTGGTCGGACGAGATGTTGCGGATGCAGTTGCCCGAGGTCTGGATGGCGTGCATCTGCACCGTCGCCAGCTCGGCGAGGATGTCGGGCGCGTCGGCCAGCTTGATCCAGTTATACTGGATGTTCTGGCGCGTGGTGAAATGGCCGTAACCGCGGTCGTATTTGCGCGCGATATGGCCCAGCATCCGCATCTGGCGGCTGTCCAGCGTGCCGTAAGGCACCGCGACGCGCAGCATATAGGCGTGAAGCTGCAAGTAGAGGCCGTTCATCAGCCGCAGCGGCTTGAACTGATCCTCGGTCAGCGCGCCCGACAGGCGGCGTTCCACCTGGTCGCGAAATTCCTCGACACGGGCATCGACGATGCTCTGGTCATATTCGTCGTAACGATACATCGCTTACTCTTTCAGATAACCCAGGCGCCGGCGTCCGCATCGGCGGGCTTCAGCGTCAGGTCGGGGCGCACCGTGGGGCCGAGCGCGCGGATACGGTCCTTGATATGGGCGGGGCGGGGGCCCTGTTCGGTGGCCTCGGCGTCGATCAGATAGGGCACGTTGACCCGCCGCGCGCCTTCCTCGGCCCGCAGGATCGCCTCGCCCTGCGCGCCGACATCGACCGCGTCCTCGATATGGCGCGACCATTCCCGCCCGGTCCACCAGACGACGTCGCCGGTCGCCAGATCGTTGCCGGTCAGCAGCTTCATGCGTTCATCCCTTCCGCCACGCGAGCCCAACGCGCGAGCTTGTCCTCGGCATCCGATAATTCGACCACTTCGCCCACCACGATGATCGCGGGGCTCTGCACCCGTTCGCGCTCGACCATCGGGCCGAGATCGGCGAGCAGGGTGCGGATCGCGCGGTGCCCCTCCAGCGTGCCGCGCTCCAGCACCGCGACCGGCATGTCGGGGGCGACGCCATCGGCCATCAGCTTGTCGGCGATGCCGCTCGCGGTCGCCACCCCCATATAGATGACGAGGGTACGCCCCTGGCCGGCCAACCCCGACCAGTCCTGATCGGTCAGCCCCTTGCACTGGCCCGCGACGAAGGACACCGCCGAGCTATGATCCCGGTGGGTGAGCGGCAGCATCGCCTCCGCCGCGCAGCCGAGCGCCGCCGAGACGCCGGGGATCACTTCGACGCGCAGCCCGGCGGCGCGCACCGCCTCCACTTCCTCGCCGCCGCGCCCAAAGATGAACGGGTCGCCGCCCTTCAGCCGCACGACGATCGCACCGGTCTTCACATGCGCGACGATCAGCGCGTTGATCGCGTCCTGCGACAAAGTGTGCCGCGCTCGCCGCTTGGCGACCGAGATACGCTGGGCTTGCGGAGGGGCAAGGTCCAGGACGCGCGGGTCGATCAGCCCGTCATGCACCACGACATCGGCGGTCTTCATCGCCTCGACCGCACGAACGGTCAGCAGGCCCGGATCACCGGGTCCGGCACCGACAAGAATCACGCGACCACGCGCGGCTGGGTCGAGAAGGCTAGCCATGCTCCGACAGATGAGCCCCCGCCGCCCGCTCCACAACCGAGCGATGCTTGGGGAGGCGGTAGATCAGCTTGGGACAGTCCATGCTGCAACGCATATAGTATAACATATTTGCCTATTGCTCTGAGTTATGATTGAATGGTTCCGCAAAGATCAAAGCGGGGAAGAGTCGAATGGGGGAATTTCGTTACGCGAAGCGCTTGTTAGGGGCGTCTTTGATTGCGTTGGTATGGTCTGGCGTTGCATCGGCGCAGGTGGCCGGCAGCACCGCTGATCCGGCGGTTCAGGATGACGCGCCGCTGACCGGCGTGGCCGCCTCGACCGACAAGATCGACGCCCAGCAGGACAAGAGCGATCCGTCGGACGTCATCGTCACGGGCACGCGGATCGTCCGTCCCAACATGACCAGCAACGCGCCGATCACCACCATCGACTCGACCTATCTCAAGGAACGGGGCCTTGCCCGGGTCGAGGACGCGCTCGCGCAATTGCCGCAGGTCACGCCGATGCTGGGCCTTCAGGGGCAAAGCTGGACATCGGGCGCAGCGCCGGTTGGCCTGCGCAACCTGGGGGCGGGCCGTACCCTGACGCTGCTCAACGGGCAGCGGATGGACAATGACGTCAACATCATCCCCGGCGCGCTGATCGAGCGGATCGACATCATGACCGGCGGCGCCTCGGCGGTCTATGGCTCGGACGCGATCGCGGGCGTGGTCAACTTCATCCTGAAGCGCAAGTTCAACGGCATCGCCTTTGACGGCGAGGTCAGCGGCTTCAACCACAATAACGACAACCCGCTGCTCGCCAGGGTCGCACAGAATGCGGGCTATACCTATCCGCGCGGCACCTATCTGGGCGGCGGCAATTATTTCGCGTCGCTGGCGGCGGGCAAGAACCTGTTCGACGGCAAGGTGAACATCAGCGGTTTCGCGACCTATAAAAAGGCCGACCCAATCCAGTTCCGGAATATCGACACCGTCAATTGCCCGCTGTTGATGTTCGACCCCAACAATCGTGATGCGGGCGATACGAGCTGGGCGTGCGACGGCACCACCTACAACCCGTATAATTATTTCAGCATCAACGATCAGGACCGCACCAATGCGCGCGACGGTTCGCGCAGCTTCCGTCCCTATGACACGGCGGACGAGGTGCGTATCCAGCGGGTCGATTCGATCCAGCGGCGCAGCGAAACGGTCAACAGCGGTGGCTTCCTGACGGCGGAACTGCCGCTGGGCATGCGGCTGAACGGCAGCTTCCTGTACAGCCGCATCGTGGAGACGGGGGCCAATTCGGTCAATGGCGGGCTGTGGACGCCCGCCGCGCCGGTCAATTGCGACAATCCGTTCCTCAGCGCGTCGCAGGCCCAGGAAATCTGCGGCACAGCGGCGGGCAGCACCGCGCTCAGCAATCCCATCGCGCTGTCGCTGTTCCGCCCCGGCATGATCCAGAATTTCCGCAACACGACCAGCGACTGGCGCGGCTCGCTCAACCTGTCGGGGATGATCGTCGACAAGATCCGGTTCGAGCTCAGCTATCAGCAGACCCGCAACATCATGAACGGGTCGGCCGATCATCTGTATGTGCCCGATCAGGCCGATCGACTGGCGCGCGGGCTTCAGGTTCGCAACGTCAACGGCGTGCCGACCTGTCTGTCCAAGATCAACGGCACCGATCCCGATTGCCAGCCGATCGACGCCTTCTCGTCCAACACCTCGATCAGCGATGCGGTCTATAACTGGGTGACCGGACCGGGCAGCCGCCGCCAGCAGAACGATTTGCAGGTCATCAATGCGATCGTGTCGGGCACGCTGGAGGATTACGGCATCAAGAGCCCGTTCGCGACCAACGGCGTCGGCTTCGCGATCACCGGCGAATATCGCAAATATCGCAACCAGTCGCAGGGCTTCGGCTCATGGTCGACCTTCACGACCTTCGACGGGCGGACCAGCGTGAAGGAGCTGGGCGGCGAAATCGACATTCCGCTGGTGGAGGACAAGCCCTTCGTCAAGGAACTCAGCATCAATGGCGGCTATCGGATTTCCGATTACGACGTCTATCAGAACCTGATCCATAGCTGGAAGGCGGAGGCGAGCTGGGCACCGGTGGACGGCCTGCGTTTCCGGGGCAGCTATAACCGCGCGGTGCGGGTGGGCGTGCTCCAGCGTCTGGAGGGTGAGAACCGCTATCCCAACACGCCGATGCTCGATCTGTGCGCGCCGCCGCGCGCTTCGAGCGATGGCCGGGGCGCGACCCGTTATACCTTCGAACAATGCTCGATCGGCATGACGCGGGCGCAATATGACGCGCTGACCAGCTATACCGGATGCGACACGAACGGCTTCTGTCCGACGACCCTCGTCAACGGCGGCAATTCCGACCTTCAGCCCGAACGGTCGCGAAGCAAGACGCTGGGCGTGGTGTTCCAGCCGCGCTTCATCCCGGGCCTGACCGCGTCGGTCGACTGGTACGATATCAACATCCAGGGCGCATTCGAATGGACCCGTATCGGCATGGCGTTCGACCAATGTTATCGCAACAAGGTCGAATTCTTCTGCCAATTCTACAAGCGCGATCCGCAGACGGGGCAGTTGCTGATCGCCGACGCCCGCTATAACAATTCGGGCTATACGGCGACGCGGGGTATCGATTTCAGCACGAACTATGCGCTGGACCCCAAGCGTCTGGGCCTTGCCGACAATATCGGCACCTTCGGCCTGAACTTCAACGGCACGCTGACCACCAAGTATGAACGGCAATTCGCACCGGGCAATACGCCCTGGTCGTGCCTGGGCTATTTCGGCTTCGCCTGCGGCGATCCGATGCCGCGCTGGCGGCATGTGGCGGGCGTGAACTGGCAGCTTCCCTGGGTCAAGGGGGGACTGGGCTTCACCTGGCGCTATACCGGCCCGACCAGCAATTCCAAGCTGTCCACCAACACCGTGCTGGCGGCCACGCCGGGCCAGACCTATCCGCTAGCCAATCGCATTCCGGGCTACAGCTATTTCGATTTCAACACCAATATCACGTTGGTGAAGGGGATCGACGTGCGGTTCAACGTGCAGAACCTGTTCGACAAGGATCCGCCCCTGATCGGGTCCGATACCAATTACGCAACGGGTTCCTATTTCAACACCTTCCCGACCTATTACACGGTCCGGGGGCGGACATTGCGGGTCGGCATCTCCGCCCGCTTCTAAGCGATGGGATGGCTCGGAACCTCGGTTCCGGGCCATTTCCCTATCCGCGCAACCCGATCGGGATCGACGCGGCAGCCTGCTCGACCTCGGCGCTGGCGACCGGATAGGCGCAATAATCGGCGGCGTAATAGGCGCTGGGGCGGTGATTGCCCGACCAGCCGATGCCGCCGAACGGCGCGCTGGATGCCGCGCCGTTGGTCGGGCGGTTCCAGTTGACGATGCCTGCGCGAATACCGGTCCAGAATTGCTCGTACCGCTCGCGCGAGGGGCTGATCAGCGAGGCGGACAGGCCGTAGCGGGTGGCGTTGGCCTGGGCGAGCGCGTCGGCGAAATCATGCGCGCGGGAGACTTGCAGGACCGGGCCGAACAGCTCGTCGTCAGGCCGCTCGGCCATGCACGTCACGTCGAGGATCGCGGGCGTCAGGAAGGGGCGGTCGGGGACCGGGCGTTCGAGCGGACGGATGACCCGCGCGCCCATGCCGACGAGTTTGCCGAAAGCCATATCAAGCCGTTCCGCCGCGTCATTGTCGATCACCGGCCCCATGAAGGGAGCGGGCTCGTCATGCGGCGCGCCCACGATGATCCGGTCGGTCAGCCGGGTCAGTGCGGCGATCAGCGGATCGTACAGCCGATCCTCCACGATCAACCGCCGCCCCGCCGTGCAGCGTTGCCCCGCACTGGTATAGGCCGACTGGACGATCAATGTGGCGGCGGCGTCCAGATCGGGATCGTCCCAGACGATGATGGGGTTGTTGCCGCCCATCTCCAGCGCCAAGATTTTCTCCGGTCGCTCGGCGAACTGGCGATTGAGCGCGATGCCGGTCCGCGCCGATCCGGTGAAGAGCAGCCCGTCGATATCGTCATGTCCGGCCAGTGCACGGCCCTGGTCCGGCCCGCCGATCAACAGCCGCACGACGCCTTCGGGTACGCCCGCCGCATGATAGCATCCGATCAGGAACGCCCCCGTCGCCGGGGTCTTTTCCGACGGCTTGAACACCACCGTATTGCCCGCCAGCAAGGCGGGCACGATATGGCCGTTGGGCAGATGCGCGGGGAAATTATAGGGCCCCAGCACCGCCAGCACGCCATGCGGCCGGTGGCGCAGCGCCATGCGACCGCCGCCCGGCTGTTCGCTCGCCCGCTCGCCCGCGCGCTCGGCCTGCGCGGTGATCGAGATGGCGACCTTGGCGACGACCGTATCCACCTCGGTCTTCGCTTCCCATAGCGGCTTGCCGGTTTCGCATGCGATCAGGTCGGCAAAGGCATCGGCGCGGTCGCGCACGATCTCGGCGAAGCGGCGCAACGTCTCGACCCGTTCGCTCAACGGGGTGGCGGTCCAACCCGGCCAGGCGGCTCGCGCGGCGGCCACCTCCGCATGGGCGTCCCCAACGGGAAGCTCGGCGATCAGCGCGCCGGTAGCGGGCTCGAATGTCGACAGAAATTCGGTCATGGCGGAAAGGCTAGGCCGCCGCATCCGGGTCGGCAAGCGCCGCACCCATCGCCCGCACCCGTTCGACCTTGTCGTACAGCATCGTCCAGTCGTCGCGCTCGGCGATGGGGGCCCAGATCGCCTCGACCTCGTCGATCAGCATCGATTCGGGTTCTCCCTGCCAATAGGCGTGGTCGCGGGCGCGGCGGGGTGCATAGGGTTCGATCAGGTCGCGCAGTTCGTTCCATGTCTCGTTATAATGATCGGGCACCTGTCCGCCGAACAGGTCGAAATAGACGCGGTCGATCCCCGCCTGCGACGTGCGCAACGCCCGCTCGAACGTCTGTACCAGTGCCCGGTCCTCGGTCCCGCCGCGCGGGTTCAGCCCCAGCCGCCAGAGGATCGCGGTCACGATCTCCGCCTGATAGGCCGTCGCGAAGCCCTCCAGCGCGGCGATCAGCGGATCGCTCTCCGCGATCAGGCGCAGGCTGGAGGCGAGTTGCATCACGTCCCACTGAATCGCCTCGGGCTGCCGCGCGAGCGCGTACAGGCCCGCCTGGTCGAAATAGGCGGCGGTGAATTCCGGGTCCCAGACGGGCGCGAACCGCCACGGGCCATAGTCGAAGCTTTCGCCGGTCACGTTGATATTGTCGGAATTGAGCACCCCGTGAACGAACCCGGCGGCCATGTAGCGGGCCGCCAGCGTCGCGGTGCGCTGCGCCACCAGGGTCATCATCCGAACGGGATCGTCCGATTCATCGCCGTAGAAATGGCGCAGGACATAGGCGACCAGCCGTCGCATCCCCGCCTCGTCCCGCTCGAAGGCGAGCCGCTGGAAACTGCCGATGCGGATATGGCCATGGCTCATCCGCACCATCACGGCGGAGCGGGTGGGGGAGGGCTCGTCGCCCCGGTGCAGCGCCTCGCCCGTCTCGATAAGCGAGAGCGTGCGCGAGGTGGGGACGTTCAGCGCCTCGAGCATCTCGGTCGCCAGGATCTCGCGTACCCCGCCTTTCAGCGTCAGGCGGCCATCGCCGAAGCGGCTATAGGGCGTCTGCCCCGATCCCTTGGTGCCGAGTTCGAGCAATCGGCCGTCGCTCGCCACCATCTGCGCGAAGGTGAAGCCGCGCCCGTCGCCCAAATCGGAATTATACTGGCGGAACTGATGGCCGTGATAGCGAAGCGCCATCGGCCCCGGCAGCGTGTCGGGCAGGGGAGAGAACCGGCCGAGATGCGTGACCCATTCGTCATCGCTCAGCGTCTCCAGCCCGATCTCAGCGGCGGCGCGGTCGTTGCGGAAGCGGATGATGGTCTGGGGAAAATCCGCCGCCTCCACCGGATCGGCGAGAAAATCCGCGATCTCGGTCAGCGGACGGGCGGGGCGATAGGCTTGCGGGGACAGGGGCATACCGCGATATGGAGACGGCACCGGAGAACCTTCAAGCATGACTCCTCATGAGAATCGTTATTGGTGGTCGAAGGACGGCCTGCGGCTTCATGCGCGCGACTATTCCGGCTTGGACGCGCTGCCCCCCATCCTCTGCCTGCCCGGCCTGACCCGTAACGCCCGCGACTTCGAGGGACTGGCCGAGGCGCTCGATGGGCGCGCGCGACTGATCGCGGTCAGTTTCCGGGGGCGCGGTGAGAGCGCCTATGCCAAGGACCCGATGACCTATGTGCCGCTGACCTATGTCCAGGATGTCGAGGCGCTGCTGGACGAACTGGGCATCACCCGTTTCGTCGCGGTCGGCACGTCGCTGGGCGGGATCGTGACGATGGTGCTGGCGGCGACCGCGCGCGGGCGGCTGGCCGGCGCGGTGCTCAACGATATCGGGCCGGAGATCGAGCCCGCCGGGCTGGCGCGGATTCGCGGCTATGTGGGGAAGGGACAGAGTTTCCCCACCTGGCTCCATGCCGCGCGCTGCGTCCAGGAGAATAACGAGGACGTCTATCCCGACTGGGGTATCGAGGACTGGCTGGCCATGGCCAAGCGTACGCACCGGTTGACCAGCGCGGGGCGGATCGTCCTCGACTATGACCTGAAGATCGCCGAGCCGTTCCGCGTGCCCAATGCCGAGGCGGGGCCGGACATGTGGGCGGCGCTGGACGCGCTGAACGGAGTGCCGGCGCTGGTGGTGCGCGGCGAGCGCTCCGACATATTGAGCGCGGGGGTTGCCGAGCGGATGGTGGAGGCGCTGTCGCCGTCCGAACTGGTGACGGTGCCGCATGTCGGCCACACGCCGCTGCTGACCGAGCCGGAGGCGCTGGCGGGGATCGGGCGGCTGCTCGACCGGGTGGCGGGTTAAAGGGCCATCCCATTCCTTACCTGCAAGGGGAGGAAAAGAACGACGCCGGTCGGCACTAGCGGTTTCCAACTCTGCCGCCGCCCGTTAATCCGGCACGCATGGCCCGACCGCTGAACATCCTCCACCTCCACTCCTCCTTCTCGCTGGGCGGCAAGGAGGCGCGGGCGGTCGCGCTGATGAATGCGTTCGGCGATGCGGCCAAGCACACCATCGTCTCGGGGCTGCCCGACGAACTGGGCGCGCGGGATTCGATCGCCAAGGGCATACGCTACGAGATCGCACAGGATGCGCCGTCGCTGACCGGCAAGCCCTCGGTCAAGCGGTACGAGGCGATCGCCGCCTATATGCGCCGCTTCGACCTGGTGCTGACCTATAATTGGGGCGCGATCGACGGGGTGATGGCGCGGCGCGTCTATCCCAAGGGTGCGCCGCCGCTGGTCCATCACGAGGACGGGTTCAACGCCGACGAAGCGCGCGGCCTGAAGCTGGAGCGCAACATCTATCGCCGCATCGCCCTGTCGGCGGCGAATGCGCTGGCGGTGCCCAGCCATGTGCTGGAGGGCATCGCGCTCCGCACCTGGAAGCAGCCCGCCGAGCGGGTCCACCGCATCCCCAACGGCATCGCGACCGCGCTGTACGCGCGCGACCCCGATCCGAACGGCATTCCCGGCTTCGTGCGCCAGCCCAAGGAGATCGTCGTCGGGGCGCTGGCGGGCCTGCGGGTGGTCAAGAACCTGCCGATGCTGGTCCGCGCGATGGGCGGCATCCCCGGGCGCTTCCGCCTGGTCATCGTCGGCGAGGGGCCGGAGCGCGCCACCATCCAGCAGGCCGCCGCCGCCATGGGCATCGCCGACCGGCTGGTCATGCCGGGCTTTCTGGAGCGGCCCTATAATTATATCCGGCATTTCGACATCGTCGCGCTGTCCTCGCTGTCCGAACAGGCGCCGATTTCGGTGCTGGAAGGGATGGCGGCGGGCTTGCCCATCGCCTCGCTGCCGGTGGGCGATGTGCGGTCGATGGTGTCGGAGGCCAATCATCCGTTCATCGCCGATGCACCCAACGAGGTGCGGCTGCGCGACGTGATCCAGGCGCTGATCGCGCATCCCGAGCTGCGCGCGCAGGCGGGGGCCGCCAACCAGCAGCGCGCCCGCGCCGAGTTCGACCAGAGCCACATGGTCGCCCGGTACAAGGCGCTGTACGAACAGGTCCTGGGACGGCCCGGCGCATTGGGTTGAACCCGGCACCCGGCCGTGTCTTTAATTCCCCCTCGCCTAGCGTTCCTAACACGCTATATGAGACCCTTTCGGACAGACAAGGTAACGACGTGTTCAAAGGCTTGAGCCCCATCCTGTACAACGGCCGCGAAGTCTGGCCGCTGATCGAAGGCGGGAAGGGCGTCGCTGCGACCAATCATGCCTCGGCGGGTGCCTGGGCGGCGGCGGGCGGCGTCGGGACCGTGTCCGCGGTCAATGCCGACAGCTATGACGCCGAGGGCAAGATCATTCCCCAGATCTACCGCGCGCTGACCCGGCGCGAGCGGCACGAGGAACTGATCGAATATGCCATCGAGGGCGCGGTGCAGCAGGTGAAGCGCGCCTGGGACATCGCCGGTGGCAAGGGCGCGATCAACATCAACGTGCTGTGGGAAATGGGCGGCGCGCAGCGGGTCTTGGAAGGCGTGCTGGAGCGTACCAAGGGCCTGGTCGCGGGCGTCACCTGTGGTGCTGGCATGCCTTACAAGCTGTCCGAGATCGCGGCGCATCACCAGGTCAGCTATCTGCCGATCGTCTCTTCGGGCCGCGCCTTCCGCGCGCTGTGGAAGCGCGCCTATTCCAAGGCGGCGGAATGGTTGGCGGCGGTGGTCTATGAGGATCCCTGGCTCGCCGGTGGCCATAACGGCCTGTCCAACGCCGAAGACCCGTTGCAGCCGCAGGACCCGTACCCCCGCGTGAAAGCGCTGCGCGATACGATGCGCGAGGGCGGGATTTCGGACGAGGTGCCGATCGTGATGGCGGGCGGCGTCTGGTATCTGCGCGATTGGAACGACTGGATCGATAACCCCGAGCTGGGCAAGATCGCCTTCCAGTTCGGCACCCGTCCGCTCCTGACCCAGGAGAGCCCGATCCCCGAGGAGTGGAAGCAGCGGTTGATGACGATCGAGCAGGGCGATGTGCTCCTGCATCGCTTCTCGCCGACCGGTTTCTATTCCAGCGCGGTGCGCAATCCTTTCCTGCGCAGCCTGGAAGCGCGCTCCGAGCGCCAGATCGCCTTCTCGACCCAGGAAGCGGGCGACCATGTCTTCCAGCTCGACGTGGGCGTGAAGGGCAAGAATTTTTGGGTAACCAAGGGCGACCTGCTGCGCGCGCGCGAATGGTTCGGCCATGGCTTCACCATGGCGCTGAAGACGCCGGACAACACGCTGGTCTTCGTCACGCCGGAAGAGGCCAAGGAAATCCGTAAGGACCAGGCCGACTGCATGGGCTGCCTGTCGCAGTGCCTGTTCTCCAGCTGGGCGGACAGCGAAACCAACTCGACGGGTCGCCTGGCCGACCCGCGCAGCTTCTGCATCCAGAAGACGCTGCAGGACATCGCCCATGGCGGCGATGTCGAGCAGAACCTGATGTTCGCGGGGCATGCGGCCTACAACTTCAAGCGCGATCCCTTCTACTCGAACGGGTTCGTGCCGACCGTGAAGCAGTTGGTCGACCGCATCCTGACCGGCGACTGATCGACGCCATGACGCCGGAGCTTCGCGCGACGTTGCAGGACGTGGCCGAGGCGATGGTGTCCTTTCCACGCGACTGGTGGATCATCGGCAGCGCGGGCGTGGCGCTGCACGGGATCGAGGCCGGGACGGTCAAGGACGTCGATCTGCTGGTCGAGGAGGGCCTGGCCGGGGCGGTGCTGGATCGGCTCGGCATAGTGCCGCTGGACATGTCGCCGGACCCGCTGTTTCGCTCGACGGTCTTCGCCCGCTGGATGGTGCCGCCGGTGCCGGTCGAGGTGATGGCGGGATTCTGCGTCGCCGAAGCGAATGTCTGGCATCCGGTCAAGCCGCGCTCCCGCGAACGGGTGATGCTGGGCGGGGGCGCGCTGTTCGTACCCGATCGTGCCGAGTTGCTGGGTCTGTTCCGCCGGTTCGGTCGACCCAAGGACGCCGCTCGGGCGGCGGCGCTGGAGGCGGCGGGAGCCCCGCCCGAGGCAGGAACTCCCGCAAGGTAAGGTCAGTCCGCGACGGTGCCGACCACGGCACCCGCCGTGCCGCCGACCGCTGCACCCTTTTCGACGCTACCCCCGGTCGCCGCCGCGACACCCGCGCCGCCCGCACCACCGATCGCCGCGCCCTTCAGCGTCGAACAGGCCGACATCGATACGGCGGCGGCGGCGAGGGTCAGGCCGATTGCTAGCTTTTTCATAGAGGTAGCTCCTGTTGAATAACAGGAGGGGGAATGCGGCGGCTCCCCGACGGTTCCGCGCCGCAACATTTTGATATGGATCAGGGGAGGGTCGCAACCCGCCCTAAAGCCACCCCTCCAGCACCTGGTCCGGCGGTCGGTGGCCATCGGCCCAGCTGCGGATATTGGCGATGACCTTCTCGCCCGAGGCCATGCGCCCCTCCAGCGTCGCCGAGCCCATATGCGGCGTCATCACCACATTGGGGAGCGCCAGTAGGCGCGGGTCTATCTCCGGCTCGTGCCGCCAGACGTCGAGCCCCGCGCCCGCCAGCCTGCCCGCCTCCAGCGCGTCGACCATCGCCTCCTCGTCGACGATCCCGCCCCGGCTGGCGTTGATCAGGTAGACATGGGGGCGCATTAGGGCGATGCGGCGGCGGTCGATCAGGTCGTGGCTGTCGGCGTTGAGCGGCGTGTGGATCGACACGATGTCGACCGCGCCCAGCATCGCGTCGAGATCGGGATACCAGGTCGCCCCCAACTCCTCCTCGATACTGGCGGGCAGGCGGCGGCGGTTGTGATAATGGATCGACAGGCCGAAGGCACGCGCGCGCCGCGCGACCGCCTGGCCGATCCGCCCCATGCCGACGATGCCCAGCGCCTTGCCGCCGATCCGGTGGCCCAGCATCCCGCCGGGACTCCACCCCTTCCACGCGCCCGAGCGGACCAGCTTCTCGCCCTCGGCCAAGCGGCGCGGCACCGACAGGATCAGCGCCATCGTCATGTCGGCGGTATCCTCGGTCAGGACGCCGGGCGTGTTGGTGACGATGATCCCGCGCGCCCGCGCGGCCTTCAGGTCGATATGATTCACACCCGCCCCGAAATTGGCGATCAGCTTCAGCCGGGGACCTGCGCCCGCGATCAGATCGGCGTCGATCGCATCGGTGACGGTGGGGACCAGCACGTCGCAATCGGCCATGGCGGCGGCGAGCGCGGCCTGGCTCATCTTCTCGTCGCCGCGATTGAGGTGCGTGTCGAACAGCGCGGCCATCCGGTCCATGATGGGATCGGGCAGTTCGCGGGTGACGACCACCCTGGGGTTCAGGCAGCGGCGCGGATCGACCATGGCCACCGGATTGCGGCATGCCCGGCGGTCCGTCAACCGGCGATGCGGCCATCCAGAGGTTGAAGCGGCCCCCCGCATCGGCGTAGAGCCCAAAGACGAGAGCGGGCGGAAAAAGGGAAACGGAATGCGCAGGTCCATGATCGGGCTGGCTTTGCTGTCGGTGATGCTGTCGGCGGGGCCGATCGCCCCCGCGGCGATCGCCGCGCCGGAAAAGCGGGCCATGCCCTATTACGGCTCGATCGGCGCCTCGGTGGCGCGGATGCGGACCGGCCCGGCGCGCACCTATCCGGCCAGCTGGACCTATCGCCGGGCCGATCTGCCGGTGAAGATCGTCGCCGCGTTCAAGGAATGGCGCAAGGTGCAGGACCCCGACGGGACCGAGGGGTGGATGCTGTCCGTCCTGTTGCGCAACACCCGCACCGCCATCGTGCGCGGGACGGACCCGCTGCCGATGCGCTCGGTCCCGAATGAGAATGCCAAGACGCTGTGGCGCGCCGCCCCCGGCGTCGTCGGGCGGATCAGCGAGTGCAATGGCGGCTGGTGCCGGCTGGATGTGAAGGGCCAGGCGGGGTTCGTGCCGGTCGGGTCGATCTGGGGCGTCGAGCCGGGTGAGGTGGTGTCTTAA
>NZ_JALNUR010000015.1 GCF_026540895.1 Sphingomonas sp. GM_Shp_1 | reverse complement strand
CCCGCTTGCGGGAGGGGCGTGCCAAGATCAATACGCCCGGCCGATCAGCACCCGCTCCACAGCCGCGCGGCCGGTGAAGATGCAGGGGCCGTCATCGCACCCCGTCTGGCCCATCGGCGCGTTGCGGATGGTCAGTTTCAGGCCCTTCAACTTCTCGACCACCTGCTCCAGTTCGTCGCCCGTAGGCTTGGCCCAGCGGACATCGACCCAGCCGGGGCTCTTCACGCCCTCGGCAAAATGCGCCTCGACGCCCGCCCAATCGTCGACGGGCACGATCTGCGCCTTCAGCCGCTCGGTCGACTGGCGGTGGAGTTCGCCCTGGATGTCGGCCAGCAGGTCCGCCACGCCCGACACGAAGTCGCCCCGCGGCTGCACCACCGAGTCGAGCTTGCCATCCTCGCGGTACAGCCGGTCGCGGCGGATCACAGACACATTGCCGCCCGCCATGTCGCGGCCGCCGACCTCGATCACGACCGGCGCGCCCTTCTTGACCCAGCCCCAGCGCTTGGTCGCGGCCTTTTGCGCCCGGGCATCGACCATCGCGCGGATCGGCTCACCCAGCGCGGACAGACCAGCCAGTTCCTTTTGCAGGTCGCGGCAATAGGCGAGCAGCGCCTCGTCCTCCGGCTGGTCGCGCAGCATGGGGACGATCACCACCTGCCACGGCGCGACCTTGGGCGGCACGCGCATGCCGTCATCGTCGCCGTGCACCATGATCATGCCGCCGATCATCCGGGTCGACACGCCCCAGCTGGTCGTCTGCGCGAAGTCCAGTCCGCCTTCGGCATTCTGGAAGCGGATATTCTGGGCCTTGGCGAAATTGTCGCCCAGGAAATGGCTGGTCCCGGCCTGGAGCGCCTTGCCGTCCTGCATCATCGCCTCGATCGAATAGGTCTCGACCGCGCCGGGGAAACGCTCATTCTCCGGCTTCTCGCCCGCGATGACGTGCATGGCCAGGCAATCCTCGGCGAAGCTGCGGTAGACTTCGAGCATCTGGAGCGTCTCGGCCCGCGCCTCGTCCACCGTGGCATGGGCGGTATGCCCCTCCTGCCACAGGAACTCGGCGGTGCGCAGGAACATGCGGGTGCGCATTTCCCAGCGGACGACATTGGCCCATTGGTTGATCAGCACCGGCAGGTCGCGCCACGACTGGACCCAGCGGGCAAAGGCGGTGCCGATCACCGTCTCCGAGGTCGGCCGCACGACCAAGGGCTCTTCCAGCTTCGCCTCGGGATCAGGCACCAGCCCGCCCTTGCCGTCCGCGATCAGCCGGTGATGCGTGACGACCGCCATCTCCTTGGCGAAGCCGTCGACATGCTCGGCCTCCTTCTCGAAATAGCTGAGCGGGATGAAGAGCGGGAAGTAGCAATTCTCATGCCCCGTCGCCTTGATCCGATCGTCGAGCAGCCGCTGGATACGCTCCCAGATACCATAGCCCCAGGGGCGGATGACCATGCAGCCACGGACGCCCGATTCCTCGGCCAGATCGCCCTCGGCGATGACGGACTGATACCAGGCGGAGAAATCCGCGTCGCGGGTGACGGACAGAGCGTGCTTCATGCCCGCCCGATAGCGGCAAAGGGGGCGGTTCGCCAAGGGGCTGGCCGCGTCCGGGGTTTCTTCGCGGACGAGCAGCGTTTAGGGGCAGTGTCATGACCGGCGACCGCGTGCTCAAGGGCATCGGCCTGCGCCTGATCGCCATCTTCTTCCTGTCGACCATGTCGGCGCTCATCAAGCTGGCCGAATCGCGCGGGGCGACCCTGTTCGAAACCATGTTCTGGCGACAGGCCTGCGCGCTGCCGGTGGTGCTGGGTTTCGTGATGGCGGGGCCGGGGCTGGGCTCTCTGCGCACCACGCGGTTCAAGGGGCATCTGGCCCGGTCGATGGTGGGGCTGGTCGGCATGGTCTTCACCTTCGGCGCGGTGCTGCTGCTACCGCTGGCCGAGGCTACGACCTTTCAGTTCACCGTGCCGATCTTCGCCACGTTGCTGGGCGCGCTGGTGCTGGGCGAACGGACGGGCATCCAGCGGTGGAGCGCGGTGCTGATCGGCTTTGCGGGCGTGCTGATCGTGGTGCGGCCGGGGGCGAACGACATGTCGCTATTCGGTGCGGGCGTGGGATTGCTGGCGGCGATGTTCGTGGCGATCGTCGCGATCCTGCTGCGTCAGTTGCGTGACGAGCCTTCGGGGACGACGGTCTTCTATTTCTCGACGCTCACCCTGCCCTTCATCGCCATTCCCTATAGCTTCAACATCCAGGGCCATGACGCGCTGACCTGGGCGATCCTGATATCGATCGGGCTGGTCGGCGGCGTGGGGCAGATCGCGCTGACCGGTGCATCGCGGCTGGCCCCGGTCGCGGCGGTGGTGCCCATGGATTATTCGGGGCTGATCTGGGCGACGGTCTATGGCTGGCTGATCTTCGGGGTGCTGCCCGCGTCCGCCACCTGGATGGGCGCGCCGATCATCATCGCCAGCGGGCTGTTCATCGTGTGGCGCGAACAGCGGCTGGGCAGGCAGCAGACGACGACCACCGCCCCGGAGGATTGAGTTCTCGTCCGTCATCCCAGCGAAGGCTGGGATCTTGTGCCGAACGACGACGCATTTGCGGAGAAAGGCCCCAGCCTGCGCTGGGGTGACGGCTTAGCGGACCGCCCATCGCGTCGGCGCATTCTCCTGCCAGCCTGCGCGGTGGAGCAGCGGCGTGTCGTCCTCCCACTCGGCATGGCCCAGGCACAGATAGGCCGAGAACATCCAATCCTCCGGCACCGCGAACAGCCGCTCCATCGCGGCGGGGTCCAGGATCGATACCATCCCCAGCCCCAGATTGGCCGCCCGCGCCGCCAGCCATAGCGTATGGATCGCCATCGCGGTCGACTGGCGCAGCGTGTCGGGCATGGTGCGGCGGCCCAGACCATGGCCCTCCGCCGGATCGATATGGGTGAAGACCGCCAGTTGCACCGGCGCGGCGTCCAATCCTGCGAGCTTCAGCGCGCGATAGGCGGCGGCCTGCTCACCGCCATAGGCCGCCGCCGCCTCTGCATCGCATCGCTCGAAATCGGCACGGATAGCGGCGCGCAAGGCGGGATCCTCCACCCGGATCACCCGCCATGGCCGCGCATTGCCGACCGACGGGGCGAGCGCCATCGCCTCCGCCAGCCGTGCCAGGACACCCTCGTCCACCGGATCGTTCCGGAAATGGCGGACATCCCGCCGCCAGCGCAGGATCGTCTCCAGCGTTGCGGCCTGATCGGCGTCAAATCGCATCTTCGTCCCTCCCCCGGCTCGGAGCGTCCCGCTTCGCTTGCGCGTTGGGGGCCCGGACTTCAATCGATTTACCTGTCATAAAAAGGGGACCAAAGACCTGTGAGCGAACGCAAATTGATGCTGCTCGGCTGGATCGCGACGGCGACGGCCGTGGCGATGTACCTGTCCTATATCGACCAGATCCAGCTCAATCTGGCGGGGCAGAAGGGGTCGGTGATCCAGCCGCTGGCGACGATGATCAACTGTTCGCTCTGGGTGGCCTACGGGTTTCTGCGCGAGAAGCGCGACTGGCCGATCGTATTGGCCAATGCGCCGGGGGTGATTCTCGGCGGGATTTCGTTGGTAACGGCGCTTTGACCGACAAACTGCCCTCACCCTTCCCACCCGCATTCGCGGGCGGGCCCCTTCCCTCTCCCGATGGGAGAGGGAGGGAGGCGCGTCAGCGCCGGAAGGGTGAGGGCAGCAGCGTCAGCCAGTCAGGCCGCCTTGTCCTTCCACACCAGCACGGGCTTGCGCGCAGCCAGCGTTTCGTCGAGGCGCGCGCGGGGCGCGAAGTGCGGCGCGGTCTTCAGCGACGGGTCGCCCGCCTTGGCACGCTCCGCCACCGACGCCAGCGCGCCGATGAACTGGTCGAGCGCCGCCTTGGACTCGGTCTCGGTCGGCTCGACCAGCATCGCACCGTGGACGACCAGCGGGAAATACATGGTCATCGGGTGGAAGCCCTCGTCGATCAGCGCCTTGGCGACGTCGATGGTCGAGAAGCCCTCCGCCAGATTTTCGTCCGAGAAGATGGCTTCGTGCATACAAGGCCCGCTCTTGGCGAACGGCGCGTCGAGCGTGTTCTCCAGCGAACGCAGGACATAATTGGCGTTCAGCACCGCATCCTCGGCGACCTGGCGCAGGCCGTCCGCACCATGGCTGAGGATATAGGTCAGCGCGCGGGTGAACATGCCCATCTGGCCGTGGAAGGCGACCATGCGGCCGAAGCTGTCGGCATGATGGTCGTCGGCATTCTCTTCCTCGACCAGACGGAAGCCCTCGTCCGTCTTCTCGACGAAGGGCAAAGGCGCAAACGGGGTCAGCGCCTCGGAGAACACCACCGGCCCCGAACCCGGCCCGCCACCGCCATGCGGAGTCGAGAAGGTCTTGTGCAGGTTGATGTGCATCGCATCGACGCCCAGATCGCCCGGACGCACACGGCCCACGATGGCGTTGAAGTTCGCGCCGTCGCAATAGACATAGCCGCCCGCCGCGTGGACCGCGTCGGAAATGTCCTTCAGGTCGCGCTCGAACAGGCCGCAGGTGTTCGGGTTGGTGATCATCACGCCCGCCACGTCCGGCCCCAGCCGTGCCTTCAGCGCCGCCGTGTCGACACGGCCGTCCTCGGTCGCGGGAATATCCTCGACCGAGAAGCCAGCGAACGCCGCCGTCGCCGGGTTGGTGCCGTGCGCCGATTCGGGCACCAGGATTACCTTGCGATGGCCCTCGCCGCGCTTCTCCAGCGCCGCCTTGATCGCCAGGATGCCACACAGTTCGCCATGCGCGCCCGCCTTGGGGCTCATCGCGACCGAGGTCATGCCGGTCAGCGTGACCAGCCAATGCGCCAGCTGGTGAATGACCTCCAGCGCGCCCTGCACCGTGTCGACGGGCTGGAGCGGATGCACGTCGCTGAAACCGGGCAGGCGTGCCATCTTCTCGTTCAGGCGCGGATTGTGCTTCATCGTGCACGAACCCAGCGGGAAGAGCCCCAGGTCGATCGCGTAATTCTGGCGCGACAGACGGGTATAGTGGCGCACCGTCTCCGGCTCCGACAGGCCGGGCAGGCCGATGGGGCCCTTGCGGCTCAGGTCGCCCAGCCGCGAACCGGCGACATCGCCGTCCGCGAAGTCGACGCCGGTCGTCTCGCTGTCGCCGATCTCGAAGATCAGGGCCTCTTCCAGCATCAGCGCGCGGTTGCCGGTGAAGGTCGCCTGCGCTTCGCCCGTGTTGGCTTCGGGGCTCGTCGGCTTCCAGCCGCTCTGGTTGATCGTCATGCCAGCACCTCCTCAAGCGCTTGGGCAAGCGTCTCGATATCCTCCGCCGTCACCGTCTCGGTGACCGCCACTACCAATCCGTTCGCGAGAGCCTCCTCGCCCGGATAGAGCCGCCCGAGCGACACGCCCGCCAGCACACCGCGCTCGGCCAGCGTCCGCACGATGGGCCGCGCCTCACGACCCAGGTCCAGCGTGAACTCGTTGAAGAACACGTCATTGACCAGCTTGACGCCCGGCACCTTCGCCAGACGGTCCGCCGCGCGGCACGCATTGGCATGGTTGATCCCCGCCATCCGGCGCAGACCCGCCTCGCCCAGCAAAGTCATGTGGATCGAGAAGGCGAGCGCACACAGCCCCGAATTGGTGCAGATGTTCGACGTCGCCTTTTCGCGGCGGATATGCTGCTCGCGGGTCGACAGCGTCAGCACGAAGCCGCGCTTGCCGTCCGCGTCCACCGTCTCGCCACAGAAGCGGCCCGGCATCTGGCGGATATACTTATCCTTGCAGCCCATCAGGCCGACATAAGGCCCGCCGAACTGAAGCCCGACGCCCAGCGACTGGCCTTCGCCGACGACGATGTCGGCGTCCATCTCACCCGGCGAGCGGATCGCGCCCAGCGCGACCGGCTCGGTCACGACGGCGATCAGCAGCGCCTTCTTGGCGTGGCACGCCTCGGCCAGCGGGGTCAGGTCGGCGATGCGGCCGAGAATGTCCGGGTACTGGACGACGACGCAGGACGTGTCCGCGTCGATCGCCGCGATCATCCGGTCGATATCGGTCTCGGCGGTCAGGACGGGCGCGGCCGTTTCCAGCGTGTCGCCGGTATACTTCGCCATGGTCCTGGCGACCGAGACGTAATGCGGGTGCAGGCCCGAGGACAGGATCGCCTTGGACTTCTTGGTGATGCGCCGCGCCATGCCGATCGCTTCCCAGCAGGCGGTCGAGCCGTCATACATGGAGGCGTTGGCGACATCGGTGCCGAGCAGACGCGCGACCTGCGTCTGGAACTCGAACAGCATCTGCAGCGTGCCCTGCGCGATTTCCGGCTGATAGGGCGTGTAGGCGGTCAGGAACTCGCCGCGCTGGATCAGGTGATCGACGCTGGCGGGGACATGATGCCGATACGCGCCGCAGCCCAGGAAGAAGGGCACGTCGCCCGCGACCATGTTCTTGCGGGCAAGCGCGGTCATGTGCCGCTCGACCGCCAGTTCGGAGGCGTGGGCGGGGAGACCCTCGATGGGGCCGGACAGGCGGGCGGATTCGGGCACGTCGACGAACAGGTCATCGACCGAACCCGCGCCGATGACCGAGAGCATCTCGGCACGGTCGGAAGAGGTAAGGGGCAGGTAGCGCATGCGTTCCATTTCTCCGCCCCTCACCCCGAAAACCTCGCGGATGGAGGGGTCATCGCCCATCCCCTTCTTCTCCCCTCCCGCAGGCGGGAGGGGTCGGGGGAGGGCAGTCGGCTTCAACGAGCCTGATGATCGGGGGAGAGCGAGTCCCCTCCCCCAACCCCTCCCGCCTGCGGGAGGGGAGTAAGAAGGTCAGAGCTTCGCGACGAACGCGGCGTAGGCGGTCTCGTCCATCAGGCCGTCCAGCTCCGACGCGTCCGACAGGGTGATCTTGAAGAACCAGCCCTCGCCTTCGGGATCGGTGTTCACCAGGCCCGGCTCGTCGGCCAGCTGGGCATTGCCCTCGATAACCGTACCCGACACCGGCGCGTACACGTCCGACGCGGCCTTGACCGACTCGACCACGGCGGCCTCGTCGCCCTTGGCCAGCTCACGGCCTTCCTCGGGGACGTCGACGAACACGATGTCGCCCAGCGCGCCCTGCGCGTAATCGGAGATGCCGACCGTGCCGACATCACCGTCGACGTCGATCCACTCATGATCTTCGGTGAAATAGCGGCTCATGGTCACTTGGCTCCTGAACGAACGTAACGATGGGGGACGAAGGGCATGGCCGTGACGGTGGCGTCATGGGTCTTGCCGCGCTGAAGCAGTTTGAGGGTGGTGCCGGGCGTCGCCAGCTCGGTCGGCACATAGGCCATGGCGATCGGCGCGCCCATCGAGGGGGCGAAGCCGCCGCTGGTGACGCGCCCGATGACCGAGCCATCCTCGGCGACCACCGACGCGCCCTCGCGCACCGGCTGGCGGCCCGCGACGGTCAGTCCGACGCGCTTGACGGCGGGACCATTCTCGCGCTCGGCGAGGATACGCTCGGCGCCCAGGAAGTCGGCCGCCTCGCGACGCTTCTTGGCGAGCGCAAAGCCCAGATCGGCCATCACCGGCGTCGTCTCGGGATCGAGGTCATGGCCATAGAGCGGCAGCCCCGCCTCCAGACGCAGCGAGTCGCGCGCGCCCAGGCCGATCGGCTTCACCTCGGCCTGTTCGCAGAGCAGGTCGGCAAAGGCGGCGGCATGTTCCGCGGGGATCGAAATCTCGTAACCGTCCTCGCCGGTATAGCCCGAACGGCTGATCCACAGCGGCACGTCGTTCCAGCTAAAGTCGGCGGCGGTCATGAACACCAAGGCCTCGACGCCCGGCACGATCCGCGACAGCGCATCGACCGCCTTCGGGCCCTGGAGAGCCAGCAGCGCCTGCTCGTCGAGCAGGTTCAGGGTCGCATCATCGGGGATGAAGTCGAGAAGATAGGCGATGTCATCATATTTGGTCGCGCCGTTGACGACCATGTACAGCTCTTCCGCGCCGTCCAGGGTGCGCTTGGTCACCATCAGGTCGTCGAGGATGCCGCCCTCTTCGTTCAGCAGCAGCGAATAGCGGTTCTTCCGGTCGCCCAGACCCGTGATGTCGCCCGGCAGGACTTTCTCCAGCGCGGCGGCGACCGACGCCAGGCCGTTCTCGCCGGTGAAGACCACCTGGCCCATATGGCTCACGTCGAACAGACCGGCCGATTCGCGGGTCCAGAGATGCTCGGCCATGATGCCTTCATACTGGACCGGCATTTCGTATCCGGCGAACGGGACCATCCGCCCGCCGCGCGCACGATGCCATGCGTCCAGCGGCAGCGTCTGGATGATCTCCTGACCCTCGGGGGCGTCTTCTACATTTAGGTCGGTTGCGTCGCTCACGGGGCCGGTCTCCGTCAAAAGGGTGTCGGCTAGGGACGCATGTCTCCTACCCGATCCGATCCCCCTCTGTCACGGAACCTGAGAGCTTTCGCCGTAATATCCGGCTTACCCCTTCGGTGGCGCCAAGACCCCAAGGCCAAGTCGCGCTTTCCAGAGTGTCGATGGCGATCGCGCGGTCCCATTTGCCTGAGAGATTCCGGGGTGGTTGCTCCTTCGGCGGCCGGGGTGTGACGGCCTGAAAGACCCACCCGACGCTCTCCCGCGCGCGCCTATGACGGACATGCCCGTCATCGACCGCCGCCCTCTGCCGGGCGGGTTGCGCCAAGTCAATCGGGGAACGATGACGGGGGGCGCAAAGATGTGGATAGGATCAAAATCCTCCCCGGCACGGGGAGGGGGACCATGCGCAGCATGGTGGAGGGGGCGTGCCGCAGGGGACGTCCTACGCCGAAGCCCCCCTCCGTCAGCCCTTCGGGCTGCCACCTCCCCGTACCGGGGAGGATTGGGATCAACGAGTCGCGTTGTACCGCAACTGCGCATCGGTCAGCTGGAACCCGACCAGCGCCTCGAAGCTGGCGCTCGCCACCGCCTGGCGGACTTCGGGGTTGGTCAGCGGATCGACCGCCGCATCCTCGTCCCCGGCCTTGCGGCGGCGGGTCAGCTTTTCGCGGACATCGTCGGGCAGCGTCGCCGCCGAGCGCGCGACGGTGGCCGATGCCTCCCCGGCGACCTGACCGCGCGCCTGGCCCGCGTCGAAGTGCACGTTGACGCGGCTGATCCGCTTGGCGACGACATTGGTCCCGCCGCGCACGATCGCGATATAATAGGGCAGCACCACGTCGCGCGCCGCCGTGGTGTCGGTGCGCCGCGCCTCGACATTGAAGGTCACGCTGGTGACGATGTCGGTGCCCGAATCCGCGCAATTGCCCCGGACATTGGTCATGTTGGCGACCAGATCGATCGACCGCTCATCCGTCGCGCCCGGCGTCTTGAACAGGGTGATGTCGCCGGTTCCCGCCGCGACTCCGACCACCGGACAGGCCGAGCGCACGGCGGTGATGCCGCCCGAGGCGTCGATCTCACCGGTACGGGCGCAACCCCCGACGACGAGCGCAAGGGCGACGGGAACGAGTAGCGATGCTTTCACAGGTCGAAACGCCTATTCTGGATGCCGAAGCAGGATGCCGGTTTGGCCGCCAGCATAGGAACCGGGTTGGACGCACGCAAGCAATGGCGTAGAGCCGTCCCCATGACTGATGCCCCGAAGCCGCCGCTGGACCTGTTGATCGCCGCACCGCGCGGATTCTGCGCCGGGGTGGACCGCGCCATCCGCATCGTCGAGCTGGCGCTCGAAAAGCACGGCGCGCCCGTCTATGTCCGGCACGAGATCGTCCACAACAAGTTCGTGGTCGACAGCCTGAAGGCCAAGGGCGCGGTCTTCGTCGAGGAATTGGACGAGGTGCCCGCCAATGCGCATGTCGTCTTCTCGGCGCACGGCGTGCCCAAATCGGTGCCCGCCGATGCGGAAAACCGGGGCCTGGCCTATTTCGATGCCACCTGCCCGCTAGTCTCCAAGGTGCATCGCCAGGCCGAACGGCTGGTCGAGATGGGTCGCCACATCGTCTTCATCGGCCATGCCGGCCACCCAGAGGTCATCGGCACCTTCGGCCAGGTGCCGCAAGGCTCCATGTCGCTGGTCGAGACGGTCGCGGATGTCGAGGCCCTCTCCCCCGCCGATCCCGACAATCTCGCCTTCCTGACCCAGACCACCTTGTCGGTCGACGACACCGCCGCCACCATCGAGGCATTGCAGCGTCGTTTCCCCAGCATCCTGGCCCCGCGCGGCGAGGATATCTGCTACGCCACCTCGAACCGCCAAGCCGCCGTCAAGGCGATCGCCGCCGAATGCGATGCGGTGCTGGTGATCGGTGCGCCCAACTCGTCCAACTCGCTGCGGCTGGTCGAAGTCGCCGAGCGTGCGGGCAAGCGCGCCATGCTGATCCAGCGTGCCGCCGATCTCGACTGGACGTTCCTGGACGGGGTGAAGACGCTGGGCCTGACCGCCGGCGCGTCCGCGCCCGAACTGCTGGTCCGCGAGCTGGTCGACCGCCTGTCCGAACGCTTCACCGTCAGCGAGCGCGAGGAAGAGACGACCCGCGAGACCATCGCCTTCAAGCTGCCCCGCGGGCTGGAAACGGCCGCCTGAACCATGGCCGTCTATACGCAGGTTTCGGCCGAGGCGCTGTCGGCGTTTCTGGAACGCTATGACGTGGGCGAGCTAATCTCCGCCAAGGGGATCGCCGAGGGCGTCGAGAACAGCAATTATCTGGTCGACACCACGACCGCGCGCTTCATCCTGACGCTGTACGAAAAGCGCGTGGCGTCGGGCGACCTGCCCTTCTTCCTGGCGCTGCTCGACCATCTGGCGGCCAAGGGGCTGGCCGTGCCGCCCGCGATCAAGGACCGGCAGGGCGTGGAGATTCAGGAACTGGCCGGTCGCCCCGCCTGCCTGATCCAGTTCCTGACCGGCGTATCCCTGTCGCACCCCACCCCGGCACAGGCGCTGGCGGCGGCGGACGCGATGGGGGCGATGCACCGCGCGGTCGCGGATTTTCCGCTGAACCGGCCCAATTCGATGGGCCATGCCAGTTGGCGGCCCCTGTTCGAGCAATGCGGGCGCGACCTCGACCGGATTCAACCGGGCCTGCACGATGCGATGGCCGAGGCGCTCGATACCGTGCTGCCCGGTTGGGAAAGCCAGTCGCTCGATACTTGCGTCGTCCATGCCGATCTGTTTCCCGACAATGTGCTGGTGCTGGGCGACCGGGTGACGGGGCTGATCGACTTCTATTTCGCCTGCACCGATTTCCGCATCTATGACCTCGCCATCATGCACTCGGCCTGGAGCTTCGATGCAAGCGGTGAAACCCATGTGCCGGAGATCGGCGCGGCGCTGATCGAGGGATATCAGCGCCACTTCCCCCTGTCCGACGCCGAACGGGCGGCCTTCGCACGGCTGGCCATGGGCGCGTGCATCCGCTTCGCTTTGTCGCGGGCCTGGGACTGGCTCAACACCCCCGCGGACGCGCTGGTGACGCGCAAGGACCCGCTGGCCTATTGGCGGCGCTACCTCGCCTATCGCGACGGAAAGGCGGGCCTGTGACCCCGGTCGAGATCGCCACCGACGGCGCGTGCAAGGGCAATCCCGGCCCCGGCGGCTGGGGCGCGCTGATCCGCTCGGGCACCCATGAAAAGGAGTTGTCAGGCGGCGAGGAGCTGACCACCAACAACCGCATGGAATTGATGGCCGCCATCGAGGCGCTGAACGCGCTCAAGCGTCCCTGCGCCGTCACGCTGTCGACCGACAGCCGCTATGTGATGGACGGCCTGACCAAGTGGATCCACGGCTGGAAGCGCAACGGCTGGCGGACGGCGGACAAGAAGCCGGTCAAGAATGCCGAACTCTGGCAGGCGCTGCTCGCCGCCGCCGAGCGCCACCAGATCGAATGGAAATGGGTCAAGGGCCATGCGGGCCACCCCGACAATGAGCGCGCCGACCGACTGGCCAGCGACGCGGCGGATGCGTTTCGGAAATAGCGGAAACCGGATCGGCCCATGCGTTCGGTTTCGTGCCGAGGAAGCGTGGAAAGGAAATCGGCTTGAGCGCCCAATGGAGCGATGGTACGAAACGCGCATGATCCGTGTGACCGCCTGCATCCAACAACAACGCCGCAATCGGACGGCGGTGTTTGTGCGCGCGCACGGTTCATGGGATAGCTGAAGACCTTATCCCTAGACTTGATGCTGACCACCCCGCCCAATCGGCGGGGTTTTTTATGCCGGTTGGGCCTGATCATAAGGACAACAGGGCCATGTATTACCGGGACGAAGCCGCCATCGAACGCATCGCGTCGGGCGTGATCGATCGTACCTTACCCAGAAGCGAATGGACCCATGCGGGTCATTTCGCGGCGGCACTCTGGCTGTGCCGCCATCGCCGCGACCTTACCGAAGCGAGCGCGATACGTAGGCTCATCTGCCGCTACAACGAGGCGACCGGGACCGCGAACACCGACACGGGCGGCTATCATCACACGATCACCCTGGCATCGATGCGCGGAGCGGCCGACCATCTTGCGAGCCACCCGGAAAATGCGCCCCTCCATGTCGTGCATTCGACCTTGATGGCATCCCGTTTCGGTGATCCGAATTGGCTGTTCGCCTATTGGAGCCGCGAATGTCTGTTCAGCGTCCCGGCCCGCCAGGATTGGATAGAGCCGGATATCGCTCCGCTGCCTTTTTAAAACGGATCGACATTCATACATTCCTCCCCTTGCAGGGGAGGTGGCAGGCCGTCAGGCCTGACGGAGGGGTGTCGCGCTCTTGAGACGGGGGACACCCCTCCACCATGCTGCGCATGGTCCCCCTCCCCTTACAGGGGAGGATCAAGGTGAACGTCGAGCGGCTCCAAGCCTCGACACCGATCGGGAAGGCCGCACGAGCGGCGTTATTTAGGTCGAGAACCTCTCGACCCCATAACGCCCCGCATCCACGCCCCCCGGCATGCCCCCCTCACCCAATAGCAAAGCCACCGCCATGGCCGCCGCCGCAGGGGCGGTCTGGATACCGAAGCCCCCCTGCCCCGCGCACCAGAAGAAGCCCGGCACCTTCCTATCATAGCCGTACACCGGGGCGCGGTCGGGGGCGAAGCTGCGCAGGCCCGCCCAGCGACGCTCGACCACCTCGACGCGCCAGTCGACGACCTTTTCCAGCCGGTCGATCGCCACCGCGACGTCCCATTCCTCCGGCGCGATATCGCAGGGAATGCTCGGCGTCTCGTCATGCGGGGTCAGCCACAGCCGCCCCCCCGCCTCGGGTTTGAAATAAAAGCCGCCCGCAATGTCCACGACATGCGGCAGAGCCGCCGGGGCGGGCGGATCGGTGCGCAACTGCACCATGGTGCGGCGATAGGGGGTAATGCCGATGGGCGCGACGCCCGCCATCGCGGCGACCCGGTCCGCCCAGGCTCCAGCGGCGTCGACCAGCAGGGTCGCGGCGACCGGACCCGCGCGGGTGTCCAGCCGCCATGCCCCGTCGCGCCGCTCGGCATGCAGCAGCGCGGCGTCGGTCATCACCACCGCCCCGCTCGCCCGCGCCGCCGCTAGATAATCGGCATGCAGCGCGGCGACGTCGATATAGGCGCAGCTCGGCTCCCACACGCCCAGCCGCCATTCGGGGCGCAGGCCGGGAACCTGAGCGGCGGGATCGACCCGCGACAGCGCCACGCCCGTGCCCGCGAAATCGGACAGCAACCGCTCGACCCGATCCGCATCTCCCGCTCGCCCGATATGCAGCGAGCCCAGCGGGGTCAGATACCCGCCCTCCCGCAACGCCGGGCCCGAGGCGGTGGTCAGCGGCTGCACCGCCGGGCCACCATAGGTTTCGGACCAGAAAGCCGCCGAGCGCCCCGTCGCGTGGCGGCCCGGCATATCCTCCGCCTCGATCAGCACGACCCGCGCGCGCCGTCCGATCGCAGCGGCCAGACTCGCCCCGGCCATCCCCGCCCCGACGATCGCGATGTCATAGGTCACGCCGCGATCCCGCTCAGGAAGGAATCGATCGCCGCCAGCGCCCGCAGCCGGACCGGATCGACCTCGCGCAACAGTTCATGCGCCGCCTCGGGCCCGAAACGCTCGACCTGCGCACCGATCCGGGCGGCGACCCGAAGCGAACAGCCCGGATCGACCAGCCGGTCCGCCTCGGCGATCAGCATCAGGATCGGGATCGACAGCCGGTCTAGCCGGGGATCACGCAACAGCGCCCGCATCGATCGCGATGCCGAGCGCAGCCACCCCCAGCTCGGCGGGCCCAGCGCCAGATCGGGGGATCGCCCATACCAATAGGCTTCGTCCTCGAACCGCTCGACATCATGGGTCAGGTTGCGCTGGCGGGTGTGGAGGCCCGGCTCCTCCCCCGCCCGCCAGATCGCGCGCTCGCCCCGGCCCAGCGCGTTCATCAGGCCGATGATCCCCGTGCCCAGCAACGGCCCGGTCGGCAGGCGAAGCCCCAGCATCGGCGCGACCAGGATCAGCGCGTCGGGCGCGACCGCCCCCTCGACCGCCGCCCGCAGCGCCAGATGCCCGCCCATCGAATGGCCGAGCAGGACATGGCGCCCCGCGCCGTCCCCTTCCGCCCGCCACTCGGTCCAGAAGGCGCTAAGATCCTCGACCAGCACCGAAAACGCGCCGACATGCCCGACATGGCGATCGGCGAGCAGCCGCCCCGATCCGCCCTGCCCGCGCCAGTCGAAGGCGGTGACGCTCCACCCGCCCGCGACCAGATGCGCGAACACCTCCAGATATTTCTCGATGACATCGGCCCGCCCGGTCTGGAACAGCAACCGCCCGACGGGCCGCGCCGCCGCCCAGTCGAAGCGCCGGTGATCCCATCCGTCGGGCGCGATCCACCGCGTCACCCGCGCATCGGCGGGAAAGGTTCGGCGAAGGGAAAGGCTGTCGATCATCCGCTTCCCGGTTACGGTTTTGAAAGCCCTGCCGTCTAGGGCGTTGTGCCATGGAATGGACCATTGTCCGCATCGCCCTGCTCGTCGCGCTGGTGCTGCTGCTGCTGTCGGCGGGGATAGAGGATGCGCGGACCCGGGAGATCGCGGACCGCAAGAACATCGCGATCGCACTGCTCGCGCCGCTGTGGTGGTGGGCCAGCGGCCTGCCCCTGTGGCCCGACATGGCGTTGCGGCTGGCCGTGGCGGTCGGCGTCTTCCTGTTGTTCGCGCAGGCCTTTCGCATCGGCATGATGGGCGGGGGCGATGTGAAGATGATCGCGGCGATCGCGCTGTGGCTGCCGCTGCCGTCGCTGTTCCGGATGCTGCTGATCATGTCGATCGCGGGCGGGGCGATCACACTGGCGATGCTGGTCGACCACCGCCTGCGCCGCCGAGGAGCGACCGGCGAGGCCCGCGCGATCGAGGTGCCCTATGGCGTCGCCATCACGGTTGCGGCGCTGCTGATCCTGCGGGAACCGATATTTAACCCCTTCCTCCATACTTAACGTCACATACAGGCCGAGCAACGGGCTCGGCACCGAGGCCGAAGAGACAGGATGGACAGTCGTAAAGTCTTGCTGCTGGTGGGGGCCCTGCTGATCGCGGGGGTGACCGCCCTATTCGCGCGGGCGATCACGTCGGGCAACAGTGCGCCGCCGGCAGAGGCCGCCGTCATCGCCGCCCCCGCCGTGCCGCAGGCCGAAGTCCTGGTCGCCACCCGCACCCTGCCGGTGGGCACGATCATCGACACGACCGCCTTGAAATTCCAGCCCTGGCCCAAGGACATGGTCGCCGGCGCCTATTATGTGAAGGGCCAGGCCGATGTCGCGAAGCTGCAGGGCACGGTGCTGCGCTATGCGATCACCGCCGGGCAGCCGCTGACCCAGGGTGCCGTGGTGCGTCCGGGCGATCGGGGCTTTCTGGCCGCCGCGCTGACGCCCGGCATGCGCGCCGTCACCGTCCCCGTCTCCGCCCAGACGGCAGTGGCGGGCTTCGTCTTTCCCGGCGACCGGATCGACATGGTGTTGACCCAGGACGTCGCGGGCGGCGGCGACGGCCCGCCGCTGAAGGTTTCGGAAACCATCCTGCGCAACGTCCGCGTGCTGGCGACCGACCAGCGCACCGACAACATGGCGGGTGACGACGGCAAGACGCCGGTCCACACCTTCACCACCGTCACCGTCGAGGCGACGCCGAAAATGGCCGAGCAACTGGCGGTCGCGCAGACGGTCGGCACCCTGTCGCTGTCGCTGCGCGCGCTGGCCGAGCGTCCCGAGGAAATGGCGGACGGTCGTTCGGATGCGATCGCGCAACCGGTAATCGACCGCGCCTCCTTCGCGACCGGCGGCGACGTGTCGCGCTATCAGCGCCGGACCGTACCGGGGCGTCAGTCGAACGCCGCACCGAACCAAGGCGGCATGCTCGGTGCGCCCGGTGCCGCGCCCGCCGCCGGTGTCCAGACGGTCGCGCAGAATGCCGGGGTGCGGGTGATGCGCGGCAGTTCCTCCGGGACGTCCGGCGACGCATCCAATGCGGGGAAGAATTGACGATGGCGATGCGATCCAGACTCTCGGGCTCGGTGCGGGGGGCGGCCTTCGCGCTGATACTCGCGCCTTTGCTCTTCGCGCCCGCCCCCGCCAGGGCCGACGCCGACCCCGACGGGTCCACCGTCGCGCGTGACGGATCGGGCGCGCTGGAGATCAATACGGGCCGCGCCCGCCTGATCACCCTGCCCCGTCCGATGACCGACCTGTTCGTCGCGGACGACAGCATCGCCGACGTGCAGGTCCGCTCCCCGACCCAGCTCTATATCTTCGGCAAGAAGCCGGGGGAGACCAGCATCTCCGCCACCGGGCGCGGCGGCGCGGTCGTCTATGCGACGACGGTGCGGGTCGGCAACAATCTCGATTCGATCGGTCGGATGCTGAAGCTCGCCATGCCCGAGGCGACGATCACCGCGACGCCGATGAACGGGCTGATCCTGCTGACCGGCACGGTCGCGGCCCCCGATGACGGGGCGGAGGCCGAACGCCTGGTCCAGGCCTATGTCGGCAAGGACACCCGGATCATCAGCCGGTTGAAGACCGCGACGCCGTTGCAGGTGAACCTCCAGGTGCGCATCGCCGAGGTGAACCGCAATTTCGTCAAGTCGATCGGTGTGAACCTGCTCAACCGCGACAATAGTGGCGGCTTCATATTCGGCATCGGCACGGGCCGCAGCAATGCGGGATCGATCACCACCGTCACCAATCCCGCCGGACAGCCGGCCACCCAATATACGTTCAATCGCGGTGCAAGCTCGGGCACGACCCTGGGCCTCGCCGGTCGGGTGCTGGGCATGGACCTGCTCGGCGCGATCGACCTGGGCGAGACGCTGGGCCAGGTCTCGACGCTCGCCAATCCCAACCTGACCGCCTTGTCGGGCGAAACCGCGACCTTCCTGGCGGGCGGCGAGATTCCGATCCCGCTGGCCACCGGCTTCGGCGCGGTGTCGGTCGAATATAAGCAATATGGCGTCAGCCTGTCCTACACCCCGACCGTGCTGGCGGACGGACGCATCTCGCTGCGCGTCCGGCCCGAAGTGTCGCAGATCTCGTCGGTGGGTGCGGTGACGGTCGGCGGGACCTCGATCCCCGCTTTGACCACGCGGCGTGCCGAAACCACGCTGGAACTGGGGTCTGGCCAGAGCATGATGATCGGCGGCCTGCTGTCCAACAGCCGCGACAATTCGATCGAGAAGACACCGTGGCTGGGCGACCTGCCGCTGATCGGATCGCTGTTCCGGTCGAACGCCTTCAAGCGGAGCGAGACCGAGCTGGTGATCATCATCACCCCCTATCTGGTCAAGCCGGTCAGTTCGCCCTCCGACATCGCGCTGCCCACCGATGGGCAGCGTGCGCCCAACGACGCCGAGCGCGTCCTGCTGGGCCAGATCGGCGCGGCGACCAACCAGCCGCGCCCGGTCCCGACCATTGCCGCCCCCGTCCAGGGTCGCCCGACCGCCGGTGCCGCCGCCCCAATCCCCGTCACGTCCGCGCCCGTCACGTCCGCGCCCGTCACCTCGGTGCCGGTCGCCCCGGCGCGGACCACGCCCCCCGCCGCCGCTCGCAAGGGCGCGCCCACTCCCGGTTTCTACGAATGACCGCCCGTCCAAGGATGTCCCGCCCCATGCGTCGCGCCTCGCTATCCCTGATGCCGCTCGGCCTGATGCTGATGACCGGCGGGTGCATGGGCACCGGCCAGCCGCAACTGGAAACCCGCCATCAGCCGGTCGTCGGCCGCACCGACTATGCGCTCGATCTCGCCGTGTCTGGCGGACGCCTCGCCGCCGATGAGGACCGGCGACTGGACGGCTGGGCGCATAATCTGCGGCTGGGCTATGGCGACCGGGTGACGGTCGAAGACCCCGCGGGCGACGCACCCGGCGCCTACCGCGAAGTGGCGGAGGTCGTCGGTCGCTATGGCCTGTTGATCGGTCAGACCTCCGGCATCACGCGCAGCCCGGTCGCGCCCGACACCATCCGCATCGTCGTAACGCGGGCGCGGGCCTCGGTCCCCGGTTGCCCGGATGCGAGCAGCGACGCCGCCCCCGCCGACTGGTCGGGGCAGACGGCGTCCAACCATGGTTGCGCGGTCAATGGCAATCTGGCGGCGATGGTCGCCAATCCCAACGATCTGGTTCGCGGCGTCGATGGTCCGGCCACCGCCGACCCGGCGATGGGAAGCCGGGCGGTCAACGCCCTGCGCGCCGCCGCGCCGACCGGCAATGGCGGCACCGCCCTGCGCAATGCCAGTGCCGGCGGGGGCGGCGCGAGTGCGAGCGGCGGAGGCGCGCAATGAACGCCCCCTGGACTCCCCATCTGATGACTCAGCGCGACGCGATCCAGGCCTATGTCTGCGACGACTGGACCGCCGAGGCGATCCGGCCGATCATCGTCGAACAGGGATGGTCGCCGGACAAGGTGCTGAAGGGCGGGCTGCGCGGCGCGATCCAGGCGCTGTCGGTCAGCGCGAGCCCGCAAATCCTGCTGGTCGACCTCAGCGACACGCCCGACCCCACCAGCGAGATCAACAATCTGGCCGAAGTGTGCGAACCCGGTACGATCGTCATCGCGGTCGGTCAGGTCAACGACGTGCGACTGTACCGCATGCTGATGGCCAGCGGGCTGCACGACTATCTGCTCAAGCCGATCAACGCCGACATGCTGCGCGACGCGATCGGGCAGGCGCGGACGATCCTGCACGCGCCGCGCGCGATGGATACCGCCCCCGAAAAGGCGCCTTGCAGCGTCGCGGTCGTCGGCGTGCGGGGTGGTGTGGGGACATCGACCGTCGCGACCTCGCTCGGCTGGCTGATGGCGGAGCGGCTCGACCGGACGACCGCGATCCTCGACCTCGACGTGCATTTCGGCACCGCCGCCCTCGCGCTCGACCTGGAGCCGGGGCGCGGGCTGGTCGATGCGATCGACAATCCGGGGCGGATAGACGGGCTGTTCCTGGAACGCGCCATGGTCAAGGCGACGCCCAAGCTCGCCATCCTGTCCGCCGAAGCGCCGATCAGCGCGCCCATCGTCCATGACGGCCTCGCCTTCGCGCAGTTGCAGGAGGAGATGCGGATCAATTTCGAGACGACGATCGTCGACCTGCCCCGCAACCTGCTGATCCAGCAACCGATGCTGGCGACGAGCGCGCAGACCCTGGTGCTGGTGACCGAATTCACCCTGGCCGCCGCGCGCGATACCATCCGCATCCTTTCCTGGCTGAAGACGCATGCGCCGCAGACCAACGTGCTGACGGTCGCCAACCGCGTCCTGCCGACCGGGCAGAGCGAGATCGCGCAAAGCGATTTCGAGGGGTCGATCGAACGCCCGCTCGACTTCCTGGTCCCCTATGACCCGAAGCTGGTCGTACAGGCCGCCAAGGTCGGCAAGCCGATCGCCGAACTGGGCCGCACCTCGCGCACCATCGCGCCCCTGGTCGAATTGTCGCAGCGTATCTGCGCCTCGTCCGAGGGGCCCGATCCGCTCGCGTTCAACCGGCGCGGGCTGCTCGACCGGTTCGACCTGAAGGCGCTGCTCGCCAAGCGGACACGGGCGAACTGACGCGATGAGCATGACGGCGACCCTGATCCTGGCCCTGGGCGTCTTCCTGACGCTGGTGCTGGCGATGGCGGCCTTTGCCACCCCCGCCACATCGCGGGGGCAGGCCCGGCGGCTGGCGGGGTTGCGGGACCGCGTCGCGCTCGACCTCGACCGGCCCGCCCAGGCCGCGATCGCCGCGTCGCGCGGCATCGCGCTGGCGGGCGATACGCGGATGGACAAGGCGTTCGGGCGCCTGCTGCCCAATCCGGCACGGCTGGGCAAGATGCTGGACCGGACGGGCCGCGACTGGACCGTCGGGCAATATGGCATGGCCAGCGCCGGCCTGGCGCTCGTCACCATGATCCTGTTGCTGGTGCTCGGGCTCTCGCTGTTCCTCGCGCTGGTGATCGGCATGGTCGCCGGGCTGTGGGTGCCGCATATGGTGGTCAAGCGGTTGATCGCCCGCCGGGTGGGCAAGTTCATCGCGCGCTTTCCGGATGCCATCGAACTGCTGGTGCGCGGCCTGCGCTCCGGCCTCCCCATCGCCGAGACCATGGCGGTCGTCGCGCATGAGATACCGGGGCCGGTGGGCGAGGAATTCCGCGCCGTCGCGGACCGGATGCGGATCGGCCGGACCATGGACGCCGCGCTTCAGGAAACCGCCGACCGGCTGGACATTCCCGAATTCCAGTTCTTCGTCATCGCCATCGCCATCCAGCGCGAGACGGGCGGCAATCTGGCCGAGACGCTGTCCAACCTGGCCGATGTGCTGCGCAAGCGCGCGCAGATGAAGCTGAAGATCAAGGCGATGTCGTCCGAGCCCAAGGCCTCCGCCTATATCGTCGGGTCGCTGCCCTTCTTCGTGTTCGCGATCATCTATACGATCAACCAGTCCTATATGGCGCGTTTCTTCACCGATCCGCGACTGATGCTGATCGGGGTGCTGGGCTTTATCTGGCTGGGCCTGGGGGCCTTCATCATGTCGCGCATGATCAGTTTCGAGATTTGAATGACCAGCCCCGCCGATACCGTGCCGGGCCTTGAGCCCGCCTCCGCCGCCACCCTGTTGTGGGGGATATGCGTGTTCGCCCTGCTGGTCGCGGGCTATCTGCTGATCGGCACGCGCGATCCGATGACGCGCCGGGTGCGCGCGCTTAACGAACGGCGCGAACTGCTCAAGGCCGGGATCGCCGCGCCGCCCAAGCGCCGCGCCCAATGGGTCGATCGCACCGACATGCTGGAGCGGATGCGATCGGTGCTGAGCGCGCTGAAGATGCTTCAGGACGAACAGGTCAAATCGATCCAGCTTCGCCTGCTTCAGGCGGGTATCCGGTCGAAGGAACTGGCCGTCGCGGTGATCTTCGGACGGCTGGCGCTGCCCATCGTGCTGGGCGGCGGCATGGCCTTGTGGGTCTATGGCACCGACAGTTTTTCCGACTGGAGCGGCCTGAGCTGCTACATGCTGGTCGCGGGGACGCTGGTCCTGTCCTACAAGGCGCCCGACCTCGCGCTGAAGAACCGGATCGACAAGCGGACCGCCGCGATCCGCAAGGGCCTGCCCGATGCGCTGGACCTGATGGTCATCTGCGCCGAGGCCGGGTTGACCGTCGATGCCGCCTTCGCCCGCGTCGCCCGCGAACTGCGCCGCGCCTATCCCGAGCTGGGCGACGAGTTCCAGCTGACCTCGGTCGAGTTGGGCTTCCTGACCGATCGGCGGCAGGCCCTGGAGAATCTATCCATCCGGGTCAATCTGGACGCGCTGCGCAGCGTCGTCACGACCATGGTGCAGACCGAGAAATACGGCACGCCGCTCGCCAGTGCGCTGCGCGTCCTGTCGGCCGAGTTCCGCAACGAACGCATGATGCGCGCCGAGGAAAAGGCCGCGCGGCTCCCGGCGATCATGACCGTACCGCTGATCCTGTTCATCCTGCCGACGCTGTTCGTCGTGATCCTGGGCCCCGCCGCCTGCTCGATCAAGGACACGCTGATGTCGGGGCAGTGACGCACCCGCATAGGCCCCGCGCAACCAGCGACGCCGCCAGTCGTTGACCGATCGTAACAGACAGGAAACGATGCGATGTTGTTCACTTCGACGACGCAATTCGCCGTGCTGGGGCTGGTCCTCATCGCCGGGTGGCTTTTCGGACTGGCGAGCCATCCCGGCGGGCGCAAATGGCGGGCCCGCTATGCGACCGAGCGCGATGCCCATGCGGCCCAGGTGAAGGACACCGAGACCAAGCTGTCCGCCGCGCAGGCCCGCATCGCCGAGCTGGAGCGCGAGAACCATCGCCTGGCCAGCGCACAGCCGGTAGCGGCGACCCCGGTCACGGAGCGGGTTGCGCCCGCATCCACCTATCGCCCCGTGGCGGCGACGGCGGCGCGTCCGGCCTATCCGGCGGGAGAACGTCGCGGGTGGTTCGATTTCGGGAATCGTGTTTCGACCAACGGGTGAGGTTTCGTCTTAGGGGTTAGGTCGGGGTTATTGCGGTTGATGGGGGCTCGGTGAGATCCCGCTGCCCTCCCCCAGCCCCTCCCGCCTGCGGGAGGGGAGCGATGTGGGGCGACGTGTCGTCCCTCCACGACCCAAAGGGGGTGGAGCAGCAGATGGCGCAATCGGGCGCCCCCAGGCACGCCCCTCCCGCAAGCGGGAGGGGATGGGGGAGGGAAAGCCGCAGGCGAAGACCTCACCGAGACTCCCCTCCCGCAAGCAGGCGGAAGAACAACGCCCCCTTACTTCGCCTTCAACGCCGCCTGCGCAGCCGCCAGCCGCGCGATCGGCACCCGGTACGGGCTGGCCGAGACATAATCCAACCCGACCTGCTCGCAAAAGGCGATCGACGCGGGATCCCCGCCATGTTCGCCGCAGATGCCCAGCTTGATCCCAGGCCGCGTCGCGCGACCACGCTCGGCGGCCAGGCTGACCAGTTCGCCGACGCCGTCCACGTCCAGGCTGACGAACGGGTCCTTGGCGTAGATGCCCTTCTCGACATACACCCCCAGGAAGCGCGCCGCGTCGTCGCGGCTGACGCCCAGGGTCGTCTGGGTCAGGTCGTTGGTGCCGAAGGAGAAGAACTCGCCGACCTCGGCGATTTCCCCGGCCTTCAGCGCGGCGCGCGGCAGCTCGATCATCGTGCCGACCAGATACTCGACCGTCTTGCCGCGTTCAGCGAAGACCGCCTGTGCGGCCTTGTCGACCACCGCCTTCATCAGCTCCAGCTCGCGCCGCGTGGCGACCAGCGGGATCATGACCTCGGGGATCGGCGCCTCACCCGACTTCTCCGCGACGTCCAGCGCCGCCTCGAAGATCGCGCGCGCCTGGATTTCGTAGATTTCCGGATAGGTCACGCCCAGGCGGCAACCGCGATGGCCGAGCATCGGGTTGAACTCATGCAGTTCGTTCGCCCGACGCTTCAGCGTATCCACGTCCACGCCCGCCGCGGTGGCGACCTCGGCAAACTCGGCCTCCTGCTGCGGCAGGAACTCGTGCAGCGGCGGGTCGAGCAGGCGCACCGTCACCGGCAGGCCCGCCATCACCTCGAAGATCGCGGTGAAGTCGGCGCGCTGTTCGGGCAGCAGCTTGGCGAGCGCGGCGCGACGCCCCGCTTCGTCCGAGGCGAGGATCATCTGGCGCACCGCCGTGATCCGCGCGGCGTCGAAGAACATATGCTCGGTCCGGCAAAGGCCGACGCCCTCCGCGCCGAACTCGCGCGCGGTGCGGCAATCGAGCGGGGTTTCGGCGTTCGCCCGGACCTTCAGGCGACGGACCTGATCGGCCCATTCCATCAGCGTGCCGAAATCGCCCGCCAGCTCGGGCTGCACCGTCGCGACCGCGCCGACCATCACCTCGCCGGTCGAACCGTCGAGCGTCAGGATGTCGCCTTCGCGCACCTCGCGACTGCCCACACGGAGCAGCTTGGCCTTGTTGTCGATGGCGAGCGAACCCGCGCCCGAAACGCAAGGCCGCCCCATGCCGCGCGCCACGACCGCCGCATGGCTGGTCATACCGCCACGCGCGGTCAGGATGCCCTTGGCCGCGTGCATCCCGTGAATGTCCTCGGGGCTGGTCTCGACACGGACGAGGATCACCGCCTCGCCCGCCGCCGCCGCGCGCTCGGCGGCATCGGCGTCGAACACCACCTTGCCCGACGCCGCACCCGGCGAGGCGGGCAGGCCCTTGGTCAGGACATCCCGCTTGGCGTTGGGGTCGAGCGTGGGGTGGAGCAGCTGGTCGAGCGCCGCCGGATCGACCCGCGCAATCGCTTCCTCGCGGGTGATCAGGCCCTCATTCGCCATATCGACCGCGATCTTCAGCGCCGCCTTGGCGGTGCGCTTGCCCGAGCGGGTCTGGAGCATCCAGAGCTTGGCCTGTTCGACCGTGAACTCGATGTCCTGCATGTCGCGATAGTGGTTTTCCAGCCGGTCGAACACGGCGGCCAGCTCGGCATATACCTCCGGCATCGCCTCTTCCATCGAGGCGGGCTTGGCCCCCGCTTCCTCGCGCGCGGACTTGGTCAGGTACTGCGGCGTACGAATGCCCGCGACCACGTCCTCGCCCTGCGCATTAATCAGGAACTCGCCATAATAGGCATGGTTGCCGGTCGAGGGATCGCGGGTGAAGGCCACGCCCGTCGCCGAGGTGTCGCCCATATTGCCGAAGACCATCGCCTGCACATTGACGGCGGTGCCCCAGTCGGCGGGGATGTCGTTCAGGCGGCGATAGACCTTGGCGCGTTCCGACTGCCACGACCCGAACACCGCGCCGACCGCGCCCCAAAGCTGGTCCTGCACGTCCTGCGGGAAGGGCTTGCCCCACTGCTCCTCGACAAGGCCCTTGTAGACGGTGACCAGCTTCTTCCAGTCCTCGGCCGACATCTCGGTATCGAGGGTGAAGCCGTTATCCTCCTTAGCGATCTCCAGCGCTTCCTCGAAAGCACCGTGATCCAGCTCCAGCACGACATCGGCATACATCTGGATGAAGCGGCGATAGCTGTCCCAGGCGAAGCGCTCGTCGCCGGCCTTCTTCGCCAGCCCCTCGACGGTCGCGTCGTTGAGGCCCAGGTTCAGCACCGTGTCCATCATGCCCGGCATCGACACCCGCGCACCCGAGCGGACCGAGACGAGGAGCGGGTTTTCCGGGTCGCCGAAGCGCTTCTCGGTCACCGCCTCGATATGCTTGATACCGTCCGCCACTTCGTCGCGCAGTTCCTGCGGAAACTGCTCGCCATCCTCATAATAGCGGGTGCACATCGCGGTCGAGATGGTGAAGCCCGGCGGCACCGGCAGCCCGATCGAGGCCATTTCGGCCAGATTCGCGCCCTTGCCGCCAAGCAGATTCTTGTCCCCCTTGCCGCCGTCCGAAACGCCGCCGCCGAAACGGTACACATAGGTCATCGGTTCGATCCTTTACTGGTCGTATCGTCCGACGCCCTGGGGACACAGGCGTCGGCTTTAATAAGGCGATATTGCCGGAGGGGAAGACAGGAACGTCGCATTCCGTTTCCCGATCCGGCGCTTAATCATCCCTCGATCCGCGAGAAATCCGCCACCGTGTGGACGGCGGCCCGAACGCGGGCGAGCAGCGCGAGGCGCGCGGCACGCTTGGCCGGGTCGGCGTCGTTGACGGTCACGTCATCGAAGAACCGGTCGATCGGCGCGCGAAGCGAGGCGAGCGCGGCCATGGCGGCCTCGAAATCCTCGGCCTTTACCGCTGCCGCCGCCTTGGGCTCGGCGGCGTCGAGCGCCTCCTTGAGCGCCGCTTCGGCCGGCTCGATATCGCCCCCAGCCGTCGCACCAGCGGAGGCTGGGGCCTTTTGCGACTCCTGTCCCACGCTCTCGCCAGAGACCACAGCCTGCGCTGGGGTGACGGGAGGGGGAACGCCCTCCTTCTTCAGGATGTTCGCGGCGCGCTTGTATCCGGCGAGCAGGTTGGCGCCGTCGTCGGTGGTGACGAAGGCTTGCAGCGCACGGACGCGGGCGAGCAGACGGACGAGGTCGCGCTCACCGCTAATGTCGTCATCTCCTCCCATACGAACGACTGCATCAATCACGTCATGCCGGACGCCTTCGCTGCGCTGCTGGACCTTAAGCCGGTCAATAACAAAATCGTAAAAGTAATCGGCTGCGACAATCCGCCCTATATCGCTGTCTCCCGCTTTTGGAGCGGCCTGATCAAATAGCGAGTAGAGCGAGGCACGCAGATTATTCGTCAAGACGATCGCAATCACGCCGAGCGCTGCACGACGGAGTGCGAACGGATCTTTCGAGCCAGTCGGCTTCTCATCGATCGAGAAAAACGAGACGATCGTATCCAGCTTATCCGCCAGCGCCACGGCCACCGTCACCGGCGCGGTGGGGACGTCATCCCCCTGCCCGACCGGCTTGTAGTGATCGCGAACCGCCTCGGCCACGCGCGGGTCTTCGCCCTGCGCGGCGGCGTAGTAGCCGCCCATCAGACCCTGCAATTCGGGGAACTCGCCGACCATGCCGGTGACGAGATCGGCCTTCGCCAGATACGCGGCGCGCTCCGCCAGATCGGCAAGCCGCTCCCTCTCCCCATCGGGGAGAGGGCCGGGGTGAGGGGCCGACGCGGGCGAGGCGCTGCTGGGCTGCCCCTCACCCTCCCCACGGCCTTGCCGCGGGTCCCCTCTCTCTCCCCGGTGGGGAGAGGGCTGTGCAGCGCCGACGATACCCTCTTCCACCAGCCAGCGGGCGAGTTTCGCCACCCGCTCGACCTTGTCGGCGACGGTACCGAGCTTTTCGTGGAAGACGATCTTTTCCAGCTTGGGCCGCAGATCGTCGAGCTTGGTCTTCAGGTCCGTCTCGTAGAAGAAGCGCGCGTCGGACAGGCGGGCGGCGAGCACCTTGCCATTGCCCTCGACGATCTTCGCGCCGCCGTCGCTCGCCTCGATATTCGCCGTGCAGACAAAGGCGTTGGCCAGCTTGCCGTCGCTGGAGCGGCAGACGAAATATTTCTGGTTCACCCGTGCGGTAAGCTGGATGACTTCCGGCGGTACGTCGAGGAACGCTTCGTCGAAGCGGCCGAGCAGCGGCACCGGCCATTCGGTCAGCCCGGCATTCTCGGCGACCAGCCCTTCGTCCTCGACCAGTTCCAGCCCGGCCTCGGCGGCCAGCGCGGAGGCGCGGGTCCGGATGATCGCGGCGCGCTCGTCCTGGTCGACCAGCACCTTGGCCGCGCGCAACTGCTCGACATAAGCATCCGCGCCGGTCAGCACGATCTCGGCGGGCGCGTGGAAGCGGTGACCGCGCGTGACGTTGCCGCTGGTGATCCCGGCGATCTCGAACGGCACGATCTCACCGCCGAACAGCGCGACGACGGCGTGGAGCGGGCGGACCCAGCGCATCGATTCGGTCGAAGCGGACTCCGCCCCCCAGCGCATCGACTTGGGCCAGGGGAAGGCGCGGATGATCGCGGGGATCGCCTCGGCCAGCACCTCGGCGGTCGCGCGGCCGGGCTTCTCGGTGATCGCGAAGAGTACGCCGTCGCGCTCGGTCAGTTGCTCGCGGGTCAGCCCGGTCTTGCGGAGAAAGCCCTCCAGCGCCTGGGGCGGGGCCGACGCGCGCGGGCCCTTCACCTCTTCGGAGACGGCCTCGGTCGCGGCGGGCAAGCCCTTGGCGATCAGGGCTAGGCGACGCGGGCCCGCATAGGTGACGATCTCACCCGCCGACAGCCCGGCCTTGGCCAGTTCGGCGGCGAACAGCTTGGCGAGATTGTCGCGCGCACCCGCCTGCATCCGGGCGGGGATTTCTTCGGAGCGGAGTTCGAGCAGGAAATCGGTCATGGTCACTCTCAATTCCTCCCCATCAACGATGGGGAGGGGGACCGGCGCAGCCGGTGGAGGGGGCGGCGGGCATCCGCCGCTGACGCGGCGGCCCCTCCACCATTGCTGGCGCAATGGTCCCCCTCCCTGCGCGCGGCGCAGGGAGGAATGATGGTCGGCATCACGCCGCCCATCCGTTCTTGTCCATCCAGGCACCGCAGGCGCCCTTCGCGAGGTCGCGGACGCGGCCCATATAGGCCTGGCGCTCCGCCACCGAGATCACGCCGCGCGCTTGCAGCAGGTTGAAGGTGTGGCTGGCCTTGATCGCCTGTTCATAGGCGGGGATGGGCAGCTTGGCCTCCAGGCATCGTTCGCACTCGGCCGCCGCCTTCCTGAAGGCGTCGAACAGCGTCTCCGTGTCGGCGACCTCGAAATTCCAGGTCGACATCTGCTTCTCGTTTTCGAGAAACACGTCGCCATAGCTCACGCCCGCATCGTTGAAGCGCAGGTCGTACACATTGTCGACGTCCTGGATATACATGGCCAGACGCTCGAGCCCGTAGGTCAACTCGCCCGCGACGGGCTTCATGTCATATCCGCCCATCTGCTGAAAATAGGTGAACTGCGTCACCTCCATGCCGTCGCACCAGACTTCCCAGCCCAGGCCCCAGGCGCCCAAGGTAGGGCTTTCCCAGTCATCCTCCACGAAGCGGATATCGTGCTTGGCCATGTCGACGCCGATCGCGGCTAGGCTGCCCAGATACAGGTCCTGCAGGTCGGCGGGCGAGGGCTTCAGGATGACCTGATACTGGTAATAATGCTGGAGCCGGTTGGGGTTCTCGCCATAACGACCATCGGTCGGGCGGCGGCACGGCTGGACGAAGGCGGCGTTCCAGCTGTCCGGGCCCAGCGCACGCAGCGTGGTCGCGGGGTGAAAGGTGCCCGCCCCCATCTCCATGTCATAGGGTTGCAGGATCACGCATCCCCGCTCGCTCCAATAGTCATGGAGGGCGAGGATCATGCGCTGGAAGGACATGGGTCCCTCCGGGGTGCCGTTTCGGGTCTGCATAATGGGGGCAGGCTTTGGCTCATGCCCCCTTCCCGGTCAAGGCGAGCGCCGCACCACTCGCACCTAGTCAGCCACCCATGATATTTTGTCAGGTCTTGTTGACAATGTCGCGACTCACTGTCACTTTGTCATGGTCACCTGACATAAGGTCATGGAGTGATGACAAGGGAGGCCAGCCATGCCAGAGGAGGTGGAGATGAAAAATCGCCTCAAGGTGCTGCGCGCCGAACGCAATTGGAGCCAGGCGGAGTTGGCCGGGCGGCTCGACGTGTCGCGCCAGGCCGTCAACGCCATCGAAACGGGGAAATACGACCCCTCGCTGCCGCTCGCGTTCCGCATCGGCCGCCTGTTCGCCATGCCGATCGAGGAGATTTTCGATGACGAGCATGAAGGTGAGTAAGCCCGCCGGATGGGGCGAAGCACGTCTAGCCGAGAAGGCGGCACGGACGAACCGACGGCGAGTCGCACTCGCCATCGTGACGACAGCGGTCGTGCTCGGCTTTCCCTTTATCGACGGCTTTATCGCGGGCGTGCGTGGCAGCGCCCCCCATCGTACCCCTGAATGGGTCCTCGATGCGATGCTGATCCCGGTCCTGCTGCTGGCCATCATGGTGGCCTGGCACAATTGGCGCGATGCCGACGAGGTTCAGCGACTGCTGGCGGTGCAGACATGGGCGGTGATCGGGTTCAGCAGCTTTCTGCTACAGGCCGTCGTGACGATCGCGGCAAAGTACATTGCGCTGTCCAATCCGGGCTATGTCGCGTGGCTGATGTCCGCAGTGCTCGGCCTGGCCTTCTACTTCATCCGCCGGGTGCGGTCATGAGCCGCCACCTGATCGGCGCAGGCATCGCTCTGTCACTGCTCGGCTGGGGCGTTGGGCGGGTCGGCGATGTCACGCTCGCCGCCACTCCCCGCTCAACGGTCGCCGCCGATAAAGCAGCGTTGCCGCATTTCTCCGTCCATCTTTCCATCGAGGTGCGACCATGACCCACCTTTCCAAACGCGACAGCCGCGGGCCTAGCGAACGGGCCAATCACCGGCTGGTGGCCATTTCGGGCGCCGTGGGCGGCGTCATGGGCCTGGCAACTGGCATCATGGTGGCGCTTTCCAATACGACGGCACTGAAATCCGGCCATTTCGATCCATGGACATCGCCGCTGCCGCTGTGGTTCGCGATCCTCATGGCACTCATGTGGGGCATCGTGGTGCCGATCATCTCATGGCGCTGGCACCGCGTCGTCGACGAGCATGAAAGCCGCGCCTATCGCGACGGTGCGCTGGCGGCCTTTTACGTCGTCGGGCTGGGCGCCCCCGTCTGGTGGTTCCTGTGGCGCGGCGGCGTGCTGCCTCAGCTTCAAGTCGAATGGGTGTACTGCGCGCTCATGGCCACCTGCGGCATCGTCTGGATGTGGCGCAAATACACCTGACACCGGCACCTCCCCTTCCTTTTCCGAAAGCCCGATCCCATGAAGACGATCATGAAGACCGCCCTCACCTCGCTCGCGCTGATGCTGGCGCTCCCGGCCTGTGCGCAGACCACGCCCGCGAAGGACCCCAATGACGCCGATCCCGCGCTGTGGGTGGTCAAGGATGCCGACACCACCATCTACCTGTTCGGCACCATCCACGTCCTGAAGCCGGGCCTGAGCTGGTTCGACGAAGCGGTGAAGACCGCCTTCGACAAGTCCGATCAGTTGATGCTGGAAATGGTGCAGCCCGACCCGGCGACGATGCAGCAGATCGTGCTGAAGAACGGCATCGTCGCCACCGGCCCGACCCTGACCGAGCAACTGCCCGCCGACAAGCGGGGCGCCTATCTGAAGGCCGTGACCGATCTGGGAGCCGACCCGCGCAATTTCGATCGGATGAAGCCCTGGCTGGTGGGCGTCACCCTGTCGCTCGCGCCGATCCAGAAGCTGGGCTATGATCCGAAGAACGGGCCCGAAACCGTGCTGGCCGATGCCGCCAAGGCGGCGGGCAAGCCCGTTGCCGGGCTGGAGACCGCCGAGCAGCAGATCGGCTATTTCAACGGCCTGTCGCAAAAGGCGCAGATCGACTTCCTGACCTCGACCGTCGACGACCTGCCCAAGGCGGGCGAGGAAATGGCCGAGATGGTCGACGAATGGGCCAAGGGCGATCCCGACGCGCTGGCCCGCACCATGAACGAAAGCCTGAAGGACTCGCCGGAGGTCGCCAAGACCCTGCTCACCGACCGCAACGCCCGCTGGGCGACGTGGATCAAGGAGCGGATGGCCAAGCCCGGCACCGTCTTCATCGCGGTGGGTGCCGGCCATCTGGCGGGCGGCGACAGCGTCCAGGCGCAACTCGCCAAGCAGGGGATCAAGGCACAGCGTATCGCCTATTGACGATGCGGGGGCAGGCCACCTTGCCTTTCCCCGTCATTGCCGCTATGCGCCGCCGCTTCCGGTCATGGTCATCCCTGGAGGCGTGGTCGGAAGCCTATATCCATTTTGTTTCGGAGTTACTGGAATGAGCGACACCCTTACGCTCGCCGCCGAGACGCGCGATCAGGTTGGCAAGGGAGCCTCCCGTTCGCTGCGTCGTGAAGGCCGCGTCCCCGCCGTGATCTATGGCCGTAACCAGGCCCCCGCGTCGATCCATCTCGAAGAGAAGGCCCTCGTCAAGGCGCTGATGACCGGTCACTTCTTCACCTCGGTCATCATGGTGGACGGCCAGCGCACGCTGGCGAAGGACGTCGCGTTCCATCCGGTCAGCGACCGCCCGCTGCACGTCGACTTCCTGCGCATCGGCGAGCATGAGACCGTCACCGTCGCCGTTCCGGTCGTCTTCACCGACGAAGAGGAAAGCCGTGGCATCAAGCAGGGCGGTGTCCTGAACATCACCCGCCACGAGATCGAGATCGTCGTCGACGCCGCCGACATCCCCGCCGAGATCACCATCTCGCTGAAGGGTCTGGAAGTCGGCGACTCGATCCACATCTCGGACGTGAAGCTGCCCAAGGGCGCCACGCCGGCGATCGACGACCGTGACTTCGCGATCGCCACGATCGTTCCGCCGACGGTCCCGACCGCCGCGGACGACGCCGACACGGCGGCCGAAGGTTCGGAAGAGGCCTGATCCGGCCTCGCTTTCCTTTTCGGGTGAGCGAACGAAAATCAGGGCAGGCGGCGGCGACGCCCCTGCCCTTTTTTCTTGTCCGGTCGACATTCTCCCCATCTCGCGAGGGGGAGGATTGGCCATACGCAAAAGGGCCGCCGAACCCAAAGGTCCGGCGGCCCCGCTTATCCCCGCTCAGGGATCATGTCGGAACGGAGGGAATGTTCCGATTCGGCCTCAGCCCTGGCCTTGGCTCAGGAAGCCGGTGAGCTCGGTCTTGGACACCGTCTTGCTCTTGTCCGTATCCGCCTGGGCGAAGGCGGTGCCGACCCACTTCTTGGTCGCCGGCGCCTCGGCCTTGGTCGACGGATCGGTCTGCGACTTCAGCGCGACCATCCACTGGGCGAACTCCGCCTTGCTCAACTGGCCGTCGCCGTCCTTGTCATAGGTCGGAAACTGGGTGTCCACGACCTGCGCGATCTGGTCGCCCGTGGCCTGAACCTGACCCTGTGCCGGAGTCGCAGCAGCGGGATCGGTTGCAGGCTGTGTCGCCTGAGTCGGATCAGCCGCCGTTGCGGGCGCGGCCTGGGCCGGGGCGGGTGAGGTCTGGGCGGGCGCGGTCGTGTCCTGCGCAAACACCGGAGTCGACACCATCATGGCACCGGCAAGAAAAGCATATTTCATCATCTCGTCTCTCCCTTACTCTGGTCGAACGATGACTATGAAGATCGGAAAAGCATCTTCATCGTTAGAGATACGTATCCAATCTGCATTTTACCATATGGGTATGGCACCGCCGGATTTGAAGGCTCGGCTCGTCCCTGCTAACGGCACGGCATACCGTGATTCCGAGAGGAAGTGCACGGTCGCCCGTGCCGATTCCACGACCAGAGGTACCCCATGATTCCGCGCTATTCCCGTGCCCCCATGACCCGGATCTGGGATCCGCAGACCCGTTTCCGCATCTGGTTCGAGATCGAGGCGCACGCCACGGACGCGCTGGCAGAACTGGGCGTCGTCCCCAAGGAAGCCGCCGCGCGCATCTGGGAAGCCGACAAGGCCGCCGGGGACTTCGACATCGACCGCATCGATTCGATCGAGGCGGAGACCAAGCACGACGTCATCGCCTTCCTGACCCATGTCGCCGAGCGGACCGGGCCGGAAGCGCGCTTCCTGCACCAGGGCATGACCTCGTCCGACGTGCTCGACACCTGTCTGGCGGTGCAGTTGGCCCGCGCCTCCGACATCCTGATCGAGGATCTGGACGCGCTGCTCGCCGTCATCAAGCGCCGTGCATACGAGCATAAGCTGACCCCGACCATCGGGCGCAGCCATGGCATCCATGCCGAGCCCGTCACCTTCGGCCTCAAGCTCGCGCAAGCCTATGCCGAGTTCGACCGCAACCGCGCCCGCCTGGTCGCCGCGCGCGCCGACATCGCCACCTGCGCCATCTCGGGTGCGGTCGGCACCTTCGCCAATATCGACCCGCGCGTGGAGGCCCATGTCGCCGAGAAGATGGGGCTGACCGTCGAGCCCGTCTCCACCCAGGTCATCCCGCGCGACCGTCACGCGATGTTCTTCGCGACGCTGGGCGTCATCGCCAGCTCGATCGAGCGTCTGGCCACCGAGGTCCGTCACCTGCAGCGCACCGAAGTGCTGGAGGCCGAGGAATATTTCTCGCCCGGCCAGAAGGGCTCGTCGGCGATGCCGCACAAGCGCAACCCGGTGCTGACCGAGAATCTCACAGGTCTCGCCCGCATGGTGCGCGGTTACGTGACGCCCGCGCTGGAGAATGTCGCCTTGTGGCATGAGCGCGACATCAGCCACTCCTCGGTCGAGCGTTATATCGGCCCCGACGCGACCATCACCCTGGACTTCGCGCTGGCCCGCCTGACCGGCGTGATCGACAAGCTGGTCGTCTATCCGGCGCGGATGGAGAAGAACCTCAACAAGATGGGTGGACTCGTCCATTCGCAGCGCGTCCTGCTGGCGCTGACCCAGGCCGGGGTGAGCCGCGAGGACAGCTATCGCCTGGTCCAGCGCAACGCGATGAAGGTGTGGGAGTCGGACGGCGAATTGTCGCTGATGGAACTGCTCAAGGCCGATGCGGACGTGACGGCGGCGCTGTCGCCGGAAGAGATCGAGGCGCGGTTCGACCTCGATTATCATTACAAGAATGTCGACACGATCTTCGCGCGGGTGTTCGGCGAAGCGTGATGATGGGGGGAGTTCCCCAAGCGCAATGACGCTTGGATAGGGACTCCCCTCCCCCAACCCCTCCCGCCTGCGGGAGGGGAGTTATGTGCAGAAGCGCTGACCTCTTAACCTCGCCCCTCCCGCAAGCGGGAGGGGATGGGGGAGGGAAATCGGCCAGCGAAATATCAACCGGCCATTGGGTCTCACCCCACCCAACCGGCCAACCAGTCTGCCACCGCCTGCGGCGTCATCGCCCGCGCATCGGCCAGCGCCGTTTCCCGCCCTGCATTGATCAGCTTGTTGGTCTTGGGATCGACGATCAGGACGGCGGGCACCCCCTTCAGCCGCCCCTGGATGCCATAGGCCGCCGGAATATCCATATTCTGGTCGAACCGGCCGACATCGACCGTCACCACCTCGAAATGCTTGGCGACGAAGGGCCGCATCTGCGGCGTTTCCATCACCCCCGCCAGTAACCGGCAGTCGAGGCACCAATTGCCCCCCAGATCGATCAGCAAGCGCTTATGCGCCTTGACCGCCCGTGCTCGTGCGGCAGCGATCGCCGCCTTGGCGTCCCCGGCATGATAGGGCAGCGGCAACGGCTTGGGCAGCGCCTCGAAACTGGCGATCCCGACACGCGGAGCCGATACGGGCGCGGCGGCGGGAAGGAGCGCACAGGCGGCGATCAGGGGCAAAGCGGCTTTCCACGGCGACATGACGATCTCCCTCAACATTCCCGCCATTGGAGCGCGCCCGTCGCGGCAATGCAATATGGCTTTGCTTGGGGTCGATGTCGCTGAAACCAACTCCGCCTCCGCGGGGCGGGCGTACCGCCGACGCATCGCCCCCTCCTCCCGTCCCCATCCGCGATGGGCCGGAATCGACAAGGCCGGGGCAAATCCTCGCCCCGGCCTTGCTGCCGTTCGATCTCAGGGACGGGAAGGCGCTTACTCCCCCGCGAAGACGCTCTTCAACTTGGCGAAAAAGCCCTGGCTCTCGGGGCATTCGTCGCCCGTCTCGGTTTCGCGGAAGAGTTCGAGCAGTTCGCGCTGGCGGGTCGACAACCGGGTCGGCGTCTCCACCTCGATCTGGATGACCAGATCGCCGGTCCCGCGCCCTTGCAGGACGGGCATGCCCGCGCCGCGCTGGCGGAGTTGCTTGCCCGACTGGATGCCCGCCGGGATCTTGATCTCATGGGTCCGCCCGTCGAGGCCGGGGATGGACAGCGATCCGCCCAGAGCCGCCGTGGTGAAGCTGATCGGTGCGCGCGCGAACAGGGTGGTGCCCTCGCGCTCGAAGATCGCGTGCCGCTTCACGTGGAGGAAGATGTAGAGGTCGCCCGCCGGTGCTCCGCGTGCGCCCGCCTCGCCCTCGCCGGACAGGCGGATACGGGTGCCCTCGTCCACGCCCGCCGGGATATTGACCGCCAGCGTCTTGGTCTTTTCGACCCGGCCGTCGCCGCGACAATCGGGGCAGGGATCGGCGATGATCTGGCCTGCGCCCTGACAAACCGGGCAGGTCCGCTCGACCACGAAAAAGCCCTGCTGCGCGCGCACCTTGCCGTGCCCGCCGCATTGCTGACAGGTCTTGGCGCTGGTCCCGGTCTTGGCGCCCGAGCCGTCGCAGGTGTCGCACACCGCAGAGACATCGACGGTGATCTCGGTCTGCTTGCCGTGGAACGCTTCCTCGAGCGTGATCTCCATGTCGTAGCGCAGGTCCGCGCCACGCCTGGGACTTTGCCGCCCGCCGCCGCGTCCGCCGCCCATGAACTCGCCGAAGACGCTTTCGAAAATGTCGGAAAAGGCGCCGAAGTCCTGCGCGCCGTGGCCGCCGCCACCGCCGCCCATGCCCTGCTGGAAAGCGGCATGGCCGTAGCGGTCATAGGCCGCACGCTTCTGGGGGTCCTTCAGACAGTCATAGGCCTCGCTGATCGCCTTGAACTTGGCCTCGGATTCCTTGCAGCCCGCATTGCGGTCCGGATGGTACTGCATGGCCAGCTTGCGATAGCGCGACTTGATCGTCGCATCGTCCGCCGTGCGCTCGCATTCGAGCAGTTCATAATAGTCGATCGTCGTGCTCATGCCCGGTTTCGCCCCGTCCGCCCGTGCGCGCTTCGCTGGCCGACCGCGCCCGACAGGCCGGACGGAGCGACACCGCGAAGCGCTTCGTCATGGGCCCCGGCTCTACACACCGGGGCGGTATTCCAAACGACCATGGCCCGGCCCACCCGAAGGCGGACCGGGCGCATGGGCCTTACTTGGTCTCGTCGACTTCCGAGAATTCGGCGTCGACGACATCGTCCTGCTTGGGCGCACCAGCGTCGGCGGCAGGCGAGGCATCGGCCTGCTGCTGCTTCTCGTAGATCGCCTGGCCCATCTTCATCGCGACCTGAGCGAGGGCCTGCGCCTTCTCGTTCATCGTATCGGGATTGCCACCCTCGACCGCGGTCTTGGCCTCGGCGATCGCCGCCTCGATTTCCGACTTCAGCGCGGCGTCGACCTTGTCGCCATTGTCGGCCAGCTGACGCTCGGTGGTGTGGATCAGCGATTCGGCGTTGTTCTTCGCCTCGGCCTCGGCACGACGCTTCTTGTCCTCTTCCGCGAACTTCTCCGCGTCACGGACCATCTGGTCGATGTCGTTGTCCGACAGGCCGCCGGACGCCTGGATGCGGATCTGCTGCTCCTTGCCGGTGCCCTTGTCCTTGGCCGAGACGTTGACGATGCCGTTGGCGTCGATGTCGAACGTGACCTCGATCTGCGGCACGCCGCGCGGTGCGGGCGGGATGCCGACCAGGTCGAACTGACCCAGCAGCTTGTTGTCCTGCGCCATTTCGCGCTCGCCCTGGAAGACCCGGATCGTCACCGCATTCTGGTTGTCGTCGGCGGTCGAATAGACCTGGCTCTTCTTGGTCGGGATCGTCGTGTTGCGGTCGATCATCTTGGTCATGATGCCGCCCAGCGTCTCGATACCCAGCGACAGCGGGGTCACGTCGAGCAGCAGCACGTCCTTGACGTCGCCCTGGAGCACGCCCGCCTGGATCGCCGCGCCCATGGCAACGACTTCGTCGGGGTTCACACCGGTGTGCGGATCCTTGCCGAAGAAGTTCTTCACCACCTCACGGACGCGCGGCATGCGGGTCATGCCGCCCACCAGCACCACGTCGGCGATCTCGTCGGCCTTCATGCCCGCATCGGCCAGCGCCTTCTTGCAGGGTTCCAGCGTGCGCTGGATCAGGTCTTCGACCAGACGCTCCAGATCGGCGCGAGTGATGGTCTTCACCAGATGCTTCGGGCCGTTCTGGTCGGCGGTGATGAAGGGCAGGTTGACCTCGGTCGACTGGGCCGAGGACAGCTCAATCTTCGCCTTTTCGGCCGCTTCCTTCAGACGCTGGAGCGCCAGCTTGTCCTTGGTGAGGTCGATGCCCTCTTCCTTCTGGAAGCCCGACGCCAGGAAATCGACGATCTTGTTGTCGAAGTCCTCGCCGCCCAGGAAGGTGTCGCCGTTGGTCGCCTTCACCTCGAACACGCCGTCGCCGATCTCGAGGATCGAGATGTCGAAGGTGCCGCCGCCAAGGTCATAGACCGCGATCGTCTTGCCGTCCTGCTTCTCCAGGCCGTACGCCAGAGCAGCCGCGGTCGGCTCGTTGATGATGCGCAGCACTTCCAACCCTGCGATCTGGCCGGCGTCCTTGGTCGCCTGGCGCTGCGCGTCGTTGAAATAGGCCGGAACCGTGATGACCGCCTGGGTCACCGTCTCGCCCAGATAGCTCTCGGCGGTTTCCTTCATCTTCTGGAGCGTGAAGGCGCTGATCTGCGACGGGCTGTAATCCTTGCCGCCTGCATTCACCCACGCGTCGCCGTTCGGCCCGCGCGCGATGGTGTAGGGAACCAGCTCGGTGTCCTTCTTGGTGACGGGGTCGTCGAAGCGGCGACCGATCAGGCGCTTCACCGCGAAGATGGTGTTGTCGGGATTGGTCACCGCCTGGCGCTTGGCGGGCTGGCCGATCAGGCGCTCGCCATCCTTGGCGAAGGCGACGATGGACGGCGTGGTGCGCGCACCTTCCGCGTTTTCGATGACCTTGGGCTTGCCGCCCTCCATGACAGCGACGCAGCTGTTGGTGGTGCCGAGGTCGATGCCGATCACTTTTGCCATAAGTCTCTAAATGCCCCTCAAGAACATAGTCTGGAAGTCAAATGCCGGGGTCATCCGGTCCCGAAAGCGGCAACCCGAAAACCCCGTTCACTGGCCGGATATAGGTGGGCGATCCGTTGCCGCAAGATTGGATGGAACCTAGGGTCGCGTCAGGATTTGCCGAAACGGGAGGGTTTGTCATGCGTCGCGCCATTTTTCTGGGCCTTGGGGCACTAGCCGGGGCGGCGACGCTGGCGGGATGCAGCGGCGCGCCGGAGCTTTATGCCGAGGAAGGCTGGGTCCGCCTGGCCGCCGTGCCCGGTCGCCCGGCGGCCGCCTATTTCATCGTCCATGGCGGGCCGAAGCCGGTCGACCTGATCTCGGTCGGCAGCGACGTCGCCATCACCACCGAGATGCATGAGGGCGGCATGGCGATGCGCAAGCTCGAGCGGGTCAGCGTTCCGGCGGGCGGGACGGTGCGGTTCGAGCCGGGCGGGCGGCATGTGATGATGTACGACATGAACCCGGGCGTGAAACCGGGGCGCATCCTGTCGCTGCTCCTCACCTTTTCCGACGGCACCCGCCTGCGCCAGGGCGCGCGGGTGGTCGGCGCGGGCGATCCGGCGCCGACGGACTCGTGACGAAGCGGCCGCTCACCCCGGGGGAGGAAGCGCTGGCGCGAAGCGTCTTCGGCGATGCCATCGATTATGACCGGGTGCGGCTGTCGCCCACCAAATGGGCCTTCTTCCAGCCGCGCGATACGGTGATGGCGCCGACCGGCTGCATCCATTTCCATCCCAAGGGCGGGTTGTGGCGCGAGGATTTCGGCGGCTGCCCGCTCCACGAACAGGGGCTGTTCGTGCATGAGATGGTGCATATCTGGCAGCATCAGCGGGGTATCTTCCTGCCGCTGAAGCGCCATCCCTTTTGCCGCTACAGCTATGCGCTGAAGCCGGGGCAGGCCTTCACCCGCTATGGCATCGAGCAGCAGGCGGAGATCGTGCGGCATGCGTTCCTGCTGCGGCGGGGCGCGGTGGTGGCGGGGGCGCCACCGGTGGCGCAATATGAGACGTTGGTGCCGTTTCAGGGGGCTTAGCGAGGGCGAATCGCTTGGGGCGAAGGCCCTCCCCCATCCCCTCCCGCCTGCGGGAGGGGTGCGATGCGCGGCAAGGATGCGCCCCATTCTCGACGGCGCGCATGCGGCCGCCTCAGGCACGCCCCTCCCGCAAGCGGGAGGGGATGGGGGAGGGAAAGCCACGCATTCCCAAACACAAAAAGGGCGGACCCACCGGCCCGCCCCTTCCGTCATGCATCACACAAAGACCGGATCAATCCGGCTTCTTCGCCACCGCCACCAGCGCCGGGCGCAGCAGGCGATCCTTGATCATGTAACCCGACTGCATCTCCTGAACGATCGTGCCCGGCTCCCGGTCGGAGGGCATTTCGATCATCGCCTGATGCTTGTTGGGGTCCAGCGGCTGGCCCATCGCCTCGATCTTGGTGATGCCGTGACGGCCCAGCACGCTGTCCATCTCACGGCCGGTGGCGTCCAGGCCGGTCACCAGCCCCTTCCACTTGTCATCCTCGCGCAGGTCGGCGGGGATGGTCGCCAGGGCGCGCTGGAGATTGTCCGCGACCGACAGGATGTCGCGCGCGAAGGACGTCGCGGCATAGTTGCGCGCGTCCGCCGATTCCTTTTCGGCGCGGCGGCGGACATTCTGAATCTCGGCCTGGGCATAGAGATATTGCTGCTTGGCCTCGGCCAACTGGTTCTCCAACTCGGCCAGACGGTCCTGCCCCGCCACTTCGGGCGCGGCCTCCGCCGTTTCCTCGCGAAGATCGGTCTGGGTCTCGTTCGTCTTGTTGTCGCTCATCATAATCCCTGTTCAGCCCATCATCCGGGCAAGCGTTGCCGCCGTGAAATCCACCATGGGCACGACGCGGGCATAGTTCAACCGCGTGGGGCCAATTACGCCGACCACACCGACCACCTGGCCGTCCAGCCCGCGAAACGGCCGCGCGATCACCGACGATCCCGACAGCGCGAACAATTTGTTCTCCGCGCCGATGAAGATGCGGGTCGAATCCCCCGCCCGCGCGGAATCGAGCAGGTGCGCAATCTCCTGCTTGCCCTCCAGATCGTCGAGCAGGTCGCGGACCCGCTCCAGATCGGCGGCGGCGGCGGCATCGATCAGCCGCCCCTGCCCCCGCACGATCAGGATGGGACGGCGTTCGCCGTCTTCGCTCCAGACGGCCAGCCCCTGTTCGACCAGCGCCCGCGCCGCGCCGTCGAGCGCCGCGCGGCCGGCCGCCAGTTCGCGCTCCAGCCGTTCACGCGCCTGGCCCAGCGTCAGCCCGGCAAGCGTGGCGGACAGGTAATTGCCCGCCTCGATCAGCGTCGATCCCGTCATGCCCGGCGGCAGTTCCAGCACCCGGTTCTCGACCGCGCCGTCCTCGGCAACGAGCACGGCCAGCGCCTGGGTCGCCGAAATCGGCACGAAGCCGATCGAGCGCAGCTTCATCTCGCGCTTGGGCACCATCACCAGCCCCGCACAGGCCGACAGGCCGGACAGCACCGCCGTGGTCGCCGCCAGCGCCTCCTCGACCGGGCCGGAGCGGGCCGCCCGCGCCTCGATCGCGGCGCGTTCCTCGATGCTGGGCTCCATCGCGTGCATCATGCCGTCGACGAACAGCCGCAGCCCCATATCGGTCGGCATCCGCCCCGCACTGGTATGCGGCGCGGCGAGCAATCCCCGCTCCTCCAGTTCCTGAAGGACGTTGCGGATCGAGGCGGGCGATAGGTTGATCCCCGACAGTGCGATCGTCTTCGACCCAACGGGCTGGCCGCTGGTCAGATAGCTGTCGACCACCACGCGAAAAATATCGCGCGCCCTGTCGGTCAACTCGGTGATCGGTACGGTGACCATGGGGCGAATGTAGGCATCCCCCCGCACCGGCTCAAGCGATCGGGAGACAACCGCCTTCTTCTCTGCGTCCTCTGCGCCTCTGCGCGAAATTTCTCACGCGGAGACGCGGAGCCGCGGAGATTGTTTGGCTTCCCCTCCGCGTCTCCGCGCCTCCGCGTGAACCAATCTTCTTTTTTGCGCGCAGAGGCGCAGAGGACGCAGAGAAGAGAAGAGTGTCTTCCGATCGCCCCCCCTTGGTCTCTGGCGCTAATCGCAGGGGGCGGTTAGGGCTGGGGGCAAGGAACAAGGAGAAGACTATGCGCCCGTCCGGCCGGATGCCCGACCAGATGCGTCCCATCACCATCGAGCCGAATTTCACCCGCCACGCCGAAGGATCGGTGCTGATCGGGTTCGGCGATACCAAGGTGCTCGTCACCGCCAGCGTCGAGGAGCGCGTCCCCCCCTTCCTGCGCGGCAAGGGCGAGGGCTGGGTCACCGCCGAGTACGGCATGCTCCCCCGCGCCACCCATACGCGCGGCAGCCGTGAGGCCGCCAAGGGCAAGCAGTCGGGCCGCACCCAGGAAATCCAGCGGTTGATCGGCCGATCCTTGCGCGCCGTATGCGACCTGAAGGCACTGGGCGAGCGGCAGATCACCATCGACTGCGACGTGATCCAGGCCGATGGCGGCACCCGCACCGCCGCGATTTCGGGCGCATGGGTCGCGCTGCGCATGGCGGTCAACAAGCTCCTCGCCGAGGGCAAGCTGACCAGCGATCCGATCCGCCACAAGGTCGCCGCCGTGTCGTGCGGCATCCATCAGGGCACGCCCGTACTCGACCTCGACTATATCGAGGACTCGGGTGCCGATGCCGACGCCAATTTCGTGCTGATCGAAAACGGCCATATCGCCGAGGTCCAGGCGACCGCCGAACACGCGACCTATGACGAAGAGGCGCTGCTGCGTCTGCTCCGCCTGGCGCGCATGGGCTGCACCGAGATTTTCGCGGCGCAGGACCGGGCGATCCGCGCATGAGCGGCGAAGGAAACGGCCGTCAGGCGATCCGCAAGCTCGAACCCGGCAAGCTGGTGCTGGCCAGCCACAACAAGGGCAAGATCGTCGAATTCCGCGAACTCCTGGCACCTTACGGCGTCGAGGTGATCGCGGCGGGCGACCTCGACCTGCCCGAGCCGGAGGAAACCGGCACCACCTTCGTCGCCAATGCCGAATTGAAGGCGCTGGCGGCGGCGGACCTGTCGGGGCTTCCCGCGCTGTCCGACGATAGCGGCCTGTGCGTCGATGCGCTGGGCGGCGATCCGGGGCTGTTCTCGGCGCGCTGGGCGGGGCCGACCAAGGACTTCGCGATGGCGATGCGCTCGGTCGAGGATCGGCTGAACGAGGAGCCGGACATGAGCCGGACCGCGCATTTCGTCTGCGCGCTGGCGGTGGGCTGGCCCGATGGCCATGTCGAATGGTTCGAGGGGCGCGTCGACGGCACCATCGTCTGGCCGCCGAGGGGCGACAAGGGCCATGGCTATGACCCGATCTTCCAGCCGCTCGGCTATACCGAAACCTTCGCCGAGATGGACCAAGACGAAAAAAACCGCATCAGCCACCGCGCCGATGCGTTCAGCCAGTTGGTGAAGGCGGTGTTCTGAAACAATCCTCCCCGGCACGGGGAGGTGGCAGGCCGAAGGCCTGACGGAGGGGGGCTTCCGCAAAGAACGCCCTTTACGGCGATCCCCCCTCCACCATCCTTCGGATGGTCCCCCTCCCCGTACCGGGGAGGATGAAGTTACCCCTTGGCCAGCCGCTTCTGGTTGGCTGTCACCGCGCGGTGCACCGGCGCCATCGCCTGGAGCGGCATCGACGCGCCGATCAGCATGGCGCGCGCCATCGTCTCCCAGGCATCGAGCACCCCGCCGCGCGGATCGTGGCGCGACAGTTTCGACAAGGCCGCCTGATCGCGGTTCCAGACCTTGGCCGACTGGTCGAAGGCCTTCACCTTCTCGCTGACCATCAGCGTCATTTCCGCCGCCGAGGAGGTGCCGGTCGCCATCGCGCCCATGCGGGTCGCCATCACGCTCTGCGCGCTCAGCATCGATTCGCCCGCCATCACCGCGAAACGCGCGGGCGCGGTCCAGAAGGTCAGCCAGGCCATCGGATCATAGGGATTCGCCATTGCATATTGCCTTCCCGCCGTTCCGCGCGAGTCAGAAGCTCCGCTCGCCGACGACGTTACCGGTGGGGCTATAGCGGCAAACGAGGAAGTCGTCGCGCCTGTTGCTCGCCATCGCGCAACCGACCGCCGTGGATCGGGCCCAGACGATCTGGGTATAATGCGCCACGTCGCCGAACTGGCCGGTGCGGCTGGCCTGGGGGATGGGCAGGTTCACGAAGTCGCGCTTCTCCGCGACCCAATGCCCCATCATCTCGTCATAGCGATAGGCGCCGCGCGTGCCGGTCCACAGATTCTCGCCCTGCCGGGTCGGCCCCATCGGCTGCTCGGCATGTTGGAAGCGCCCGGTCCGCGCCATCTCCTGCGCATAGGCCAAGGCGCTCGCCGCCAGTCGGTCGTCCCAGAGCAGCGGCGGCAGCCCGATCTCGGCCCGCACCGCGCGGTGCCCCTCCAGCATCGCCTGACGGAGCAGCCCCACCCCGCGCGCGGCGGGCGCGTCGGAGGCGCGTTCCTCCACCACGCGCGCCGGGGTGCGCTCGGTCGAGCCGCCCTGAGCGGACACCTTGGGCGCGGACACCATAGGACCGCATCCCGCCAGCAGGGCGGCGAGGACGGGCAGCGATAAGAGATGGCGAAGTGCGACCATCGCCGCCATATCGGGGCGCATCATGTCCTCCGCAATATCGACTGTTTCATCCTTGGCCCCCGCCCCGCTGGCGCTTTACGTCCATTGGCCCTTCTGCGTCTCCAAATGCCCCTATTGCGATTTCAACAGCCATGTCCGCGAGTCGGTGGACCAGGCGGCGTGGCAAAAGGCGCTGCTCGCCGATCTGGCGCATGAGGCGGCGGCGCTGCCGGGGCGGCGGCTGACGTCGATCTTCTTCGGCGGTGGCACCCCTTCGCTGATGCCGCCCGCCACCGTCGCCGCGATCCTGGACGCCGCCGAGCGCCATTGGGGCTTTGCCGAGGGGATCGAGATCACGCTGGAGGCCAATCCCTCCTCGGTGGAGGCGGCGCGCTTCGCCGATCTCGCCGCCGCCGGGGTCAACCGCGCGTCGCTGGGCGTGCAGGCGCTGGACGATCAGGCGCTGCATTTCTTGGGCCGCGCGCACGGCGTGGACGAGGCGCTGCGCGCGCTCCAGACGGCGCAAGGCTTGTTCGGTCGGGTCAGCTTCGACCTGATCTATGCCCGCCCCGGCCAGCCTTTGCCCGACTGGGAGGCCGAACTGACCCGCGCGCTTCGATACGGGACCGAGCATCTGTCGCTCTATCAGTTGACGATCGAACCCGGCACACGCTTCCATACCGAAGCGGCGGCGGGGCGGCTGACCATCCCCGATGGCGATGCCGCCGCCGACCTGTTCGAGACGACGCGCGCGATCACCGCCGCCGCCGGGCTGCCCGCCTATGAAACCTCCAACCACGCCCGGATCGGGGCGGAGAGCCGCCACAACCTGACCTATTGGCGCTATGGCGATTATGCCGGGATCGGCCCCGGCGCGCATGGCCGCCGCGAGGGCGTGGCCACCGTGCGCCGCAAGAAGCCCGAAAACTGGATGGCGGCGGTCGACCGCAACGGCCATGGCATCGAGGTGGAGGAAACCCTGTCCCCCATCACCCGCGCGACCGAGGCGCTGGTCATGGGGCTACGTCTGGCCGAGGGCGTGGATCTGGCGCGCGTGACGGCGCTGGCCGATGGACGCGATATGGTGGACCGGGATGCGGTGGCGACACTGTCGCGGCAGGGGCTGGTGCGGATGGAGGACGAGCGGCTGATCGTTACCGATGCGGGCGCGTTGCTGCTCGATGCGATCCTGCGCGAAGTGGTGGTGACCGACGAACCCGATGCGCGATGAGGTAAGGCCGCCGCTCCCCTCAGGGAAGGGGCCGGGGGTGGGGCGTCGCCGCAAGCGCACCCCTCGGGACAAGGCCCCACCCCAACCGCTCCCCTGAAGGGGAGGGGCTTTGCCCGGCTGGATACGGTGCGACCGTTCCCCTGACGTGCACCGTCATTGCACCGCCTCGCGCAACCACGCCAGATAGCGCGGCGAAGCGTCGGTGATCGGCACGGCGACGATCTCCGGCACGTCATAGCTGTGCAGCGTCTCGATCGCCTCGCACAATGGGGCGAAGCGGGCCCGGACCGTCTTGATGTGCAGCATCACCTCGGGCTCGTGCTGCACGGCCCCGTTCCAGCGATACCAGCTTTCGATCGGCATCATCTGAACACAGGCCGCCAGCCGCCGTTCGACCAGCGCCTGGGCGATCACGGCAGCCTCTTCGCGGGAGGCCGCCACGCACATTACGACGATGGCGTCGTCGCTCAATCCCTGAACCCGGTCGGCGCGGGCGACACCGTCACTGCCGTACCGCCACGAATCTCCTGCACCTCCAGCGCGCGCTCCGCCACGCCGTCGCGGCCGAAGCGGAAAGCGCCGTCGATCCCGGAAAAGCCATCCGCCGCCCGCAGCCGTGCTTCCGGGAAGGCCGCATTCACCTTCCAGTCGCGCGCGATCCGCACGGTCAGCAGCACCGCGTCATAGCCCAGGCTCGACAGGCGATAGGGCGCGGCCCGGAACCGGGCGCGGTATTTGGTCGCATATTGGCGGTAGAGGTTGTTCGACACGCTGGCGAACCATGCCCCGTTCAGCGGCGCGCGCGCGGCGATGCCCGATTCGGAATTCCACAATTCGGTGCCCAGCAGCCGCGTCGTCGCGCCCGATCCCCGCTTCAGGATCGGGGCCGCCGCCGCCGCCGCCGCGCCGCCATCGGCGATCAGCACCGCGTCATAGGGCGCCTTGGCGCTCAGCCGCTGCGCCGCCCCCGCGATGCCGCCCGCAACCCGGCCATAGGGCTGGAGCGAGACGACCTGTCCCCCTGCCCCTTCGACCGCGCGAAGAAAGGCGGTCGAGGCGCGCTCGCCATAAAGGCCGTTGGGCACCAGCCCAGCAAAGCTGGTGACGCCGCGCCCGCGCGCATAATCGACCACTCGGTCGATCGACTGGGCGGGGGTATAGCCCATCAGATAGGTGCCGTTCCCGGCCACGCCCGCATCGTTGGAAAAGCTGATCACCGGCACCTTCGCCGCACGGGCGACGGGGGCGACGGCGCGGACATCCTCGGACAGCAAAGGCCCCAGGATCAGTTGCGCGCCCTCCGCGATCGCCTTTTGCGCCGCCGCCGCCGCGCCGGGCGTGGTGTCGTAATTGGTGATTCGGATCGTGTCGGCCTGCGCATCCAGCAGCGCCATCATCGTCGCATTGGCGATCGACTGTCCCACCCCGGCATTGCTGCCCGATAGCGGTACGAGCAGCGCGATGCGGTGCCGCGCCGTATCGCGCGGCAGGCCGGGCTCGACCTCGGTCGAGGGGCGCGGGCTGGTCTGTTCGGGGCGCGCCGGGGGTTGTTCGACCGGCCCTCGCGGCACGATCGTCTGACAGGCCGCCAGAAACAGCGTCGCGGCGAGCGCCACCGCGCGGCCCAGCCGCCCCACGCCCCATTTTCCGGAGTCCGGAATGACGGCCCCCGGTTGTACGAACAGCCCTGCCTCTGTCATGACGATCCCCGTGACCCAATCCGAACCTATTCTCGAACCCGGCCTGTACATCGTCGCGACCCCTATCGGCAATCTCGGCGATCTGTCCCCCCGCGCGGCCAACATATTGACGAAGGCCGATGTCATCGCGGTGGAGGACAGCCGCGTGACCGCCGGGCTGCTCCGCCATATCGGCGTGAAGCGGCCGATGCAGCCCTATCACGACCATAATGCCGAGCATGTCCGCCCCGGCCTGATCGCCCGCATGGCGACCCAGGCGGTGGCGCTGGTGTCGGATGCGGGCACGCCGCTGATCTCCGATCCGGGGTACAAGCTGGTCCGCGATGCGCGCGCGGCGGGGCATGCGGTGGTGACGATCCCGGGCCCTTGCGCCGCCATCGCCGCGCTGACGTTGGCGGGGCTGCCGACCGACCGATTCCTGTTCCTGGGTTTCCTGCCGCCGAAGGAAAAGGCGCGCGCCGACGCCATTGCCGAAATCGCCAGCATCCGCGCGACGCTGGTCCTTTATGAATCGGGCCCACGCCTGGCGGCAACGCTGACCGCACTGGCGCAAGGATTGGGCGACCGCGAGGCAGCGGTGACGCGCGAGATCACCAAGAAGTTCGAGGAGGCGGTGACCGGCACCCTCTCCACCCTCGCCGCCCGCTATGCCGAAGCGGGGCCCAAGGGCGAGATCGCGATCGTCGTCGCGCCGCCGGGCGAAGCGCCCCCCGCCACCGAACAGGACGCCGACGCCGCGCTGGCCGAAGCGCTGACCCGCCTGCCCGTCGGTCGCGCGGCGAGCGAGGTGGCCAAGGCGTTGGGGCTCGACCGTAAGGCGCTTTATGCCCGCGCGCTGGCGATGAAGGACGATAACGCAGGCGATTAGGGTCCGGCATTAGCGATTCGGCAAGGATCGGGCGCGCAGGGAGAGGTCAGGAGCCGCTCCCCCATGTACGCCTTCCAATTTCGTCACGACCTCAACCTGCTCGACATCCAGTGGACCGGGCATTTCACGCCCGAGATCGCCATGCGCTATGCCCGGGAATTGCTGGACGCCTTCCGGCGCAGCGGTTTCCGCCCCGGCTATCGGTTGCGCATCGACATGTCGGCGATCAACGTCCAGCCCAAGGACGCGATCATGACGGTGCACGAGGCGCTGCGCGATTTCCCCCGCGCCAGCCGGATCGCGATGGTCAACGGCAGCGCGATCGGGCGCCAGCAGATCCGGCGGCTGATGACCCAGCCCTATTTGCGGGTGTTCGATCCCGCCGAAGACAGCCTGGCTTGGCTGACCGCGCCGGAGGAAGTGGCGGCTTGAGGGCCGAAACGAAACCGGACCGATACGGGCTTGCGCCGATCGATGGCGCTTCGCACGATATGGCATGGCATCCGATCATGTCCGCATACGGTCCCGTAGCCGTTCTCTGACAGCAAGCGAGGGCGGGCGTCCCATCGCCAAAAGGCCGACGCCCGAACGCCAGCGTGCCGAAGCGGCAGGCCGACGCGGCGAACGCCTCGCCGCCTGGTGGCTGCGCCTGAAGGGCTGGACCATTCTCGACCGCCGCGTCCGCACGCCTGCGGGCGAGGTCGACCTGATCGCGCGGCGCGGGTCACTGGTCGCATTCGTCGAGGTGAAGACGCGCAAGACCGCCGCGGAACTGGACTTCGCGATCGACGAGCGGCGACTCGCACGGGTGGCCGCCGCCGCCGAAGTGCTGATGCCCACTTACGCCGGGCCGGGCGACGATATCCGCGTCGACGTGATCCTGCTCGCGCCGGGCACCCGGCCGCGCCATATCGAAAATGCCTGGTGCGGGTGACAGCGGACGAGCGAAGGATTACCTCCCCTCCCGAAAGACCCGCCCGAACGAAGGAACACCCCCATGTCCAAGCCGCTGACCGTCGCCGTCCAGATGGACCCGATGGACCAGATCAATATCGCGGGCGATTCGACCTTCGCGCTGATGCTCTCCGCCCAGACGCGCGGGCACCGGCTGTTCCATTATGATGCGGGCGACCTCAACTGGTCGGACGGGCATCTCTGGACCAGGGCGCACCCCGTCACCGTCCAGCGCGTGGCGGGCGACCATTACAGCTTCGACGAGCCGGTGAAGCTGGACCTGGGCGATGAGGCCGATGTCGTGCTGATGCGACAGGACCCGCCCTTCGACCTGGGCTATATCACCGCCACCCATTTGCTGGAGCGGGTCGCCGAGAAGACGCTGGTCGTCAACAATCCGCGCAGTGTGCGCAATGCGCCGGAAAAGGTCTTCGTCCTCGACTATCCGCAGTTCATGCCGCCGACGCTGGTCACCCGTTCGCTGGACGAGGCGCGCGCGTTTCTGGCGGAGCATGGCGAGATCGTCATCAAGCCGCTGCACGGCAATGGCGGCAAGGCGATCTTCAAGGTCGGGCGTGACGGCGCGAACCTGTCCGCGCTGATCGAGGTGTTCAACACCGCCTATCGCGAGCCGCACATGGTCCAGGCGTTCCTTCCCGCCGTGGCCAAGGGCGACAAGCGCATCGTCCTGATCGACGGCGAGGTGGCGGGCGCGATCAACCGCCTGCCGGGCGAGGGCGAGATCCGCTCCAACCTGGCGGTCGGCGGTTCGGCGCAGAAGACGGAGTTGACGGAGCGCGAGCGCGAGATCTGCGCGGTGCTGGGGCCGGAACTCAAGCGGCGCGGGCTACTGTTCGTCGGGATCGACGTGATCGGCGGCGAATGGCTGACCGAGATCAACGTCACCTCCCCCACCGGGATCGTCGCGATCGAGAAATTCGACGGCACCGATGTCGCCGGGCTGATCTGGGACGCGATCGAGGCCAAGGTCGCTGCGAAGGGTTGAGCTTATTCCTCCCCTGCAAGGGGAGGTGGACCATGCGAAGCATGGTGGAGGGGGCTCGCCGCCAGGGACGTCTTGTGTGGAAGCCCCCCTCCGTCAGGCCTTCGGCCTGCCACCTCCCCGTACCGGGGAGGATTAGCCCCCACGGAACCCATCCCCCGTCCCATGCTTTTCCTGTCCCAAGCAACGAAGGGCATGAGCATGGGTGCAACGACAATCGGCGCGCTGGTCGGCGCCGCCATCGACGGGATGTCGGGCGATGACGGGGTTGGCGACGGCGCGGTGATCGGGGCGGTCACCGCCAATGTCCTGAAGGTCGTGCTGCCGCTCGCCATCACCTATGCGGTCGGCTGGGCGGTGCTGCGCGGCGCGGGTGAACTCAAGGACCGTGTTTTCGGAGAAGTGCAATGATCGGACGGATCGTGGGAGCGCTGGTCGGGCGCGAAGTCAGCCGCCGCGACGGCAATAGCGGCCTGAAGGGCGCGGCGCTGGGCGCGCTGGCGGTCGGCGGAATGCGGCGCCTGGGCCCGCTCGGTCTGCTGCTCGGCGGCGGCTATGCAGCCAAGAAGGCCTATGACCGGCACAAGGCAAGCAAGATCGCGGGCGACCGCTACTAAGGACGGTTTCGTCCCGCTCCACTTGTCGCAGCGCGTCAAGCATGTCTTGACGCGCTGCGACCGCGTGCGTCAAAGGCAGGCATGTCCAATTCGCCCGCCCATCCCGACGATCCCCACAAGCTGAAGCGCCGCGGCATGTTGTTCGTGCTGTCCTCTCCCTCGGGCGCGGGCAAGTCGACCATCGCGCGCAAGCTGCTGGCCGATGATGACGGCCTGCAAATGTCGGTGTCGGCGACGACGCGCGGAATGCGGCCCGGCGAGGTCGACGGCAAGGACTATCACTTCGTCGATCTGGAAGAGTTTCGCCGGATGGTGGCGAATGACGAATTCCTCGAATGGGCGCATGTCTTCGACAATCGCTACGGCACCCCCCGCGCACAGGTCGAGGCGATGCTGGCGACGGGCAAGGACGTGCTGTTCGATATCGACTGGCAGGGCGCGCAGCAGCTTTTCCAGATCGCGGGCGGCGACGTGGTCCGCGTCTTCATCTTCCCCCCGTCGATGGAGGAACTTCGCCAGCGGCTCGAACGCCGCGCGACCGATTCGGTCGAGGTGATCGACGCGCGCATGGCCCGCGCGGCCAATGAGGTCAGCCACTGGGACGGATACGACTATGTCCTGGTCAATGACGATGTCGAAAAATGCTTCCAGGGGGTGAAGACCATCCTGCAAGCCGAACGGCTGAAGCGTTCGCGGCAGACCGGGCTGATCGGGTTCATCCGAAAGCTCACGACGAAGTAAGGGGTTCGCTGCTCCGCAGGGGGTGGTGTCGCCTGCACTTCGACTTCGCTCAGTGCGAACGGAAGAGTGGCGATAGAAAACGAAGGGGCACCCCCGCCCCGTTCAGGCTGAGCGAAGTCGAAGCCCACGCCCCGCCCTGTCCGCCAGCGGAATCCCGTGCGCTTCGACTTCGCTCAGCGCGAACGGAGGGCGCGGTTGGTCGACAAGCCCACCACGCAGATCATCCCCCGAGCGCCTTCAGGAACCCGACCGCCGCATCGAACTCCCGCCGCTTCGCCTCGCGCGCTTCCAGGGCGAGATAATCCTCGCCCCATTGCTCGGCCTGGAAATCCTCGTCGACATGCGCCGCCGTCCACACGGCATCGGGATCCGCCGCCCCCTCCAGCAGCGCCAGCGCCAGGACCAGCGACCCGGTGATCGTCACCACCGGCGACAGCGCGGCCAGTTGAAACGCCCCCAGCGCCGCCACCGCCTGCGCCAGTCGCGCGACGGTCGCCTCGGGCTGCGGCTGGTGCATGATCCCCGTCACCAGCGTGAAGTGAACGTCATAGCGGTCGCGCGCCCAGTCGAGCAGCGGGTTCCACACCGCATCCTGCCGCGCGATCAGCTCCGGCGGCGAATCGGCGCGGTAACAGAGCAGATCGCTCTCGGCATAGCGAGCCAGCCCGGCGGCGAAGGGCGCGGGGTCGACCGCGATCCGGTCGATCGCCGCATTGGCCAGCCCGGTCAGCGGCATGGCCCGCGGATCGACCGTCTCGCCGACCGAGCGCCACTCCTCCGCCACCGCCTCGGCCAATGCGGGCGTCGGCAGGGCCAGCGGGGTACGGCCCGGCGTCCGCACCGGGCGATCGTCCAGCCGCACGACGCGATCGGCATCGACGTCGACCTGCTTCCAGAAACGCTTCACTCGCCACCACTCCGCCAGCGATGCGCCAGCCCGGCGGGCACGATCGCGATCATCGCCAGCGCCGACAGGACGATCGCCACGCCCAGCACCTTGTGCGGCCAGGCCACCCCGCGCGACGCCAGGACGATACCGAACACCGCACCCGCCACACCGATCAGCCGCACCGCGACGATCACCAGCCAGCGCCGCCGGGCGCGTGCGATATCCTCGCTCATGGCCGCACCAGCAGGGCGGGCAGGTCGACCACCTCTTGCGCGACGACTTCGGCCCCCGCCTTCACCAGTTCGTGCACGTCATGATATCCCCAGGCGACACCGACCGCGAAGGCGCCCGCCGCCTTGCCCATCGCCATGTCGAAGCTCGTATCCCCGATCATCGCCACGTCTTCGGCGGCCACCCCGGTCTCGGCCATGGCGGCGAGGAGCATCGATGGGTCGGGCTTGGACGGGTGACGGTCGGCGGTCTGCAACGTGACGAAATGATGCGCCAGCCCATGTTCAGCCAGCACCCGCGCCAGACCGCGATCGGACTTGCCGGTCGCCACGCCCATCAGCCATCCCTGTTCGGCCAGATGATCGAGCAGCGCTGCGATCCCATCGAACAAGGGCTCGGGCTCCAGCTCGCCTTCGGTGCGCAGCCGGAAAAAGGCGGCCTTATAGTCGGCGGCGAGGCGATGATGCGCCGCCTCCGGCTGGTCGGGGGCGAGTACCCGCATCGCCTCGACCAGGCTCAATCCGACGATTCGGCGAATCGCGGAGGCGGGCGGCGGGGTCAGGCCGGACAGGGCGAACGCCTCGACCGCCGCGAGGCAGATATTGGCCTGGCTATCGACAAGGGTGCCGTCGCAATCGAACAGGGCAAGGCGCGGTCGCGTCATCCATCCTCTCCTATCGGCATGGGGCCCATGGGGGAAGCATGACGTTTCGCATGAACAACAGCTAACAACCGCATTCAGCATCGGAACATCGCGAATCGGGCAGAAGAGCATCAACGACGACGGGAATCCCCGCCGCCGCCGGATCGAAGATCAAGGGAGATTGTGATGTTCAAGAAGCTCTCGCTCGCTGCCGCCGCCCTTGCCGTCGGCGCCACGGCCATGGTTCCCACCGCTGCTTCGGCGCAGCGTTATTATGACCGCTACGACCGCGCCTATGGCGGGGCCTATTCGGACGGTTACAACCGTGGCCCGGGCTATGACCGTGGCTATTACGACCGTCGCGGCGGCTATGATCGCGGTTATTACAATCGCGGCCCGCAGCGCTGCAACAGCGGCACCACGGGCACCATCGTCGGCGCGATCGCCGGTGGCCTGCTGGGCCGCACCATCGACAGCCGGGGCGATCGTACCCTCGGCACGATCCTGGGCGGTGGCGCCGGTGCGCTGGCCGGTCATGCGATCGAAAAGTCGAATAACCCCGGCTATTGCCGCTAACGCCCGGTTTTCAAGGGGGTTCGCCCCCCTCCCCCCGGTTTCGTCGGAGCCCCGTCGGCCTTCTGGTCGGCGGGGTTTTCCGTATTCGTCACCTCGGAACACACTTTGGCGATACGGTACCTTGCATAGCAAGGCATATGGCATTACAGTCAAACCCATGGATATCGCGGGTTGGCAGTCACAATTGCGCAAAGGGGCGGCCGAGCTGGTGCTGCTCTGCGTGCTCGCACGCGGCGAGGCCTATGGCGTCGAAATCCTGGCGCGCATCCGCGAAGGCGGTGACTTGGTCAGCGAGGGCACGCTCTATCCGCTGCTAAGCCGGTTGGAGAAATCGGGCCGCATCGCCGCGCGCTGGGAATTGCCGGTCGAGGGCGGCAATCCGCGCAAATATTATCGCCTGACCGAGGAAGGGGCCGCGCTCGCCACCGCGATGCGCGCCGCCTGGATCGACTTTCGCACCACCATCACGACCCTAGTGGAGGATCAGCCATGACCGAGCCCACCCGAATGATCGCCGACTATGTGCGCCGTCTCCGCTGGTCGCTCCAGGCGATCCCCAGCGAGGATCGGACGGGCATCGTGCGGGAGATCGAGAGCCATCTGACGGACAGCCTTGCCGCCGGACCGGACAGGCTGGACGCCAGCCTCTCGGCGCTGGGATCGCCGCACGCGCTGGCGGCGCGGTTCGTTCAGGAATATCGGTTGGCGGGGGCGCTGGCGGAGGATCGCCCGGCCCCGCTGATCGGCGCGATGCTGGTCCGGTCGGGACGGAGCGTCGCGGCGTTCGGCGCGGTGCTGGCGGCGATGCTGCTGTATCTGTTCGCCTTCTGCTTCGCCGCCGTCGCGGTGACGAAGCCGCTACTCCCCGCCCATGTCGGGCTGTGGTCGCTGCCCCAAGGCGGGGCCTTCGGCATCCTGACCGACCCGCCCGCCGCGCCGGAGGTCATGGGCCTGTGGATCCTGCCGGTCGCGCTGGCCGGGGCGCTGGGTTGCTATGCGCTGGCGACGCTGGTGCTGCGCGGCACCGGGCGGCATCTGTTGGGGCGGGCCGCTATCTAATTCCTCCCCAAGTTCCACTTGGGGAGGGGGACCATCCAAAGGATGGTGGAGGGGCTTGATCGCTCGCCTTCATCCCCTCGCTGACCGGGACACCCCTCCGTCAGGCCTATGGCCTGCCACCTCCCCTTGTAGGGGAGGAATAGGGGTCAGCGTGCGCCCCGGCCCCGCCGTTCGCCGCGACGTTCCTTGCGATATTGCTTGGCGTGCGCCTTGGCACGCTGCTTCAGCACGTCCTTGGGCGGCGGACCGCGATCCTCGTCCTGGGGCAGCACATCGCCACGAATCTCGTCGAAGCCGAGCTGGTTCATCGACTCGGCGAAGTGGCTGGGCAGTTCGGCGGTCTGGTCGATCCGCCCGCCATCGGGGTGATCGACCCGGATGCGCCGCGCGTGCAGGTGCATCTTGCGGCTGATCCCGCCGGTCAGGAAAGCCGCCGCCCCGCCATATTTGCCGTCGCCGACAATGGGATGGCCGATCGCCGCCATGTGGACGCGCAACTGATGGGTTCGCCCCGTGAACGGCTGCAACTCGACCCAGCAGCAGCGATTGCCCGCCCGCTCGATCACCCGGTAGCGCGAGCGCGCCGCCTGGCCGTTCTCCTCATCGACATGCATCTTCTCGCCGCCGGTGCCCGGCTGCTTGCCGATGGGCAGTTCGATCGTGCCGTCCTCGATCGAGGGGACGCCGACGACCAGTGCCCAATAGATCTTCTTGGCGGTGCGCCCCGAAAAGGCCTTGGCGAAGAACGCCGCCGCCCGCGCATTGCGCGCGACGAGCAACGCGCCCGAGGTGTCCTTGTCGAGCCGATGGACCAGCTTGGGCCGCCCCTCCGCCTCGAACTGCAACGCGTCGAGCAGGCCGTCGACATGGGTGGTCGTCTTGGTCCCCCCCTGCGTCGCCAGGCCCGGCGGCTTGTTGAGGACCAGCGCGTCGCGATCCTTGTGGATCACCATCTCACGCGCAAAGGCCTCTTCATCCTCGGACAGGATGTTGCGCGGTCGCATCGTCGGCTTGCTGTTCTCGACCAGGGCGGGCTCGGCGGGGGGCACCCGCAGCACCTGGCCCGCGATGATGCGGTCGCCCGGCGTCGCGCGCGCGCCGTCGACGCGCAACTGCCCGGTGCGGGCCCATTTGGCGACCGTCGTGAAGCTGGTTTCGGGCAGATGCCGCTTGAACCAGCGATCCAGCCGGATGCCGTCATCGTCATAGCCGACCGTGAATTGGCGGACAGAGTCCGTCATGCGAAAATCCTCGTCAACGAAAGCCCGGCCCACAAGGCGACCAGTGAACCCAATACAGACAGCGCGACGTAAGCGAGCGCCACCGCCCCCTGCCCCCGCTCGATCAGCGTGATGGTGTCCAGCGAAAAGGCGGAGAAGGTCGTATAGCCCCCCAGCACCCCAACGCCGATGAACAGCCGCCACCCCTCATGCCCACCGATCCGCGTCAGCGTGCCCGCGAGCAGGCCCATGGCGAAACAGCCGATCCAGTTGACCGCCAGCGTACCGAACGGAAAGCCGGGACCGAGTGCATCGGTCAGCACCCGCCCCGTCCAATACCGTCCCCCCGAGCCCAGCGCGCCGCCCAGCATCACGAGTAGAAGCGGTGACATAATCCCGTCCCCCTAGCGCAACCGCGCGTTCGGCGCAAAGGACAAGCGTTTCGGGCCGTAGTGTCAGTCCACGCCCCCCTTTCCTCCCCTTGCAAGGGAGGGATGAGATCATGCCCTACCCGCCCTTCACCACCAGATCGACATCGGTGCCACCACCCGCCCGCACAGTGGCGTAGATCATATAGGCCGCGTCCCCCCGCGTGCCGCCCAGCACATGCTGCGTGCCGTCCATCTTGTGCTCGGCGGAATATCCCGCACCCGAGGCGCGCGTGTAATAATAGTCGATGACCTTCGCCGCCGGGGCCGAGGTGCGGATGCTGACGATCCACAAGGCACAGCCCTGTGCGTCATTGCCCGCCGCCTCCGCCACCTGGCTTCCCGGATAGACGGGGAGCGCGGCGGGCAGGCGCCCCGCCCATCCCGCCGAATAGCGAAGACCGCCCATGCAGGCGGCATTGCCCACCTGCTGCCCCGCCTTCGCGGCGAGGGTGAAGGCCCCGGCGGATGCACGACATTCGGGACAGTCGCGCGCGGCCAGCGGCGCGGATTTCAGCGTCTTGGCATCGACCGGATCGGCGGGCAGCGGCAGCGAGGGCAGCTTGTCGCTGGCGGGCTGGTTGGGCGGGCGCACCGCATTGGCGTTGGCGCTTTGGGTCAGGCCGGGATCGACCATGATCTGCCCGGCCAGCGCCTCGCGCAATTGCGGGTCGCGCGTCGGGCTGCCGTCGTTCATCTCGGCCAATTCCTTGTCGAGCGCATTGAGTTGCGCATCGTCATCCTGCCTGCCTCCGCAACCGGCGAGCAGGAGATACCCCAGGGACACAAGGACTCGTCGCGACATGACCATCATCCGCCGTTCCTAGCATGAGGAAGCGACGCGATCCTTAATCGCGAACGCGCCTGGCCAGCCCGGCGTCCCGGTGCGGGATCGTCCACGCGCCGCTTGTGCATCGGCAAGAGCGACGCCATCTTGCCGCCATGCTGAACCTGTTCTCGATCCTTATCGGCTTTGTCGCGCTTATGCTCGGCATCGTGCCGTTCCTGCCCTTTTTCGCCTGGGGCTATTGGTTCGTCATTCCCATCGCGATCGTCGGCGCGGCGGTGGGCGCGCTGTCGTCGCGGAACAGCGGGCGCAATCTCAACCTGATCCTCATCCTGATCTTCGGCCTTCGCCTGATGCTGGGCGGCGGTCTGATCTGAACGAGGAACGGCCCGGCGAGTCTCCCCGCCGGGCCGTCCCGATCCTCCGGCCTGCCGGATCAGCGGCAGCGTACCTGACCGCGATCGATCTGCTGACCCAGCAGCGCGCCGCCGCCCGCGCCGATCACGGTGCCCAGCAGCCGCGAACCGCCGCCCGCGATGATATTGCCCAGCGCACCGCCCGCCAGACCGCCGATCACCAGCCCTGTGGTGCCGTCGTTGCGACGGCAATAATAGCGCCCGTTCATCCCGCGATAGATGCGATCGTTCCGCCCCAGCGTGCGCGGCTGATAGTAGCGACCATCGCGATAATAGCGCTCGGGATAGTAACCGCGCTGGCCCGGTTCGAACCGGTTATAGTCGTAATTGCGCCAACGGACGTTGCGCGTGTCGCGTCGATAGTCCTTGCGCGCGTCGCGCATGTCTTCGCGATATTCCTGGCGCGCCTCGCGAACGTCGCGGCGCGAATCGGCATTGCGAACATCGCGGCGATAGTCGCGGCGGGCATCGCGAACGTCCTCGCGATATTCCTGGCGTGCTTCCCATCCGTTGCGCTGGGCGGCGGCGGGCATGGCGGTAAAGGCGGTGGCGGCAATCGTGGCCGACAAGAGAGCGATACGCATGACTGGACTCCCGATGATGATGCGGATTTAACGCGCATCTTTGCCGGCCTGTTGCGTGAACCGAAAACTACGTCCCGTTCACGATCGGGACAGCGTTAATTGTTGTTCTAACTCAACAAAAAGGACGCCGCCCGAAGGTGACGTCCTTTTCGTCATTCCGGCGAACCGGTCTGTGGATATTTAGCGGCAGCGACGGTTGCTGGTGCTCCGCTCGACTTCACGACCCGCCAGCGCGCCGACGGCGGCACCGCCCAGCGTACCCAGCGTACGGTCGCCGCGCGTATCGATCGTGCGGCCCAGCAGCGCACCCGCGACGCCGCCCACGACCAGACCGGTCGTGCCATCGGGCTTGCGGCAGCGGACGCGACCGCGATCGTCACGCCATTCGCGATACTTGTAGCGGCGCTGCGCATCGGCGGCGGTGACGGGCACGATCAGCGAGGGGACGACCATCGCCGTGCAACCCAAAGCGAGCATCAATTTCCGCATGACATTGTTCCTTTCAAAATGATCTGACGCCGTAACGTCCATATTCTACTGTCCGTTGCATGAACGCGAGATAACGTCGCATTCATCTTGCGGACGGCCTTTCCGGCGCGGGACAGGGGCTCTAGGATCGCTGCCGATGCTGCCCGAACCCACCGCCATGCTGCCCGCCGTGATGCCCTGGCTCGACCTCGCCGGGCTGGCGGTGTTCGCTGTGTCGGGCGCGCTGGTCGCCGCCAAGCATCGCCAGACCATGGTGACGCTGGTCTTCTTCGCGCTGATCACCGGAGTCGGCGGCGGGACGCTGCGCGACCTGTTGATCGATGCGCCGGTCTTCTGGGTGCATGACCCGCGCGTGCCGCTGGTCTGCCTGATCGCCGCGATCGCGGTGTGGGCGACGCCCGAGCGCTGGTGGCGGGGCAGCGCGCTCGACTGGTTCGATGCGGTGGGGCTGGCGGCCTATGCGGTCTATGGTGCGGCCAAGGCGAGCGGCTATGGCATCTCGCCCATCCCGGCGGCGATGCTGGGGGTGGTGTCGGCCTGTGTCGGCGGGATCATCCGCGACGTGATCGCGGGCGAGCCGTCGATCCTGATGCGGCCCGAGCTGTACGTCACCGCCGCCGCACTGGCCTCGACCAGCTATGTCATCCTGACCTTGCTGGGCGTGCCGCTGGCCGGGCCGATCGCGGCGCTGGCAGGGTTCGTGCTGCGCGGGGCGGCGATCCATTACCGGATCGCCCTGCCCGCCTATCCGGCCAAGGGTTGGGATCGGGAGTGAGCCCGTCGAGACACCCCACCTCCCGTTCGCGCTGAGCGAAGTCGAAGCGCACGTCCTGCCGTTGCGGCTTGGCCGGCGGATTCCCTTGGCCTTCGACTTCGCTCAGGCTGAACGGCGGTTTGGAGATATGCCCTGCTTGGTTCACGAAGCCTCGGCGATCACCGCCCGAGCATCAACTCCGGCCGCACCACCCGGTCGAAGGTCGACTCGTCGACCAGCCCCAGTTCCAGCCCGGCCTCCTTCAGCGTCTGGCCATTCTGATGCGCGTGCTTGGCGATCTTGGCGGCATTGTCATAGCCGATCTCGGGCGCCAGCGCCGTCACTAGCATCAGCGAGCGGTCGAGCAGTTCGGTGATCCGGTCGCGATTGACCGTCATCCCCTCGACCGTCCGCTCGGCGAAGCTCTCCATGCCGACCGCCAGCAGATGGATCGAGCGCAGCACATTCGCACCGATCAGCGGCTTGAAGACATTCAGTTCCAAATGCCCCTGCAAGCCCCCGACCGTGACGGCGGCGTTGTTGCCGATCACCTGGGCGGCCACCATGGTCAGCATCTCGCACTGGGTCGGATTGACCTTGCCGGGCATGATCGAGCTGCCCGGCTCATTGGCGGGCAGTTCCAGCTCGCCCAGCCCCGAGCGCGGGCCGGAGCCGAGCAGGCGAATGTCGTTGGCGATCTTGGTCAGCGCCACCGCCAGGACGTTCAGCGTCCCGTGCAGGTCGACCAGCCCGTCATTGCTCGCCAGCGCCTCGAACTTGTTGGGCGCGGTCACGAAGTCGAGTCCGGTCGCCTCCGCGATCTCCGCCGCGATCGCCTCGGCGAAACCGTTCGGCGCGTTCAACCCGGTGCCGACCGCCGTTCCCCCTTGCGCCAGGGGCAGGATGTTGCGGTGGAGCGTCCCCTCGATCCGGTCGCGGGCATTGGCGAGTTGCTGGACGTAACCGGAAAATTCCTGACCGAGCGTCAGCGGGGTCGCGTCCTGCAAATGGGTGCGGCCGATCTTGACGATGGAGTCCCATTCCTTCGCCTTGGCATCGAGCGCGGCGTGGAGCCGGTCGAGCGCGGGGAAAAGCTGCTTCGTCACCGCCAGCGCGGCGGCGACATGAAGTGCGGTCGGGAAGGTGTCGTTGGAGGACTGGCCGCGATTCACGTCGTCATTGGGATGGACCGGCGACTTGCCGCCGCGCGTGCCCGTCAGCATCTCATTGGCGCGGCCCGCGATCACCTCATTGGCGTTCATGTTGGACTGGGTGCCCGAGCCCGTCTGCCAGATCACCAGCGGAAACTGGTCGTCATGGCGCCCGTCGATCACCTCCTGCGCCGCCGCCTCGATCGCATCGGCCTTTTCCACCGCCAAGCCATGGCCGCGATTGATTCGCGCGGCGGCCTTTTTGACGATGGCCAGCGCATGGACGATGCCGATGGGCATCTGCTCGCGCGCGCCAAAGGGGAAATTCTCCAGGCTCCGCTCGGTCTGCGCCCCCCAATAGGCGGTGGCGGGAACTTCGATCGGGCCGATCGAGTCGGTTTCGGTGCGGGTTTGGCTCATGGGACAGGGACTCACCGGATGGGGAATGGGTTCCCGATCAGTGTAGAGCCCACGGCTCAGCCCTTAAAGCCCTCTCCCCTCCGGGGAGAGGGTTGGGTGAGGGGCTGGGGCCCGGCAATACGTCGGAGGCCTTCGCCCAGCATCACCCCTCACCCCGCCCCTCTCCCCGGAGGGGAGAGGGAGAAGGGCATGCCCTCCCCGTATGCCTCTTACTTCTTCCGCTTGAAATCCACCGCGACGACATTGCTGCCGTCCTCGACGGGCTTGCCGACGGGTTCGTCATTCTCGGCCGAATCATGCGGATCGGGATCGCCCTCGGGGTCGTCAGCGACGTGGAAGCCCAGCTCGAACTGCACTTCCGGGTCGTGGAAACGGGTGATCGCCGAATAGGGGATGACCAGCTTCGACGGCACCTGGTTGAAGCTCAGCCCCACCGAGAATCGATTCTCGTCCACCGTCAGGTCCCAGAATCGATTCTGCAGGACGATGGTCATCTCGTCGGGGAAACGCTCGATCAGCCGCTGCGGAATGTCGACGCCGGGCGCCTGGGTCTTGAAAGTGATATAGAAATGGTGGGTGCCGGGCAGGTGCCCCGTCTCCGCCACCGGGCCGAGCACACGCCCCACCACGGCGCGCAGGGCCTCCTGTACGATCTCGTCATAGGGGATGAGGCTGTCGGGCAATCCTTCGGTCATGCGCCATGGACTAGCGGCCTTTGTTCGCGGGTCAAGATTGCATGGGACGGATAGGTGTTTAAGGGAGAGGCCATGCGCACCGCCACCGTCCACCGCGCCACCGCGGAAACCGTCATCGACGTCACCGTCAATCTCGACGGCACCGGCGTCTATCAGAACGCCACCGGCATCGGGTTTCTCGACCATATGCTCGACCAGCTGTCGCGGCATTCGCTGATCGACCTGTCGGTCAAGGTCCAGGGCGACCTGCATATCGACGGGCATCACACGACCGAGGACAGCGCGCTGGCGATCGGACAGGCCTTTGCCAAGGCGCTGGGGGACAAGCGCGGCATCTACCGTTACGGCGAGGCGCTGTCGCCGATGGACGAGGTGCTGACCCGCACCGCGCTCGACATTTCGGGCCGCCCCTGGCTGGTGTGGAAGGTGCCGTTCACCAATCCCATGCTGGGCACCCTCCAGACCGAGATGATCGAGCACTGGTTCCACAGCTTCGCGCAGGAAGCGGGCATCACGCTGCACGTCGAGCTGCTGCACGGCCACAACAACCATCACATCGCCGAGAGCATCTTCAAGGGCCTCGCCCGCGCGCTGCGCATGGCGGTGGAGATCGACCCGCGCAAGGCGGACGCCATCCCCTCGACCAAGGGCATGTTGTGACGCTGGCGCTGATCGACATCGAATCGGGCAATCTCCGCTCGGTCGAGAACGCGCTGCGCGCGGCGGGGGCGAGCGATGTCGTGATCACCGCCGACCCGGACGTGATCGCCAAGGCCGACCGGATCGTCTTGCCCGGCGTCGGCGCGTTCGGGGCGTGCGCGGCGAATTTGCGCGCGGTCGACGGGCTGGAGGAAGCGTTGCGCGATGCCGCCCTCACCCGCGCACGGCCCTTTCTGGGCATTTGCGTCGGCATGCAGCTTCTCGCCGATGGGAGCGATGAGATGGGCGAGCATCGGGGCTTGGGCTGGATTCCCGGCCGAGTCGCGCGGCTGACGCCCACCGATCCGATGGCCAAGGTGCCGCATATGGGCTGGAACGATGTGCAGCCCTTGGTCGACCATCCGCTGATCGTGCCGGGCGAGGCCTATTTCCTCCACAGCTACGCCTTTACCGGCGAACATGTGCTGGCGACCACCGACCATGACGGCCCGGTGACCGCCGCCATCGGCCGCGACACCGTGGTCGGCGCGCAATTCCATCCTGAGAAGAGCCAGCGCTACGGCCTCTCGTTCCTGACCCGTTTCCTGGAGTGGCATCCGTGAGCCTCATCGTCTTCCCCGCTATCGACCTGAAGGGCGGCCAGGTCGTCCGCCTGGCCGAGGGCGATATGGACCGCGCCACCGTCTATGGCGACGACCCCACGCATCAGGCGATGCTGTTCGCCGAGGCGGGGGCGCAGCATCTCCATGTCGTCGACCTGGACGGCGCGTTCGCGGGCGAGTCGGTCAATGGCGAAGCGGTGCAGGCGATCGTCAAAGCCTTTCCGGGTCACGTTCAGCTGGGCGGCGGCATCCGCAAGCCGGAGAATGTCGAGCGCTGGTTCGACCTGGGCGTGTCGCGCGTCGTGATCGGCACGGCGGCGCTGGAGAAGCCCGACTTCGTGCGCGACATGGCCAAGGCGTATCCCGGCGGCATCGTCGTTGCAGTCGACGCCAAGGACGGCATGGTCGCGACTCGCGGCTGGGCCGATGTGTCGGACGTGTCGGTCGAGGATCTGGCGCGGCGGTTCGAGGATGCGGGCGTTGCCGCGCTGCTGTTCACCGATGTCGGTCGCGACGGGATGCTGAAGGGCTGCAACGTGCCCGCGACGGTCGACCTCGCCCGCGCGGTGCGGATTCCGGTCATTGCCAGCGGCGGGGTCGCGGGGATCGGCGACATCCATATGCTGGCGCTCCATCATCAGGACGGGGTCGAGGGCGTGATCACCGGCCGCGCGCTTTATGACGGGCGGCTCGATCTGGCGGCGGCCTTGTCTGTGGCGGCCGCCGCATGACCGTCCGCGCGCGCGTCATCCCCTGCCTGGACGTCGCCAATGGGCGCGTGGTCAAGGGCGTCAACTTCGTCGACCTGATCGACGCGGGCGATCCGGTCGAACAGGCCCGCGCCTATGACGCGGCGGGAGCCGACGAACTCTGTTTCCTGGACATCACTGCCAGCCATGAGGCGCGCGGCACGATCCTGGACGTGGTGCGGCGGACGGCGGCGGTGTGCTTCATGCCGCTGACCGTGGGCGGCGGGGTGCGCACGGCGGAGGATGCGCGCGCGCTGCTGCTGGCGGGCGCGGACAAGGTGGCGGTCAACTCAGCCGCCGTCAGCCGCCCGGAGGTCGTCTCCGACATCGCCGAGCGATTCGGCAGCCAGTGCTGCGTCGCCAGTGTCGACGCGCGGCGGACGGCGGGTGGCTGGGAGGTGTTCACCCATGGCGGGCGGCGCGCGACCGGGATCGACGCGGTGGAACATGCGCTGCGCCTGGCCGAACTGGGTGCGGGGGAATTGCTCGTCACCTCGATGGATCGCGACGGGACGCGGGGCGGGTACGACCTCGACCTGATCCGCACCATCGCCGACCGGACCAGCGTGCCAGTGGTCGCGTCCGGCGGCGTCGGCGGCTTGGACGATCTGGTCGCGGGGGTGCGCGACGGTCATGCCTCGGCGGTGCTGGCGGCGTCGATCTTCCACTTCGGCGATGCGTCGATCGCGGATGCCCACCAGGCACTGGCGGCGGCGGGAGTGCCGGTTCGGACGCATTGATTTCCGCGCGGAGGCGCGGAGGCGCGGAGAGGTTGGTTTCGGGGCAAGTGTCCGGAAAATCCACGATGCGCTTTTGTCTCCCGATCGCGGGCTTCATCCCAACCTCCGTTCGCGCTGAGCGAAGTCGAAGCGCACGCCCTGCCTTCGGTTACGCGGATTCCCGTAGCCTTCGACTTCGCTCAGGCCGAACGGGGGTGAGGTTGTGGGGCGACGGCTCTCGATCGGCAGACCTTCCAATCCTCGCGAAGAGGGCAAAGCGTCACCACGAAACCAAACTCTCCGCGCCTCCGCCCCTCCGCGCGAACCAAAAACCTTCGCGTCTTCGCGTCTTCGCGTGAACCGCAATCCCCCCGATGACCGCCGCCGAACACGCTGCTAAACTCCCCCCATGCCCCTCTCCATCATGACCGCCGCCAACGGCCATAGCGATGTCATCAACGTCCGCACCCATCCCGAATGGTCGGACATCGCGCTGTTCGTCTTCGCCATTGGCGCGATCTGGTTCCTGCGCCGCGCCATGCGCCGCCGCAATCGCAAGGATTGACGCGGGCCGCTCCCCACGCCACCCAGCCGCCATGGACATGTTCGACCGCCTCGAAGCCACGATCCGCGCGCGCCGCGACGCAGGCGACCCCGCCGCCTCCTATGCCGCCAGCCTGTTCGCCAAGGGACGGCCCAAGATCGCCCAGAAGCTGGGCGAGGAAGCGGTCGAAACCGTCATCGCCGCCATGGCGCAGCCGGACAAGATCGTGTCCGAGGCCGCCGACCTGATGTTCCACCTGATCGTGTTGCTGACCGATGCCGGCCATTCGCTGGACGATGTCCGGGCCGAACTGGCGCGGCGCGAGGGCGTGTCGGGGCATGACGAAAAGGCCGCGCGGCCTCGCTGATTTTACGGAGAGTTTCGATGCCGATCGACGCCACCCTTCCCTATGACGACCAGAATATCTTCGCGAAGATCCTGCGCGACGAAATCCCGTCGAAGCGGGTGTATGAGGACGAGTGGGCGGTAGCCTTCCACGACATCGCGCCGCACGCGCCGACGCACATCCTGGTGATCCCGCGCGGGGCCTATGTCTCGTGGGACGATTTCTCGGCACGGGCCAGCGAGGCGGAGATCGCGGGCTTCGTCCGCGCGGTCGGCCATGTCGCGCGCGAGGCGGGCGCGGTCGAGCCGGGATATCGGCTGCTGGCGAATATCGGGCCGGATGCGGGACCGGAAGTGCCGCATCTCCATGTCCACATCCTGGCGGGCAAGCCCCTGGGCCCGATGCTGGCGCGCTGATCGAGACGCTTGGCACGCCCCTCCCGCAGGCGGGAGGGGATGGGGGGAGGGAAAGCCACGGGCAATAGGCTCTGTGAGACCCCCTGCCCTCCCCAAACCCCTCCCGCTTACGGGAGGGGCTTACCGCGATACGGAATGGCAATCCCGTTCCTCGGTGCTGACGGGAGAAGCGCGGTAATCACCGCCTTTCCCCTCCCCTGGGCGCATCCCCGGCGTCTTAGGGATTGCGCGCAATAAAATTGCAGCTAACCTTCCGGATCATTCACCAAACACCGGGGGCGTTCCAAATGGGACCGCCCTTCCCTTGGGGGGATTGGACATTCATGATTTTCGGGCGCGTTAAGCCTCTGGACGCCATTTTGGCGACCGCCGAGAAGAAGGGGCTGCAACGATCGCTAGGCGCGTTCCAGCTCACCATGCTGGGTATTGGCGCCGTCATCGGCACGGGCATCTTCGTTCTCACCTCCGAAGCCGCGCAAAAGGCGGGGCCGGGGATGATGCTGTCCTTCGTGATGGCGGGCTTCGTCTGCGCCGTGGCGGCGCTCTGCTATTCCGAGCTGGCCTCGATGGTGCCGGTCGCGGGATCGGCCTATACCTATACCTATGCGGTCATGGGCGAGTTGCTCGCCTGGATGGTCGGCTGGGCGCTGATCCTGGAATATGCGGTGGGTGCATCCGCCGTCGCGGTCGGCTGGTCCGGCTATGTCGTGGGGCAGATCCGCAATTTGCTGGGCATCGACATACCGATGGAGTGGGTCAACGGCCCGTCATCGGGCGGGTATATCAACCTGCCCGCCGTCGTCATCTCGCTGCTCGTCACCTGGCTGCTCGTCATCGGCACCACCGAGAGCGCGCGCTTCAACGCGATCCTCGTCGCGATCAAGGTCGCCGCGCTGACCCTGTTCATCGCCCTGTCGGTGCCGGTCATCAACGGCGCGCATTTCGAGCCGTTCATGCCCACCGGCCTGACCGGCGTCGCGGGAGCGGCGGCGTCGATCTTCTTCGCCTATGTCGGCTTCGACGCGGTGTCGACCGCCGCCGAGGAGACCAAGAACCCGCAGCGCAACGTGCCGATCGGCCTGATCGCCTCGCTGCTGTTCTGCACCCTCTTCTACCTGCTGGTATCGGCAGGCGCGATCGGCTCGCCCTTGGGGGCGCAGCCGGTGCGCGATGCGGCGGGCACCGTCCTGTCGCCGGGCACCTCGGAACTGGCCGCGCAGTGCAAGGCGATCGTCGCCAGCGGCGTGGCCGAGCCCCTGTCCTGCTCGCGCGAGGCGCTGGCGCATGTCCTGCGCACCATCGGCTGGGAAAAGATCGGCAACCTGATCGGCCTGGCCGCCACGCTGGCGCTGCCTTCGGTCGTCCTGATGATGATGTTCGGCCAGACCCGCGTGTTCTTCACCATGGCGCGTGACGGCCTGCTGCCCGAAAAGCTGGCCTCGGTGCATCCGCGCTATCACACGCCGCACGTCGTGACGATCGTGACCGGCATCGCCGCCACCATCGCCTCGGCCTTCCTGCCGGTCGGCAAGCTGGCGGACTATTCCAACTCGGGTACGCTGTTCGCCTTCTTCATGGTGGCGCTGTCGGTGATGGTACTGCGCAAGACCGACCCGACCCGCAAGCGTCCGTTCCGTACGCCCGCCGTATGGGTCGTCGCGCCGCTGGCCATGGTGGGTTGCGCCTATCTCTACTTCTCGCTGCCGCTGATCGCGATCCTGGTCCTGCCGGGCTGGGGCGCGGTGGGTCTGGCGATCTACTTCCTTTACAGCCGCAAGCGCAGCTATGTCGGGCGTGGCATCATCGACGTGGTCGAGGACCCCGCGATGCAGCCGGAAATCGCCAAGCCGATCGATCGCTGATCGGCTTTCGCCAAGGCATGAAAAAAGGGCCGGGGGAGCGATCCCCCGGCCCTTTTGCTTTGGGGCTTTTGCCCCTCCACCATCGCGTCGCGATGGTCCCCCTCCCCAAGCATAGCTTGGGGAGGATCGGGGTTCAGAGGCTAGCGGCCAGCGTCTTCAGGTCGACCTGGGGCCGTGCGCCGAAATGGCTGATGATCTCGGCCGCGCAGGCCGCGCCCAGGGTCAGCGAGGCCTTCAGGTCCTGGCCCTGCGTCTGGCCATAGAGGAAGCCCGCCGCGAACAGGTCGCCCGCGCCGGTCGTATCGACCACCTTGTCGACCGGATGGGCGGGCACCGTCACCCGCTCCTCACCGCGCTGCGCCAGCGCACCCTTTTCGGCGAGCGTCACGACCAAAGTCTCGACCTTGTCCTTCAGCGACGCGATCGCCGCTTCGACATCCGCCGTCTCGGTCAGCGCGACGATCTCGGTCTCGTTGGCGAAGATCACGTCGATCATGCCGCCGTCGATCAGCGCATGGAAATCGGCGCGGTGGCGGTCGATCACGAACTCGGCCGAGGCGGTGAAGGCGATCTTGCGGCCCGCCTCACGCGCGACCTGGATCGCGGCGCGCATCGCGGCGCGCGGCTCTTCCGGGTCCCAGAGATAGCCCTCGATATACAGATAGGCCGCATCGGCGATCAACGCACGGTCGAGCGCCTCGGCGGGCAGATAGTGCGACGCGCCCAGGAAGGTGTTCATCGTCCGCTGCCCATCGGGGCTGACGAAGATCATGCAGCGCGCGGTGGTCGGCAGGCCCGAACGCGCCGGGACGTCGAAGCGGACGCCCGCCGCGCGGATGTCGTGCGCGAAGACCTGGCCCAACTGGTCGTCGGCGACCTGGCCGATGAACGCGGTCTTGCCGCCCAGCGCCGCGATGCCCGCCAGCGTGTTCGCCGCCGATCCGCCCGAAATCTCGCGCCCCGGGCCCATCTTGGCATAGAGCGCATCGGCTTCCTCGGTCGAGAAGACCAACTGCATCGCGCCCTTGGTCATGCCCTGCTCGGCGATGAAATCATCCTCGGCAGAGGCGAGGATGTCGACGATGGCATTGCCGATCGCCACCACGTCGTAAGTGGGCTTGGTCAAGTAACGGACTCCGGAGATAAAGCAGTTGGATGGAGCCGCCCTAGTCAGGGCCTACCCCCCGCGCAAGCCACGGTGCCGCACTGGGGCGACCATCCCCGCGCCGCATTGACTTGAGGGCCCGCGCCGCGCCATCCCGGAGGCATGTTCCGCGCCTTCTTCCTGTCGCTGGCCCAATTGGGCGATCCGGCCATTCGCCGGGTGCTGGTCCGTTCGCTGGCGGTCACCTTCGCGCTGTTCGCCGCCGCCGGCGTGGCGATGTGGTGGGGCGTCCGGGCGGCCCTGACCGGGTGGCTGGGCGCGCAGGCGGGCGGATGGTCGGCGGCGCTGACCCTGGTGGTCGAGTTGCTGGCGCTATGGCTCGCCTTTCGCGCGGTCGCGGTGGCGGTCGTCGGTATCTTCGCCGACGACATCGTCGCGGCGGTGGAGGCCAGGCACTATCCCCAGGCGCTGGCAAGCGCGCGGCCGGTGGCGCTGGCGCGGGGCATGGCGATGGGCCTGGGATCGGCGCTCCGGGTGATCGCGGTCAACCTGCTGCTGCTGCCGCTTTACATCATCCTGCTCGCGACCGGCGTGGGGACGGCGGCGGCGTTCCTGCTGGTCAATGCCTGGCTGTTGTCGCGCGACCTGGGCGACATGGTGGCGGCGCGGCATATGGACGGCCCCGCCATGCGTCGCTGGCGCAAGGCGACCGGGCCTGCCCGCTTCCTGTTGGGACTTGCCGCCGCCGCCCTGTTCGTGGTTCCGGGACTGAACCTGCTCGCGCCCGTCCTGGGGGCGAGCATGGCGACCCATTTCTTTCACAAGAGACGACAGCCATGATCCGGTTCCCCGCGCCGCTGCTGCTCCCCCTGATCCTGCTGGCCGGCTGTACCGTGCCGCAAACCGCCGCCCCGGTTCGCAGCACCGGCATGGCCCCGGTGGCGGTGCCCTATACCAGCGTCGGGCTGGAACGCGTGCTGGGCCAGGATGCCGCCGGGCTGACCAAGCTGTTCGGCAATCCCGATGCCGATGTCCGCGAAGGAGCCGCCCGCAAATTGCAGTTCCAGGGCAGTTTCTGCGTGCTCGACGCCTATCTCTATCCCAAGGACGGGTCGGAGCCGCGCGTCACCTATCTCGACGCGCGCGAGCCCGATGGCAGCGCAATCGACCGGGCGAGTTGCGTCGCGGCGCTGACCCGGCGTGACGGCGGACGCTGATGCGGCCAGACCTTTGGATCGCCTTCGTCGCGGCGACCCTGGCGATCAGCGGACCGGCGATCCATCCATAATGAAACGATTTTTCCTGACACTATAGTTAACGGAAATTCATAGTTCAGAAATGTTCCGCGCAGTTGCAAAAAAATTGGTGCGGTGCAGGAACAAATTTACTGTGGCGCGCGTATGCGCTATCGGGACGATGAACACCACCGCGTCTTGGCGGTAGTTCGCCATGGGAGATTGAGTATGATGAAGTTCCTGTCTGCTGTTGCCGCCACCGCTCTGGTCGCTGCTCCGGTTGCTGCTGCTCCGACGAACCCGGCCGCCAGCCTGTCGGTTTCGAAGTCGGTCCGCGCGTCGGCTCCGACCGCCAAGAACAACAAGCTGGCCGGTGCGGGCATCCTGGCCGCGATCATCGCTGCTGGCGTCGTTGCCATCGGCGTTGTCGCGATCGTCAAGGACGACGACGCGGACAGCAACTGATCGTCGTGGGCGGGGGAAACCCTGCCCGGACCATTGGCGCATGGGCAACCATGCGGGGGGAGGGAGCCGGTTTCGGCTCCCTTTTTCGTTGGGCGATGACCGGAACGCGGATCACGCCCCCCATTCGGGACCGTCCGGATCGGGGTAGAAGCCATCGTCCCCCGACGACGCGACGGGATCGACCGGTTCGCGCTCCGGCGGCAAGGTGGGCGCACCGCCGCCGAAACGGACGCGGATATAGGCGACCGATCCCCTCAGCCCCTGATAGATGGCGCTCACCTCTTCCCCACGCCGCAATCGCGCCCCGATCAGCGGGGCCCGTTCGGCGGATAAATAGCCGAGCTGGACCTCGCGCTGGCTGAACACCGCCACGGCATGGGGGTCATGCCGGTTGCGCGGCTCGGGGCGCAGCGTCACCGGATCGCCGATCGCGGACGCCAGCCATTCGAAGCGCCGGTTGCTCCGCGCCTTGTCCTCATTGGGAAAGTCGATTCCCACCACCGCCAGCGTCATTTCGTCCATGCGCCCCAAGCTGGTGCGCCGAAGTCCGTCCGTCCAGAGCCCTAACAATCCCGGACAATCCGGCTATGGTGCAATCATCCTGTCCCATTCGGAGTGCCCATGTTCCTGGCCGCCCTGGCGATGCTGCTCGCCGTTCAATCCCCCGCCGCCGCCCCGCAGACCGCGCCCGTGCTGACCAGCGCGGACGCGCGCGACGTACACAGCTTCGCCCGCCCGCTGGAGGCGCGGGTCACCCATGTCTCGCTCAACCTCTATGCCGATTTCGACAGCCATGTGATGCGCGGGATCGCGACGCTGTCGGTCGACGCAAAGCCCGATGCCAAGACGCTGGTCGTCGACGACAACGGCCTGCGCATCGTCACCGTCACCGATGCGCAGAACCGCCCCCTGCCCTATAGCGTCGGCAAGGGCGATGCGGTGCACGGCGCGCCGCTGACCATCACCTTGAACGGGCAGCGCATTGTGCGGATCGCCTATGCCTCCGCGCCGGGCGCCAAGGCGCTGCAATGGCTGTCGCCCGAACAGACGGCGGGCAAGAAACACCCCTATCTGTTCAGCCAGGGCGAGGCGATCCTCAACCGCAGTTGGATCCCGACGCAGGATTCGCCGGGCATCCGCCAGACCTGGGACGCCACCGTCAATGCGCCCTGCGCGCTGACCGTGGTGATGAGCGGCGAGCGGGTCGCCAAATCCCCGTGCGAGGATGGCCGCCACACCGCCAGCTATCGCATGGACAAGCCGGTCGCCCCCTATCTGATCGCAATGGCGATCGGCGACCTGCAATTCCGCCCGCTCAGCCGCAACACCGGCATCTGGACCGAACCCGCGATGCTCGACAAATCGGCCTGGGAGTTCGCCGGGCTCGACAAGTTCGTGACGGCGGCGGAAGGGCTGTACGGCCCCTATCGCTGGGGCCGCTACGACGTGCTGGTCCTGCCGCCCAGCTTTCCGTTCGGGGGCATGGAAAACCCGATGTTGACCTTCGCGACACCGACCGTGCTGGCGGGCGACCGCAGCTTGGTCAGCCTGATCGCGCATGAGTTGGCGCATAGCTGGTCGGGCAATCTGGTGACCAACGCGACCTGGGACGATTTTTGGCTGAACGAAGGCTTCACCAGCTATTTCGAGAACCGGATCATGGAGTCGATGTACGGCAAGCGCCGCGCCGCGATGGAGGCGGACCTCGCCTGGACCGACATGCAGAACGCCGTGAAGGAAGCGGGCGGCCCCGCCTCGCCCGACACCAAGTTGCATCTCGATCTCGACGCGAAGCGCGACCCCGACGATGGCATGACCCAGATCGCCTATGACAAGGGCGCGACCTTCCTGCGCACCATCGAGTCGGTGGTCGGGCGGGCGCGCTGGGACGCCTATCTGCGCAGCTATTTCGATCGCCACGCCTTCCAGCCGCAGACCAGCGCGGGCTTCCTCGCCGATCTGAAGGCGAATCTGCTCAAGCCCGGTGAGGCCGAGAGGATCGGCGTCGATGCCTGGGTCTATCAGCCCGGCATTCCCGCCAATGCGGTCCATGTCCGCTCCGACGCCTTCCCCGCGATCGATGCGGCGGCGAAAGCCTTTGCGGCAGGCGGTCCGGTGGCGGCGCTGCCCGACAAGGTCACGACGCAGGAATATGTCCGCTTCCTCGACCAGTTACCGCGCCAGCTCTCCGCCGATCGGCTCGCCGCGCTGGATGGACGCTTCCACTGGAACGAGACGGGTAACAGCGAGATCCGCTTCGCCTGGCTGCGGCTGGCGCTCGCCAATCGTTATCCGCCCGCCGAGGCGTCCGCCGAGCAGTTCCTGACGTCGCAAGGCCGCCGCAAGTTCGTCGCACCGCTGTTCCAGCAGCTTCAGGGGCAGGGCGAATGGGGACAGGCGCTGGCCAAGCGAATCTATGACAAGGCGCGTCCCGGTTATCATTCGGTCACACAGGTTACCGTGGATCGCCTGCTCGGGCGATGAACCGAGTATCGTCGGCGGCGAAACGAGGAACGAAATTTTCGTTTCGCCGCCGGATTTTCAGGTCACCGCCGCCGAAACACCGTTCACCGGATATGGTTCCGGCCCGCCTTTCCAAGCCGTTTAGCCCCGGTTAATCGACACTCACACCGACATTCCGACCGGGGGGTCCTGTGAAGTTCAAGGCATTTGCAGTGCGATTCGCGCTGATGGCATCGTGCGGCCTGATGATGGCCACCCCTGCTGCCGCGCAGTTCTGGCAGTGTGCACCCTATGCCCGCGAGATTTCGGGCATCGATCTTCACGGCAACGCCAACACCTGGTGGGGCCAAGCCGAGGGCCGCTACGAGCGTGGCCACACCCCGCAGCCGGGCTCGGTCCTCGCCTTCGACGCCACCCGCCGGATGCGCGTCGGCCATGTCGCGATGGTCAGCAAGGTCGTCAGCGACCGCGAAGTCCTCCTCACCCACGCCAACTGGTCGCGCCGCGGCGGCATCGAGCGCGACGTCCGCGCGATCGACGTCTCGCCGAACAACGACTGGTCGATGGTCAAGGTGTGGTACGGCCCCAATGGCGATCTGGGCACCTCGGCCTACCCGACCAAGGGCTTCATCTATTCCGGCCACAAGAGCAACGTCGCCGACCTGCCCGCCACCCAGATCGCCTCGCGCACCGATGGCCGTGTCAGCGGCATCCTGACCTTCGCCGCTCCGGTCGAGTAAGTTTCCTGCTCCTGGGGGAGATGACCCCGCCCAGCCGCAAACGCGAAACATGCGCTTCGACTTCGCTCAGCGCGAACGGCTGTGGGTTTCGTATTTCGGCAAGGGGCCGGTTCAACAATCCTAACGCCCGTTCAGCCTGAGCGAAGTCGAAGCCTGTCCTGAGCATAGACGAAGGGGCCACGGGACCAGCCGCCCAAGCGGTACGCCGGTACTCACGCCGCCCGAAACGTCATCGCCACGCCGTTCATACAATAGCGCTTCCCCGTCGGCTTGGGCCCATCGTCGAAGACATGGCCGAGATGCCCGCCACAGCGGCTGCAATGCACCTCCACCCGCGCCATCATCAGCGACCGATCGCTGCGTGTCCCGACGGCTCGGGGCAAGGGCGCCCAGAAGCTCGGCCAGCCGGTGCCGCTCTCGAACTTGGTCTTGGATGAAAAGACCGGCTGCGCGCATCCCTTGCAGGCAAAGACGCCGCTGCGATGCTCGTCGTTGAGCGGACTGGAATAGGGACGCTCGGTCCCCTCCTGACGCAAGACGTTATAGGCCGCCGGGCCCAGCTTCTGCCGCCATGCCGCATCGCTCATCGCAACGGGAAAGCGCTCCGCCGCCTCGGCCTCCCGCCCGCAGGCGGACAGGCCCGCACCCAGGGCGCCAAGCCCCATCAGCGACAGAAAAGCGCGGCGATTGGAAGGAGATGCGGTCATAAACCCAAGATAGGAAGGCACCCCACTCGGGATAAGGACCTATCCTAAATCCTCCCCATCTCCGATGGGGGGGACTTGGTTACGCCCCCTTGCGCCGCCAGAAGGGCCGCACACTGCCCGACTGCAACACGCCCCGCCGGAACAACCGCGCGCCCATCGTCACGAAGATCGCCACCCACAGCGCCTGCCAGGCCAGCGCCACCGCATGCGGCCAGAGCGAGTCGCTCGCCGCCGCCATCCCCGCCATCGCGAAGGGCGAGGAAAGCGGGAACACCTCCGCGATCACCGCCAGCCAGCTATCGGGCTTGGACAGGCCGCTGAGCGTCAGGGTGAACATGCCCACCTGCACGATGGTGATCGGCAGTGACAGCATCTGAATCTCGCGCATGGTCGAGGCCTGCGCGCCGATCGTCAGGAACACCGATCCAAGCAGCAGATAGGCCATGGTGAAATAGGTCACGAACAACAGGATGAACATCGGCAGGCCGACCGCCGGGGACAGTTCGCCCACCATGCCGCTGAAGGCGGGCGGCAGCACGCTGGTCACCTGGCCCAGCACCGTGCCCCAGAAGCCGATGAACAGCACCGCCACCCCGAACATGCCCAGCAGCTTGCCCAGGAACACCGCCTCCAGGGGCACGGCGGCGGCCAGCACCTCGATCACCTTGTTCGACCGTTCCTCCGCCATGGTGCCGACGACCTGCCCCGCAAGGAACAGGGTCAGGAAGAAGACGCCGAACACCGCCAGGAAGGCGGTCTGGTTCTGCCCGCCCAGCGTCGCGCGCTGGCGACTGAACGGCACCTTGGTGGCGTCGACCCGGGGCAGTTCGCCGCCCAGCCGCTCGGCCGACAGCGCGCTGCTCGCCAGCACCGCCAGATAGTCCGCCGCCCGCGTGCCGCGCGGGCCATACAGGATCGTCGGCCGGTCGAGCGGACCATAGAGCACCGCCGTCGCGTCATAGTCGCCGGACTCGAACGCCTTGCGCGCCTGGGCCGCTGGCTCGCCCGAGGGGCTGAGGATCGCCAGCGCGGGCGGTTCTTCGTCGCGGCGGAAGACGATGCGCGCGCGCTTGTCCGCCTCGACAAAGGCGCCCGCCACCGCGTTCGGCACGATGGCGACGATGCGCACATGGTCGGCACCGTGATCCGCCGCCTGCGCCGCGCCCATCGCGCCGATGGTGCTGAACGCCACCATGATCAGCGGTGCGAACAGGAACAGCAGGAAGATCGGCGTGAAGACCGTTGCGACGAAATCGCGGCGGGCGATCGTCATGGTCTGGCGAAGCAATCGACGTGTCCGGCTCATGCCGCCTTCTCCTCAACCGGCTCGCCGACGATGCGGACAAAGGCCTCGTGCAGGCTGGGACGCTCGATCGAGAGGTTCATGATCCCCGCGCCCGCCGCCAGCAGCCGTCCCAGCACCGGCTCGATCCCCTCATCGGGCAGGACGAAGCGCCAATCCTCCCCTTCCCGCACCGCGTCGGCGGGAAGTAGGTCGGGGGACGCCCGCTCGGGGTCGCGCGGGCGATAGCGGACGCGCGAACGCAACGTGCCGCGTGCCTCGTCCACCGTCCCCTCGAACCGCCGCTGCCCGCCTGCAATGATGGCCAGGCGGTCGCACAGCCGCTCGGCATGAGCCATGACATGGGTGGAGAACAGGATGGTCGCGCCCCGGTCACGCTCTCCCAGAATCAGTGCCTCCAGCCGTTCCTGATTGACCGGATCGAGCCCCGAAAAGGGTTCGTCCAGCACGAGTAATTTGGGCCGGTGGACGACCGAGCCGAGCAACTGCACCAGTTGCGCCATGCCCTTGGACAATTTGCGAATCTTGGTGTCGGCGGCATGGCCCAGCCCGGCCTGGTCGAGCAGTTCGACCGCCCGCGCCCGCCCGGTCGCCCAGTCGAGCCCGCGCAGCGCCCCCATGAAGGCGATCGCCTCGCGCGCCTTCATAGCGGGGTAGAGCCCGCGCTCCTCGGGCAGATAGCCGACCAGATCGCTGGCCTCGCGCGGATGGTCATGGCCGAGCAGCGTGCGCCGGCCCTCGTCGGGCTCGATAATGCCCAACAGCATCCGCAGCGTCGTCGTCTTGCCCGCACCGTTGGGCCCCAGAACACCGTAAACCGCGCCGGTCGGAACCGCGATGTCGACGCCATCCACCACACGCCGGTCGCCAAATCGCTTGGCGAGGCCCGAGGCGCTGACCGCCCACTGATTATCCACGCAACTGTTCCTCCCTGAGCGGCTGTGGTAGCGGGCGGACGTGGCGCAAGACAAGCTGGAAACCCGGATCAAGGCGAAGGCGGCGGAACTGGGCTTCGCCGCGATCGGCATCACCCATGCCGAGGCCGCGCCGAAGACGGTCGAGCGATTGCACCAATGGCTGGCCGAGGGACGGCACGGATCGATGATCTGGATGGCCGACCGTGCGCACCAGCGCCAAAGCCCCGCCAGCCTGTGGCCCGAGGTGAAGAGCATCCTCTCGCTGGGCGTCAGCTATGCCCCCGCCGAGGACCCGATGCGGCTGGCGAACCGGGTGCGGATCGGGCGCATCTCGGTCTATGCGCAAGGGGCGGATTATCACGATGTGGTGAAGCGCCAGTTGAAGGCGCTGGGCCGCTGGCTGGCGCAGGAGGCGGGTTGCGACCTGAAGGTCTTCGTCGACACCGCGCCGGTGATGGAAAAGCCGCTGGCCGAAGCCGCGGGGCTCGGTTGGCAGGGCAAGCACACCAATCTGGTCAGCCGCGATCATGGTAGCTGGCTGTTCCTGGGGGCGATCTACACCACGCTGGAACTGGAGCCCGATGCGGTTGCGCGCGACACGTGCGGGCGGTGCGATGCGTGCCAGCGGGCCTGCCCGACCGATGCGTTTCCCGCGCCTTATCAACTGGATGCGCGGCGCTGTATCTCCTACCTCACCATCGAACATGCGGGGCCGATCCCGGAAGAGTTCCGGGTCGCGATCGGCAATCGCATCTATGGCTGCGACGACTGTCTGGCGGTGTGCCCCTGGAACAAGTTCGCCGCCGCCGCGCAGGCGAACATGGCGTTCCATCCGCGCGCGGAGCTGACCGCGCCGGAGTTGGGGGATTTGCTGTCGCTGGACGATGCCGGGTTCCGGCAGGTGTTCTCAGGCTCGCCGATCAAGCGGATCGGGCGCAACCGGATGGTCCGCAACGCGGCGATCGCAGCGGGGAATAGCGGGGCGGCGGAGTTGGTGCCGGTGCTGCGGGGGCTGCTGGGGGACGATGATCCGGTGGTGGTGGAGGCGGCGGAGTGGGCTTTGGGGCGGCTGAGCGAGCCGGTCGCCTAGCCCCTCTGCCCTCCCCCATCCCCTCCCGCCTGCGGGAGGGGCGTGCCAAGCGGGACCGGTCAGCGCATCAACAAGCGATCGGCTTGTTGCTAACGCACGACATCAGCCAAGCAACGCACCCCTCCCGCAAGCGGGAGGGGATGGGGGAGGGCTCCGGTGTCTCACCGAGCCCCCACCCCAAGAAATCAATCCACCCAATCCAACCCGATATCCTTGTAAACCGACCTATCCTCGTCCCAGCCCGGTTTCACCTTCACGTGCAGGTACAAATGCACCTTGTGCCCCAGGATCCGCGACAGTTCCTCACGCGCCTTGGCCCCGATCTCCTTGATCCGCACGCCATTCTTGCCCAGCACGATGGCGCGCTGGGTCGGGCGTTCGACCAGGATCTGCTGGTGGATCTCGACCGATCCGTCCTCGCGCTCCTTATAGGCCTCGGTCTCGACCGCGCTGGCATAGGGCAGTTCGGCGTGGAGCTGGAGGTAGATCTGCTCGCGCGTCACTTCGGCCGCCAGCGCGCGCTCGGTCGCGTCGGAGACCTGGTCCTCGGGATAATGCCACGGCCCCTCGGGCATCAGCTTGGCGAAATGCGCCTTGAGTTCGGGCAGGCCATCACCGGTCTGGGCGGAGACGAACCAGATTTCGTCGAAGGGCACGACCGCGTTCAGCTTTTCGGCATGGCCCAGCAGCCGCGCCTTGTCGGCGATGTCGACCTTGTTGAGGATCAGGTGCTTGGGCTCGGGCCGGTGCGCGATCGACTCGGCGATGGCGGTGACCTTGGGGCCGATGCCGCCCTTCCCGTCGACGACCAGCGCCAGGATGTCGGCGCCCTCCGCCCCTTCCCAGGCGGCGGCGACCATCGCCCGGTCCAGGCGGCGCTTGGGCTCGAAGATGCCGGGCGTATCGACCAGCAGGATCTGCGCATCCCCCTCGATCGCGACGCCGAGCAGCTTGGCGCGGGTCGTCTGCGCCTTGGGGCTGACGATGGCGACCTTCTGGCCGACCAGCGCATTGACGAGGGTGGATTTGCCGGCATTGGGCGCGCCGACGACGGCGACGAGGCCGCAACGTTGTTCAGTCATGGCTGCCAGCGGTACAGGCCAAGCCCCCTTCCCGGCAAGGGAAAGCCCGCATGGACGCGATGTAATGGGGCCATCACGGAACGGCCACGGCGAAGCGCGCATTTTTCTCCCATGATTTCAGAGCAAGGAGAGACGTTATGAAGACCCTTCTCACCGCCTTGTCGGCCGCCGCGCTGCTGACCGTCGCGGGCCCCGCCTCGGCCAAGGGTTGCCTGAAGGGCGCGGCGGTCGGCGGAGTCGGTGGGCATTTCGTCGGCAAGGGCCATGCCGTGCTGGGCGCCGCGGCGGGCTGCGCGATCGGGCATCACCGGGCGAAGGTTCAGGCGAAGAAGGACGCGGCGGCCAAGCACTGAGGCGCGGGAATCGGCTTGAGCGGGGTTTAGGGCTTCCCGTGGCCTTCGACTTCGCTCAGGCTGAACGGAGGTTGGGAATGGACCTCCCGTACAAAAGCCGTTCAGGCTGAGCGAAGTCGAAGCCCGTCCTGAGCGAAGTCGAAGGGTCCAAGGGAACCCTCACTCCTTCAACTTCGCCAGCAACGCCTTCGCCGCAGCGGTTTCCGCCTCCTGCTTGTTCGCCCCAGTAGCCGTCGCCTCGCCCGACCGGTTGATCCGCACCGTCACGGTGAAGCGCGGCGCATGATGCGGGCCCGAGCGGTCCGTCACCACATATTCCGGCGCCTTGCGGTTATGCGCGGCGGCCCATTCCTGAAGCGCCGACTTGGGATGCTGGGGCGCCTTGCCCTGCGAATGGACCCGGTCGCCCCAGGCCTTGCGGACGAACGCGCGCGCCGCCTCCAGCCCCGCCTCGCGATACCAGGCGCCGATCAGCGCCTCCATCACGTCGCCCAGCACATTGTCGCTGTCCGATGCGCCGTCATCGCGCGCCTGCTTGCCCAGCCGCAGATGATCGCGAACGCCCAGGTCGCGCGCGACATCGGCACAGACCGCGCCCGTCACCAACGTATTCAAACGACGCGACAATTGCCCCTCGGGCTCGTTCGGGAACTGCTCCCACAGCCATTCGGCCATGATGAGGCCCAGCACCCGGTCGCCCAGAAACTCCAGCCGCTCGTAATTCTCCGCCGCCTGGCTGCCATGGGTCAGCGCGCGCTGGAAGGGCGCGACATCGGCGGGCGCGCGACCGAACATTTCGGCCAGCCAAGGCTCAAGCGCGCTCAAAACCCTTCTCCGATCCGGTTCCAGCGGGCCGCCGTCACCCAGGTCCAGGGCTTGATCCACTCCGCCGAGCCGTCGGTCGAGAAGAAGGTCACCGCCGCGCGGCCCTCCAGCCGGTTCATCGGGATATAGCCCATGCCCATGGGCGGCGCGAAACGGCTGTCCGCCGAATCGTCGCGATTGTCGCCCATCAGGAAGACATTGTCCGCCGGAACGGTGTAGACCACCGTGTCGTCGCGATCGGGCAGATTGCCCTGGTCGAGCACCTCATAGCTCTTGCCGTTGGGCAGCGTCTCGCGGAAGCGGGGGTATCGGCAGACGGGTTTCCCTGCGACCGTGTCGAGGAAGGGGCCGCATTTGTCGGCATCGAAATTGGGCGTCAGCGGCAGGACGAAATCGGCGATCCGCTGCTTGGGGATCGGGCGACCGTTCAGGATGACCTGGCCGTTCGTCACCTGGATCGTGTCGCCCGGCAGGCCGATCACCCGCTTGATGACGTCATGATCGTCGGGCCCCGGCGAGCGGAACACCACCACATCGCCGCGCGCAGGCGCACGGGCCAGGATATGGCCGGGCAGCAACGGCAGGCCGAAGGGCAGCGACCAGCGTGAATAGCCGTAATTCCACTTGGTCACGAACAGATAGTCGCCGATCAGCAGACGCGGCAGCATCGACTCCGACGGGATGACGAACGACGTCACGATGAAGCTGCGCAGGATGAAGACGAACAGCGCCAGCTTCAGGAAGAAGCGCAGCGTGTCCTTCGCCTCCGATTTTTGAGGTGTATCGGCCATGGCCAGCGGGTTCGCGCAACCCGCTGGTTCCGTCAAGCGGGCATGGCTCTTTCCGGCCTTGGCCGTGACGGGCAAGACCGGTCGGCATTCATCCCATTCCTCCCCTTGCAGGGGAGATGGCAGGCCGTCAGGCCTGACGAAGAGGTGTCGCCCTCTCGATAGGGGGACACCCCTCACCATGCTGCGCATGGTCCCCCTCCCCTTACAGGGGAGGAATGATGAACCTTCCGGTTGAAGGCCGACCCTACCTTCCCCTGCCCCGGGGAAAGGGAAACGCACGCCGTCGTGTCAGGCCGCCGCGACGAAGCGCTGGGTCTGTTCGCCCAAGCCCTCGATGCCCAGCCGTACCGTCTGTCCCGGACGCAGATAGGTTTGCGGCTTCTGGCCCATGCCGACGCCCTTGGGCGTGCCGGTCGAGATGATGTCGCCCGGCTCCAGCGTGCAGAACTGGCTGAGATAGGAGACGATCTCGGCAACGGTGAAGATCATGTCGCTGGTGTTGCCGTCCTGATAGCGGTGGCCGTCGACCTCCAGCCACAGATGCAGGGCCTGCGGATCGGCGACCTCGTCCGCCGTCACCAGCCACGGGCCGGTCGGGCCGAAGGTGTCGCAGCCCTTGCCCTTGTCCCAGGTGCCGCCGCGCTCCAACTGATAGGCACGTTCGCTGACATCGTTGATGACGCAATAGCCCGCGACATGGTCCAGTGCCGAGGCCTGGTCGACATAGCGCGCGCGGGTGCCGATCACGACGCCGAGTTCGACTTCCCAATCGGTCTTTTCCGAGCCGCGCGGGATTTCGACATCGTCGTTCGGGCCGACGACCGCGCTGGACCATTTCCCGAACACCACCGGCTCGGCCGGGATCGGCAGATTGCTCTCGGCGGCATGAAGGCGATAATTAAGGCCGATGCAGATGAACTTGCCCGGCCGTGCCACGCACGAACCCAGGCGCGGTTCGCCCTCGACCAGCGGCAGCGAGGCGGGGTCGAGCGCGGCGATCTCGGCAAGGCCGGCGGGGCTCAGCCGTTCGGCGGCCAGATCGCCCAGTGCCTCCGGCAACGCACGGATGCGACCATCGGCATCCAGAAGTCCCGCGCGTTCCCGTCCCGGTTCACCATAACGCAGCAGCTTCATCGATCGGGCTCCTTCTCCAACGGGTCGCCTCACGCGCCCTTCCCTCGCTCCGCCCTCCTTACCGATGGCCGCCGCGCGATTCCACTTGCAAATATGATAGTGCGTTTTTCCCGATGAGGATCAGGCGCGGCCCTGCATGGATTCGCCCAGCAAGGTGAAGAAGCTGTGCGCGACGCTGCACTGCGCGCCGTCCCATTCGGGATGCCACTGCACCGCCAGCACATCCGCGCCGCAGCCGGGCGCGCGAAACGCCTCAATCAGCCCGTCCTCGCTGTCGCGCGCCTCGACCACCAGGCCATAGCCCAGCCGGTCGACGCCCTGCTGGTGTACCGAATTGACCTCCAGCCGCCGATGCCCACTGCGCCCCGCCAGCACGCCGCCCGCCGCCAGATCGACGGGGTGATGATGGCCGAACAGCGCCTCGTAATCCTCGTCCCACGATCCGCGATGGTGGCGCGGCAGGCCGCCCAGACAGGTCAGCGTGCCGCCGAACAACACGTTGATCTCCTGCATTCCCCGGCAGATGCCATAGACGGGCTTGCCCCGTTCTATCATCCGCCCGGCCAGCGACAGCGCGACGCTGTCCCGCTCCGGATCGCAGAGATGACGGGCGAGATGGCCGCGATCCTCATATTGTGCGGGCTCGACATGCGATCGCCCGCCGGTCAGCAACAGGCCGTCGAGCATGTCCGCCATCGCCGCCGGATCGACCGCCTCGCGCACGGCGGGGACCATCACCACGCTCGCCCCGCACAGCCGCACCACCGGCTCGATGAAGCGGGTCGCTACCGCCTGGATGGGGCGACCGGCGACCTCGTTCCCGCACATCAGTCCGACGATGGGCTTGCGTGTTCGCGTCATGCCGTCCCCTCCAGCTCCTGTCGCAGCGCGCGCCCCTCCGCCCGCTGCAAGGCCCGCGCCTCGGGCTGGACCAAGACGCTGTCCGGCGCGACGTCGCTCAGCAGCCAGACATTGCCCCCGATCACCGAGCGCGCGCCGATCGTAACCCGACCGAGCACGGTTGCGCCAGCATAGATGATGACGTCGTCCTCGACGATCGGATGCCGGGCGAAGCGGTCGCGCGGCGAACGCGGCGCGGTGCCCAGCGCCGATCGCGCGCCCAGCGTCACATGCTGATAGACGCGCACCCGCTCGCCCACGATCGCCGTTTCGCCGATGACGACGCCGGTGCCATGGTCGATGAAGAAATGCCGCCCGATGGTCGCGGCCGGGTGGATGTCGATCCCAGTCCGCTCATTGGCAAGTTCGGAGATCATCCGCGCGACGATCGGCGCGCCCAGCCCGTTCAGCTCATGCGCGATCCGGTGATGCAGACTGGCGACGGCACCCGGATAGCAGAGCAATATCTCATCGACGCTGCGCGCCGCCGGATCGGCCAGGAACGCCGCCTCGACATCGCTGTCGATCATCTCGCGCACATGCGGCAGGGTCGCGCCGAACAGCCGGGCGATCAGCGCCGCCTGTTCGGGCGGGAAGGCCGTATCGGCATCCTTCTGCCAATAAGCGAGTTCGGCCCCGACCTCCCGCTCCAGCGCGGTCAGCGCGGCGAGCAGCTTGGCGGCGACGAACCGGTCCTCCTCGACGGGCGTTCCCCGGAAATGGCCCAGACGGCGCGGATAGAGTGCGGCGCCGACCAGCGCGACGACATCCTCCACCCCGGCGCGCGAGGGGAAACGCTCCACATCACGCCCCGCATCCTGCCGCTGACGCCAGCCATGCCGGGCGAGGCGCAGCGCGGAGACGATGCCGTCGATCCCGGTGGCGGCATCTTCCCCGTGGCGGGGGGCGGCGGTCAGCTTGCTGGTCGTCATCACGATCCTCCGACCCTGATCATATCCCACTTGGCAAATGGGATATAACAGAAATGCTTCGTCCCTATAAAGCACGCGCTTGTCTTAACCTGCGGTTGCGGATGCGCCGGGGCTTGGGCATGGAGGCGCGTGCCACATGGCTCGGCCAGGCGGGACGGGAGCCCGCACGGTCGATCGTCCCCATCCCTGTCCCCGGAGCCGTGCGACGATGACCACCCCGCGCCAGACGACGCTGACCCGTTTCCTGATCGAGCAGCAACGCCGATCGCCGGAAACCTGCCCGCCCGAACTCCGCCTGCTGATCGAGACGGTCGCGCGGGCGTGCAAGGCGGTAAACCAGGCGATTTCCAAGGGTGCGCTGGGCGATGTGCTGGGCTCGCTGGGCAGCGAGAATGTGCAGGGCGAGGTCCAGAAGAAGCTGGACGTGATCGCCAACGACCTGCTGCTCGACGCCAATGAATGGGGCGGGCACCTCGCCGCGATGGCGTCGGAGGAGATGGAGACGATCCATCGCATCCCCAACCGCTATCCCAAGGGCGAGTATCTGCTGCTGTTCGATCCCATCGACGGGTCGAGCAATGTCGATGTCGACCTGTCGGTCGGCACCATCTTCTCGGTCCTGCGCGCGCCCGAGGATTGCGCAGGGCGCGAGGTGACCGAGGCGGACTTCCTGCAACCCGGCCGCGCGCAGGTGGCGGCGGGCTATGCGATCTACGGGCCGCAGACGCTGTTGGTGCTGACCGTCGGCGAGGGGGTGTATGAATTCACCCTCGACCGCGAACTGGGATCGTGGCGGCTGACCGATGGGCCGATGCGCATTCCGGCGGGAACGCGCGAATTCGCGATCAACATGGCCCGCCGCCGCCAATGGTCGCCCGGCATCGCCCGCTATATCGAGGAGCGCATCCTGGGCAGCGAAGGGCCGTGCGGCGTCGACTATAATATGCGCTGGACCGCCTCGATGGTTGCGGACATCCACCGCATCCTGAAGCGCGGCGGCGTGTTCCTCTATCCCGGCGACCACCGCCAGCCGGGCAAGGCCAAGCTGCGGCTGTTGTACGAAGCGAACCCGATGAGCTTCCTGATCGAACAGGCGGGCGGCGCGTCGATCGACGGCGCGATCCCGATCATGGATGTCGAGGCGATCGGCCTGCACCAGCGGGTCGGTGTGGTGCTGGGCGATCCGGAGGAAGTGGCGCTGGTGGCGGAGTATGGCCGGACGGGGTGATAGGGGAGTGATGTCCCCGCCCTCTCGATGCTTTTCTGGGGGGCGGGGATTTGCGGCGATGTTGGCGCGTGCACTTCGACTTCGCTCAGTGCGAACGGGCTGGATGGCTTGAACCCCAATCCCAACCTCCGTTCAGCCTGAGCGAAGTCGAAGGCCACGGGATTCACGAAACTACCCCCGCCCCACCGACTCCCGCGTGACCAGCTCAAATTCCACCACCCGGTCCTCCACCTGCCGCGACCGGAGCGAGGCCAAGACCTGCTCGACCGCGCGGAACGCCATGTCGCCGACCGGCTGGCGGATCACCGTCAGCGGCGGCCAGAGCCGCGCCGCGATCGCGGTATCGTCGAACCCCGTCACCGTCAGATCGCCCGGCAGGCGCAGTCCCATGCGGTGCGCCTCGCCGATCAGCCCGGCGGCCATGTCGTCGCTGCTGCACAGGATCGCACTCGGCCGGTCGGGGAGCTGTCTCTTATACACATCT
>NZ_JALNUR010000014.1 GCF_026540895.1 Sphingomonas sp. GM_Shp_1 | reverse complement strand
GCGCAAGGCGGGCACGGCGGCCACCATGCCGGGCCGCGGCGCCAGCGTGCCCCGCACCATGCCCGACCGGTCCCAGCTTTCCGCGACCAGCGTATAGGCGCGGTCCTCGGTCGGGGTGACGATCAGGTCATAGGTTTCGGCGACCGCGATCTGAAGCTCGTCGACCGTCACCGGTTGCACGTCCTGCCCATCCGCCTGCACCACCTGGAACGACAGGCCCGGTATCCGCAGGTTGAAGATGGTCATCGCAGAAGCATTGACGACGCGCAGCCGCACCCGCTCGCCCGGTGCGAACAACCCCGTCCAATTGTCCGCCGCCCCATGGCCGTTGATCAGGTATCGATAGGTCGATCCGGTCACGTCGGACACGTCGCTGGGGTCCATCCGCATCGCGCCCCAGCGCAACCGCTCCGCCAGGGGCTGGTCCCGCCCGGCCAGCAGGCCCGCCGCCGTCTGCTTCTGATAGTTGAAATAGCCGCCCTGCAGCTTCAGCCGCCGAAAGATCGCATGGGGGTGGAGCGGACTGTGATCCGACAAAAGGATCACATGCTCGCGGTCCGAGGCGATCGGGTCCGCCCCCGCCGGATCGATGACGATGGGGCCGTAATGCCCCTCCTGCTCCTGCAACCCCGAATGGCTGTGATACCAATAGGTCCCCGCCTGGACGACCGGAAACTCATAGGTGAAGCGCCCACCCGCCGGAATGCCGGGAAAGCTGATCCCCGGCACCCCGTCCATCTGGAACGGCAGGAGAAGCCCGTGCCAATGGATCGAGGTCTCCTCGTCGAGCGTGTTGATGACGGTGATCTTCGCGCGCTGCCCCTCGCGCAGGCGGATCAGCGGCGCGGGAGTCGAGCCGTTGATGCCGATCGCATGATAAGCTTTGCCGTCGATCATCATCATCTGCCGCGCGACGGTCAGCGTGATTTCCGGCCCCGTCAGCACCGGACGCGCGCCGGGCACCGCCATCGATCCGTGCGCGATCCCGCCGCCATGGCTCTGCGCCCAGGCGGGCAGCGCGGCCAGTGCGCTCAGCCCCATGCCACCGGCCAGCATCTCCCGGCGGCGGATCGAAATCGCGGTGTCGTTCATACCCCTCTATACGCCCGCCCGGCGGCCTTCCCTCATGAAGCGGTCAGGGAATCGCATCGCGCAGCGCGGCCCGCGCGCGGCGGATGCGAAGCTCCACCGCCTTGCCGCTCAGCCCAAGGGCCTCCGCCGCCTCCGCCTGGCTCAACCCCTCGATCGTACACAGGATCAGCGGCACCCTCAGCGCATCGGGCAACCGGTCCAGCGCCGCCAGCGTCCGCGCCAGCGAATCGCGGTCGATCACCGCCGCCTCGCCCCCGACCCGGTCGTCGGCGATCTCCGCGGCGGCCTCGACCGGCAGGACCCGTGCCAGCATCGCGCGCACCCGCCGCCGCCGCGCCCAGTCGCGACATTTGTTGAGCGCGATCCGGCTGAGCCAGGCACGCAGGGACCGCGTCTCGTCGAACCGCGCCAGCGCGCCGTGCGCGGCGACGAAGCTTTCCTGCACCAGGTCCAATGCCTCGTCGGCGTCGCGGACATGCGCAAGGATCAGCCGGTACAGCGCCGTCTTGTGCCGCGTGACGATCACCGCATAGGCACCCGGCCGCCCGCTCCGCGCCAGCGCCACCAGATCGCCATCGGCCAGTCCCGCCAGATCGCGGCTCACCGTCCCCGGCTCAACGATCGCTGTCGGTCAGCTTGGCCACGACCAGCCGATCGAAGGTCGCCGCCTGATCGGGACGCAGGACCCGGCGCATCGCGAAGACATGCGCCAGCGTCGCCTTTTGCAGATCGCCCATGCTGTGATGGACGGCATCGATCGCCTGGCTGACCCGCGGCCCGTCGCGATGCTCCGCCTCGATCGCCGCCGCCAGCCGCGCATTGTCGCCGCGCAGTCGCGCCTCCAGCGTCGCGCGGGTGGTGGCGAACCGCGCCTCCAGCCGGTCCAGCGCGATGCTCTGTGCCGGGTCGAGCCGGATGTCGCGGTGGACCAGCGCATGAAGATCGCTCGCCGGCGGCTCGCCGGGCATCAGGACACGGCACCCGATCGCCACCCCCGCCAGCGCCGCGACGAAGGCGATCACCAGCGTCAGCAGGCTGCGCCGCATCACCGCCCCAGCAACAAGGTCGAAGGGGCCAGTTCGGCATCCATAGCGACGGGCCGCGCCTTCGCCTCGATCCGCCCCGCCATCACGCCACCCCCGGTCAGCCCGAGCAGCAAGGCGACGCCGCCCGCAAAGGCGATACCCCGAAACGACACCCCCTCGCCCGCCAACGCCCCCGGTTGGATCGCCGAGGCCACACGGCACTCCAGATCGTTCAGGGCTTCGGGCGGCACGAGGCTGGCCAGCCGGGCAAGATCGCGGTCGAAGGGGTCGGTCATCATGCCGTTATACGCAAAAACCACCCGCATCCCTCATCCGCATTTGCGGAGCGCATCCCAAGCTTTGACCGTCACCGGAGCGCCAGGGGCGTTAAAATGAGGGGCGGCATCATACCGGAAAGCCGCCGAGACCGGGCAATGAACTATGCCGGACCGCAAAAACCAAAAACCCCGCCAAGCCGTTGGCCTAGCGGGGTTTTCGATGGTGGGCGTGGCAAGGATTGAACTTGCGACCCCTGCGATGTCAACGAAGATGGGACCGGCTAAGCTGTTGTTTTTGCGCCATCCGAGCGCGCAAACGCAAGAGAACGCGACGAGAACAGGCCGTGAATGGCGGTTGCTTCCACGCAAAACACACGCAAGCCGATTTTCGAGCCTATGTCCTTTTGAACGAAGGATTTCCTCATGGCCGCGCTCGACGTCGCGTCGCTTTTGATTCTGACGGCTTGGCGCTGGGGTCCGGCTCATGGTTCGTGGAGACCCAGCACCGCCTGGGCGATCGAATGCATTCGTCGGGAGCATTGCGTAATTCGATGCCCATCGACCGCCCGAACAACCGCTTGGCTTCGATCTGGCCGAAGGTCCGGGTGATCCGCCTCGCGCGCCAGTCGACCTCATAGGCCTTGAAGGTGCCGAAGCTGTCGCAATTGCTGTGGGGCATGATCTCGGCGACGAGGATCACCTTCTGCGATCCGCCTTGCCACTGAACGACGGCGACATTGGGATCTTCGCGCCAGCCGCATTTGACCGGGTGCCCGAACGCCGAGCGGATGAGCGGCGATAGGTCCGTTACCTGCAACCCGTTCCGTCCCGCCGCGACGACGATCGCGCGATAGAGGCCGATCGCCCCACCATCGCTGGTCGTCACCGCGAACGCTCTGGAATCCGGTGCCCAGAGGAGTTCTGAATTAACGCCAGCGCCGAGCGACACGGTGCCCGTTCCGAGCTTGCCGCGCACGCGCAGGGTGACTTCGCCGTCCGTCTTCTCCGTTTCCGTGTAGCGGGCGAGAACATGCGTTTGTCGATCCGGTGCCTCAAGCCGCAAGCCGGTCGGTGCACCGCCAATCCTGTGCCAGATCGGCCGCGCCTGACGCGCGTAGAAACCGGCCGGGGCCGCGGCGACCAACAAGGTCGCGGCAGCCGCAGCAAGGATCGATCGCAGGCGGACGGTCATATCGCGAGGGTAATGACACGTCGCGGCGCGTGCAATCAGACGTACCAAGGGAAGAGCAGCTGCGCACGGCGAAGCTGCCGGTGGAATGAAAAAGCAGGCGGCCTGATCCGGACCCGAGGCGGGCCGGTGATCCTCTCGCCGAAAGTGCCCAACATGTTGACCTCCCCGATCGAACCGTCGCTCGCCCCCTCGCTGCGCGTCCTGTCGCTGCCGCTCACCGCACTCTACGAAGCGCCCGTGCCGATCGGCGCACTGGCCGGTCTGCCCGCCGGCATGCTCGACATCGCTTCCGCCAATCTCCTGATCGCCGCCACGCCCTGCGATCCGCCCCTGTTCGGCATGAAGATGGAGGACGCCTGCACCCGCTTCGGGCGCGACGTCATGCTCGTGCGGACCGGGCTGTTCCCGGAGACGATGAACCCGGTTACGGTCGACGTCGCGCTGGTCGGGCCGGACGGGCCGTTCACGATGACCGACCTCGTCTTCATGCGACGGCGTGACGACAGCCTGTGGCTGGTGCCGCAGCGGGCCGGCGCGTTCGTCGAGATCCGGGGCGATGGCCTGGCGCTGCAGACGACGCCGCCCTTCGTCACCTGGGACGAGCGCTGCGACGGGGTCTGCCGAGCCGCCGCCGAGATCGTGCGAATCGTGACCTATCGGCAGGGACGCTGACATGGCTGCGCGCAAACCCCGCAAGCTGCCGGTCAAGCCGACGCCGACCGATGCCGATCCGCAGAGCTGGCTCTATCTGAACCCGTCCGGGCCGTCCCCGGCGGGGACGGTCTTTGCCGTCCTGCGCCGGGCCTATGCCGGTCGCGTCAACAGCGCGCTGGAGTTCGGCTATCGCAAGGCGCATCTCGGTCCCGTCGTCGCGGGCGCGGATCTCGCCGCCTGGTCGCCGAACGTCGAGCGGATCGAGGTGCTGCTCCCCGCAGGCGCCGACGACAGCCTCGCCGATCCGGCGACGCTGCTGGGGCAGATGGACACGCATGCCGTCGACCGCGAGAAGGCGCTGCTCACCTACCTGACGCTACCGCTCGGCGACGTCGACCGGGTGCACGTCGGCTGGGAGCGGGCGCGCGCCTTCCTGCACGATCGGTTCGCCCGGGATCGCGAGCTTGCCTCCGTCCTGATCCTGCATGCGCCGGGGACGATCAACGCCGCCTTCCCACTCCATGCCCACGCGTTGATCGTGCCCAGGCGCCTCACCGGTCTCGGCATCCGCCAGGGTCTGTACGACGAGGACATGATCCACGATCGCGGACAGGCGATCGTAGAGGCGATGTGGGCAGACCACCTGGCGAGCTTCCGTTGACCGGCACATGGGACAGGGACCGCGCGGCGCTGGTCGATCTCGCCGGCCGGATCATGCTGACCCATAGCATCGATCCCGGCCATGCCATGCGCCTGCTCGACATCGATCGCGCCGAAGCGGAGGACATGGTTCATGTTGGTCGGCTGTGGTCGTCGGTGGATACCGCCCGCGCGGAGCGGCTGCGCCTGTTCATCAACATCCTGATGCGGCTGGAATGGCGGCTCAATCACGACAGCCGCGCGATCCGCCATGCGCTGGACCTGCCACTCGATGCGCTGGGCGGCGCTTCCCCTGCCGACCGGTTCGGCGGCAGCCTGGAGGACCTGCGCGAATTGCGCGGCGCGATCGACAGCGTCACCGCGCCCACGATCAAATGGTGGCGGGTCGGTCACTGACCACCCGCCCTGAGGGGAAGGAGATGAAGGCGATCCCGGATTGCGGGATGAAAACAGGAGTAAGCGACCATGACCCACCACGACGACGCCATCCTCCGCGCCTACACCGTTGCGGCGACCCGGCTTCTGCTCGGCAACCGCAAGCTGAAAGACGGCGTCGTCGTCACGGGTGGTGAGGCGCTCGACCAGGAAGGGCGCGCCCAGATGGCGCGGACGGCGGCGCTATCCGGCACCGACGTCGTCGCGCTGGAGTTCGGGATCACCGCGGATGGTCGGTTCGGGCGGACCGGGATCACGGTCTACCTGCCGCGAGACGAGGGCTGCTACGTCCAGACCGACTGCCGCTTCTGGCTGAGCAAGGCGGGCAACCGCGCCGTGATCCTGCCCCGGCAAGAATCGCGCGGGCATTTCCGAATGTCGCCGCGCGAACTGGTCCACATTGACGGCAAGCCGGCGGAGGATATGGTCGACGGCATCGCGCGAGCGGATGCCTGGCTGGCGCGTCGGATGGGGGCGAAGTTTGCCGAGGCCGCGAACGCAGATTTCTTCAGCGTGCATAAACTGGCATGATCGCCTCCTTTCGCAAAAGGGCGTTTGCTCATGGCAGGTGCACGCGTCAAAGAGGGCATTGCTGGGTTTGGTGACGAGGTTCGGGTAAGTGCGGACCGGAAGGTCTTGGGGGGACAACGGCCTTTCTGACTTTTGGCGGCAATCGCGGAAAGCTGCCGTTCCTTGAGGCAACGGGCAGGGCAGGCGGAGGGGCCGAAAGTCAGAGCGTCTCTTCGAACGCTGCGGCCCAGGTCGCCGTCAGGCGATGCGCTGCCGGACCGAAGACTGCCACGTCGCGCTTGAGGAGATACTGTTGCATTGAAATCTGCAGATCGGTCAACGTACGCACGTTGCGCCGACGCATCTCCTGATATGCATCCGGACCCAGATCGTTCGGATAATCGGATGCAACGACGCTTTTTGCGTAGACGCTCCGTCCATCCGAATAGGCGTATCGGAGCCAGGAAAGGCCGTCGAAGACGTCTGCGCCCGCCAAGAAGTAAAGTGGCGTCATAATCGGCTCCAGACCGCCAAAGACGTGGATAGGAACTTCCAGCCCCGCATCCTCCAGGGTCGTACGCAACTGGGAAAGGAAGGTTAGGCGCGTGGTCATCGATGGACCGATCTCATCTTCCGTTACGCCAATCATCGCGAACTTGCCTAGCTCCTTAGCATGTGGCGCGATCTGCGCTGCATCTAGGAATGGTTGCCGGCTGGGCTGAGGCGGCTTGATTAGCAGTTCCACGGACATGTACGGATAGCGTGCCGCAAGTTCCAGTCCCGCCGCGATCTGTCTCTCGAGAGAACCCGACCCGCGTTCGGGAGTGTCAAAAGTGACGGCGATCGTCGGTAGGTCGATCGGCCACTTCGACAGGACGCGCCGGTGAAGTTCACGCGACCAGCTCCGGGCATCGCTGCCCTCGACCAGCTTCGCCTGCCGAGCCTTCCGGTTCCAGAGAGATTCATAGCCTCCGCTGTCCATCAGCACGAACGTCGGGGCAGCAGAGACGATCTCTTGGCGGAAGTCGAACCCACTGAGCTCTGGTTCGTGTGCGACGTCGTAAGCGCTGATGAGCACCGGGCCTACGATCGTCGGCATCGCGCCCCTCACGATTTCGCTCAGCGGCGTGGGCGGCTTCGCCCGGCTGGAGAAGGACGGAACCACGAGAGGCGTGGGCAGGATCACCGAACCGAGCCTGATCTCCCTTCTGCGTGCCTGCACCTTCATGGTCCGACTGTGCCCGCCTTCATGGCGGAGTCAATTGCGCGCATCATGACGTTGCATTATTCTGCAACATACTGTGCAGCGACGTTACCACGGCGCGCACGTCGGGCGATTGGCGCGACCAAGTAATCAGATCGTCAAACACCCGGTCCAATGAGTCACCTTCTGCTCTGTCCACGCATTTCTCTAAGATCGCGATGTATTTGTGCACCTTCTTCACCTTGCCGGATCTGAGGCGCCACGCCATGGTGCGGTCGACGCCAAGCGCAGCGGCCAGTTCGGCGTTGCCGCCCCCAAGGCGCTCGGCAAGGCTAAGAAAGCGCAAGTGACTCAACGGCTGGTTCATCAATTGCGTTTGTTGCAGATATCTGCAACAGCTGTCGAATGAATTATTTACCGGAACCAAGCAGTTTTCAGGAGGCGTGGGCTGGGGTCGGCGCCAATGCGCGGCTTGTGCGGCTACCTGCGTCCGACGCCGAGGTCGTGCCGGGCGTCGCTTGGGGCTCTCCCGATTACTTCAACACGCCCGCATACTGGGCCGTGCGGTGCCAATGGGAGGGCGACAATCCGGACTACGTCGCCGGAAACGACGACCTCGTCCGCGAGGTCGCGTTCTGCCTGCTCGGTGGATACGGGATCCGCTACGAGGTGAACCAGGCGGCATTCGTCCGAATGGAGGCGCACGGGCTGTTCGAGCCGGGAGCGCCCCTCATTGACGAAACCTGCATCAGACGTTGGCTCACGGAGCCGCTACTCGTCGACGGCCGGCCGACCCGTTACAGGTTTCCAAACCAGCGCGCCCGGCGTCTGGCCGGCATGCTGGCCTTCTTCGCGCTGAACGACCTGTCAGGTTTGAGCGCAGGTGCCTTGCGGAAAGCCCTGATGACGATCGAGGGGGTCGGTCCGAAGACCGCTTCTTGGATCGTCCGCAACTGCCTCGGCTCTGACGAGGTGGCAATCATTGACGTGCATCTAATTCGCGCTTGCACCAACATGCGCGTGTTCCCCAGAGAGATCAGCCTGCCGCGGGACTACGAGGCGCTCGAGGCGCGCTTCTTGTGCTTCTCCAAGGCGCTCGACGTAAAACCGTCGGTGCTAGACGCGGTTATCTGGAGTGAGATCCGCAAAACGCCGAGCCGCCATTCGGTCCGTTGACACTTTGCGGTAGATATCGGACACTTTCTGGACGAAAGGCTTGCTATGGGCGGCTCATCAACGACCAACTCCATCAGACGAAAAGCGCGCCCGACTCACTCGGGCGGCGGCGCCGATGACTGTCCGGTCAAGCTGCGGGCCGTCATCACCAGCCCGGCTTCCGGCATCGGTCCCGGAACCTGGCTCGAGGTCAAGCTCGACCGCACCTCCTCGCCGCCGCGGGTCGTCCTGTTCGACCTGACCGCCGGCACCGTCGTGGGCTCGCTGACGGGCATCCCGAATCTCGACGTGCTGATCCGGTGCCTCGAGGACGGCGTCGATTACCGTGCCTATACTGATGCCGTGTCCGGCGGGCGCATCGACGTGACCGTAGTTAAGCAGTGACGTGATCCGATGATCGTGGCCGGGGGCGTCTACCTCGAAACCTGCGTCACGCCCCCAACGAGACAGCTGCTTGGGTCGGCTGGGCGAGCGGCGCTCGGACTATCGTCCCTGCGGAGCGACATCGAGTTGCACACCTTCCATCCCCCGGCGCTCTGGGGGGACCTGGAGGCGAACTTCCGTCCGTACGGTATCGACTGCCGACCAAGCGCATCGTCGGAGCGCATCGAGTTCGCTTACTTGTTCCCACTGGCACGGCCCGTTCAGACGCCGACGGGCTTTCCCCGACAAGCTGAGCGGCTGGTGGCCGGTCAAAGCGTGCTGCGGTTCGGCTGCGCCGAAGGACAATTCATCGTACAGGCCGCGCAGGCGGTGTTTGATCCACAGGGAGCAGCGTTCCTGAACTTCCGCGATGGCGGCGGAGCCGCTGAGCGGCTGGCCATTGTCCTGAACGCGGGCGAGGCGCTCGCTTCAACGGGCGCCGAGGGAATCGAGGCTGCCGCGCGAGCCGTGCTCGCCTCCGAAGGCGCCGAGGTGGTGGTCGTCAAGGACGGTCCAAACGGCGCACACGTGTTCTCGGGTGATCAGCAGCAGCGCATTCCCGCCTACGCATCGCACTCGAACTACAAGATCGGATCGGGGGACGTGTTCTCCGCCGTCTTCGCCCATGAATGGTTCGGCGGCATGAGCCCGGCCTCCGCGGCCGATCGCGCATCACGCCATACCGCAGCGTACGTCGCCACCGCTGCCTTGCCGTTTCCGCGATTGCTGCCCGCGTTGGCGCCGCGTCGCAGTTCGGGCGTCGAGCGCTTGATCCTGGTGGCTGCGCTCGACACGGTCGCCGCCGCTTGGTTCGCAGCGACCGTTCGAGACGCGATTGACCGCCTCGGCGTCGCTGAGGTCGAGCTGGTTGCGCTAGCCAAGCTGATGGCGGACGATTCGCTGCCCATAACATCCGACGCGGCCATTCTCATCTGTGTGCAGGATCGTCAGACGGCGCTGGCCGTGGCGCGACATAGATCTCTGCAGGGTCACTCTGCCGTCATTTTTGCCGAGTCCGGTTGCGCTGAGCCGCTCGCGGAGGTGCCCGGAGTGCGGGCGGTTAATGATCTGACCCAAGCGATCTACGAAGCTTCCTGGCTGCCGGAATGAGAGTCCTGCTTTTCTCTGGCGGGATCGACTCCACCTGCATCGCATGGCTCGAGCGTCCGGATCGTCTCGCCTTCGTCGACTACGGCCAGATTCCGGCGAAGGGCGAGCTCCGCGCCTGCAGATCTATCGCAGAGGCGCTTGATCTGCCCCTCGACGTCCACACGGCGGATCTACGCCCGTTTGGAGGAGGACTTATGGCGGGAGGCACCGCCGAGGGGGCGGCCCCGGAATTCTGGCCATTCCGAAACCAGATGCTGATCACGCTTGCGGCGATGTACTATGCCCAGCGCGGCGCCGTAGAGATAACGGTCGGGACGGTGCGCACGGACCGCCAGCATCCCGATGGCCGCGCGCGCTTCCTGCGCGCTATGCGCGGCGTGCTCAGGACCCAGGCCGCTATCGAGTTGCGTGCACCGGCCGCCGCCGAGCAGACGCTCGCGCTGGCGAGGCGATCGAACGCTCCCCACAGTCTGCTCGGCTGGACGTTCTCGTGTCACACAGGAGAATGGGCCTGCGGCCAGTGCGGCGGCTGCCGCAAGCACGCCACAGTCAAGGCCGCGCTTGGCTTCTGACCCGTTCCTACGTCACGTACCCGAAGTCGATGAGCGGGCGGGGAACGACTGGTCGACCGCTTATCTCGTCTGGCGCTCGGCGTTGCCGGGTCTCTCTGGGGTTCGGACTTCGGGCGCTGAGACGTCAGTTTCGCGGGGGCTCGACTGGACGGGCGCCGGCTCGCCATTATAATCGGGCCGTGCTAGTTGCCGTGGCGGCTTCGGGTCTTCCCACGACAGCCTGCCCGATCCGCGCAGCCCTGACACGATCGCGCCCGCCAAGCCCACGATCGCCATCACCAGGAAGATGGAGCGGAACACCTTCCCGTACGTCCACAACCCCTCGTCCTTCTTCGCATCCGCGGTCTTAACGACCTCCTCGGTCATCAGTCGGGCACCGACGGGCTCCTGCAGCTTAATGGCGTCTTCGGCGTGCTTGATAAGAAAGGAAGTACGGCGGTCGAGTTGCCAAAACAGGAATGAAAGCAGGCACAACAGCAAGCCCAGCGCAACGCCGACTACCGCTAGGCGCGGCGGCGCCTGGATCGCGGCGGCCAGCCCGGTGGTGAGAATGCCGGAGAACACCACGAAATAATTGAAGATGGTGATGCGTTGGCTGGCATGGAGGTTGAAGTAAGCCCAGGCGTGGGCCAGCGGTCCATCATCCCTGCTCATCTTCGCTCCTCTCCAATCTGAAGATTGCATGTAGCCCCGTCGTTGACCCGGGACAACTCATGCGCGGACGTTCGGCACTGATCTGGCCCCCGTTTGGCCGGACGGGTTCAAGCGGTTGCAGAAACCAATGCGCGATGCTCGCGCGGCGAACGCATTTTGAGCCCTGAATGTGGGTGGTTGTCGTTGTAGTCCTCGATCCATCCGGCAAGCGATGTCAACGCGGTGGGAGCATCGGGTAGCGGCGAGACGCGGACGTAATCGCGCTTCAGCGTATGAACGAAGGCCTCCGAGATGCCGTTGGACGGCGGGCTGCGGACGGGGGTGAAGCAGGGTTTGAGGCCCAGCTGCCGGGCAAAGGTGCGGGTTTCGCGGGCGGTATAGGCCGCGCCGTTATCGGACAGCATCTCGAGCGGCCCGGACGCGCGCATTCCGCCGAAGCGGGCTTCCACGGCTTCCAGCATGATGTCGCGCACGTCCGAGCCGCTGATGCCGGCATTGGCGACCGCACGCCAGGCGATGATCTCGCGGTCGTGGGCATCGATGATGAAAGCGCCGCGCACGACCTCGCCGTTCCAGCAGGTGAACTCGAAGCCGTCCGAGCACCAGCGCAGGTTCGAGCGGATCGCCACCACGACGCCGTCATGGCCATAGTCGGCCCGTTCGGTGTAACGCCGCGCCAGCAGCAGGCGGTCCGCCGCCATGATGCGGTAGACGCGCTTGTGATTGACCGGCGCGAGCCTTTCGGCGCGTTGCTGTCGATTGAGGACCGCCGCGATGCGGCGGTAGCCGTATGTCGGCCGCTGCGCGGCGATCTGACGGATGCGGGGGAGCAAATCCGCGTCGCCGGCCTTGGTGTAAGGCCCACGCGTCCTGGTGCTGCCGGTCAGGCGGTCGTACACGGTTGAGCGACCGACGCCGAGCGTGCTGGCGACCAGGCTCACCGGATAGTCTCCGGCAGCGGCGAGTGCATGAGCAAGCTCGCTTTTTTTGGGCGCGAGCGCTCCAGCGCCTCCTTCAGGATCTCGACCTCCAGCGTCTTGCGGCCGAGCTGGCGCTCCAGTTCGCGGATGCGGGTCTCCATCTCACGGACCTGCCGGTTGCTGGTCACGTCGTCGTCGCCGGCAACCGCGACGCTTCCGCCTTCCAGCATCAGCCGCCGCCAGCGGTACAACAGGTTCGGCGCCACGCCGTTGCGACGCGCCACCACCGATATGCTCTCGCGACCATCGAGCGTCTCCTCGACGATCCTCAGCTTCTCAGGCGCGCTCCATTGACGGCGACGACCGCCGTCGGTGATGATCTCGGATACGGACATAAGCCTATGCTCAGGGGATAGCCCCAAGCCTCCTTCTTAGGCTTAAATCCGTCCGGTCAAAACGGGGGCCAGCTCAGGCACCGCTCGCCTGGAAACGCCCGGTACCTACCATTTTTAATCGTTCCGCGACGCTCAAGCCGATGTCAGATCGCGATGGATGCTGCCGTTCGGACCAATCGAAGCGGACAAGCTGCAACGCAGTCGACCCAGCGGGAGCAGCGCTTCGCGCAACATTTCGTGACGAACTCTGCCCAGCTGCTGCGGGAAGGAGCCATCCTTCGTCCCTGATCTTGCGTGCCGGCGGCTGACATTCGCATAGCGGGCAAGTGCCGGACATACCTTGCATTCTTGGCTCGTGGAGAAGATCATGGTTTAGAGGCTTCGAGGGGGCGCGCGTGATCCGCAAGGTATCATTACTGAATTTCAAGAAATTCAAAAATACCGAGTTTGAACTCCACCCGGCTGGACTTTCGTTTTTGGCTGGAGGTAACAATTCCGGAAAATCGACCTTTCTTCAGGCGATGGCCGTTTGGGATTTCTGTCGGACGGTGTTGGAGATGGAACGAGGCAAGGAGAGCCTATACCCCGGTTATGGGAGGCAGGGCCTTGGCCTCTCGGACGACGAGTTCTCACCCCTGGCATTGCCAAGTCTGAAGCACCTTTGGACGAATTTGACTACTCAGCACCCAGGAGAAGATGGGTATTCATTGTCGATCCGCTGCGATTGGACTGACGTAGCAGGCTCCGAAAAACATCTGACTTTAGCCCTGGCGCTTGCCAATGACCGGCTGTTCTTGAAAGCAGACAGTACGAACCTCAAGGATGGCGATCTGCTCCCGCCCTTGGCTTACCTGCCGCCGTTTGCGGGCATCAGCAGTCGTGAAAACTATATGTCGGGAGCTGAAAGGAGAGCCATGATCGGCCGGGGGCTCGCCGGCGGTGTGATTCGGAACCTGTTGCACGATCTTCATGAAGAAAACGAGAGAAGGCGTGCTGAACTGAAAGCGGGACGGACCAAAATCAAAAATTCAGACCTCGAGCGTTTACGGGCCGAAGACCCTTGGGAGATATTGCAGCACACTATGGCGGAAGTTTTTGGTCTCCAACTCGATGTGGCACCATTTAACGACCTGTACCATACCTATATCAAGGTGAGCACGATCAAAGGCAAATTAGACGGTCGGAAATTCACGCGTCACAGCGGTTATAAAGCGCGTGATTTGATGGCGGAAGGAAGCGGGTTCCTCCAATGGCTGAGCGTCTATGCGCTAGCTGTTTCGCCGTTGGTGAGGACGCTTCTATTAGATGAGCCGGACGCACACTTACATCCCTCGTTGCAGTCGCAGCTAGTAGAAAAGCTTGAGAGCATTGCCCAACGAACTGGGAAGCAGGTATTGCTCGCTACTCATAGCACCGAGATACTTCGATGGGCTGATCACTCGCAGGTGCTTCGCTTTTCAAGGTCGGGAGCGAAATATCTCCAGGAGGCGGACCAAAAAGTTGGTTTGTTCCTGGGGCTGGGAAGTGATTACGCCCCGAAACTCGATCCGCTTAGGCGTGCCCGCCGGCTACTCATCATTGAAAATCTGAGTGACGCGCGCTTGTTGAAGGCTTGGGCCAAGCAGCTTGGCATGGATTGGCCAAAGAATCTGGTTGAGTGGCCTTGGACCGGTGGCAGCGGCGAGCGCAAGCAGTTATTCCTTCAATTGCAGCAGGAAATCCCAGAACTCAAGGCGCTCAGTATTCGTGACAGGGACGATCAGGAGTTGAATCAAATAGATTCTGAATCTTTATGCGACAAATCGTTCACCGCTTCACACGAGAATCTTTCACTTCGCGTGTGGCGGAGACGGCACATTGAAAATTATTTATTGCTACCAGACGCTATCGCCCGAGCCAGTGGAAATACTATCGAGTTCGTCGAGGCCTTAATGGGAGAACATGCCTTGATGGTACCTGATAACTTCGTCGCTCGTGACGTTGCTTTCGCGATGATAGATGCCCGGGGGAAGGAGATAACTCAGAAGGGACCACAATCGGTCAAAAGTGTTTGCGCCGTCACGCCTCTTCAGATCGCTTCCGCAATGGAGGCGGATGAGGTCCCGGAGGATATTAAGGAGCTGCTGAAGCAAATAGCCGCATTGTGTGCAGACTGAGGGATAGGGTGGCGCGGCTGTTTTCACCGGAAGCCGTCGCTCAAGAGGTAGTCAGGGAACGACGGCTTTGTCCCAAATCCCCGCCGTTTTATGCGCCTGCGCGAACTGGTCGAGGGGGGTGAACCTATCCGCCTGAAAGAATGGGGAGTTTTAGGGAGCGTTCGAACGGGGCTGAATGTCCGTATGTGGGTCGTAACGCTGGCTGGGGCGCGGTCACGGACCTACAAGGCGTTGCGCCATCAAGCATTGGGTCCGGCTTATTTGCAGAACCTCAACACCCCGCTAAGCTGCGCCTATGGCGTTCGGCGTTTTCATCCACCGATTTGACTCGATCTACGACGATACGCCGGCGGAACGCTATCAATTCCCATCCCAGTATCTGAGCCGCGCCCAGGCGTGTCTCGGTGACTGGATCATCTATTATGAGCCCCGCAAGGTGCGAGACACTCGCGGCTATTTCGCCGTCGCCAAGGTCGAGCGGATCGTGCCGGATCCAACTGCACCCGGCATGTACCTCGCACTGATCGAGCCAGGCAGCTATCTCGATTTCGCAACACCTGTCCCCTTCGCAGATGCGGACGGTCAGGTCATCGAGCGTGGCGTCCTGAACGATGCTGGCCGGATCTCCGGCCGCGCACAAGCTGCCGTACGGTCGCTGTCACCGGCGGACTTCAACCGCATCGTCTCGGCAGGTCTCGACGACACCAGCCCGCTGCCGCCGCGCACCGACGACGTCGATCAGCCAGCCGCCGTCCGGGAGGATCGCACACCCTTCGTCTTCGACGAAGCCCGCGAGCGGGTCGCGACGCTGGTCTCGCGCGTGGTCCGGGACCAGGTGTTCCGCCGCATCGTGCTGCGCGCCTATGACGAACGATGTGCCGTCACCGGGCTGAAGCTGATCAACGGCGGCGGCCGCGCCGAGGTCGAGGCCGCCCATATCCGCCCCGTCGAGGCGAACGGGCCCGACATCATCAGCAACGGCATCGCACTGTCGGGGACCGCGCACTGGATGTTCGACCGGGGCCTGATTGGGCTCGACGATGACATGCGCATCCTGGTGTCGCGCCAAGTCAACGATCCCGACAGCGTCCGCTCGATCGTGAACCCGTCCGGGCGCGCCATCCTGCCCGCGCATCTGGCGAGCCGACCGCACCCGGACTTCGTGCGGTGGCACCGCGACCACCGCTTCAAGCAGTAGCTGGCACCGGTCCGAACGCTCCTTGGAAGCGGAGCGGCGAACAGCGTAATTCAGGGAGGCGCAATTCCGCAAAGGTGAATCCTTCATCTTTGCGTGCGTCGCCATGCGGCGAGGCGAGGCCGGGACGCCGGGGTCGGCGTCCCTAAGGGCGCGCCGGAGGCGCGGCCCGTCGGTGGCGGGGCCACCTCGGGAAAAAGCGACATGGGGGTGATTCACCGCGTGATTCGCGTCCTGTACCATAGCTGGCAACAGGAGCCCGGCTATGTCGATCCAGCGTCCCCTCGGTCCCATCGGTCATTGTTCTGCACGGTTGCGACGACTGCTCGCGATCGAGGAGGAAGAGGCGCTCGGCCGCACGGTGCGGGTCCGGCGGAACGTCCGTGACGCGGTCAGGGACCGGAAGCCGCGCGGCAATCGCTGGTCGCGCTCCCCCGACTTCGCGGTGCCCGGGGCCTTCCACCAGCGGTTCGTCTCGGTGGACGGCAAGGTCACCTTCAACTTCACCTTCGAGGCGGTCAGCAAGACCAGCGATGGCGGCTGCCAGATCAAGACGTCGGAGGGAACCAGGCGATTGGAAGCCGGGGCACCGAAGCACCACGATGCCTATATCGACCGTCCCGAGGCGGTGGAGGTGACGATCTCCGCGGACGGGTTCGACCGCTATGCGGTGCGACCGTCCGCGACGGAGGCAATCGACGGCGAGCGCGCCGTCTTCTCCAACATCTCGCCCGACCCGTGGGAACGGAAAGCCTATTGGCAGGCCGTGCATGAGCACGAACGCACGCCGGGCGTGGACCGTCTGACGCTGATGCCGGAGAACGCATCGCGCGGCGCCTGGCAGGCGCTGGCGAGCGCGCCCGACGCCCCCGAGGCGGTGCGCGACGTTGCCGCCGCCTTCGCTACCGCCAGGGGCAAGCGCAAAACCCGCACCATCCCGCTCGATGACCTGGCCGTCAACGGTGCGGCCGCGCGCAAACTGGCGAAGACGCTCGCCACGATCCTGGGGACCGGCAAGAAGAAGGCGGCGGCCAGGGTCTCGAAGGGACGTGGCGGACGGACACAATACCGGCTGACGGCGGAGTTTCCCGATGGCCTCGATGCCGCGGGTCGGCGGACGGTCACCCAAGCAATCTGCGACCGGCTGGATTCGTTCGGCATCATGTACGTCGCCGCGATCCATGCGCCCGATCATCACAATGACCGCCGCAATCACCACCTGCACCTCGCCTGCCATGACCGGCCCGCCAGGAAGATCGGGGACCGTTGGGACTTCACGATCGCGGAAACCGTCGCGGGACAGCATGGCCGGGTGCGCTATCCGTATGCGCAGAAGAAGGTGGCCGATTGGTCTCGCGATTCGGCCGGCGGGAACCATCGCGACTATGGCACCACCATGGTGGCCGAGATGCGGACCTTCTTCGCCGATCGGTGCAACGAGGAACTCGACCGGCTGGGCGTCACCCGCAGGTTCCATCCGGGCACGCTGCGCTCGCTGGGGTGCGAGCGCGACGGGCAGAAGCCACTCGGCACCCGTGCGGCGCCGCTGGACGCCGTCGGCGTGCCGACGGCGCGGAGCATCGACAATGCCGAACTCCTCTGGTCGGCGCTGCTGCGCGAGGCGTGGACCGCGGCCGAGGAGCGCACCAAGGCCCGCACCACCCTCCGCCGCCGGCTGGCCGAGGCGGAGCGTCGGTTCGCGGAAGGGACGGTCGTCGATCAGGCCCACGTCGTCGCCATCCGTGATCTGACCGCCCGGCTCGATGCGGCCGACACGGTGCTGCGCCAGCATGATGCCGAGTGCGCTGAGTACGACGTCACGCTGGCCATGGCGCGTGCCCGGCCGGACAAGACGATCACCGTCTGCCGCCGCATCCTGAAGGCCATCGGCGAGGGTAAGGCGGACTCGGCCGAGCAGCGGGCGAACGCAGCGATCGCCGCCCGCGCCGACGCGGCCGAGGCGTTCCTCGCCAGCATCGCCGCTATCGAGCACGATCATGCCCCGGAGCTGGCCAAATACCGGACGGCGGTCACGACGGCCCAGGCGGAGGTCGAGGCGATCGCAGATGCTGCGAAGCCGCTGATCGATCGCTCTGCACCGGCTCGCACGCCCGAGCCAGCCCGTCCGGATCCGCGGGCAACGCTCGAGGCGCTGTTCGACCGGATCATGGCGGACGACATGCCGATCCTGCCGCCGGAGGGCACGGTGGCCGGATATCGTGTGCCCGGCGTGACCCGCGCAGAATTCGCCGCTCTGACCACGCCCGCCCTGGCCGAGATGGCGCAGAAGCGCCTTGCCGTTCTGGCCGACATCCAGGCCAAGCGGATGACCGCTGCCGCAAAGCACCTTGCGTCGGTGGGCACGGAGGTCCTGACGCGTGCCGCCGCCGATGGCGACCCCGGCGCAGCGCGGACACTGAAGCACGTCCGCGCCTATGGCGCCCATCCCGTCTATCTGCGCGCTCTGGCCGAGGCGCAGAAGACGGAGCCGCCGGTCACTGCGCCCGCCGAGAAGACCGGCCGCACGTGGCGGGACTTCATCGGGGGCCTGCTGGGTCACAATCCGCCGGTCCAGCCTTCTACTCCCATCGAACCGACGCCGCAGCCGCCCGTCCCGGAACCGGCCAAGGATGCGGCACTCTCGCCACGCGACGAGGCGATCGCCGCCCTAGCCGCCGCCCTCCTCGCCGACCCCGCCCTGCGGGTTGCCGAAGGGAAGCATGGGCTCGTCATCGATACTGCCGACGCTCCCGACTGGCGGGTGTCCGCCGACGTCTTTGCCGACGCGCCTGCGGTCCTTGACGCGATGCGTCGACGTCACGCGGCGCCGTGGCTTGACCACAGTGCCATCGAGCGGAACCGCCTGCTGGCCGACCTTCACGCCGCGTTGATGGGCTCCCTCCGGCCTCCCCTCCGGAAGGTCGGGGAACAGTGGGATGTCGACCTCACCGACAAACGGCTCGCTGCCCTCGTCACCCACTGGCGCGGGTACGACAGTCTCGACGCCCTTCTGACTGACGTCGATCACCAGTGGCGGGGGACCGACGTAGACCGGTACATCGTCGAGGGATCGACTAGCGTTGGAACCGGCGACGCGACCGTCAGCCACGTCCCGGATCTCGGCACGGACCGTGGTGATGGGCTGCACGACGACCGCGCCTTCGTCCCCATGGGGTGGGGGGACTGGGGTCGGGGGCGGAGCGGTGAACGCTAGATAGCGCTTCACCGTCGCCCCGCTGATGCCGAACTGCTTGGCCGTGACAGCCAAGCTCGCCCCGTTCGTGATGCGCCAGGCGATGACCTCGACGGGGTCCGCCTTGCGCGGTCGCCCGAGGCTCGTCTTGCCGCGGTGCGTCAAGCCGGTGGCGGTGAGCGACTTCCTGGCGAGATCACGCCCGGCCTGGGTGCGCTCCCGGATGGCCTCACTCTCCATCTCCGCGATCTCTGCCAACACCGCGACGATCAGCCGACCTGCACTCGAGCTGATCGAGCCGAGTCCACGGACGACGATCTCGACGCCCCTGTCGTTGAGCGCCCGCACCATCGCATGGATATCCATGGCATTGCGGCCCAGCCGATCGATGGCGCTGACATGCAGCCTATCGCCCTCGCGGATGTATCCGAGCATCGCGCCGAAGCCGGGTCGATTGCCGGCCAGCACCGAGCCGCTGACGCCCTCATCGACAAACTCCTTGTCGAAGGACTGGATCATCGATCCGAGCAACGCACTGCGCTGCGCCTCAATCGTCTGACCGCTGGTCGACACGCGATAATAGGCAATCTCACTCATTCTTTTTCATCCTGGGGTTAAAGTTACCCCAGCACTTCCGAACCTAGCTCAATTGCCTTTCTTCTATCTTCTAGACCTACGCTGACGCCTGCCGAGACCTAGGCGCGAAAGTTGGAACTTTCGCACGGAGGGAGACGGAGGGGATCGAGGGTGTGGAGGAGAATGAAATGAGACCGCCGACGATGACGGACGAAGAGGCAGACGCCCTGTGGCGCGAGATGTGTGCCGAACTGACCAAGCCGCTCATCGAAGCCATGGTGGTGAACGACAATGGCGAGCACGTGAAAATGTCGGGGCGGCCAAGTCCCGGTCGACGAAGCTATGCGTACGCCTACGCCGATCGATGGTCTCTAATCATCTTCTGGCCAGCGACGTGAACCCGCTCATCCTACAGCCGGTCGATTAGAGCAGCGGGTGGGGGTGGCGTCGCTGTGCAGTAAAACTGCCCATCGCCTCCACCCCCACCCGGCCTCTATTCGTCACAATGAATGCTTAATATCCCGTTACCACCGTCAGGGATTGCGGTGAGTTGTTCTGTTCGCATGTTGAATCGCGTCATCCTTGCGTTAACGGAATGGCCGTAACGGTATCGCCTAAAGGGAGACGACCGACATGACCGATGAATCCTGGACCGTTCGGGCACGCAAGGGAGGCTATCGCGCTTCGGCTGCTGCCTCGTACGAGCGACCGATGGATTACGCCATCGAGGGCCTGATGCCAGCTACAGGCGCGACCATCTGGTTCGGCGCCGGCTCAACAGGCAAGACCCAGCTGTTGCTTTGGATGGCGGCGCACATTGCGGCCACCGGCGACAAAGCACCTCGGCAATGGCTGGGTGCCGACATCCATGCCAGGGGGCATATCCTGGTGCTGACAGCGGAAGACCTGCAAGAGCATTTGTTCAAGCGGATCGGCATGATCGCTCGCCGCATGACGGCCGATGCCGGCGGCACCAGTCACGACGTGGCCGCATTGTGCCAACGGATCCATGTCATGGCCTTCCTCAGCATGAACGCCGCCGAGTTCGGGGAGCCCAATCCCTGCTTGTTCGAGCGAGACGGAGGCCGCTGGCAGCCAAGCTCCGTCCTGAAGGGCGTCGAGGCGTTCCTCGACGACTGGAATCAGCAGGTCGTGGCCGACGGTCGCCCAGAGGACCGGATCGTTGGCGTCATCCTCGACTCCGCCGTCTCAATGGCAGGGTTCGAGCTCGCCAATTCCGAGGCGACGACGAACTTCCTGTTCTACCTGAACCGCCTGGCACGGCGGCAGAACATGTTCTGGGCAGTGATCGGCCATACGCCGAAGGACGCAGCGAAGAAGGCTGACGACGCCGCGATCGAGCGGCTACGGGGCTCGGCCATGTGGTCGACCACGCCCCGCACCGTCATCGAGGTACGTCTCGCTGGACCGTCCGAAGACTTGGAAGCGGTCCGTGCCGTCCATGGCAGCCTGTCCGATCGTGACGTCGTCATCGTCGAGGTCGCCAAGGCAAACTCGCAGGGCGCGGACCTGCGGCCACGTGCCCTGCTGCGCCGATCCGATGGCGCCTATGACGACCTCACGCCCAAATTCCCCGGCATCTTCAGCGCGCCGCCGCCCGAATCCCGCGGCAAAGCGAGCGCGCACACGCCGGAACTTCGCCGAGCCGTCGTCGCCCTTCTTGCGTCATTCAATGGCGGCAAGCCGGGTACCCTCATCGAACGGGACGCGCTTCGGGCTGTCTTCAACGACGCCAAGGCCTCGTCCCCGGTCCTAGGCACGATCGGCAGCGACGTCGACGGCTCGCGCGCCAAAACGCACGGTACGCTTGCCCGGGAACTCGCACTCATGAGCAAGGCGGGGTTGATCGATACCAGTCGCGGGAACATCCGCATCGTCGATCTTTCGGCCGACAGCGACCAGCCGTTGGCTGAGGCCGCAGAATAACAAGAGTCTACATACGTCCATATATGGCCATCAATGTTGCGCGATCTCGCTTTACAGGCCATATTTGGACGATGTTGCACACGCCTGGTGAAATCGCGGCCGATCTCGGCCGGAGGATACAGCATCGCCGCCTGGCGATGAACCTGACGCAGGTCGACGCGGCGGCCCGTGCTGGCGTCTCCTATCGCACTTGGCGGCGCCTGGAGGCCGAGGGCAAGGCGTCGATCGACGACCTCGTCCGCGCGGCTGTGGCGCTGCGGTGCGAGCAGGATCTGGTCGTCCTCTTTCCGGAGCCGGTGGCCAGTTCGATGGATGCCCTGCTGGAGCAAAAACGGATGACCGAACGCACCGCGCCGAAGCGCCGCCGCCGGGCCGCGTCGAGGGCCACGTCGTGAAGCTGAGGCCGGGGGCACCGCTGGGGCTGGCACTGGCGTTCGACGATGCCGCGCCCGCTGCGCCGGCCGGCCGAGTCGTGATGGCCAGTGGTGTCGCCCAGCTCGAATGGTCGCCTGACGTCATCCGCAGCGGCTTGCCCGTCGCCCCGCTCCTCTATCCTCCCGAGCCGGGCTTGCACGCCGCGCGGAGCCGGTCGTTCGGCGGACTGCACGGCTTCCTGGCGGACAGCCTGCCCGATGCCTGGGGACGGCTGTTGCTGCGACGTCGCCTGGCCAGGATTGACGTCCAGTTCGACACCCTGAACCCGGTCGATCAGCTCGCGATTATCGGCTCTGGTGGCCGTGGCGCGCTGGTCTATCAGCCGGCCACCACACCCGACGACACAATCGGGACGATCGACCTCGATGCCCTAGCCGAGGAATCACGGTTGCTCCTCGCGGGAGACGAGGGCGCGCTGGTCGACACGCTGGCGGCGCTGGGGGGCGCATCGGGCGGGGCTCGTCCCAAGGTCCATGTCGGCTTCGCCCCCGGCGGCGCGATCAGCGTCGGCGAGGCCGCGGACGGCCACGACGCCTGGATCATCAAGTTCCGCGCGACCGGCGATCCCGTCGATATCGGCCCGGTCGAGGAAGCCTATGCGCGCATGGCCCGTGTCGCCGGCCTGACGATCGCGGAATCCCGCGTCCTGCCCGAGCGCGACGGACCGGGCTATTTCGCGACGCGCCGCTTCGACCGACCGGCCCCCGGACGCCGGCTGCACATGGTATCGCTCGCCGGGGCAGCCGAAGCCCCATCCGAGATGCCGAGCCTCGACTATGACGGATTCCTGCGTGCGACCATGGCGATCACCCGCCATGCCGGCGACGTCGAACAAGCCTTCCGCCGCATGGTCTTCAACGTCCTGGCGCACAACCGCGACGACCATACCCGGCAGCATAGCTATCTGATGGGACCGAGCGGCGAGTGGCGCCTCGCCCCGGCCTATGACCTGACCTTCTCGGTCGGTCCGGGCGGCGAGCACTATCTCGCGGTCGAAGGCGAAGGCCGCACCCCGACCCGCGCGCACGTCCTCGCGCTGGGCCGCCGCCATGGCCTGTCGGATCGCGTCATCGCCCAAATCATCGACCGAACGCGCGGCGCGCTGGCCGAATGGCCGGTCATCGCCGCCGGTGTCGGCGTCACTGTCTCGCGACGCGAGATCGCGGATCGCCTGAAGGTCACCGACGACCGCTTCGGGTGAGAAGAAGGCCCTGCACGTGGGGTAACCCACGTCAGGAAGGAAAAGACATGATGAGCATCGACGCGGACGCCGGCGGCACCGCCGCGATGACGCCGGGGACCGGCTCGGTCCTCCCCCAGGACATGATCGACGCGGCAACCGCCGACGCCATCCTGCGGCTCGACCGCAAGATCGCCCGTGCGATCCAGACGGACCGGGGCATCAACCTCAAGTCGGAGGATCTCGACCTCCTTACCCTGGTGGGTGCAGTGAACCTGCTCGGAAAGGCGCGAAGCGAAATCCTGAAGGAAAAAGCGCAGTGCCGGTACCGAAAATTCTCTACCGCCGGGGTGAATTCCACCTCGATCACCTCCGGGGCAAGGACGGCGAGGTCGTCAGCCCGAACCTCTACATCTGCTGGTATGACCCGGCCTCCGGCCGAATGCAGCGACGCAGCACGCGCACAGATGATGTTCGGCTAGCGATCCAGGCGCTCGACCGTCACTATCTGGCATGTCACCAGCCAGCCGACGACGACAAGGCGTCCTACACGGTCCATCAGGCGATGATCGACTATTGGATACTGCACGGGTCCAAACGGTCCAGCGCCGACGCGATCCGGGCCCGGCTGAAGCTCGTAAGACGGTTTATCGGCCATGAGATCGAGACTGGAGTTCTACGTGAACCCGTGCTGCCAAAGGTGCTGGACAACGATTGGCTGACGCGATTTCGAGAATGGGGGACCGAGATCGATCGGGTGACCCAGCGGCGGCGTGACCGGGAAACCGGGGAATGGACCGTGTCGAGGCGCGAACGGGCGAAGTCCACGGTCGAGGAGAGCATCATTCAGTTGAAGGCAGCCTTGCGGTTCAACGTGAAGCGTATGGAGGCGCTGCCCGAACTGAAGCATCTGACGCGCGCCGCCGTGACGCCAGTCCGCAACTTCCGCCTCTCGCTCGATCAGATTGCTGAAATGCTCGACTATACGGCGGAAGGAGATCCGAAGCTCAGCCCGGCGCATCCGGCACGATTGATGCCGCTGCGCCGCTATCTGATCGGTGCGATCTGCACGCTGGCGCGGCCGGATGCGCTCTACGACATCTCGGCTAGCCCCGACCGGTGGCAATGGCACCGCGACGCCAGCGTACTCGACCTCAACCCTGCGGGACGGATCCAGACGCGGAAACATCGCCCAGCGATCCCTGTCACGCCGCTCCTGGCAAATTGGCTGGAGGCGACGGACGATCGGCTGGTCTGCCACGAGAGCGTGGTCGAGAAGGATGAGGACCGTTGGCTGGTCCAGCGGCCCGTGGCGGACGTCAAAAAGGCGTGGCGCGTCATGGCAAGGCATTTCAAGGTACCGGTCGGTTTCGGCCCCAAGCTGATGCGCCACAGCATGGCGACCCTGATCGCACAGCGCGGCGTCTCACAGCAGGAAATCCCGCTGGCACTCGGCCACACGGTGCTGCCCCATTCGACGCGGCACTACGTGATCTTCAGCCCAGAGTATCTGTCGGAGACCCGACAGGGGCTGGAAGACATTGCGTCCGAGCTGGCCCGGAAGATGGCGACGCCGCTTCACGCAAAACCCACGCAAGTCGGTCCCGATGGACGGCGGCGGCGGGTATGATGGCCAGTCGTTTTCACGCCATCGCTGCCGCTCCCAATCCGCTGGCGCAGCCGCCCTAGTGCCCCGAGGCCCCCGTGAGCCCGGATGTTCCACTCGGCATGACACGCAAAAGGCACGCAAAACCGTGACGCGCAACTAGGAAGCCTGAAAACCAAAAACCCCGCTAAGCCGTTGGCCTAGCGGGGTTTTCGATGGTGGGCGTGGCAAGGATTGAACTTGCGACCCCTGCGATGTCAACACAGTGCTCTACCACTGAGCTACACGCCCGCCGGAGGTGGGCCAATTAGCAGGTTCGATCGGGCTGGCAACCCCTAAATTGCGCCGTCGACTGAATCCGTGTGAAAAAGTCGGTCCACCTCCATCACCAGGTCGCGCAGGTGGAAGGGTTTGGACAGGACGCGGGCGTTTGGCATGGCCTGCCCGGCCTTCAGCGTGACCGCCGCGAAGCCGGTGATGAACATCACGCGCAGATCGGGGACGATCGCGGCGGCGCGCTGGGCGAGTTCGATCCCGTCCATTTCGGGCATGACGATATCGGTCAGCAACAGGTCGAACCGCTCGCTCTCCAGCAACGGGAGGGCCGCCGTGCCGCGATCGACCGCCGAAACCCGGTATCCCGACCGGGTCAGCGCGCGCGTCAGATATTCGCGCATGACCTCGTCATCTTCGGCCAGCAGAATGTGAAACATGTCGTGATTCCGATCCATCTTGGCCATCAGCTTAGCGAAAAGGTGGTTAATATTTCCAGACCATTGCGTCGATCCGTGCCCCGACCTAGGCTCATGGGCAATGGCAAGCCCGACCCCCGGCGCATCTTTCCAAAGCCTTGGCGGCCCGGTCGCAGGTCCGGTCGTAATCTCGGTGCCCCATGGCGGGCGCGATTATCCGCATGCCCTGATCGAGGCGTTGCGCGTGCCGCTGTCCGCCGTGATGGGGCTGGAGGACCGGCTGATCGATCTGGTCGCGCAGGGGGCCCGCAGCGACGAGACGATGCTGGTCCAGACCCTGCCCCGCGCCTGGATCGACCTCAACCGCGACGAGGGCGAGCGGGATCCGGTCATCGATCTGGGCGCACGGCCACAAGGGCGCGCCTCGGCCAAGCTGCGCAGCGGGCTGGGGCTCGTCCCGCGCCGCGTCGCCGGGCATGGCGACATCTGGTCGCGCCGCTTCAGCGATGCCGAGATGATCCGGCGGATCGCGACCGATCACCGCCCCTATCATGAGGCGCTGGAGCAGGCTCTGGCGGAGGCACGGGCGCGGTTCGGCGTCGCCGTCCTGCTCGACCTTCATTCGATGCCGCCGCTGGGGGCCGCCGGCCTGGTGCCCCGGATCGTGATCGGGGATCGCCACGGCCTGACCGCGGACACCCGCTTCGTCCGCCGGATCGAGGCGGAGGCGCGGGCCTGCGGCATCGCCGTGACCCGCAACGCGCCCTATGCCGGGGGCCATATCGTCCAGCGCCATGGCGCCCCCCGGCGCGGCATCCACGCAATCCAGTTGGAACTCGACCGCTCGCTCTATCTCGACAGCGCGCTGGAGGCACCCGGTGCGGGCTTCGACGCGACGGTGACGCTGGTCCGCACGATGCTGGCCGCCCTGGCCGCCGAGGCGCTGGGCCAGCCGGTTTCGCTCGCGGCGGAATAGCCCGAACAAAAAACCACCTCGCGCAAGGGGGAGAGCGCGAGGTGGCCAAGGTTCAGGGAGGAGACACGCTGAAAGCGTGTCATACGACATCGCGAAAGGGGGGACACGACGCCGTACAGGATATAAATAGGAAGGGGCCTATTTGGTTCAACCCTGCCCGCCGCAATTCGTCATTTTTTCGTCACGGCTGATGGAAGACCGCCCATTGCGGAGGCCGGACGAATGTGAAACGCTCCCGCCATGACCACCAATATGCAAGCCAGCACCGGAGGATGCCAGTGTGGAGCGGTGCGCTTTCGTGTCGCGGGGCCTCTGGGCGACGCCTCCATCTGCCATTGCCGAATGTGCCAGAAGGCCACGGGCGGATTGTTCGGCCCTTATGTCAACGCTCCACGCGATGCGGTGACCTGGACCAGGGGCCAGCCTGCTCATTTTCAGAGTTCCAACAAGGTGCGCCGTGGATTCTGCCGGAATTGCGGGACGCCCCTCACCTTTGAATATGGGGAAAGCATCAGTTTTGCGATCGGCGCGATGGACGAACCGCGATCGATCGAACTGAAAGAGCAACTGGCTTCGCCGGAACGGATTGCGGACTTTGACGCATGGACGAAGCTGCCGGAGCATCCGGTGGATGAGCCCAAGGCCGCGGCCTATCTCGCCCAAATCGTCTCGTTCCAGCATCCCGATTTCGATACGGACGACTGGTCGCCAAGGGCATAGGCGGGGCTCTTCGCCCCTCGGCGGTTTCTGACCGGGTCTGGTTTGTGGAAGCCCCTATCCGGGGGACAATCAGCGCGCGCGAAAACTCATCCGGGCGAGCAGGCCGTCGCGCAGCAGGAAATGGTGACGCAACGCCGCCGCTACATGGATCGCCACCAAGGCCAGCATCACCCAGCCGAGAATCTCATGCGCCTCATGCCCGAAGCCGGCGGCGGCCTTGCCGATCGGCAAAGGCGGCACGTCGAACAGGCCGAACCAGCTGACCGGGCGCGGCACGTCGCGGCCCGATCCCATCGCCCAGCCGGTCATCGGCATGGCGATCATCAGAAAATAGAGGGTGGCGTGCAGTGCATGGGCGCTGCCACGGGCCCAGACCGGAATTTCGGCGGGCAGGGGCGGCGGGCGGTGACCCAGTCGCCAGACGATCCGCGCGGCGGTCAGCGCCAACACGGTCAGGCCGATCGCCTTGTGCAGCGGGATGGTCCCCGGCAACAGGCTTTCGTGAAGCAGTCCGATGGCCAGATTGGCCAAGACCAGCGCCGCGATCGTCCAGTGAAAGACGATCGCGACCTGGCTGTAGCGCGGACTGGAGATGCCCTGCCCGCGCATTACATCAACCCAGCGGCTGGAGTTGCGGCTGCGGCATCTTGCCCAACTGCGCCTGGCGGGCGAAGATGTCGCGCATCAGCGACAGCGAGAAGAGATGCGCATAGAGCAGCGGCAGCATGCCCGACTGGCTCATCTTGCGCAGCTGGTCGCCGCGCAGGTCGACCAGCTTCTCCTCGTTGATCATCTGGAAGCCGCGATAGACGAAGGGCTGGTCCGCGCCTTCCGGCTGGATCGAGACTTCGCCGTCCATCAGCAGACCCATTTCGGTCAGCTCGGTCATGAAGTTCTGAGTACGGGCTCCGGCCTGTTCGAACGATTCGTTGAACGACAGGATGTTCTTCGTCAGCTCGCTGGGCTGGTTGCCGTCGAACAGCGCATCGCCCTCGTCGAACGCGCCGATCGTCGGCGAGGTCGGGTCGAAGCAGAGCGACAGTTCTTCCGACTCGGGACGCAGCTTGGCCAGCATGTACGGATAGCGGCGGATATAGGCCGGGACGTAGAAGTTCGTCTCGGTCAGGCGGCCTTCGTCGTCGACGAAGACGTTCACGCCCTCGTTCAGGCCCATCAGCGCCAGCGGGATCGGCTGGTCGCCGACCGAGAAGACGATCGGCATGAAACGCTGCACCAGCGGAAATTCATCGACGGTCACGGGAATCGCGTGCTGGCCGACCAGGAAAGGCGCGGTCTCTTGCGGACGAACCTTGAAGTTGGCGTGAGCCTCGCTCGAAAGCGGCTCCAGGCCGTTATAGAAAAGGGGAAGGGACGGCGCGCTGGCCATGATGATCTCCAAAAAACTCGTCCACGCGAGCCCCCCGGCCGCGCGTCGTGCCCCCGTGTCTATGGGCCCGGAGCCTCATGCGCAAGCGACGAGCTTGCCCGGATTGAACAGACCGTGCGGATCGAGCGCCGTCTTGATCGCGCGGATCGCGCTAACCCTTTCTGGGGAAAGGCGTAGCAGTTCGTCGCGTTTCATCTGGCCGATGCCATGCTCCGCCGAAATGGTCCCCCCCGCCGCCATCACCAGGTCATGGACGAAGCGGGTGATGGTCGCCGCCTGCTCGGCATAGAATCGGTCGCGATCGGTGCCGGGGGCGGCGCGGACGTGGAAATGGATGTTGCCGTCGCCCAGATGGCCGAAGCCCGAGGCATGGGTGCCGGGAAAGCGCGCGTCGCACGCCGCCGCCGCCTCGACCATGAAGCGCGGCATCGCTTCGACCGGGACGGCGATATCGTGCTGCACCGCCGGGCCCAGCGCCCGCTCCGCATCGGACAGCGAGTGGCGGAGCAGCCAGAAGGCCTCGCTCTGCGCCTGCGACGCGGCGATCACCGCGTCGGCGGCAACACCCTCGGCCAGCGCCTTGGCCAGTTGCGCCTCCAGCATCGCGGCCGGATCGGCGGCGGGATCGCCGGTCACCGCCTCGATCAGGACATGCCAGGGGTGGCTGGTCTGCAACGGGCTGCGCGCCCCGGGCAGATGCGCGACGGCGGCGGCCAGGCTTTCGGCGGGCATGATCTCGAAACTCTCGATCATGTCGCTCGCCGCCTGCAACCGGCGGAGCAGCGCCAGCCCGGCAGCGGGGTCGGACAGACCGACCCAGGCGGTGGCGCTGGCTGCGATCGCCGGGACCAGCCGCAGCGCCGCCGCCGTGACGATGCCCAGCGTCCCCTCCGCCCCGATCAGCAACTGGCCGAGATCATATCCGCGATTGTCCTTCTTGAGCGCGGACAGCCCGTCATAAAGCGTCCCGTCGGGCAGCACCGCCTCCACGCCCAGGGTCAGCCCGCGCATCGTCCCGAAGCGCAGCACCTGGGTCCCGCCCGCATTGGTCGAGACCAGCCCACCCACGGTCGCATTGCCCTTGGCCCCCAGGGTCAGCGGAAAGCGCGCCCCCTCCCCTTCGGCGGCGGCGTGCAGATCGGCCAGGATCACGCCCGCCTCGGCCACGATCATCGCCGACCCCGTGTCGATCCGCCGGACCCGGTTCATCCGCCGGGTGGACAGGATCAGCGCCGACCCGTCCGCCGGCGGCGTCGCGCCGCCCACCATCGAACTGTTCCCCCCTTGCGGAACCAGCGGCACCCGGTGCTCGGCCGCCGCGCGCAGCACCGCCTGCACCTGGCCCGTGTCGGCGGGAGCGAGGATGGCGGGGGCGTGCCCCGAAAAGCGTCGCCGCCAATCCACTTCCCATGGTGCGATCAGCGCGGGGTCGGTGACGATCCCCTTCTCCCCCAAGATGGGCGACAGGGCATCGAGCAAGGCGGTCTGGGCGGGGGTCATGGCGAATGCGACTAGGACAGGTTCATAAAGCGTTCAACGATGGGGCTTATGAAGGGCTCCTGCTGACATGTTGCGCCGCTATCGAAACCTCGCCGCCATCGCGTCGATGACGCTGACGACGCCCGCCTTGCTGGGGGCGGCGGATGCGCCTGCGCAAGTGCAATATGCCCAGGTGATCCTGCGCGAACGGGTCGTGATCCGGGTGCCGCGCACGGCGATCCGCCCGATCGCCCCGACCCGCTGGAAGGAGCGCAAAGGCCCCCGCTGCATTCCCGCGCAGCAACTGGCCGGGGCCCTGCCGGGCGAGGACGGGACGGTCGATATCGTCCTGACCGGCGGCAAGCGGGTACGCGCCAAGCTGGCCCGCGCCTGTCGCCAGATCGATTATTATTCCAGCTTCTATATCCGCCCCGGCCCCGACGGACAGATTTGCGCGGACCGCGATCCCATCCGCACCCGCGCCGGTCGGACCTGCGATATCCAGAAATTCCGCGCGCTTACGCCGATCCCCTGACCGGGCGGCCCGCACGCCAAATCGCGTCGCCCGGATGCTCCCGATTCGGGAGAAACCTTGACTTTTATCGCCGAATCCGCAAGCGCCGGATCGCTGCTGGGCGAGCGCGGGGCGATTCCCATCCCGCCATATCTCGGAAAACTGCATGAGCTTTGCCGATCTCGGCCTCTCCGACGAACTCCTGAAGACGGTCAACGACGCCGGCTATACCGAGCCGACGCCGATTCAGGCCTCCGCCATCCCGTCCGTGCTGATGATGCGCGACATCATCGGCATCGCGCAGACGGGCACGGGCAAGACCGCGTCCTTCGTGCTGCCGATGATCGACATCCTGGCGCACGGACGCAGCCGCGCGCGTATGCCGCGCAGCCTGATCCTGGAGCCGACCCGCGAACTCGCCGCGCAGGTCGCCGAGAATTTCGAGAAATACGGCGCCAACCACAAGCTTTCGATGGCTCTGCTGATCGGCGGCGTGTCGATGGGCGACCAGATCAAGGCGCTGGAAAAGGGCGTCGACGTGCTGATCGCGACGCCGGGCCGGTTGATGGACCTGTTCCAGCGGGGCAACATCCTGCTGACCGGCTGTTCGATGCTGGTCATCGACGAGGCGGACCGGATGCTCGACATGGGGTTCATCCCCGATATCGAGGAAATCTGCACCAAGCTGCCGTCGCAGCGCCAGACCCTGCTCTTCTCCGCGACCATGCCGCCGCCGATCAAGAAGCTGGCCGACAAGTTCCTGGACAATCCCAAGACGATCGAGGTGGCACGTCCCGCCTCAACCAATATCAACATCAAGCAATGGGTCGTGCCCGTCGCGGCCCAGTCGTTCGAGAAGCGCAAGCGCCTGCGCCAGCTGCTCCAGCAGGAAGAGGTGCGCACCGCGATCATCTTCTGCAACCGCAAGACGACGGTGCGCGAGCTGAACAAGTCGCTCAAGCAGCATGGCTTCCGTTCGGGCGAGATCCATGGCGACATGGAACAGCCACAGCGACTGGCCGAGCTGGAACTGTTCAAGCGCGGCGAGGTCAACATCCTGGTCGCCTCCGACGTCGCGGCGCGCGGGCTGGACATCAAGGGCGTCAGCCATGTGTTCAACTTCGACGCGCCCTGGCACCCGGATGATTATGTCCACCGCATCGGCCGGACCGGACGTGGCGGTGCGACCGGGATCGCCTATACCTTCGTCGCACCCGACGATGCGGAGAATCTCGACAATATCGAGAAGCTGACCGGCCAGACGATCGACCGGCTCGAACTTCCCGCCCCCGCCGAAGAGGAACGCCCGGCCCGCCGTTCGCGTCGCGACCGGAGCGCGCGCCCGACCGAGGCGGAGGCTCCCGCGCCCCAGGCCGAAGTCGTGGTGGAGGAACCCCGCGCCCGCCCGCCGCGCCCGCGTCGCGAGGAGCCCCGGTTCGAGGAACCGCGCGCGCCCCGTGCCGAGGCTCCGCGCCGCGACCGTCGCCGGTCAGGCGGCGAAGAGGTGGCGGAGGACAATGGCTGGAACGGCCCGATCCCGGACTTCCTGAAAGTCTCGTTCGGTCTGTAACCCGATCATGTCGCTCGACATCATCAGCTTCGTCGAACCCCAGCCGCCGAGTCTGGCCAGCCCCTGCGTCAATGTCTGTACGATGGACAAGGCGACGGGCTGGTGCCTGGGCTGCGCGCGGACGATCCGCGAAATCTCCAACTGGAGCGCCAAGCCCGCCGAGGAACGCCAGGCGATCCTGGCGGCCCTGCCCGCGCGCAAGACGGACTTGGCCAAGCGCCAGGGATAAGGCCGGGTGTTCCGACGCCCCCCGTTTTCCCAATCTCCGTTCAGCCTGAGCGAAGTCGAAGGCCAATCGACATTCATGCTACCCCCTTTTCCCTCTCCCCTGGACAGGGGAGAGGGTTAGCGGAGCTTGCCAGCCTGCTGGCTAGCGTAGCTTGGGTGAGGGGTCGAGCGAGCCGAAGGCTCGCGCGCGCTCCGCGCGCTCACCCCTCACCCAGCTCCGACTAAGCCTTTGCTCGCGCAAAGGCCAAGTCTGCGCAACCCTCTCCCCTCTATGAGGGGCGAGGGATAAGAAGGGCATATCGGAATGTCGCTCTGACCTTAGGGAAAGGCCACCCCTCACCGCCCCACGAACCGCCCCGGCCGTCGTTCGCTCACGGCGCGCACGCCCTCGGCGAAATCCTCGGTCCGCATCAGCTTCGCCTGTTCGGCCAGTTCGTGATCCGTCGCCGCCTCGACCAGCGCGCGCAGATCGCCGCGAAGCGTCCGCCGGGTCGCTGCCACCGCCAGCGGAGCCCCCGCCGCGATCTCATGCGCCAGGGCCAGTGCAGTGTCGTACAGCGCGTCGCCGGGTACGAGCTGGTCCACGAGCCCCCAGCGCTCGGCCTCTTCGCCCCGGATTCGCCGACCGGTCAGCAGCATCATCGCCGCCCGCTGTCGCCCGATCACCCGTTCCAGCACCGCCGAAATGCCGAAGCCCGGATGCAGCCCCAGCGCGACGAAGTTCGCCACGAACCGCGCCTCGGGCGCGGCGATGCGGAAATCCGCGACGAGCGCCAGCCCCAGTCCGGCCCCGACCGCCGCCCCCTGCACCGCCGCGACCACGGGCGTCGCCACCCCGAACAGCCGCGCCGCCGCCATGTAGAAGGGGCTGCGCTCCCCCTGCGGCAGGGGATCGGCGACCGGATTGGCGTTGACCAGATCGGCTCCGGCGCAAAATACCCGACCCTCGGATCGCAGCAGGATCGCGCGGATATCGGGATCGGCATCGGCGGCATCGAACGCACCCGCCAGTTCGGAAATGGTTCCCAGCCCCAAATGATTATTTGGGCCATTCCGTAGCGTTAGGATCGCGACGGGTCCGTCACGGCGAATTTCCACAGTCATGCCCTCCTTTTAGCGCGGTTTTCGGACCCATTGCCACCGCCATACCCGTTGCTCGAAAGTCACACCCGCCGGGCTTTGTAACCGGTACCATGAAGGGGCGCTTGAGCCCTTCGTGGCGTTCGGACTAGATGACCGGCATGTCACGATGATCGGTCGGCACAGGCCGGGATCGGGCATCAGGAGCCGGCGGGCTCCGTGCCAGGAGAGGATGCCGGGCGGCCCGATGGCGGGTCGCCCTTTCCTCCCCAGCCGACCCGCCCCGCGCGCCCTTCGCGTCGCGGGAACCCGTTCCGGGTCCGGTACCAGAAAACATGGACCGGCGCGGGACGCAGCATCTCAGCCGTCGGCATATGGGGAACAGACATGAAGACGATGATGACGGCTGCGCTGCGTGCGACGCTGGTGACCTCCACGATCCTGGGCAGCGCGACGATGCTGGTCGCCCCCGCCGCCGCTCAGACCACCACCGCGCAGGTGCGTGGGCAGGTGCGCGGCGCGGACGGCACCCCTGCCGGAGGCGCGCAGATCGCCGCCGTCAATACCGGCACCAACCAGACCTTCCGCCAGATCGCGGACGCACAGGGCAACTATGTGCTCGGCGGCCTGCGTCCCGGCCAGTATCGCATCACCGCGACGGCGACCTCGGGTGAGACCGTCACGCAGGTCGTGGTCGTCGCGATCGGCCAGTCGGCGACGCTCGACCTGACGATCGGCACCGCCGCCCAGCCCGGCGGAGCGGATACGGCGGACATCGCCGGCGGCGGCGGCAGCAATGTCGAGGGCGGTGAAATCGTCGTGACCGGTGGCCGACTGGTCGAAACCAAGACCAGCGAAATCGCCACCAACATCTCGCAGGAGCAGATCCGCACCCTGCCACAGACCGACCGCAACTTCCTGAGCTTCGCCGCGCTCGCCCCCGGCGTCCGCTATAATGACAGCGAGACCGACAAGAGCTTCTCCTCGGGCGCCTCGCCCGCCGGGCAGGTCAACGTCTTCATCGACGGCGTCAGCTACAAGAACAACGTGCTCGACAGCGGCGTCGCGGGCCAGGAAGACAGCCGCGGCAATCCCTTCGGCCAGCTGGCGGTCGGCGAATTCCGCGTGCTGACCCAGAATTACAAGGCCGAGTATGAACAGGCCGGCGCCGCGATCATCACCGCGACGACCAAGTCGGGCACCAATGAATTCCATGGCGAGGCCTTCGCCCAATATACCGACCGCAACCTGTCCTCGACCGATTATTTCGTGAAGCAGGCCGGGCTGCCCAAGCCCGCCTTCGAGCGCAAGCAATATGGCATCTCGCTGGGCGGCCCGATCATCAAGGACAAGCTGTTCTTCTTCGCCGCCTATGAGGGCAACGACCAGAATCGCGCGTTCAACGTCCGCCTCCAGAATCGCACGCCCGAAAACGTCGCGCGCTTCGGCCAGTATGAGGGCGCGTTCGTCAGCCCGTTCCGCGGCGACTTCTATTTCGGCAAGCTGACCTTCGTCCCCGACGATCGCCAGACCTTCGACCTGATCGTCAGCAAGCGCGTGGAAACCGACATCACCGGCTTTGGCGGGGCGTCGACCAACGCCTATTCCAACGCGCTGAACAAGAAGAACAACGTCGACACCTATATCTATCGCTGGACCTATCGCGGCGACAGCTTCATCAACGAATTCAACGCCAGCTATCTGAACTATACCTACAACCCGACCTCGCTCGATCCGAACAGCAGCACGTTCAACTATCAGGGCGTGATCCGCTTCGGCGGCAAGGAAAGCACGCAGCGGATCAGCCAGGCGAGCTACACGCTGCGCAACGACCTGACCTGGACCGGGATCGACAACCACGTCATAAAGGGTGGCGTCCGCTTCGCCTTCCAGGACTATACGTTCCTGAAGAACTTCTTCGTCCAGCCCTTCTACGATTTCCGCAACGATCCGACCAACGGGCTGGATTTCTCGTTCCCGGCGACCGCGCAGATCGGCATCGGCAACCCGCGCATCGCCGCGTCCAACTCGCAGGTCGGCCTGTATCTCCAGGACGACTGGGACGTGACCGACAAGTTGCAGGTCAATGTCGGCCTGCGCTGGGATTATGAGAGCAATCTGTTCAACAACAACTATCGCACGCCGGACGCCGCCGCCGCGCTGCTGCGCCAGTTGCCGCAGACCTCCTATTTCAATCCCACCGACTATATCACCGACGGGACCAACCGCCCGCCCTTCCTGGGCGCGTTCCAGCCGCGTGCCGGCTTCTCCTATGACTTCAAGGGGGATCAGAGCACGGTGCTGTTCGGCGGCTATGGCCGCTATTACGACCGCAACGTGTTCAACAACACGCTGGATGAGCAATTCCGCCTGCAATATGCCTATGGCCAGCTCTTCTTCTCGCGCGACGGTCGCCCGCGCGCGGATGGCACGCCGACCGTGGTGTGGAACGACCGCTACCTGACGCGCGACGGCCTGCTTTCGCTGATCGCCAATGCGCAGACCGGCCAGCCCGAGCTGTTCGCGGTGAAGAACAACGCCCGCCCGCCCGTTACCGACCAGTTCACCCTGGGCGTGCGCCAGCGGATCGGCATCTTCCAGGCGAGCCTGAGCGGCAGCTATGTCGCGGGGCGCAACGGCTATACGCATCTGTTCGCCACCCGGAACGCCGACGGCACCTGCTGCAATGTCGGAGACGGCAGCCCGACGCGCAATGCGGGCTTCTCCAACGTGCTGATCGGCTATGACGGGCTGAAGACGCGCTACAAGGCGCTCTTCTTCACCCTCGACAAGAATTATACGCAAAGCTCGGGCTGGGGCTTCAACCTGGCCTATACGCTGTCGAAGGGCGAGCAGAACGGCAACGACCTGTTCAGCCTGCAATATGCCACGCCCGAGGCCTATGGCTATCGCCCGCGCCCCGGCGACGAGCGGCACCGGCTGGTCCTGTCGGGGATCGTCGACCTGCCGCTGGGCTTCAAATTCTCGACCATCACCACGCTGGGCAGCGGCAGCGCGTACCAAGTCACCGACGAGACGCGGGGCAGCACGCCCAGCCAGGTGCAGGTCTATACCGTCTATCCGCCCAAGAACTGCATCAAGGGCATCGCCGCCTTCTGCGAGGTCAACATGACGTTGCAGAACGACATCGAGATTTTCGCCGGCCACAAGCTCAATCTCGCGGTCGACCTGCTCAATGCGTTCAACAGCAAGAACTTCGGCGGGTTCGACGACTTCACCAATGCCACCGACCCGCTGACGCAATTGCCGCGTGAGCTGATCACCCTGCCCCGCCGGGTGCAGTTCCGGGTCGGCTATCGCTTCTGACGATCGACCGGGCCGGGTGCCGCACAGGCCCCGGTCCGGCCCATCCCGGACCGAAGCGAGGAGAGACCATGTACGATCGTCGCCGCGTCCTGACCCTGGGCGGGCTGAGCCTGGCCGCGCTGGCGACGGGCTGCACCGGAATGGGGGAGCGGGTTCGCCCTCCGCGCATCATTCCGCCGCCCCAGCCCGACCTGATCCGCGATCTTCAGGAGCGCACCTTCCGCTTCTTCTGGGAAACCACCGATGCGGAGACCGGCCTCGCCCCCGATCGCTGGCCGACGCCGTCCTTCGCCTCGATCGCGGCGGTGGGCTTCGCGCTGACCGCCTATCCGGTGGGCGTGGTCAATGGCTGGATCACGCGGGAGGAGGCGCGCGTGCGGACGCTGGCCACCCTGCAATTCTTCGCCGACGCGCCGCAGGGGCCGGGCGAGACGGGGTTCAGCGGTTACAAGGGCTTCTTCTACCATTTCCTGGGCGTGACCAAGGGCCAGCGCTTCGCCCGGTGCGAGTTGTCGACGGTCGACACAGCGCTGTTGCTGGGCGGCGTGCTGTTCGCGCAAAGCTGGTTCGACGGCGATCATCCCGACGAGGCGCGCATCCGTACGCTGGCGGACCGGATCTACGCCGCGGTCGACTGGACCTGGATAACCCCGCGCGCGCCGCTGCTGTCGATGGGCTGGCACCCGGAGACGGGGTTCATCAGGTCCGACTGGAACATCTATAACGAGGGGATGCTGCTCTATCTGCTGGCGCTGGGCTCCCCCACCCATCCGCTGCCCGAGGGCACATGGCAGGCCTGGTCGAGCCGGTTCGAGCCGAGCTGGAGCGATCGCTGGGGCGAGCCGCACCTGCATTTCGCGCCGCTGTTCGGCCATCAGTACAGCCATGTCTGGGTCGATTTCAAAGGCATCCGCGACGGCTATATGACCGCCAAGGGCATCGACTATTTCGAGAACAGCCGCCGCGCCGTCCATGCCCAGCGGCAATATGCGATCGAGAATGCCGGGCGCTGGCACGGCTATGGCGCGGATGTCTGGGGGCTGACCGCCTGTGACGGACCGGGCGATTTCGTCCAGACGATCGACGGCGTCCCTCGCGAATTCTACAGCTATTCGGCGCGCGGGCCGGGCGAGCGCGACGACGGGACGCTCGCCCCCACGGCGGCGGCGGCCTCCATCGCCTTCGCGCCCGATATCGTCGTTCCCGCCATACGGACGATGCACGACCGCTATGGCCAGGCCATTTACGGCAAATACGGCTTCCTCGACGCCTTCAACCCGACGCTGACCAACCCGCCCGAGCCGCTGAAGCACGGCGAGATCGTCCCCGGCGTCGGTTGGGTCGACAAGGATTATCTGGGCATCGACCAGGGGCCGATCGTCGCGATGATCGAGAATCAGCGGACCGGCCTGATCTGGAAGACGATGCGACGGAACCCGCATCTGCGGCGGGGATTGCAACGGGCAGGATTTACCGGCGGCTGGCTGAACGAATAGCCGCCGCCCCTGTTGGGAGCGCGGCGATGACCGACACTATCCTGATCACCGGAGCCTCCGCCGGGCTGGGCGCGGATTTCGCGCGGGCGCTGGCGAAGAAGCCCGTCACGCTGGTCCTGACCGCCCGGCGGACCGACCGGCTGGCGGCGCTGGCGACCGAACTGGCGCAGCGACCGGGCGTGGCGGTGCATGTCGTCTCCGCCGATCTGGGACGGCCGGAGGGGGTGAAGGCGCTGCTCGACGGGGTCGCCGACCATGGCCTGTCGGTCGACACGCTGATCAACAATGCCGGGTTCGGCGCGTTGGGCGACTTCGCCGACAGCGACCTGGCGACGCAGACGGGGATGATCGACCTCAACATCCGCGCGCTGGTGACGCTGACCCATGCGCTGATCCCACCCATGCTGGCGCGCGGGCGCGGGCGCGTGCTGAACGTCGCCTCCACCGCCGCCTTTCAGCCGGGGCCCTATATGGCGGTCTATTATGCCAGCAAGGCGTTCGTACTGCATTTCTCCGAGGCGTTGCACGAGGAGGTGAAGGGCCGGGGCGTGACCGTCACCGCCCTGTGTCCGGGGCCGACCAGGACCGAGTTCGCCGATGTCGCAGGGATGGCCGAGACGCCGCTGTTCACCCGTTTCGCCTCGGATTCCGAACAGGTGGTGCGCGACGGGCTGGCGGCGCTGGAGCGAGGGCAGGCGGTGATGGTGTCGGGACTGCTCAACCGCCTGACCGCCGCCAGCACCAGGGTAGCGCCGCGCGGCGTACTCCGGCGGGCAGTGGCGAAATTGCAGAGCGGGCGGCGCTAGGTTTTTGTTCGCGCGGAGACGCGGAGACGCGGAGGTGTCTGGACGCGCCGTGCTGACGACTTTCATCTCGATCGGCAGACGAAGCCTCTTGGTTGTTGAAACAGGCAGCCTGCGGCTGGGCGAGACACCTCCGCGTCTCCGCGCCTCCGCGCGAACCTATTCCGCCGTAACCGGCGTCCGGCTCCCCCGCACACTGTCGAAGGCGTAGAGCGCACAACCCGTCCAGATCAGCGCGAAGGTGACGATATGGACGGGCTTGAGCGGCTCACCGAACAGCAGCACCGCCTGCGCGAATTGCAGGGTGGGGGCGATATATTGCAGCAGCCCCAGCGTCGTATACCGCATCCGCCGCGCCGCCGCTGCGAACATCAGCAAGGGCGCCGCCGTCACCGCTCCCGCCAGGATCAGCAGCATGTCGAGATGCCGGTCCACCCCGAACGCCGCCGTGCCGTTTGCGCTGGCATGGAACAGCACCGCCAGCGCAGGAGCCGCCAGCAACAGGGTCTCGACCGTCAGGCCACCCAGCGCATCGATGGCCGCGATCTTGCGGACGAAACCGTAGAAGCCGAATGACAGCGCCAGCGCGAGCGAGATGCCGATGGCCCCGCCGCCGCTGATCGCCAGCACAGCGACCCCGATGGCGGCGATGCCGACCGCCACCGCCTGCCCCCGCCGAATCCGCTCGCCGAGCAGGGCGACGCCCAGCCCGACATTGACCAGCGGGTTGATGAAGTAACCCAGGCTCGCCTCCAGCACATGATTGTGCTGAACCGACCAGATATAGACCAGCCAATTGATAGCGATCAGCGCCGCACTGGCACAGAGCAGCAACAGGGTTCGCCCCCGCGCCGCCGCCCGAATCGCGGCTCCACGCTTGGCGATCAGCACCACCACGGCGAGCAGCAGCAGCGACCAGAGGATACGATGCGCCAGCACCTGAAGCGCGGGCACCCCCTTCAACAGCTTCAGATACAGCGGCAATATGCCCCAGCTGATATAGGCCCCGATGCCGAGCAACAGGCCGGTGCGTGCGGTGCGGTCGGTCGTCATGCCGCCCATGTCCACGCTTGGACGCGGGAAGGCAAGCCGGGGCGTTACCCGGTGACCATCCCGCTCACCTCGACCACGCCACCGCGATTGATCACGCGCCCTGCGACCATGCCGCTGATCCGGACCTCGGCCCCGCGCTCGACGACGACGTCGCCCGCGACCATTCCGTTGATGACGGCGCGGACACCGGGCGCCACGATCACGTCTCCGCCGATCATTCCGTTGACCACGCCGTCCGAAGAGACATCGACCGATCCTGCCATCATGCCGCGCATTCCGCCCTCCTGCTTTCGATGTAGGACGCCCGCCCGGTGGATAGGTTCACGCGTGCGCTTCGACTTCGCTCAGCGTGAACGGAGCTTTGGCCCTAACCCCGTTCAGCCTGAGCGAAATAGAAGGCCAAGGGAACCCCTTAATCCGCGAACAGCATCACCGGCGTCTCCAGCAACTGCTTCAACGCCTGGACATAGCTCGCGGCGTCATAGCCGTCGACCACCCGGTGGTCGCAACTGATCGACAGGTTCATCAGCTTGGCCCGCGCGATCGTCTCCCCCCCGCGCCCGTTCGAACGGAAGACCGGACGCTCGACGATGCGGTTGGGGCCGATGATCGCCACCTCGGGCCGGTTGATGACCGGCGTCGTCGCAATCCCGCCCAGCGGCCCCAGCGAGGTGAGCGTGATCGTGCCGCCGCCCATGTCGCCGCTGGCGATGTTTCCGCCACGCGCCGCATCGGCCAGCCGCGCGATCTCGGTCGCGAGCTGCCAGACATTGCGGCTCTCGGCGTTGCGGATGACGGGGACCATCAGCCCGGCCGGGGTCTGCGTCGCCATGCCCATATGCACCGCGCCCGATCGGTGCACCACGCCCGCCTCGTCGTCATAGCGGGCGTTGAGCATCGGGAAGTCGGGCAAGGTCTTGCAGATCGCGACGATCAGGAGCGGGAGCAGCGTCAGCTTGGGCCGGTCGCCCCGCCCGGCGTTCAACTGCGCGCGCGTCTCTTCCAGCGCGGTGACGTCGATTTCCTCGACATAGGTGAAGTGCGGGATGGCGCGCTTGGAGGCGGTCATGTTCTCGGCGATGCGGCGGCGCATGCCGATGACGCGCACCTGCTCGTCGGCGCGGGGGCTGCGGGCGGGGGTGTATCCCTGCGCGGAGCCATAACGGAGGAAAGCATCGAGGTCCGAATGGCGGACACGGTCGCCCTCGGCCGGTTTCACGCTGGCCAAGTCGATACCCAGGTCCAGCGCACGGGCACGAACGGCCGGGGATGCGAGCACCTTCTTCTGCTCCCTCTCCCCTTGTGGGAGAGGGTCGGGGTGAGGGGTGGCCACGGGGGACGTCGCTTGCGGCTCCCCCTCACCCCGCCCCTCTCCCACAAGGGGAGAGGGAGTTTGCGCTTCTTCGACGCCGGGATTTTCGGCTTCCAGCACGGCTTCCTCGGTCGCGGGCGATACCGCCCCTTCCACCGCATCCGTCTCGATCACCATCAGCGCCGATCCGATCGGCACCTGGTCCCCGACCTCGCCCGCCAGTTCGACGACAATGCCCGACACCGGCGATTCCATCTCGACCGTCGCCTTGTCGGTCATCATGTCGGCGACCGACTGGTCCTCCTCGACCCGATCGCCGAGCTTCACATGCCAGGCGACGATCTCGGCCTCGGAGATGCCTTCGCCGATGTCGGGCAGGCGGAAGGTGAAACGGGCCATGTCAGGCGTCCTTCAACAAGGTCTTGAGCGCCTGGCCGATGCGGACCGGGCCGGGGAAATAGGCCCATTCCAGGCTGTGCGGATAAGGCGTGTCGAAGCCGGTCACACGCGCGATCGGCGCTTCGAGATGATAGAAGCAGCGTTCCTGGACCAGCGCGGACAGCTCCGCGCCATAGCCGCCGGTGCGCGTCGCCTCGTGCACGATCATGCAGCGGCCGGTCTTCTTCACCGACGCCTCGATCGCCTCGATGTCGAGCGGCACGAGGGTGCGCAGGTCGATGATCTCGGCATCCACACCCATATCGGCGACCACCGCGGCACAGACATGGACCATCGTGCCGTAGCAGAGGATCGTCACCGCTTCGCCTTCGCGCACGGTCGCCGCCCTGCCGAGGGGAATCTTGTAGTATCCGGTCGGGACCTCGCCGCCGGGATGCTTGGACCAGTTCTCCGCCGGGCGATCCCAATGGCCGTTGAAGGGGCCGTTATAGATGCGCTTGGGCTCGAAGAAGAGGACGGGGTCATTGTCCTCGATCGCGGCGATCAACAGGCCCTTGGCGTCATAGGGCGTCGCGGGGATCACCGTCTTGATGCCCGAGACATGGGTGAAGATGCCCTCGGGCGACTGGCTGTGCGTCTGTCCGCCGAAGATGCCGCCGCCAAAGGGCGAGCGCACCGTGATCGGCGCGGTGAACTCGCCCGCCGAGCGATAGCGCAACCGCGCCGCCTCGCTGACCAGCTGGTCGAGCGCGGGGTAGATATAGTCGGCGAACTGGATCTCCGGCACCGGGCGCAGGCCATAGGCGCCCATGCCGACCGCGACGCCGATGATACCGCATTCGGTGATCGGCGTGTCGAAGACGCGGGTCTTGCCATATTTCTTCTGCAAGCCAGCGGTCGCGCGGAAGACCCCGCCGAAATAGCCGACATCCTCGCCCATCACGACCACATCCGGGTCGCGCGCCATGACCACGTCCATGGCGGAGTTGATCGCCTGGATCATGTTCATGCGGGTGGTCTCGCCCGTTTCGGGGGCGGTTTCGGTAACGTAGTTCACAGGACAGAACCCTTACCAGCACCGTTCCCCGGCGAAGGCCGGGGTCCATTTGCGGTGTCATCGCGGCGGCGCGCGGCGGTTGGCCTCCCCCGCAGCGGCGTGGCGCGCCACAGGCTGCGAGGCGACTGGGCCCCGGCCTTCGCCGGGGAACAGGGGACGGCCATTATTTCCGTGCCCATGGCCGCCCACTCGCCTGTTCCTCGTCGAGCATCTGCTGGCGCTGCTCGCGCAAATGCCAGGGCATCTCCTCAAACACGCCGTCGAACATACTGTCGAGCGGCTGGTGCAGGCCATGGCCCAATATGCCGTTCGCCTCGGCCGCCTTTTGCGCGGCGCGGACCTGCTCGGCGACTTCGCGATCCTGGGCCGCGTGGCGGTCCTCGTCCCATTCGCCCAGGGCAATCAGGTGATCCTTCAACCGCCGGATCGGATCGCCCAGCGGCCACGCCGTGGGCTCGCCCGCCGAGCGATATTGGGTGGGGTCGTCCGAGGTAGAATGGCCTTCGGTGCGATAGGTGAAATGCTCGATCAGCGTCGCGCCCTGGTTGGTCCGCGCGCGCTCGGCGGCCCATTGGGTGGCGGCATAGACCGCCAGCGCGTCATTGCCGTCGACCCGAAGCCCGGCAAGGCCATAGCCGATCGCCCGCGCGGCAAAGGTCGTCGCCTCCGCCCCCGCGAAACCGGAAAAGCTGGAGATCGCCCATTGGTTGTTGACGACGTTCATCACGACGGGCGCGCGGTAGACGGCGGCGAAGGTGCAGGCCGAGTGGAAGTCGCCCTCCGCCGTCGAACCCTCGCCACACCACACGGCTGCAATGCGGGTATCGCCCTTGGCGGCGGAAGCCATCGCCCAGCCCACTGCCTGTGGGTACTGCGTCGTCAGATTGCCCGAGATCGAGAAGAACCCCGCCTCCTTGGCCGAATACATGATGGGCAATTGCTTGCCGCCCAGCCGGTCCGCGCTGTTGGAGTAGATCTGGTTCATCATGTCGGTGAGCGGCCAGTCGCGCGCGATCAACAGCCCCTGCTGGCGGTAGGAGGGGAAGCACATATCCTCATAATCCAGCGCATGGGCGGCGGCCACGGCAACCGCCTCCTCGCCCAGCGCCTTCATATAGAAGCTGGTCTTGCCCTGGCGCTGCGCGCGGAACATGCGCTCGTCAAAGGCGCGGAGCAGCACCATGTGGCGCAGCATCCGGCGCAAGGCATCGGGCGAAAGCCTGGGGTCCCAGGGACCGACCGCGCGGCCTTGGTCATCCAGCACGCGGATCAGCGTATAGCTGAGTTCATGAAAGCTGTCGGCGGGCGCGGCGGTGTCCGGGCGGCGTTGCGCGCCAGCGGGCGGAACCTCGACACCGGCGAAGTCGACCGCATCGCCCGGCCGAAATTTCGGCTCGGGCACGTGCAGTTGCAACGGGGCCAGGTTGGCGCGCGAAATGCCTTCTGGCGGCACGGCCATGCTCTCTCCTCAACGCTTCGCCCGATTCCGTCGGGTCGTTGCTATCTTTCAACCTGATGGAACTTTATTTCAAGCGCCTTTTGGGGGCGCTGACCCCTGCAACGCCTCAATTGGCGGGATTTCTCCCGCCCGTTCCGTCGCCCCAGCGCAGGCTGGGGCCTTTGGAGAGGGCAACCTTCCCCCGCAAAAGGCCCCAGCCTGCTCTGGGGCGACGGGTATTTTACTGGCCGCTAATCGCCATCTCGAACGGCACCACCGGATGCGGGGCCTCGTCATAGAAATTGACGACCGGCGCATCCGCCCAGGCATAGCGGACGCGGACATCGCCCGGCGTCGCACCGGCCAACCGCACCTCCGCGCCGTTCACCGTCGCACTGGCGTAGCGACAGGCGCTCGCATCGCACAGCTCGAACCCGATCGGCGCGGGCGCACTCCAGGCATGCAGGCTCCCCTGCACACCCGTAAAGCGCAGCACCACCTCGCCCTGGCCCCGCGTCGCCGAGGCGATCATCGGGCCCGAGGCATTGGCGCGGTCGCCCGCCTCCAGATGCGTTTCCGCAAAGACCAGCCGCTTGGCGAGCTCGTTCTTGTCGGCCGGGTGGATGTCGTTGCGTACCCCGATATCGACCGTGGTCGCCAATGCGCTGTGCGCGTCGCGAAGCACCGCCAGACGTTGCGTCTCTCGCAGCGCCGCCCAGCCGCTATCCTCGATCTTGACCGGCGGCGCACCGAAATTGGCGAGTTGGACGATCAGGAAGGGCAGGTTCGCGTCCCCGAACTGCCGCCGCCACCCGGTCATCAACGCAGCGAGTCGGTCGCCATAATCCGCGCGCCCGACATCGGACTCGCCCTGATACCAGGCGACGCCCTTCAACCCGATCGGCCCCAGCGGCGCGATCATGCCGTTATAGAGGGTGCCGAGCCCCGCATGGCTTTCCCAAGGGCTGCGCGGATAACTCTGGTCGTTCGCCTTGTAGATGGAATAGCGCCAGCCCGTGCCGAGCGGGATCGGCTGACCGCCGGCGGGCGTGAACCGGATCTTGTCGCCTGGCCCGAACATGCCGCCCGGGCCATAGGTGTCGCCCAGGCCGATGACGATCTCGTTGCGCCCCTTTTTCAAGGCGGCACGCGGCACGGTGTAGCGTCGCACATCGCCCCAGCCGAAGGTCGCGCCGACGACCACGCCATTGACCCAGACGGTATCGAGTTCATCGATGCCGCCCAGCTCGATCACCCCGTCGCCACTCGGGGCGGTGGGCAGGTCGAAGCCCTGCCGGAACCAGACCAGGCCGTTATAATCGGCCAGCGCAGGCACGCCCCATTCCTCCCATGGGCCGAACTTCGGCACCGGTTGCCATGTCAACCGATCGGGCGCGTTCCACGGTTCCTGCCCGCGCGAGGTCCCGCTCGCCTTGCGCCACCACTGGCCCCAGCGATCGCCGAAGGCGCGCAAGCCCGCCGCATGGTCGCGGGCATAGAGCGCCAGCAGATCGGCATCGGCGGAGAGGCCCGGCAGCTTGCGCGCGTCGGCCCCAGCGATCCAGGGCAGGATCTTGGTCCCGCCCCAGCTCGAATCGATCGCGCCCATCGGCACGTTCGTCTTCATCGCAAGGTCCTTGACCATCAGATAGCAGGCGGCCGAGAAATCGCGGACGCTCTCGGGAGCCGCCGCCGCCCAGACGGGGCGCTTCTCCAGCATTTCGTCGGCGGACAGTCCGACATGATGCGCGATATCGAGCAACCGGATGCGGTCATTGGCCGAACCGCCGACCAGCCCCTCGCCGTTCAGCGCCTGCTTGGTCGGATATTCCATGTTGGACTGGCCCGAACACAGCCAGACATCGCCGATCAGCAGATCGTCCATCCGATCGACCGCGCCATCCTTGCCGGTCGCGGTCAGGGTCAGCGGGGTCGCCGTCGCCGCCATGGCGGGCAGGGTCGCGCGCCAGCGACCCTGACGGTCGGCGGTGGCATCGGCGCTCCCGTCCCCCAGCCTGACGGTGACGCGCTCGCCCGCATCGCCGAGCCCCTCGACGATGATCGGATGGTCGCGTTGGAGGACGGCATGCGCGCTCATCGGAGTCAGGATGCGGGGCCGCGCCTCCGCCATGACCGGCCATGCCGCCACCGTGCCGAGAACCAGCGCCAGAACCGCCCGCCGCCCGGCGCCCGAACGCAATTGCCCCTTCTGCATCGTCATTCCTCTCCTATGCCGACGATACCGCCCGTTCGCGTCCATCGGCTGTCCTGCCGATCATAGGTTTACCGAAATGATAACGCTATCGGGAAACGATCCTCCCCGGCACGGGGAGGGGGACCAGCGAAGCTGGTGGAGGGGGCGTCCCACACAGGACATGCCTTGCGGAAGCCCCCCTTCCGTCAGGGCTTCGCCCTGCCACCTCCCCGTGCCGGGGAGGATTTCAGCGATCGTCCTCGAACGACAGGGTAGCGCGGATCGGGAAATGGTCCGACGGATAGGTCTTGCCCTGATGATATGAATCGGTGGCGACCGCGTCCGCCCTGAACCCGCGCAGGAACAGATAGTCGATCCGCCGGTCGGGCGTGCCGGTAAAGTCGTGAAAGGTCATCTCCGGCCCCTCGCGCCGCTTGGCGCTGGTCCATGCATCGCTCAGCGCGGCCGCCAGGGTGCGATAGGCGGCGGTGTCGGGCCGCGCGTTCATGTCCCCGGCCAGCACCACCGGCAAGTCCTTCGCCAGCGCGGGCAGGCGCGACAGGATCAGCTTGGCCGAGCGATCCCGTGCCTCGGCATCCTCCTCCCGGTGGGCCAGATGGGTGTCGATGAACAGGAAGCGGTGCGGCTTTTGCCCCTTGGTCTCGAACACCGCCCAGTTCGCCATGCGGGGCAGGTCGGTGCCCCAGCTCCGGCTGCCGACCGTCTCGGGCGTGTCGGACAGCCAGAAGTCGCCATGTTCGATCAGGGTCAGGCGATCCGGGCGATAGAATATGCCCATATGCTCGTCGCCATGCCCGCCACGCCGGTCGCGCCCGAACCAGCGATAGCCGGGAAGCGCCCGCACGATGTCGTCACCCTGCCGCTGGAGCAGTTCCTGCGTGCCGATCAGATCGGGCGCGGCGCGGCGGAGCAGTTCGACCAGCACCGGCCGCCGCACCGCCCAGCGCTGCGGCCCCTCGTCGGAGGCATAGCGGACATTGAACGTCATGACCTTCAGCGGCTGGGCCATGGCCGTCACCGGGGCCAACAGCGCCGCCGCCAGTGCCATCACGATCCGCCCGTTCCGCCACGCTTTCATCATCTCGCCAATCCTCACACACCCGCCTGCCCCGATCGGAGCAGGCCATGGCCGCTCTTGGCAAGCCTGCATGGCATTGGCGTGACGGTTTGACGGTTCGGGTGCCTGACCCAAGCGATCAGGCGTCGGCCCAGCGGCGCAGAAGATTGTGATAGACCCCGGTCAGTTCGACCACCGACCGGTCGCCCTGCCCCTTGTCCGCCCCGACCCGCTGGATCGCGCGGTCGAGGTCGAACAGGATGCGCCGCTCGCCATCGTCGCGGACCATCGACTGAATCCACAGGAACGAGGCGACCCGCGTGCCGCGCGTCACCGGCTCGACCCGGTGAAGGCTGGAGGCAGGATAGAGCACCGCGCTGCCCGCCGACAGCTTGACCCGCTGTTCGCCGTACAGATCCTCTACCACCAGCTCGCCGCCGTCATAGGCCGCCGCGTCCTCCAGGAAGAGCGTCAGCGACAGGTCGGACCGCATCCGGAAGTCGCTGCCCCGCTTCAACCGGACGGCATTGTCGACATGCACGTCGAACGCCTGCCCCCCGGCATAGCGGTTGAACAGCGGCGGATAGACTTTGAGCGGCAGGGCCGCCGCCACGAACAAGGGCGAGCGGCCCAGCGCATCCAAGACCATCCGCCCCGCCTCGATCGCCGCCGCCGAATCCTCGGGCAACTGGTCGTTGCGCTTCGCCAGCGCCGCCTGCGGGCCCGAGGTGGCGTTGCCGTCCGCCCAGGCGCCCGCATCGATGAGGCTGCGGACCCGGGCGACCCCGGCGGGATCGAGGATGTCGGGGAGGACGATCAACATCGGCGAAGCCTAGCCCGTTCAGAAATTGTAGAACAGGCTCAGCGTCGCCTGCCGCCGGTCGCCGGGGATCGCCCAGCCGCCGGTGACGACGCCGGTCGTCGCATTGATGTTGTTGCGCACACCCGTCACATATTTCTCGTCGGTGAAGTTCTGGACGTTGAGCTGCATCGTCCAGCGCTGCGCGATGGTATAGGCCAGGAAGGCGCGATGGATGAGGTAATCGTCCACCTTGAACTGCACCGGATTGGCCGCGACCGGCGCATTGGTCGCGAACGACCCCTGATAGGTCAGGCCGTAACCGACCTCCAGGCCGAAGGGCAGTTTGTAGGTGGTGAACAGGCTGCCCGAATGTTTCGGCGTCTGGAACAACTGGCTGCCCGCCTGCGGATCGGCGACGCCCGCCGCCTTGTCGCGGTTGGAGATGCTCTGGAGCACCTTGCCGTCGAGATAGGTGTAGTTGGCGAAGATCGTCCAGGCCCGGGTGATCGTCCCCGACGCGCCCAGTGCGATGCCGTCGACCCGGCTGCGTCCGTCGAGCACCTGGAGCCCCGCAGGCAGCGCCGGATCGTTGGAGGGCACGCGGTAATTGGTCCGCTCGTTGCGGAAGACGGCCGCCGTCAGCTCCAGCTTGCGGTCGAACAGTCCGGCCTTCACCCCCGCCTCGTAATTCTTGGCAGTCTCGGGCGCGACGGCGCAGGGGTCGGCCGCCGTGGCGCTCGCCGGCACGCCGCAGCCCAGCCGCACGGTCGAGGAAGACGGGGTCTTGGCATTGCCATAGCCCGCATAGAGGCTGACATTCTCGACCGGGTGGAACACGCCGCCGACCCGCCAGGAGAACAGCCGCTCGCTGCTGACCTGCGGACGCGCCTGAAGCGCGGTCAGCTGGGTCGACCCCGGCGGCACCACCGTCAGCGGCAATGCGCGGAAATCGGCCTCCTGGGTTTCATAGCGGACGCCGCCGTTCAGCTCGAAATAGCGGTTCAGCTCCAGCGTGTCGAAGGCATAGACGGCCAGGTTGCGCGTCTCGCTGCGCGACTGGGCGGTGATCGTATAGTTGATCGGCCCGGTATAGTTGGTGTTGGGATTGGCGATGTCGATCAGCGGCAGGGGCGACACCGCGCTGCCATTCGCATTGCGCAGCAACGAGCCCTGGGTGATCCGGTAATTCTCCAGCATCCCCGACACGCCGACATTCAGGACATTGTGGAACCCGCCCTTGCTCCCCGCTTCGTGCCGCAGGTCGAGCTGATCGTAGAGCATCTGGTTCTGCTGGTCGCGTACCAGGCCGCGCGGGCCCGAGGGCAGGTAGGAGCCTGCCGGCACGTTCGCCGGACAGGCCGCGCCCACCGTCGCCCCCGGCGTCGCGGTGATCGGCTGCAACCCGGTCGAGGCGAGGCAGAAGGTCCCCTGCGGCGCGGAGGTGACGCTATACTGGGTCACCTGCTGCCAGCGGGTCAGGTTGCGGACGCTCCAATGCTCGTCGATCTGGTGGCGGAAGGTCGCGGTGAAGCGATCGACCGTCGTGTCCTGCCGATCGAGATTGGCGATCCCGTAATAGCTGCTGCGCTTGGCCCCCGGCACGAAGCCGTCGACCAGGCCGTTGTCGAAATAGGGAATGCCATAGATGGGCGTGTTGCGATCCTCCTGATGCACATAGGCGAGCGTCAGGCTGGTCGGGCCGGTGATGCCGATCGTGACGGAGGGGGCGACGCCCCAGCGCTCCATCTTCTCGACGTCGCGACCGGGCACGTCGTTATGATGATAGGCGCCGTTCAGCCGCACCGCGACCAGGTCCGACACGCGGACATTGCTGTCGATCGCGCCGCGATAATAATTGTCGGTGCCGACCGAGCCCTGCGCGATCGTCAGCGTCTCGGGCGTGGGCACCTTGGAGACGAGGTTGATCGTGCCGCCGACGGAGCCCGATCCGTTGAAGACGCTGTTCGCGCCGTTATAGACCTCGACCTGTTGCAGGTTGAACGGGTCGGTGCGGCTATATTGCGCGCTGTCGCGAACCCCGTCGATGGTGATGTCGTTGTTCGCCGAATAGCCGCGCAGGTTGATCGAGTCGCCATAACCGCCGCCGCCTTCGCCCGCGCCGAAGGTGATGCCCGGAATCGTCTGAAGCACGTCACGCAGCGTCTGGAGATTCTGTTTGCGGATGGTCTGCTCGCTGACCACGGTGATCGTCTGCGGCGTGTCGAGCAGCGGCGCGGTCGCCTTCGGGCTCTCCAGCGTCTCGGTGGCGGCACGCTGGCCGGTGACGATGACGGTGTCGCGCTGGCCGGTCGAATCCTGGGCGCGCGTGGCGGACGCATGGACGCCCGACGGATCGGCGCGTCCCTCCGTCTCGGCGGCGGCGACATGCGGCGCAGTCGCCAGGAAGCCCACGCACGACAGGGCGATGAACGTTTGTGACATGATGATTCCCCTTCGCATCCGCCGCTAATGCGAGACACTCTCATCGTCAATGCGATTGATAGTGATTATCACGAATGTCATGTAAGGTGACGGCTTAGGCCCTCCGGCGTCGTTGAACGCGAACGTCGTCCCATTCCTGCCGGGCGAACCACAGCACCTTACCAGGGCTGAAACTGACCGGAATGGTCAGACAGACAGAAATCCAAGAGCATTAAGCGCAAATGAGGCCGTCCGCGCCTGTCAGCTGGAAACCAAGTTTTCACATGCCTTCGTTATCGATCCCCTCATGAGAAAGCCGTCAAATGCGGGCCTGCACCTTCCCATTGAGCGGCCACAGGTGGAACGGGGCCTTGCTGTCCGCCGCTCGTGGCCGAACAACCCATTTTGGCGAAAATCCTTCCGGCCGATGGACGAGCAAGGCGAAACGCTGTCCCATGTCGCCATCGACCTGAGCACGTCACACCGCCCGGCCGAATGCGTGCCGTCATGCTGATCCGCCCGGCCGTCGAACGGGATGCACCGGCGTTGAGCCGCGTCCTCCTCGACATCATCGCGATCACCGGTCGGATGCGTCCGCACGACCCGGACTTCACCCTGTCGCACTATATCGCGAACCGCGACAGCGTCCGGTGCAGCGTCGCCCTCGACGCCGAAGGTACCGTCATGGGCTTTCAGTCGCTGGTCCGCGCGGTGCCCGGCAATCGCTATGACGTGCCCGAGGGTTGGGGGATCATCGGCACCCATATCAGCCCGCGCGCGCATCGCAGGGGCGTGGGCACCGCGCTGTTCGCGGCGACGCGGCCCGCGGCGGTCGCGGCGGGTCTGCCCCGGATCGACGCCTGTATCGGTGCCGACAATGCGATGGGCCTGCGCTATTACGAAGCCATGGGTTTTCGCACCTGGCGCGAAGGTGACGGCATCGTGCAGAAGATGCTGGTCGTCACGCCCGACGGCTGAGAAACTGTCTGGGAAATTGGCAAAAGAGCCAATTTCCGGCGGCACCGGCCCGCTCGAAACTCACTGTAAGCGAGTTTCCAAACGGACTCTGACACGCGGGCGATGGCGGGATCTCGCGCAATTCTGTATGGCGCGCGGGATGATCCGCCTCAGTGAATTGAAACTGCCTCTCCACCATCCGGACGAGGCCCTGCCCGCCGCCATCTGTCGCCGATTGCGGGTGACGCCGCGCGAGCTGGTGCGCTTCGTCGTGGCGCGGCGCGGGCATGATGCGCGCGACAAGAACAATATCCAGCTCGTCTACTCGGTCGACGTCAACCTGAAGAACGAAGCGGCCGTGCTGGAGCGTTTCCGCCGCGACCGCGATGTGCAGAAGACGCCCGACACCCGCTACCACCTGCCCAGCGCCCCACCGCCGGGTGCGAAGCGGCCGGTCGTGATCGGCGCGGGGCCCTGCGGCCTGTTCGCCGCGCTGGTGCTGGCGCAGGCGGGATACCGCCCGATCGTCCTGGAGCGCGGCAAGGTGGTGCGCGAGCGGACCCAGGACACCTGGGGCCTGTGGCGGCGCAGCGTTCTGAACCCCGAATCCAACGTCCAATATGGCGAAGGCGGAGCGGGCACCTTCTCGGACGGCAAGCTCTACAGCCGGATCAAGGACCCGCGCCACCTGAACCGCAAGGTGCTGACCGAGTTCGTCAAGGCGGGCGCACCGCCGGAGATCCTGACCGAGGCGCATCCGCATATCGGCACCTTCCGCCTGGTGACGATGGTCGAGAGCATTCGCGCGACCATTGAGGAACTGGGCGGCGAATATCGCTTCTCCACCCGCGTCGACGGGCTGGATGTGGAAACCGACGGATCGGGCGAGCGTCATGTGCGCGGGCTGCACCTGAACGGCGGCGGCTATCTGGAAGCCGATCATGTCGTCCTCGCCATCGGCCATAGCGCACGCGACAGCTTCGCGATGCTGCAAAGCGCCGGTGTCCATGTCGAGGCCAAGCCCTTTTCGATCGGCGTCCGCATCGAGCATCCCCAAGGCTGGATCGACCGCGCGCGTTTCGGGCATCAGGCGGGCCATCCGGTCCTGGGCGCAGCGGAATATCACATCTCGCACCATTGCTCGAACGGGCGGACGGTCTACAGCTTCTGCATGTGCCCCGGCGGCACGGTGGTCGCCGCCACCTCCGAAGAGGGCCGCGTCGCGACCAACGGCATGAGCCAATATTCACGCAACGAACGCAACGCCAATTCGGGCTTCGTCGTCGCGATCGACCCGGAGCGCGACTATCCGGGCGATCCGCTGGCGGGGTTGGCGCTGCAACGCCATTGGGAGGAGCGCGCCTATGTCGCGGGCGGCTCCAACTACAAGGCTCCGGCGCAGCGGGTCGGCGATTTTCTGGCGAAGCGCCCCTCGACCATCCTGGGGTCGGTCACCCCCTCCTATCGCCCCGGCGTGACGCCGACCGACCTGTCGGAGTGCCTGCCCGACTTCGTGGTCGAGGCGATGCGCGAGGCGATCCCGGTCTTCGGCCGCCAGATCGCCGGCTATGATCACCCGGACGTGGTGATGACGGGCGTCGAGACCCGCACCTCCTCGCCGGTCCGCTTCACACGCGGCGAGGACGGGCACAGCCTCAACACGCGCGGGCTGTTCCCGGCGGGCGAGGGCGCGGGCTATGCGGGCGGCATCCTGTCGGCGGCGGTCGACGGCATCAAGACCGCCGAAGCGGTCGCGCAGAGCATCGTCGCGCGTCCGTGAAGATATTCTTCGACGGCGGCCACCGTCCCTCCGGCATGGAATGGGCGGTGGTGCTGGGAGGGCGTACCCATATCACCCGTGACCTGGGACCGGGCAACAGCATGACCGCCGAGTGGCTGGCGCTGATCGCGGCCATGCAGGCGGCGCAGCAGGCGGGGCTGGACGATGTCCTTCTGCTCGGCGACGCGGCGGCGGTGATCGCGCAGGCCATGGGCAAGGTGCGGGTGCCGCCCGCTCATCGGGAGCATTTCGCGCTTTGGTCCACGCTTCCCCGCCCGCCGCGCTTCCGGCTGCGCCACATCAAGCGCACCCAGAATCTCGCCGGGATCGCGCTGGCCAAGGCCCATCAAGGCTTTCCTCCCCTGTAAGGGGAGGGGGACCATGCGAAGCATGGTGGAGGGGTGTCACACCCTCGATAGGGGGACACCCCTCCGTCAGTCCTCCGGACTGCCACCTCCCCTTGCTGGGGAGGAATGAGCCATCGCGAAGGTGCGCGACAGTCCATGGTACAGTTTTTCGCGGCACACCAACTGGCTGACCCCATCGGCGATGAAGGCGGTCGCGAACATGGGCAGCATCAGGCCACGGCTGGCGGTCGTTTCCGACAGGATGATCACGGCGGTCAGCGGCGCGCGGACCACGCCCGCGAAATAGCCGACCATCCCCAGGATCACGATGGCGGAGGCGGGCGAGTCCGGGAAGATCGAGCGGAGCAGATTGCCCACACCCGCCCCGACCGCCAGCGACGGCGCGAAGATGCCGCCCGGCAACCCCGCGACCGCCGTGGCGAGCGTCGCCAGGAACTTGGCCGGGCCGAACCACAGGGGCGCATCGACCCCGACGATCATCGCCCGCGCCGCGCCGTAGCCGGTGCCCCAGGTCAGGCCGGTCCCGACGCCCAGCCCCGCGACGACGCAACCGCACAGCGCCGCGAACAGGATCGGCCGCTGCTTGCTCCACCGCGTCACCCGGTTGGTCCCGGTCGCCATCATCAGCATCAGCCGGGCGAAGCCGCCCCCCGCCAGTCCGCCGACGATCCCCGCCACCGGCGCGGCGATCAGCGCGGTGACGATGGGCATATGCGCGCCGATCAGCCCGAAATAGACATAATCGCCCTGCACCGACTGGGCGACCATCCCCGCGATGGCGATGGCGGCGATCACCAGCAGCGTCACCTTCTGCTCATAGGCGGAGGCCAGTTCCTCGATCGCGAAGAGCAGCCCGGCCAGCGGCGTGTTGAACGCCGCCGCCACACCCGCCGCGCCGCCCGCGATCAGCACCGCGCCGCGCAACGGCACGCCGAGGATCCGGTGCGTCAGCCCCATGATCGCGGCGGCGATCTGCACCGTCGGCCCCTCTCGCCCGACCGACGCGCCGCCCAGCACCGCCGCCAGGGTCAGCCCCGCCTTGCCGATCACGGTGCGGATCGACACCAGCCCTTGCGTCGCCTGATCGGGATCGGCCTGCGCCGCCATCACCTGGGGGATGCCCGACCCGCGCGCCAACGGCACGAAGCGCCGCGTGATCCAGACCAAAGCGGCGAACAGGAGCGGCGTCACCACCAGCGGTGCCCAACGCCACCGCGCGGCGAAATGGCCGAACATCTCGCCCGCCAGATCGGCGGCCTGGGCAAAGACGGTCGCGGCCAGCCCCACCGCGACCGCACCGATCAGGATGGCGAGCCGCGTCCGGAAGTGGACGGATTTGGGACCCTGCGCCCGCAACAGCGCGCGGTAGCGGGCCGGGGTCCATTTCCGTATGCCGGGATTGTCCGATCGGGGGTCTGCCATATGCCGTCCTCTACACTCGGATCGCCATCGAAAACCAGCCGGAGGCCGCCGTCCGCCTCCCCGATCCCGGCTGCGCATCAGCCCAACGTCACCCGGTCGATGGCCGGGGTGAAGCGGGCATTGTGCAACTGGCGCAATCGCTCGGTCTGCGCCAGCGACGCGGCCATCACCGCCGCCGGGGCAAGCGCGTCGGCGCGGTGAAGCGCGATCAGCGCGGCGTCGGGCAAGGCCTGCATCGCCGCCTCGTCGATGGTGTACAGCCCGGCCAGATCATGCTCCCCACCGCCCGCCAATTCCAGCGACAGCGGCAAGGGCCGGATCAACCGCAGCGCGGCATAGCGGTCGACCAGTGCCTGCGCCGCCTGCATATCGGCGATCACCTCGGTCAGCGCGGTGCGGACACGGCCCGGCAACGGCGTGGGCGCGCCCTGCGCGAACAGCGGCTCGCCCGTTTCGCCGATTGTCGGATCGGCAGGGTCGATCGCGAGCCCCTCCACCCCGCCATCATGCAGCCGGAACCCGCCGAGCAGCGCCGCGCGCGGGACATAGGTCGCCTGGAACCCGCCGCCGAAGACGAACAGATTGGCGGGCTCGACCAGCGCCATCAGCGCGATCAGGTTGAACCGCCCGGTCTGCCCGTCTTTGGCCAGGCAGAGCGACATGTCGGCGGCGGCGAAGGCGAGTTCGGACAGGCCGATGCGCACGAAGCGCCGCGTCGCCCCCGCCGCATGACGGTCATAACGCAGCGCACCGTGCGCGGTCGGGCAAAGCGGGACGGGGCCGGTCATACCCGTTGCAGACCATGTTCGCGGATCGCGCGCAACACATCGCGGTGGCGCGGGGCCCGTGCGCGCAGTTCGTCCTTGGCCCGCGCGTTACGTGCCGCGAAACGCTGCGCCGTCGCCGCATCGGGCGAGGCCGGATCGACCCGGGGATAGGCGCTGGCAAAGCCCATGCCGTGCAGGATGTACTGATAGCTGGGCCAGGAGAACACCTCGCGCGCATGGTCGAAGTCCTGCGGGCCGGGCGAATGGTGCCGCCAAAGCTCCAGCCGCTCGCGCAGGCCGTCCGGGATGGAGGCGGCGGCGACATTGTCGCGCCAGAATTCCGTATCGGTCCGCCGGGTGAGGACATAATGCAGCTTCAGGAACTCGATGATCCGCATCCAGTGATGGGTGAAGGTCGCGTTGAACTTCCGCGCCATCACATCCATCGCGGCGCGGGTACGCGGCAGGCGGTCGGCGATCGCGTCCATCGACGTCTCGATCAGCATCAGGGCGGACGCCTCCAGCGGCTCGATGAACCCGGCGGACAGCCCCACCGCGACGCAGTTGTTCTGCCAGAAGCGGGTCCGGTGCCCGGCATCGATGGTGATCCGGCGAACGTTCAGCGCGTCGGCCCCCGGCCCGGCATAACGGCGCAGCGCCGCCTCCGCCGCATCGTCGCTGATATGCGCGCTGCTATAGACATGGCCGATCCCGCGCCGCGTCCACAGCCCGATGTCCCAGATCCAGCCCGCATCCTGCGCCGTCGCCACGGTGTGGCAGGTGATGGCGTCGTCCTCGGATTCGTAGGGAAGCTGCAACGCCATCGCCCGGTCGGCGAACAGCACATCGCCACAGCGCCGGAATGGCACCTCGTAAACGTCCCCGATCAGCAGCGCGGCGAAGCCCGTGCAATCGACGAAGAAATCCCCCTCCACCACGCGGCCATCCGCCAGTTCCAGCGCGGCGATATCGCCATGGTCGGTCATCCGGGGCGTCGCCACGTCGCCCAGCACATGCTCCACCCCCAGCACGCCGACACCGTGATGGCGCAGCAGGGTCGCGAACTTGCCCGCGTCCAGATGATAGGCATAATTGGCGTGGCCCGCATATTCGGACATCACGATGCTCTTGGGCGCCAGCCCCGCGTCGCACAGCATCGCCTGGTAATCGACCCAATCGGCGAAGTCGCCCGCCCCTGCCTCGCGCCCGTGCAGCCAGTGCGGAGCCATGTCGATCTCGGTCGCCCCGGCGGGCGGATTGAGCGGGTGGTAATAGGCATCGCCGGGCGTCCCGTCGGTCCAGCCGACGAAGCGCGCGCCCTGTTTGAACGCCGCGTCGCAGGAGCGGATGAAGTCGGTTTCGGTGATGCCGATCTTCGCCAGCGTGTTGCGCATCGTCGGCCAGGTCCCCTCGCCCACGCCGATCGTCGGCACGTTCCTCGATTCGACCAGGGTGACCGCGACGTCGCCGCCGGTCCGCCGCGCGCCGGCGGCCAGGCGACAGGCCGCGATCCATCCCGCCGAGCCGCCGCCCACCACGACCACCCGTCGCACGGGCCGATCCCCCGCCGCCGCTCGATCCGTCATCGCTTTCCCCTCCAATTGCCGCACGGTGATCTACAGCAGCATCGTTTTCATTTGAATTTGTCAGACATAGCGCATAACAAACGCCGATCAAGCAGCCCGGCCGAGGCTGAAATCGAGACTGACATAGGGGAGAGATATGACTCAAGTCGCTGCAACAACCATTCGTGGCCGTTTGCTCGGCCGTGCCGGATTGTCCACCGCACTTGTCGCACTTATCACCGCCACGCCGGCCCTGGCCCAGACGCAGACTCCGCCGGCCGACCAGACCGCCACCCTGCCCAGCCAGAGCGAGGCGGACGGCACGTCGGGCGACATCATCGTCACCGGCATCCGTCGCAGCATCGAATCCGCCGCCGCGATCAAGCGCGACGCCGCCGGTATCCTCGACGCGATCTCCTCCGAAGACCTGGGCAAATTCCCCGACGCCAACGTCGCCGAATCGCTCCAGCGCATCCCCGGCGTCGCGATCGACCGCAGCAATGGCGAAGGCGCCTCGGTCAGCGTGCGCGGCCTCGGCCCCGCGTTCAACACGGTGCTGTTCAATGGGCGCAGCTTCGCGTCCGACAATTACAACCGCGCCTTCTCCTTCGACCTGATCCCCGCCGAGCTGATCAGCGGCGCGCAGGTCTATAAGAGTTCGCAGGCCCCGCTTCAGGGCGGCGGTATCGGCGCGACGATCAACGTCCAGACGCCCCGCCCGCTCGCGCTCAAGGAGTTCAAGGGCGTCTTCACCGGCAAGGCGCTGTACGAAGGCAACAGCAAGAAATTCACGCCGCAGCTCTTCGGCCTGCTCAGCGACACCTTTGCCGACGGAAAGCTGGGCCTGCTCGCCTCGCTGTCCTATCAGAAGCGTATCGCCTCGATCCGGGCGATCAGCACCGATGGTTATATCCCCGGCACCTCGGTCGGCCCGAACAGCGCGCCGCTCTACACCAATGTCTATGCGCCGCGTAACCAGGACGTGAACGAGACGCGCGACGATCGCACCCGCCTGGGCGCGACGCTGGTCGCGCAATATGCGCCGACCGACGAGCTGACCTTCACCGTCGACGGCCTCTACAACCGGTTCAAGAGCGACACGACCACGCGGGGCCTGGGCAGCTGGTTCGAGCCGACCAGCTATACCGCCGCGCAGATCGATTCGAACCGCAGCGTCACCTCGCTGACCACCAACGGCAATGCCGACTTCATCGCCTCCGGCGGGGTGCGCGAGACGACGACCTATGAGGCCGGGTTCAACGCCGAATGGCGGCCCGCCGATACGGTGCGCATGGTCTTCGACGCCACCTATTCGCAGGCCAAGAATGCGGGCGGCGGCAAATCCTATTTCACCGTCATCGGCGTGCCGACCCAATATTCGTTCAGCGCGGCGGAAGGGAACGGCATCCCCTCCACCTCCGGCTATGACAATGGCGTGCTGACCAACCCGGCGCTGGGCCGCACCCATATCGCCGGGCGCAGCGGCAACGACGTGACCGAGAAGGTCCAGGAATATCGCTGGAACACCGAATGGAAGCCGGGCTGGAACATCGTCTCGGCGCTCCGCTTCGGCCTTACCGGCACATCGCGCGACAAGAGCAACGTGCCCTTCTCGTCGGACCCGAATATCGGCTGCCTCTATTGCGGTTACCCGACGCTGGCCGATCCGTCGCTCCTCTCGCCCTTCACCCTCGGTTCGCTGGGGCAGAAGGGCGGCAGCGTGCCGACCACCTTCCTGACCTATGACCCGCAGGCCTATTTCAACTATCTGACCAGCCCGGCGGCGACCACCGCGCTCGACCTGGCGCGCGGCCAGCCGGTGGGGACGACCGCCGCGATCTTCGCGCGGACCAACGGCTATGCGGTGACCGAGCAGCCCTCGGCACGGGTCCGTGAAAAGGTCTTCGCCAGCTATGCCGATATGGACCTGGAAGGCACGGTCGCGGGGCTCCCCTGGTTCATCAATATCGGCGGACGCTATGAATATACCGAGCTGGTCTCGTCCGGGCAGCAGTTGCAGCTGACCGACCTGCTTCCCGTGGCGGGCGATCCGACCACCTATACCGGCGTCTTCGCCAACAACCGCGCGGCGGTGTCGGTCAACAAGCGTTCGTCCTACAGCAACTTCCTGCCCAACCTGAACGCGAAACTGAACCTGACGACCAAGCTCCAGGCGCGTTTCGCCGCCTACAAGACGCTGACCCGCCCCGCGATCGGCGATCTGGCGCCCAGCCTGGACATCGGGACGCTGCGCCCCGCGACGCTGACCGCGACCGGCGGCAATCCCGACCTGAAGCCGTATCGCGCGACCAATTTCGACCTGTCGCTGGAATGGTATCCCACGCCCACCACCACCCTCTCGGCGGCGGTGTTCCACAAGACGGTGGACGACTTCATCGTCCAGACCTTCGGCGAGGAATTGTTCACCATCGCCAATGCGGGCAACCTGCCGGTCGGCGGGCTGATCGTCGGGCCCAACACCGCCAAGTTCAGCGTGCGCCGTCCGCGCAACGCCCAGTCGCTGAAGATCAAGGGGCTGGAGTTGAACCTGGTCCATACGCTCGACTGGCTGCCCGGCGTGCTCAGCGGCTTCGGCGTACAGGCCAACGCGACCTTCGTCTCGACCAACCGCGAATTCGACGTCAGCCAGATCGGTCAGTCCTTCGCGGCGGAGGGCATCGGCAATTCGCAGAACGCGACCCTGTTCTACGAGAAGTTCGGCGTGTCGGCGCGCATCGCCTATAACCGGCGCGAACGCTTCCTTCAGCAGCTCGCGGGCGGTCCGGGCAACGAGCCGGTGTTCGTGCGCGATTACGGCCAGTTCGACGGCAGCGTGGCGGTGAACGTCACCCCCTTCGCCCAGGTCTTCGTCGAGGGGACGAACCTGTTCAACGCAAAGTATTTCGCGACCGGGCGGTTCGACAACCAGTTGCTGCGCTATCAGAATTTCGGGCCGCGCTATGATGCGGGCGTCCGTTTCTCCTTCTGATGCGTGACCGGGGCGGGGTGGACCGATCACCCCGCTCCCTTCCTCTGACGGTGATGCGGGCTGATCCGGCCGCCCAGCGACACGATCGGTCTGGGTCGAAATCGCGGGCCGCGCGTTCATTCCGCTTAGGAAGGAGAACGACGTGCCTGAAAAAACCGTTGCGACAGAAGAGCCCGCCAGCTTTGCCGATCTCCCCATCCAGCCGACCGGCTCGGGGGTGCAGGATCTGGAGATCGCCTATGAGCAGATGGCATTGGCCCAGGGCGATCCCGCATCGTCGGCGGACGGGCTCGATGCGTCGATCCCGACCGAGGAGGATGAAGCCGCCATGGTCAGCGCCGCCCATCCGAGCTGATCGTCGCGCCATCTCGCGGGCCATGACCCGCCCATCGAAAAGCGAAAGGCCGCTCCCTTGACGGGGCGGCCTTTCCTCGATCGAGCCTGACGCGGCGCGATCGCCGGTCAGCGCAGCATCGGCGTCATCCGATCCCATTTTTGCGAAAACAGCGCCGCACAGTCCGCGTCGGACAGATTTTCCCAATAGGTCGCTCGGCTGACCCCCTCGACCATATCCAGCAATATCCGGGCGATGACCATCGCCTGTTCCTCCCGGCCCACCGACCTTGCGGCGGTCAGGACGAATGCCCGATAGAAATCGAAATGCGCCTTGCGCCACAGGGCGAACCACTGGTGCATGGATTTGTCGTTCAGCGCCTCGGACATCAGGATGGTGACGCTCCGCTCGCGCACGCCCCCATCCGGCCGGCACATGCGCCAGGACAATTCCTTCAGGGCGAGCACGGGATGTCGGGGCAGACCGTCGGCCAGACGGAAATGGACCGTCTCCATGACCCGGTCCATCACGTCCATCAGCAGCGATATCTTGCTGGACCAGCGCCGATAGACCGCCTGCTTGCTTACCCCGACCGACTGGGCGATCTGGTCGATGGAAATGTCCAGGCCCTGCTCGACAAAGGCGATGATCGCGGCTTCGACGACCAGATGGCCGATCTCCGCCGCGCGCTCGACGCTGGGGCGGCCGCGCGACCGTGGGACGGGATCGCGACCGCCCGGAGGCGAAACCAGGATATCGCCCATATCGGCTAGTTCAGCCCGCCGCCCAGCGAACGGTACAGCTCCACCATGTTGCTCTCGCGATTGAGGCGGGTGGTCACCAGCAACTGCTGCGCCGAATAGGCGGTGCGTTGGGAATCGAGCGTCGTCAGGAAGGACTCGACGCCCGTCCGGTACCGCGCATCCGAGATTTTCAGCGCGACATTCGCCGCCTCCACGCGGGCCGTCTGCGCCGCGATCTGCTCGTCGATGGTGCCGCGTTGCGCCAGCGCGTCGGCGACCTCGCGGAAGGCCGTCTGGACGGTCTTCTCATAGGTCGAGACGGCAGCCTGTTGCTGCGCACGCGCGACGTCCAGATTGCCACGAAGCCGTCCCCCGTCGAACAGCGGCAGCGAGACCGACGGCGCGCCGGTATAGGTGAAGCTGCCACCCGCGAAGAGGCCGCTGAGCGCGGTGCTGATCGTGCCCAGCGTCGCGGTCAACGAGATGCGCGGGAACATCGCCGCGCGCGCCGCGCCGATATTGGCGTTCTGCGCGATCAACTGATGCTCCGCCTGCAACACGTCGGGGCGGCGCAGCAATATCTCGGACGACAGGCCGGTGGGCAGCACCGGCAAGGCCGCACCGCTTTCGCCCAATCCTTGCGGCAGCAGATCGACCTGCACCGGTGCGCCGACCAGCAGGTCGAGCGCGTTCTTGTCCTGCGCCACCCGCGTCTTCAACACCGCGATGTCGTTGCGCGCACCCTGATAGGTCGTCTCGGCCTGTCGCGCCTCGAGTTCGGAGGCGACGCCGATCCGGAACTGCGCGCGGGTCAGCTCCAGCGATTGCGCGAAGGATTTCAACGACTCCTGCGAAATGCGCAACTGGTCCTGGTCCGACGCATAGGTCAGCCAGGCCGTCGCGATCTCGGCGATCAGGCTGATGCGGGTCGAACGCTGGGCCTCCTCGGTCGCGAAATACTGTTCCAGCGCGGCGCGGTTGAGGTTGCGGACGCGACCGAAGAGATCGAGTTCGAAGGCCGAGAAACCGGCATTGACCGAATAGAATTCCAGATTGGACGCGGACGAGCCCACACCGACGCCCAGGCCCGTGCCACCGGCCCCGGCGCCAGCACCGGTTCCTGTGCCGGTGCCGGTACCCGCCCCGGCACCGCCGCCCGCCGCGCCGCCGAGCGCGCCCGCCGCACCCTGGATGTTGTTGGTATAGGTTCCCGAACCCGACAGGGTGGTCGAAGGGACCAGATCCGCACGCTGCACCCGATACTGCGCCCGTGCCTGCAACACATTGGCCGCTGCGATGCGCAGGTCGCGGTTGTTCTCAAGACCCAGCGCGATGGTGCGGCGCAGGCGGTCGTCGGTGAAGAATTGCTGCCACCCGATCTTGGTCACATCGGGCGCGTCGGACACCGCCGCCGGATAAATGCCGTCCTGGGGCAAGGTCGCGGGGACGGCGCCCACCGGGCGGACATATTTGGGGGCGAGATTGCACCCGGCCAGCGTCGTCGCCGCCAGCAGGGCCAAGGCAGATTTGGAACGGATCATGGATCAAACTCCCTGCGGCACGGGCGGCGTATCGGGACGGCCATCGTCGTGCGGCTGCGTATCGCCCTCGGCCCTGCGGTTCTTGCTGCGGTCGAACAGCCGCATGACGACGACGAAGAACATCGGCACGAAGAAGATCGCCAGGACCGTCGCCGAGAACATGCCGCCCACCACCGCGCGACCGATGGCGTTCTGGCCGCCCGCGCCCGCGCCATTGGCGATGGCCAGCGGGAACACGCCGAAGATAAAGGCCAGGCTGGTCATCAGAATGGGCCGCAGGCGCAGCTTGGCCGCCTCGATCGCCGCGTCGAAGGCATTATAGCCCTCGCGCATCCTCTCCTCGGCGAATTCGACGATCAGGATCGCGTTCTTCGCCGACACACCGATCGTGGTGATCAGGCCGACCTGCAGATAGATGTCGTTGTTCAGCCCGGTCAGCATGGCGGCGAGCAGCGCGCCGACGACGCCCAACGGCACCACCAGCATGACCGAGATCGGCACCGACCAGCTTTCGTACAGCGCGGCGAGGCACAGGAAGACGATCAGCAGCGACAGGCCGTAGAGCGCGGGCGCCTGACCACCGGACAATTGCTCCTCATAGCTGAGGCCGGTCCAGTCGAGCCGGGTGCCGGGCGGCAGCTTGGCCTGCATCTCCTCCATCGCCTTCATCGCGGCGCCCGACGCCACGCCCGGCGCGGCCTGGCCCAGGATTTCCATCGAGGGCTGGCCGTTATAGCGGGTGAGCTGCATCGGCCCCTGATTCCACGAGACGTCGGAGAAGGCGGTGAACGGCGCCATCGTGCCCGTGGCCCCGCGCACATAGAGTTTGCCGATATCCTCGGGCGCCATGCGATAGGCGGCATCGGCCTGGATATAGACGCGCTTCACGCGGCCCCGGTCGATGAAGTCGTTCACATAGGACCCGCCCCAGGCGGTCGCGATCGTGCTGTTGACGGTCGACAGGTCGAGGCCCAGCGCACCCGCCTTGTCCTGGTCGACATTGACCTTGAGCTGCGGCGCGTCGTCGAGCGCGTTGGGGCGCACGCCGACCAGCGACTTGTTCTGCGACGCCATGCCGAGCAACATGTTGCGCGCCGCCAGCAGCTTGTCATGGCCGATGCCGCTCTCGTCGACGAGCTGCATGTCGAAGCCGGTGGCATTGCCCAGCTCCTGCACCGCCGGCGGTATGACCGCGAAGATCAGGCCGTCATTATAGCGGGCGAACGCCCCCATCGCGCGGCCGATGATCGCCTGCGCCTTGTTCTCCGCGCCGGGACGGTCCTTCCATTCCTTCATCGGGATGAAGGCGATGCCGCTATTCTGGCCCTGCCCCGCGAAGCTGAAGCCGTTGATCGTATAGACGCCGCGAATGGCGCTGCCCGCATCGCTCAGGAAATGGTCGCGGACGAGGTCGAGGCCCTTCTGGGTCCGCGCCGTGGTCGCCCCCGGCGGGCCCTGGACCAGCGCGATCATCACGCCCTGATCCTCGTCGGGAAGGAAGCCGCTGGGCAGTCGCATGAACAGGAACGCCATCCCCGCGACGATCAGCGCATAGACGATCAGCGAACGCCCCCAGCGCCGCGCGGTCGAGCGCACGCCCTTCTCATACCGGTCGCGGCCGCGGTCGAACTTGTCGTTGAACCAGCGGAAGAAGCGCGCCAGCGGGCCATGACCTTCGGCCTTGTTCGGGTCGTGCGGCTTCAGGATGGTGGCGCAGAGCGCGGGCGTCAGGATCAGCGCGACCGCGACCGACAGCACCATCGCCGACACGATGGTGATCGAGAACTGGCGATAGATGACGCCCGTCGACCCACCGAAGAACGCCATCGGCAGGAACACGGCGGACAGCACCGCCGCGATGCCGATCAGTGCGCCGGTGATCTCGTCCATCGACTTGCGCGCCGCCTCCTTGGGCGACAGATGCTCGGTGGTGATCAGGCGCTCGACATTCTCGACCACGACGATCGCGTCGTCGACCAACAGGCCGATGGCCAGCACCATGCCGAACAGGGTCAGCGTGTTGATCGAATAACCGAACGCCGCCAGCACCGCGAACGTCCCCGTCAGCACCACCGGCACCGCGATCGTCGGGATCAGCGTCGCGCGGAAGTTCTGGAGGAACAGGAACATCACGAGGAAGACGAGCACGACCGCCTCGACCAGCGTCTCGATGACCTGCTCGATCGACAGGCGAACGAAGGGCGAGGTGTCGTAGGGGAAGATGACCTTGACGTCGGACGGGAACTCCTTCGCCAGGGCGTTCACCCGCTCCTTGACCGCGACGACGGTGTCGAGCGCGTTGGCGCCGGGGGCCAGCTTGATGCCGATGCCCGAGGCGGGCTTGCCGTTCCACTGCGCCGAGAAGGCGTAATTCTCCGCGCCGATCGCGACGCGGGCGACGTCGCCCAGCCGGACGATCGATCCGTCCGTGTTGCTCTTCAGGCGGATCTGCGCGAACTGCTCCGGGGAGGTCAGACGCGACGAGACCGAGACGGTCGCGTTGAGCATCTGTTCCTTGGGTGCGGGCTGCGCACCGATCTGGCCGGCCGAGACCTGCGCGTTCTGCGCCGTGACAGCATTGGTCACGTCCGCCATGGTCAGCGCATAGTTGTTCAGCTTGATCGGATCGACCCAGATGCGCATCGCATATTGCGAACCGAAGATCTGGGTGTCGCCGACGCCGGTGACGCGCGACAGCGGATCGGAAATCCGCGAGGCGACGATATCGGCCAGATCGTCCGCGTCATGCTTGCCATTCTCGGAATAGAGACCGACGAACAGCAGGAAATTCTGCGTCGCCTTGGCGACGATGATGCCCTGACGCTGCACCTCCTGCGGCAGGAGCGGGGTCGCCGCCTGCAGCTTGTTCTGGACCTGCACCTGCGCGATGTCGGGATCGGTCCCCTGTTCGAAGGTCAGCGTGATCGTCACGCTGCCCGCCGAGGAGGAGGAGGACGAGAAGTAACGAAGGTGGTCGATCCCCTTCATCTGCTGCTCGATGATCTGGGTGGTGGTGTTTTCCAGCGTCTGGGCGTCGGCGCCCGGATAGGTGGCCGTGATCGACACCGCGGGCGGCGCAATCGCCGGGAACTGCGCGATCGGCAGCGTGCGCAGCGAGAGCAGGCCGGCGATGACGACCAGCACCGCCAGCACATAGGCGAAGATCGGGCGATCGATGAAATAGCGTGACATGGCTGGTTACTTCGCCTGTGCCTGGGCCTGGCCCGCTTCCGGCGATGCGCCGGCGGGCTTGGCGTTGGGATCCCACGGCTTGCCCTGCACCGGCATGCCCGGACGCAGCATCATGCCGCCCTCGACGATGATCTTGTCCCCGGGCTTCAGACCGCTGGTGACGATCCAGTTATCGCCGACCGACCGGCCGGTCTGGAGCGTGCGCGGCTCGACCTTGTTGCCCGCGCCGATCACCAGCACCGTCGCCTGCCCCTTTTCATCGCGGCTGACGGCGCGCTGCGGCACCAGGAACGCCTTGGACTGCGTCCCCTCGACCAGCGAGGCGCGCACGAACATGCCGGGCAGCAACAGGCCGTTGGGATTGGGGAACAGCGCGCGGATCACCTGCGATCCGGTCGTCGGGTCGACGGTGACGTCGGCGAAGCGCAACGTGCCCTGCGGGCCATAGTCGCTGCCATCCTCCAGGGTCAGCCTGACGCGGGCATTGCCGTCGCGGGTCAACTGACCGCTCATGATCTGCCGACGCAGCTTCAGCAGCTCGGCGCTCGGCTCCTGGATGTCGACATAGATGGGGTCGAGCCGCTGGATGGTGGCCAGCGCCTCGGTCTGCGAGGCGGACACCAGCGCGCCGGTCGTGAAGACCGAACGCCCGATCCGGCCGGTGATCGGCGCCCGGATGGTGGTGCGCCCCAGATCGATCTGCGCGGTCCGCAAGGCGGCCTGCTGGGCCGCCACATCGGCACGCGCCTGCGCCGCGCTGGTCTGCGCGTTCTCATATTCCTGGCGGGCGATCGCGTTGATCTTGACCAGTTCGCCATAGCGGCGCGCCAGCGCGGCGCTCGACGCGATGCTCGCCTGCGCACGGGTCAGCGCGGCGCGGGCACTGGCGACCTGAGCCTGGTAGGGCGCGGGATCGATACGGTATAGTGGCTGCCCCTGACGGACCACGTCACCCTCGACGAACAGCCTCTGGGTGATCAGCCCGTTGACCTGCGGCCGCACATCGGAGGTTTCGAATGCGGTGGTCCGGCCCGGCAGCTCGGTCGTGAGGGTGACAGGCTGTTCGCTCGCCACCACATAACCGACAGGGGCCGGCCCCTGGGGCGCCTGCTGCTGCTTGCCACCGCTGCCGCAGGCGGCCAGTGCGAGCAAGGCGCCGGATGCCAACACACGACCGATAAGCCGATTGGAGGACATATCATTTCCCGCTTGAAAAATTGTTTGAGAGCGATCACTCACAAATAGCGCCGTTAGACCCGCCGTTCGAGCGCGTCAACCTGGAATGAGAGAGGCCCTAGCTTGTTGAATACCGACTGCCAGCCCCGGTCGCGCGCCGATATGCGCCGACATAATATCAAGGAGGTGGCCCGGCGCCTGTTCGTCGAGAATGGCTTCCACGCCACGGGGATCGCCGCGATCGCCAAGGAATCGGGCGTCGCCGTTCAGCAGCTCTACCGCGACTTTCCGTCGAAAGAGGACATCATCGCCGCGATCGTCGCGGCGGACTGCGAACGCATCGCGGACCAGGACACGCTCAACACGGCGCTGGCCGACAGGAATCGTGCGGGGATCATTGCCTGGCTCGCGTCGACCCCCTGCCGCAAGGACGAATGCGGCGACCGGCTATTCCTGGAGATCGCGGCGGAGGCGGCGCGCAACGACCGGATCAATGCGATCTTCCAGGACGTTCGGGCCCAGGCGTTCGCGAATATCAGCCGCGCCTTCGCCGGACTGATGGGTAGTGACACGGTGGAGAGCGAACACCGCACCCTCGCCCAGGCTTTCATGATCATCTCGCTCGGCTCGGTCTGTGCGCGGACGCTCCATCAGGAGGAGGTGAAGCCGGCCAGCGACCTTCTGATCAATTGCCTGATCGAAGGGGCGAAATAGCGGAATATCCTTGGATCGACGGGGTTCTTTTCGCGGCATGCCTCGTTGATGGACGCCGGCACGAGCCGGTGTGGAAAGGATCATGCGATGGCTGTCAAATTCGCCGGAACGATGAACGCGATCAACCGCGGCATAGAGAATACCAAGGCCGCCAAGGGCGCCACGATGGTAGAGGACTGGGAAGCCGCGCTGGCGGAAGTCGACACGCCGGGTGCGAAGGGCATTCTTCGCGACCTCGCCTCGCTCCGCAAGCAGCTGGAAAAGGACGAGCCCGACGCCGACCGCATCCACGACCTTCTCCACCGCCTGGGCGCCGCGACGACGAAGATCGCCGACCGGGCGGACAAGTCGCAGGACAAGCTCAAGGCCCTCGGCCAGGCGCTGACCGAAGCGGGCGAGGAACAGGCCGATGAGGAAGAAGACCTCGAAGCCGCCGCCACGCCCAAGCGCGCGCGCAGCAAGAAGTGAGGGATGTCGGGGCGGCGGCAGTCTCGCTGCCGCCCCGACGACCATGCGGTCGGGGTTGATGGCTCACGTGATGGGACGAAGGGGCCAGTCGACGCCATCGCCGTTCACGCCTTTTTCCGCTGCGGATAAATGGGATACCGCGTTTCAGCGGCGGGTGTCCGAATTGGGTGGCAAGCGGACGATGTCGTCGGCACGGCAGCGCTTCGGGTTAAGCGGTTGCACAGAATATCGGCGTACCGATCGGCCATGAGCAAAAAGATGTTCCTTGCCCATATGTTCGGGTGGCCCCTGCTCGCGATACTGTTTTTCATCGGGTGGATGGTCCCCCGCTACGTGCCCAGCAATGCGCTGATTAGCGCGGCGGCCTCGACGGCGTCGCCCGATCTCGCGAAGGAGCGCATGGTCGCCAGCTTCGTCGGCCGCTGTCGCTATGGGTGGAATTTTGACCGGTTGCGGGATCGCGGCGTGGCCATTCTCTATTCTCTCGAAAACGACGCCGGGCTCCTGGCCCGAACCTCGATCAGCTGCATGCCCGGCGGACGATGCTCCGTCGTTGCACAGGCGCTGATGGACTATCCCTTCCCTACCGAGTTGGGAGGAAAACCTCTCCCCAAGACGATATGGGGATGCGGACGCAGCATACCCAACTGGGCCAAAGCGGACTCGCCCAATTGACGAAACAGAGTCGCGTCTTAGGACCAGTCGACATTCAGGCTGCACAATCCTTATTCCTCCCCTGCAAGGGGAGGAATAAGGGAATGTCGATCGGCCCCCGGGGGGGGGATGGGCCCAGAATGTGCCGAACGCTTGCCCGCTTTCGGGCGTCCGGCTTTTAAAAGCGAGCGTCCGGGTCGGGCGGCGTCAAGGCTCCTTATTCGCCTCCGCGACCGGCGCTGTCCTGGGCAGGTCCACCTTGATCTCGACGCGGCGATTCTTGTCGCGACCTTCGGGATCGTCCGAGCCGTCGAGCTTGCGGTTGGGCGCGACGGGGCGGGCTTCGCCCAGCGCGACGATGGTGATCCGGTCGGCGGCGACGCCCTTTTTGACCAGATAATCCCGTGCCGCCTCCGCGCGGTGGCGCGACGCGAGCAGGTTGGCCGCATCCGAGCCGGTCGAGTCGCTATGCCCCCAGATCGTGATCGGTCCGCCCAGCGCCAGGACCGGATCGGCCAGCAGCGTATCGAGTTGCGCCATCCCCGCCTGGTCCATCTGCGCCCCCTTGGCGGGGAAGGGAATGGTCATCTCGACGGGTTCGGCGGGCGGCGTCGGGGTCGGCGAAGGTGCGATATCCGGGCGGATGATCGACTTCTTGGCCTCTTCCGGCTCGGCCGCTGCCAGGTCGTTGCCGGGCATCGCCACATTGTTCTCGACCGCATCATCGGCTGCGACCGCCGCCGCCTCGTTCCCGGCGGGCGCGCCGCCGCCCGGCTGGCAGGCGGTGATGCCCAGGCCGATCATGCCCGCCGCGATCGCGCGCGCGGTCCGGTTGCTCCATGTCGATATCGTCATGCGACATCCCCTCCGATGTGACTGGACTGTTTAGCGTCGGGATCGCCGTGGCGCGAGGGCCCGTAGGACACGACGATATCGCCGGTCTGCGGGGTCGGTCGCGCGGCATGGGTGAAGAAGCGGATGCGACCGTCCTTGCGCAGCACGAACAGCATGTCGGCCTCGTCAGGCAGCGTCGAGCGGGCATGGTCGAAGTTGAACTGCTCGCTGATCCGCGTCTTGCGGAAGGCCCATCCCGCCGCCTCGCGTTGCAGGATATCCTCCACCCCGTGGCCGGTGGTGAACATGGCCCGCCCGCGCAGCGCTTCCGGCAGGCTGCGATGATCCTCGTCGTCGCCGCTCCCGCCAAGCTGATAGACGGAGTCGCGACCGATATCGTGCGCGAACTCGTTGCAGACCAGCGCATTATACGCCTCGTTGTCGGTCGTCGCGACCAGCACCTGGAACTGGGTCAGGTCGAGCCGCTCCTCGGTCGTCTCGGCCAGGATTTCGCCATGATAGGTCTCGATCCCCGCCTGGCGCGGGCCGGACAGCCTCTGCCAGCTGGTATCGGCGATCGTCACCGGCAGCCCCAGCGACTGGATCTGCTGGGCGAGCGAGATGCTCCACGGCGTGCTGCCGACGATCAACAGGCCCTTCTGGGTCGCCCCGGTGACCTTCAGCCAGCGCGCGACATAGCGGATGCTGAAGCCATGGGCGATGATCGTCGCGACCACCACGGCGAAGGACAGGGAGACCAAGATATTGCCGTTGCCATAGCCCAGCTGGTCGAGGCGCAGCGCGAACAGCCCCGACACCGCGACCGCGACGACACCGCGCGGCGCGATCCAGGCGACCAGCAGCCGCTCGTTCCAGGGGATCTTGCTGAAGGCCAGGGCGATCAGCACGGTCGCCGGGCGGACCAGGAACAACAGCGCGAAGAGGAACGCGGCGAAGCGCCATTCGAACAGGCGCAGCACGTTCAGGTCCAGCGACGCCGAGAGCAGGACGAACACGCCGGAGATCAGCAGGACCGTCACATTCTCCTTGAAGGGATGGATGTCGCGCAACGAATCCAGCCGCATATTGGCGACCGCCACGCCCATAACGGTGACCGCGAGCAGCCCCGTTTCCTGCTGGATCAGGTTGGACAGGACGAAGGTGCCGATGACCGCGACGAGCAGCACCGGCGCCTTCAGATATTCCGGCACATGGCCGCGCGGAAAGGCCCAGGCGATCGCGCGCGCCATGCCATAGCCGATCAGCCCCGACACCACCGCCGCCCCGAGCAGCGCGACGACGACGGACACCAGCGTCCCGCCCTGGTCGACGCGGCGCAGATATTCATAGGTGATGACCGCGCACAGCGCCCCGAAGGGATCGTTGACGATCGCCTCCCATTTCAGGATCGCGCGGGGGCGCGCGGCGATATTGCTCTGGCGCAGCAGGGGGATGACCACGGTCGGGCCGGTCACCACCAGGATACCGGCGAACAGGATCGCCACCGGCCAGACCAGCCCGGCGACATAGTAACAGGCGAGCGAGCCCAGCACCCAGCCCAGCGGGATGCCGATCATCATCAGCCGCGTCACCGCGCCTTCGGTCTTGCGCAACTCGCGGAAGTTGAGGCTGAGGCCACCCTCGAACAGGATCAGCGCGACGGCGACGGATATCATGGGTTCGAGCAGATCGCCGAACGTGTGTTCGGGGATGATCACGCCGGTGATCGGCCCGGCGATGACCCCGGCGGCCAGCATCAGCGCGATGGCCGGCCACCCCGTCCGCCACGCGATCCACTGCGCGCCGATCCCCAGAACACCGATCAGCGCCATGACGAGAGCTTTTTGTTCCATAGCGCCGCTTAACCTCTGGCGCCTCCAAAGGTAACCGCAAGGCTGCTTTTGCTGCATAAAGCCGCCGGCCGGGGGGAAATGAAAACCGCCCGGCATGGACCTCCCGGTCCAGCGGAACGATGGCTTATAGGGGCGCGGCGGCGCGGCTCATCGCGCCGTGACCGGCTCGACCCGCAGCAGGACGACGCCGTGCGGCGCGACGGTCGGTGCCACCTCGCCCCCTGCCAGTACGCGATCCTCGAACAGGTCGCGCACCCGGACCGGACCGGCCAGTCCGCTATCCTCGGGCAGAAGGCGCGCGCGTTGCGCCAGGGTGGTGCGGTTGAAGATCGCGACGGCCACCGACCCGTCGGACAGCCGCTTGCGCCATAGCTCGATCCCCTCGGCGCGGCGGATGCGGCGGCCCTGCTCGCCCAGCCGGTCCTGGTCGATGGCGATCACCGCGGGCATGGCCAGCAGGCGACGGGTATCGTCGGTCATCCGTCGCAGGTCGTGGCCCATGATCAGCGGCGCCGCCTGCATCGCCCATAGCGCCATATGCGCGCGATATTCGTCGCGCGTCATCCCGCCATTGCCGACCTCCAGCATGTCGGGATCGTTCCAGCCGCCCGGGCCGTGATGGGGAAAGCGTGGATTCCGCTCGAAGCCGATATCCGCCATCGTCTTGTAATCGTCGGTGATGTCACCGGTCGTGCGCCACACATGCCCGCCGACGGACCGGCCCCAGTCGGCGACGTCGAACCGTCCATATTCGCACAGCGAGAACAGGATGGGCCGCCCGGTCGCGCGCAATGCCTGGCCCATCGCGTGATAGGCCTGCTTCACGCGCTCGGCCGTGTCGTAGAACCATTCGCCCGAACACAGGTCGTATTTCAGATAATCCACGCCCCAGGCCGCGAAGGTCCGGGCGTCCTGTCCGACATGCCATAGCTGCCCTCATAGCCCGCGCAGGTGCGCGGTCCCGGCGCGCTGTAGATGCCGAGTTTCAGCCCCCTGGCATGAACATAGTCGGCCAGCGCCTTCATGTCCGGGAAGCGATCATTGGACCGCAGCGCTCCGTCCGGGCCGCGTGTCCCCTGCCAGCCATCGTCGATATTGACATAGATATAGCCCGCATCGCGCAGACCGCTGGTCACCAGTGCGTCGGCCATCGCCCGGATGGTGGCGTCATCGATCCTGTCGGCGAACCTGTTCCAACTCGACCACCCCATGGGCGGCGTCGCGGCCAGGCCATCGGGGGCGAGCGTCCCCAGCGGTGGCAGCGGGGCGGCGGGCCGAAAGGCCAGGCGACGCACCTCTTGCGGCGTGCCGCGCCGACCGTGCTGGGCGATATCGCCATGCCAGATACCGCCCTTCAGCAGGACACCCCGCTTGCCGTCGAAGGTCGCGGTCCAGTGGCGGGTCGGGCGATCGCGATCGTTGATGTTGCGGGTATCGAAGTGCAGCGTGGCCCCGCGCAGCACGATGCCAAGCATCTCCACATCGCCATACCAGCGGCTGGTCAGCCGCCCGACCATGCCGCGCCCCTTCGGCTCGACCCGCATCATCGTGATGCCCGGATAGTCCGCCACATCGTCGAAGACCCAGGCCCCCACCGGCCGAACCTCCGCCGCGACGAGCCCCGGCCAGGCGAGCGGCGCCGGCATCGTGACCAGCCATAGGACCATCCAGCGGCGCAGGCGCGCGGGAGTGACCGCCCGGCTCGGCGTCCGTCTGGTGCGCATCAGCAAACCTCGGCGGTGGAACGGGGGAGAGGCCCGGACGGTACGCGCGCCGGGTGATCGTAGAAGACATCGGCATCGAGATGATGTCGATCGCCATAGACCTCGGCCAGCAGCGCATAGAGCGCCGGATCATAGGCGCGCAGATCCTGGTCCGACAGGATGCGCTGTCCGTCGACCACCGCCAGCTTGTTGGAGTTGAACCAGAATTGCGTCCCCTCCGCCCAATATTCCTCGGCGGTGGTTTCGCCATATTCGCCCTTCCAAAGGCCCTTGGCCTTCGCCTCGGCATAGCGCGCCTTGATCCGCGCGAAGAGGTCGGGGTCCGCGACCTCGATCCCGGTCATGATCTCGTGCGAGAATTCATGGACGAAGATGTTCTCGCCAAAATATCGGGTGCCCGGCCGCCCGAGCAGATTCTCCTCCGCGCCGCTGGTCAGCAACCCGCCCATGCCGCGTGCGCGACCATTCCAATAGTCGCGGTCGCTCAGCCGCCCGATGCGTTCGTCATAATGTTTGCGTTCGCAAAAGGTCAGGACCGGGTCGTCGCGTTCCGGCTTCTTCCAGTCGGCCTGTTCGGGGAGATCGGTCGTCCCCTCCGTCTCCGCCATGATCGCGATTCGCGCACCGCTCTTCCGCAACGCGAGCAGGATGTCCGGGCGGTGCGCCAGCATCTGGACGGCGATCTTCCGCGCCCGGCGCATGGCCGCGGGAGAGACCTGGCTGGATGCGGTGATCGGAATCCCCCCTGCGTCGAGATACCGGGTATAGAATGGCGCGAGTTTCAACGCGGCGGGCGGCGGCCCCATGGACGCGCAGGCGCTGGCTCCCAGAACGATCAACAGGCCGAAGGTGAGCGATGGGATGCGGACGTGCCCCCTGGCTCGCGGACCCTCGCTACGTCCTTTTCGGGTCCACCCACGCCCATTCATCATAAGCTCACCTCGTATTTCGTATACGAAGATTGAGCTATGCCGAACAGCTTGTCCAGTCGGAAACCTGTGTCGTCAGCAACCCCGCTCGCGATCAGGGAAAGGAGTAAGCCCGCCCCGGCTCCGCTGCCACGAAATGCTCCGGCGGGATGCTGGCCGACGACAGCGCCTGGGCCAGTTCCCGCACCGGCGCATCCCGCGCCTCGTCGGTCAACTGGAACGTCCCCCAATGGATACCCAGCGCCCTGTTCGCGCCGACATCGGTGAAGATCCGCACCGCCTCCGCCGGATCGACATGCTGCGCCGCCATGAACCAGCGCGGCGCATAGGCTCCGATCGGGATCAGCGCCACGTCCGGCGATCCCAGCCGGGTGCGGACCTCGCCGAAGATGCGACCGTCGCCATAGCCCGTGTCGCCGACGAACCACAGCGATCCCGCCGGGGTGTCGAGATAATGCCCACCCCACAGCATCATCCGCGTGTCGCTCGGCCAGCGGTTCGACCAGTGATAGGCGGGCGTCAATGTCGAGGTGACGCCCTGCCCCAGATCCAGGCGATCCCACCAGTCGGCCGTCACGCAGCGCGCATCCGGTATCGCCCGGCGCACGATCGCATCATTGCCGAGCGGCATCGCCATCAGCGGATCATGATCCACCTGCAACCGCCGGAGCGTATCGATGTCGAGATGGTCGTAATGCCCATGGCTGAGCAGGACGATATCGATCGGCGGCAGGTCCTCGAACGCGATCCCCGGCGCGGTCACGCGCCTGGGGCCGATACGACGAAAGGGGCTGGCACGCTCCGACCAGACGGGGTCGGTCAGGATATTGACCCCGGCGACCTGGATCAGCAGCGACGCATGGCCGACCATGGTAACGATCAGCCCATCGACCCGCGCCAGCGGCGTGGCGGGCGTCACCGGCACCGATCGGGGCCACCGGGCGGCCCCGCCCGCCAGCTTCCACCGCAGCACCGCGCGCAGCCCGCGATCGGTACCGGCCTGCCCCGGATTGAAAAAGCGCGTCCCATCGAAATGGTCGCTCGGCGGACCGTCATAATAGCGGTTGCGGGTCTTGGTCATGAGGGGATCGTCATCGCATGATCGCTCCGTTTTCTCCACGCCGCAACGGCCCGGTGATAACCTTCGAGCAGGCGCAAAACTGCACCGCGATGTCCGACGGACCGCCCGACCGGATAACCACGGGATGGCGCCGTTCGCGACTTCAGGCGCTGAGCAAAATCGACGAGATATGGCGGAGCGGGAGGGATTCGAACCCTCGATACGGTTTTGCCGTATACTCACTTTCCAGGCGAGCGCCTTCGACCACTCGGCCACCGCTCCGCATGAGTTCATGCCTGGAGCACGCGCCCCTAATGCGCTTCTGCGCCCCGCGCAAGCGATTGCGTGGGGGATCGGGCTGGGGCAGTCTGTTCCATCATGACGATCGCGCTTCTGCTCGCCGCGCTTTTCGCGCAGGCTTCGCCCGCTCCCGCTCCTGCCGTCGCGCAGGCGAGCGATCCCCTGCCGTCCGACTGGATCGCGGTGCCGGATGACGAGGTGCTGATCTTCACCCTGTCGAACGGCAAGACGGTGACGGTGCGCCTCGCCGCCGCGCAGACGCCGGTCCATGTAGCCAACATCCGCGCGCTGGCGCGGGCGCATTGGTGGGATGCGGGGACCAGCGTCTACCGGGTCCAGGAAAATTATGTCGCGCAATGGGGCGACGCGACCGAGAAGAAGCCGCTGCCCCCCGGCATCGTCGCCAATCCGCCCGCCGAGTATGTCCGCGCGGGCAACAGCGCGGTCGCGCGGTTGAGCAGACCCGATCCCTATGCCGCCTGGGCGGGCTATAGCCGCGATGGCTGGCCGCTGGCGGGGGATGCGTCGTCGGAATGGCTTCCGCATTGCTATGGCATGGTCGGCGTCGCGCGCGACCTGGCGCCGAGCACGGGGACCGGGGCGGAACTCTACACGATCATCGGCCATTCGCCGCGCGGGCTGGACCGCAATATCGCGGTGGCGGGGCGGGTGATCGACGGGATGGAGGCGCTGTCCACCCTGCCGCGCGGGATGGGGGATCTAGGCTTCTACAAGGAAGTGGCGCAGCGTCTGCCGATCGTCTCGGCCCGGCTGGCGAGCGAACTGCCCGCCGCTGAGCGACCGCATTACCAGTATCGCGAGACGGCGTCGCCGCGCTTCGCCGCCTGGATCAAGGGGCGGGAGAATCGGAAGAACGACTTCTTCACCGTGCCGGCGGGGGGTGTGGATATTTGCGCCGCCTTGCCGCCGGTGCGCAAGGCGCCCTGATTCCCTTGCATGGGGGAGTGGCCTTCGACTTCGCTCAGGCTGAACGGATGGTGGGTATGAGAGGCCTTGTTCCCTCGCTCCGTTCGGCCTGAGCGAAGTCGAAGGCCAAGGGGCGTCGGGAGGCCGCCAAGCCAGCGGCCCCCCGTCCTCAAATCACGCCGCCTTCTTCCCCGGCTCGATCCGGTTGGCGACCAGATGATCCACCACCGCCGGATCGGCCAGGGTGGAGGTGTCCCCCAGTGCATCGACCTGATTCTCGGCGATCTTGCGCAGGATGCGGCGCATGATCTTGCCCGAACGCGTCTTGGGGAGCGCGGGCGCGAATTGCAGCGCGTCGGGGGTGGCGATCGGTCCGATCTCGCGGCGGACCCATTGGATCAGCTCGGCGCGCAGCGCCTCGTCCTCGTCGACCCCGGCGTTCAGCGTGACGAAGGCATAGATGCCCTGCCCCTTCACATCGTGCGGCATACCCACCACGGCGGCCTCGGCGACCTTGACGTGGGCGACCAGGGCCGATTCGACCTCGGCGGTGCCCATGCGGTGGCCCGAGACGTTGATGACGTCATCGACCCGGCCCGTGATCCAGTAATAGCCGTCCTCGTCGCGGCGGCACCCGTCGCCGGTGAAATACTTCCCCGGATAGGTGGTGAAATAGGTCTGGAAGAAACGGTCGTGATCGCCCCAGACGGTGCGCATCTGCCCCGGCCAGCTATCGGCGATGACGAGGTTCCCCTCGACCGCGCCGTCCAGCACCTTGCCCTCGGCATCGACGATCTGCGGCAGCACGCCGGGCAGCGGCAGGGTGGCCGAACCGGGCTTGAGCGCCACCGCGCCCGGAATCGGCGCGATCATGTGGCCGCCGGTCTCGGTCTGCCACCAGGTGTCGACGATCGGGCAGCGCCCCTCGCCCACCACATGATAATACCATTCCCAGGCTTCCGGGTTGATCGGCTCGCCCACCGATCCCAGGATACGCAGGGACGAGCGGTCGGTCTTCTTCACCCATTCGTCGCCCTCGCGCATCAGCGCGCGCAGCGCGGTGGGGGCGGCATAGAAGGTCGATACCTGATATTTGTCGACGATCTGCCAGAAGCGGCTGAAATCGGGATAGTTGGGCACGCCCTCGTACATCAGCGTCGTCGCGCCGTTGGCGAGCGCGCCATAGACGACATAGCTGTGCCCGGTGACCCAGCCGACATCGGCGGCGCACCAGAAGACCTCGCCCTCGCGGTAATCGAAGACGTGGCTGTGGGTCCAGGACGCCCAGAGCAGATAGCCGCCGCTGGTGTGCAGCACGCCCTTGGGCTTGCCGGTCGAACCGCTGGTATAGAGGATGAACAGCGGGTCCTCCGCCCCCATCGCCTCGGGCGGGCAATCGGGCGAGGCGGCGTCGACCAGATCGCCGTACCAGGCGTCGCGGCCCTGCTTCATCGTCACGTCGACGCCGCTATGCTGGACGACGACGACATGATCGACCGCGACGCCGTGATGCTCCAGCGCGGCATCGACATTGGCCTTGAGCGGCACCGCCTTGCCCCCGCGACAACCGCCGTCGGCGGTGATGACGATCCGCGAATCGCAATCGACGATGCGGTTGGCGAGGCTTTCGGGCGAGAAGCCGCCGAACACGATCGAATGGATCGCCCCGATCCGCGCACAGGCGAGCATCGCGAAGGCGGCTTCCGGGATCATCGGCAGGTAGATGGTGACGCGGTCGCCCCGCGCGACGCCCAATGCCTTCAGCGCGTTGCCGAGGCGCGAGACCTGTTCGTGAAGCTCGCGATAGGTGATCCGCCGCTCGGTCCCCGGCGTGTCGCCTTCCCACAGGATGGCGACCTGATCGGCGCGGGTTTCCAGATGCCGGTCGATGCAATTGGCCGCGACGTTGAGCTGCCCGTCGGCGAACCATTGGATGCGGAAATCCGCTTCGTCGAAGCTGGTGTCCTTCACGCGAGTGAAGGGCGTGATCCAGTCCAGCCGCTGCGCCTGTTCGCGCCAATAGCCGTCCGGATCGGTGCGTGCCGCGTCATAGGCCTGGGCATAACCGTCGGCGGTCATGGACGCGCTGTCGGCCCAGTCCGGTACAGGGTGAAGATGTCCGCTCATGCCTGTCTCTCCTATTTTCGCTCAGCTTTAGCAGTCCAACATGGCAAATGCCTATCGGGTCCGTGACAAAGTGATGCGTGCGGGCGACCGACCGGATCGGGCCGCGGCGCCGGTAGAGATCGCAAGCGTAACGATGGCCCCGACAAACAAAAGGAACGGATTTGGAATAATTTCACCTACCCAGAGCAAGATACGGGTGCGCGCCTCTGTTCCTCGAACGAAAGCAACGCTACAGCATCTCTTGCGCCGGGTTTCGAGGGGGGAGGAACCGAGCATGATCGCGACTACCCACGACCGAGCCGACATCCCTGCCGGGTTTGCCGCCATCTTGGCGCGCAACGGCGAGATGGGGCGGCTGATCGCGGGGCATGACTGGGCCGCGACGCCATTGGGGCCGATCGCCGACTGGCCGCAGAGCCGGTTGACCGCGATCGGTATCGCGCTGTCCTCCTCCATCCCGATGGCGACGATCTGGGGGCCGGAGGGCATCCTGATCTACAATGCGGCCTATGCGGCCTTCTCGGGCGACCGGCACCCCGCGATCCTGGGCCGGCGGCTGCTCGACAGCTGGCCCGAGGCGGCGGTCTTCAATGCCCAGGTGATCGCGACCGTGCTCGGCGGAGAGCCGCTGGCCTATCGCGACCAGGCCATGTTGCTGGCGCATCGCGGCGTGGCGGAACAGCATTGGCTGGACCTGGACTATACGCCGATCGCGGACGAGACGGGGCAGCCTTCGGGCATATTGGCGACGGTGATCGACAGCAGCGCACGGATGCGCGATCGGCAGGAGCGGGAGATCGCCATCGCCGCCGCGCGGGAGAGTGAGGCGCGGTTCCGCAACGTCGCCGACCATGTGCCCATCATCATGTGGGTCACGCGCGCGGACGGCCACTGCGTCTATATCAACCGGGCCTGGAGCGTGCAGACCGGACTGCCGATGGAGCAGGGCCTGGACTTCCAGTGGTTGAAGGCGATCTTCCCCGACGACCGATGCGCCGTGGAGACGGCGTTCCGCAACGCGACCGGAAACCAGGTCTCGTTCAGCCTGGAATTCCGCCTGCTGCATCATGACGGCACCTATCGCTGGTCGATGGTGACGGCGATCCCGCGCACCGACGAGGACGGCACCTATCTGGGCATGGTCGGATCGGTGTTCGACATCGACGAACGCCGCCGGGCCGAGGAGACGCTGCGCGACGTCAACGCCGTGCTGGAACGCCGCGTGGTCGAGGCTCTGGCCGAGCGCAGGCTGTTCGCCGACATCATGGATTCGACCGGCACCATGGTCCAGGTGCTGGGCTTCGATCACCGCTATCTGGCGATCAACCGCGCCGCCGCCGACGATTTCGAGCGCATCTTCGGCATCCGTCCCCAGATCGGTCAGCACAAGAGCGAGGCGATGGCGCGTCGCCCCGAAATCCTGTCGGTGATGCGCGATTACTGGACGCGGGTGCTGGCGGGCGAGGATTTTTCGGTCATCCAGGCGCTGGAGGATCTGGACGGCCATCGGCGGCATTATGAGTTGCGCTTCAGCCCGCTGGTCTCGCCCGAGGGTACGCCGCTCGGCGCCTATCAGTTCGCGACCGACGTGTCGGAACGCCTCGCCCAGCAGGAGCGGCTGGCCGATATGGAGGCGCAACTCCGCCAGAGCCAGAAGATGGAGGCGGTGGGCCAGTTGACCGGCGGTATCGCGCACGACTTCAACAATCTGCTCCAGGTCGTGGTCGGCAATCTGGAGATGCTGGACCGTTTCCTGCCGATCGACGAGCATCCCCGCGCCCGGCGCGCCGCCACCCATGCGATGACGGGCGCGAAGCGGGCCGCGACGCTGACCCAGCGGCTGCTCGCCTTTTCGCGGCGGCAGCCTTTGGCCCCGCAATCGGTGGATGCGGTCCGGCTGGTCGACGGACTGTCCGACCTGTTGACCCGCACGCTGGGCGAGCAGGTGTCGCTGGCGATCGAGGCCGCGCCCGATCTCTGGCCGGTCGAGGCCGATCCCAACCAGCTGGAAAGCGCGATCCTGAACCTGGCGGTCAATGCGCGCGACGCCATGCCGCATGGCGGCACCCTGTCGATCGCGATGCGCAACGCCACGCGGGACGGGCTGACGACGATGGCGGCGGGCCCCGCCCCCTATGCCACCGATCCCGGCGATTATGTCGCGATCGAGGTCAGCGACACCGGCATCGGCATGGACCGCGCGACGCTGGGCCGGGTGTTCGAGCCGTTCTTCACCACCAAGGAGGTCGGCAAGGGGACCGGCCTGGGCCTGTCGATGGTCTATGGCTTCGCCAAGCAGTCGGGCGGGCAGGTGAATATCGAGTCCCACCCCGGCCAGGGTACCCGCGTCACCCTGTTCCTGCCGCGCCACCATGGCGAGGCGGCACCGGTCGCCGAGGTATCCGCCGCCACCCGCCCGATGCGCGGGTCGGAGACGATCCTAGTGGTCGAGGACGATGCCGATGTCCGCGCCTATTCGACCGAGGCGCTGCGCGAACTGGGCTATGAGGTGCTGGAGGCGGAGGACGGCGCCTCCGCGCTCGCCCTGCTGGACGCGCCCGAGGCGACGCGGATCGCGCTGCTCTTTTCCGACGTGGTGCTGCCGGGCGGCATGACCGGGGCCGACCTGGCCTCCGCCGCGCGGTCGCTCCACCCCGAGTTGAAGGTGCTGTTCACCACCGGCTATGCCCGCGACGTGATCGTCCATGGCGGACGGCTGGACGCGGGCGTGGCGCTGATCACCAAGCCGTTCGACTTCGCCGATCTGGCGGCGCGTATCCGGGCGATGCTGGACGACTGAGCGGGGTGAGGCAGGTGCTCCGTACCTTTCCCGCTGGGGGAGAAGGGTGGGAGCCGTAGCTTAGCCCGTTCCCGCCGCCACGCTGGTCGAAACCGGCATCGCGATGGTGCAGTGCACGCCTTCCGGCCCCAGTTCATAGGTGGTGCGCGCGCCGAGTTGATAGGGGAGCGCCTGTTCGATCAGCTCGCGCCCCTGCCCGCCGCCGCGCGAGGCGGGGCCTGCGGCGCGCATGTCGACGCCGCTTTCCCGCCAGTCGATATGCAGCCACGGCTTGCCGTCCAGCCCGTCCGGCTCCCATGTCCAGCGGATCGACAGACGCCCCCCCGGCTGGCCCAGCGCGCCATATTTGACCGCGTTGGTCGCCAGTTCATGCAGCGCGATGGCCAGCGTATGGACGGTCGAGGAGCGAAGACGGACCCCGGCCGGCCCGTGCAGCGTGACGCGCTTCGCATCGCCGCCCATCGCCGCCAGCTCGCACTGGATCAGGTCGTCGAACGACACCCGATCATGCTCGCTCAGCCGCGACAACAGGCTCTGCACCCGCGACAGCGCCTCCAGCCGGTCGTTGAACTGGGCATGGAAGCCCGCCAGATCGCTGCTGGCGCGCACGCTGTCGTTCGCGATCGAGCGGACCACGCCCATCAGATTGCTGGTGCGATGCTGCAATTCGGCGATGAGCACCCGCTGGAGCGCATCGGCCTTGCGCCGTTCGGTCAGGTCGGAGGTGACCACCAGGAAGCGGCTCGCCTGCCCCTGGCCATCGGGCAGCAGCGAGATGGTGCTGTTCGCCCATACCAACGTCCCGTCGGGACGACGATAGCGCTTGTCCAGCGTGCTGGGCGTCCCCGTCCCGGCGGCGCGGGCCAGGGCGTCCAGGCTGGGGGCCAGATCGTCGGCATGGGTCAGGTCCGCGATCCCGGAGGCCAGCACCTCGTCGCGCGAGCGACCCAGGATCCGGCACAGTTCGTCATTCACCCGCAGGAAGCGGCCATCGGGCGCGATGACCGACAGGCCGACCGGCGCGGTCGCGAAGATCGCCGCCAACTGGCTCTCGCTATCGGCCAGCTTGATCCGCACCACTTCCTCGCGGAGGCGGATCACCTCGGCCTGCGACGTCTTCCACTCGGTGATGTCGCGGGTGGTCGTCGCCACGCCGTCGCCCAGCTTCACGACCGTCTGGTAGAACCAGCCGTCGAACTGCTCATGGACGTAATGACGCTCCCTCTGCTCGGCGATGCCGGTTTCGGTCACGCGGCAGAAGGTGTCGAAAATCCCCTCCACCACCACGCCGGGATTGCGTTCCAGCAGGCTCTGGCCGCGCACCTCGCCATACAGGCTTTCCGATCGGTGGTTGTTGAGCACCCAGCGGAAATCGACGATCCGCCCGGCATCGTCGCGGATCGCCTCGAACACCTGGATCATGTCGGTGGAGGCATCCATCGTCGCCTGGAGCAGATCATGGCTGATCGGCATTCGGGGATCGCGCTTGCCCATCGGCACCTCTTCCTCACCTTCGCGCATAAGGGCGATTATTCGACGCGACGCCGGGAAAATAGCAGGAACGGGCAGCTCCGTAACGGGGATATGTCGGTTGTATCGCAACAAAAGCGCTTCGCATCGCCCCGGCGATCGACGCGTCGGCCATAGCGTCACGCACCCGAAACGGTCGCTTGCGCGTTTGGGGCGTGCGCCAAGAGAGGACGGGGGATGGCATCACGGTTTCGGCAATTCTGGAGCGAGGAGGAATGGGCCTTCGCTCCCCATGAAAAGCCGACCATTCCCGGATCGCCCGGCAATTTCGAGCATCCCTATCGCCGGCGCATCGCCTATGGCGCGATCGCGGTGCTGATCGGGATCACCGGCGGGCTGGGCAATGCGCTGGTCCAGGTCAATACGGTGCAGTTGCAGGGTGCGCTGGGGCTGGACCCGACCGAGATCGCCTGGCTGCCCATCGTCTATGTGATGACGAACGCCTCGATCAACCTGCTGCTGATCAAGTTCCGCCAGCAATTCGGCCTCCGGCCCTTCGCGCTGCTGTTCGCCGGGCTCTATACGATCCTGACCTTCGCCCATCTGTTCGTGCGCGACTTCTCCACCGCCATCGCGGTGCGCGCGGCGAGCGGCATGGCGGCGGCAGCGCTGTCGTCGCTGGGCCTCTATTACATGATGCAGGCGCTGCCCGCGAAATGGCGGCTGAAGGCGATCGTGCTGGGCATCGGCGTGCCGCAATGCGCGACACCGCTCGCCCGCCTCTTCTCGCCCGAGTTGCTCGCCATGTCGCACTGGCGGACGCTGTACCTGTTCGAGTTCGGGCTGGCGGCGGTCAGCCTGGCCGCGATCATCGCGCTGCGCCTACCCCCGACGCAGCGGGTCAAGGCGTTCGAACCGCTCGATTTCCTGACCTTCTCGCTCTACGCGCCCGCGATCGGGCTGTTCTGTGCGGTGCTGGGCCAGGGGCGACTGGTGTGGTGGACGCAGGCCGCCTGGATCGGCTGGTCACTGGCCATCGCCATCCCGCTGCTCGCCGCCGCCCTGTGGATCGAGCATCACCGCGCCAATCCGCTGCTCAACACGCGCTGGCTGGGATCGATGGACATCGTCCGCTTCGCCATCGTCACAATCATGGCGCGCATCGTGTTGTCCGAACAGAATTTCGGCGCGGTCGGCCTGCTCACCGCGCTGGGCCAGAACAACGATCAGTTCCGCACGCTGTTCGCCATCGCCTTCATCGCCTCGGTCGCGGGCGTCGTCCTGAGCGCGGTGACGCTGAACCCGACCAAGCTGACCCATCCGGTCATGTTCGCGATCGGGCTGGTCGCCATCGCCGCCTATATCGACAGCTTTTCGACCAACCTCACCCGCGCGCCCGAACTGTACGCGACCCAGGCGCTGATCGCCTTTTCGACCACCTTCTTCCTCGGCCCGTCGCTGCTGTTCGGGATGACCCGCGCGCTGCAACAGGGGGCGGGGCATGTCATCAGCTTCATCGCGCTGTTCGGAATGCTCAATTCGGTCGGCGGGCTGGGCGGCACCGCCCTGCTCGGCACCTACCAGGTGATCCGCGAAAAGGCGCATAGCGCCGCCATCGTCCAGAATATCGACCCCACCGACCCGCAGGTGGCGCAGCGTATCCAGGCGGGCGGCGCGCGGGTCTCGGGCGTGGTGGGCGACCCCATGCTGGCCCGCGCCGAGGGGGCGGCCCTCCTGTCCCAGGCCGCCACGCGCGAGGCGAATATCCGCGCCTATAACGACGTCTTCCGGCTGGTCGCCGCGCTGGCCGCCGCCGTCACCCTATTCCTCGCGCTGCTGACCTGGCGGCGCGCCCGGCG